>NZ_HG992750.1:600000-1200000 GCF_905175385.1 Vibrio sp. B1FLJ16
CCCCTTGCTTTATCCCGCACTCTTTCAACCATTGTTGAACACTGGAGACTTCCTCGCAAAGTTGTTTCCAGGTGTAGGTTTGGCGCTCTTCACGTTCATTCTCAAACCAAATTGCGACATTATCGGCTGCTTCGTATGCGTAACTGAGTAAGTTTTCTGCGTAGTTAATCTGAGCCTCAGGGAACCATTGCGCATCGCGGTTGGGAACCGGCTGTTGCCACTTGCTTTTAGCTTGGCATTTTACCGTTTCTCCGGTCGTTCCAATTACGTCACAAAATAACCAGACTTCTTGCCAAAACTGCTCTGAGTGATCCAAAGACCATTGATGTAGTTCGGCAAAATTTTTGATGTCATTCCCTTGTCTGTTTATGTGTTCGATAAACTGGGTCACGTTGGCTTCGTTGATGCGGCTTTCGCTCGGCTGCCATACTTTGTTGTCGTCGCGCATAGGTTCCTTCTATAACAAGCTGATAACACTTTAAGTCTGTAAGTAATCGTCAATAAAGTCAAACTGTCGGAATTGTATTCGATGGTAGTAATATCATCGTGTTACATGATTATGTAAACAAATTGTTACACTCAATCGCGGTAAAGAAAATCGTTCAGGGATTGGAAGCGTGAGGGAGTGCGGATAGGCTTTATGTAAAGGAATTGTTAATGGAGAACTGCCATGACTCAATATCATTCTAAGCCCGTAGACCAGGATGGAAGGGTGGAATGGAGCCACGAAGAAGATGCTATTTGGCGTGATTTGGTGACGCGACAAATGAGTGTTATCCAGGACCGTGCGTGTCAGGCTTATCTACATGGCTTAACGCTACTGAATTTACCCCGAGATCATGTTCCGCAGTTACCGGATATCAACCGGGTGTTGATGGAGACGACTGGTTGGCAGGTAGAGCCGGTGCCGGCTTTGATCGACTTTGATCGATTTTTTAACTTATTGGGTAATAAGCGTTTTCCTGTCGCGACTTTCCTTCGTAGCCGAGAGGAGTTCGACTACCTTCAGGAGCCGGACTACTTCCATGAGATTTTTGGCCATTGTGCCATGTTGACGAACCCTGACTTTGCTGCGTTTACAGAGCATTACGGACAGTTGGGGCAAGCTGCAACACCTAAACAACGAGCGTATCTTGCGCGCTTGTACTGGTTTACCGTTGAATTTGGCCTAGTACAAGAAGGTGACAAAACCAAAATTTATGGTGGTGGTATTCTCTCTTCACCGGGTGAAACCATTTATTCACTGGAAAGTGATATCGCAATTCGAGAAGCTTTCGATTTACAAACCGTACTGAGAACGCCTTACCGCATCGATATCATGCAGCCGAAATATTATGTCATAAATGATTTCTCACAGCTTTATCAGATCAGCCAGTTAAACTTATTGAAGCAAGCCGATACGGCGATTGAGGCTGGATTGCTTCCCCCACTATTTGAACCAAAGGAACCTGCTAATGTTGAATGAACAAAAATGTGAAGCTTGTAGTTTAGATGCCATTGCACTGAGTAAAGATGAACAACAGTCTCTGCTTTTGCAGTTATCTGACTGGCAGATCATTGAGAGAGAGGGCATTCCTCAGTTAGAAAAAGTGTATAAGTTTAAAAACTTCAAACAGGCTTGGGCGTTTAGCAATAGCATCGCTGAGTTGGCAGAGGATGAGTTTCACCATCCGTCTATTTTGCTGGAATGGGGCAAAGTTACAGTAACGTGGTGGAGCCATTCAATTAAAGGACTGCACAAGAACGATTTTATCTGTGCATCCAAATGTGATGGATTAGCTATCTCAGGTTAGCTATTGCAGGATAACCAAGTCATTTAATCACTGACCAACTCAATCATATATAGATACAGATACGCCCGAATATGAGTTCGGGCGTACTTATTAGTGAGAAAAGTGCGTTAGAGCTCTATTCGGTACACAGAGGTCGTACCCGATACTTCGTTTCCTACTGCGAGAAAGTGATCACCATTACGGGTAAAGTAGTTAATAGACTCTGGTGCGAGATCCCCTGCCAATGGGTTGTAGTTATCATTTGCACATTCGTTATCCTTAACTTGTGTACACACTGGCTGGTCGTAGTCACGGTTATTTATATAGTGAAGGAACACAGCCTGCTTAGGTTGGCTTATGTCGTAAACCATTATGCCACCCTGGCGTTCCAGCCCTATAAATGCATAGTGGCGACCGTTAACTTCTGCAACTTCAATTGCTTCAGGTTCAACCCCTTTGTCGTCACTACGATCGTCTCCGCTGTCATTACTGTCGTTGGTACTGTTAAAGTGCTTTCCTTCATTAATCAGAGCGATCCTCGCGAAATCATCACCACTGTCAAAAACGAGTTCACCGTTTTCATCCCAGATGGAAAAAGATCGGGCACCAAAAGCCTGTACATTGTCGTTAGTAGACAGGGCCGCCGCTGGTTTTATGACTTTCAGACGAGCTAATTGGTTATTATCTTTTAATGCGGCAGCAAGAGGGTGGTTGTCGGCAACGTTAAGTTTTTTCCCGCGAACTTCATCTACATGACTTAAACAAGTACCTTGCTTGCTGGTGTAGTTGTCAGTCCCCAGGTAGTCATCCTCATCCCATTTCAAGTTTGCCTGATCGCAACGCTCTTGAGTGGTTTTAAACCCATACTCACGCCCATCGCCTTCATTAGCGGAAACGATGTAGGTTTTACCATTCACAGAATAACTATCGAGTGTGTCTGGCATATACAAGCCTACTAACTGAGGATAGCTCTTTAAGTTACCAACGATCTTGTCTTTATTGGATGCGTCTAACTTCGCCTCAGACCATGATTTTTCACCTAGCCCGACGATTTTTTCTACCGACTTGGTTTCTGGGTTGATGATGGCCATGGCGTTATTTTCTTGCAATGCCACATAAATCTTGCCGTTGTCACCAAAAGTTAAGTACTCAGGTTCCAGATCCTGAGCGACAGTCGCGTTCGGACCGGAGATGCGTACGTTTTTAGGTAGTTCGTTTGCACGCGAGCCATCAAAGGCTCTGAAATCGATTTGTGTTACCTCCGCATTCGCAACGCCTTGGCTTAAATCAACCAAGGTTACGCTACCTTCTGGGTCTACACTGTAATCGCCGTTTGGTTCGCCTTCATTGGCAGCAGCAATGTAACGCCCATCTTTAGAAAAGCCGACCATGTCTGGAAGTGCTCCGGCAGGGAAGGTGGTAATCAGAGATAAGTCATCTGAGCGGTAAAGCGCGATAATACCGTTGTCTTGCTTGTTACTGTTTTCGATAGCAACCGCAATAAGACCATTTGATACTGCAACACTGTTGGCTGCGCCAATATTAATGGATGCGGCGATCCCTGCACTATTCAGGTCAATGAAGGTACTTAGCGTCGGAACGCCTTGCTCATCCATGGATAACACATCCACACGTTTTGCCTGCGCATTGACGACATACAGTTTGTAGCTACAAGCGTCGTAGCTGACAATTTCTGCAGCAGAAGAAGCAAACGGAGCATCTGCAACAGACCTACCTAAAAAGGTCAGACTTTGGATGGTCGTTTCACCAGCAACGGGTGCAACAGTTGCTTTACACTGTGACGAATAGGAAGTGAGTGTACTCTCTGGTTGTGAGGAACATGCGATAGCAAGTGAAGAGAGGGCAATTACACCTATTGCTCTGTATGGGGTGGACATGATATCTCCTTATTAATCCGATATAATCTTATTTAATGCATTAATTTTTAATAACTATTCGCGATTATACGTGAGTGCTTTTGAAGCATTGGCTGACGTATGATTGGAAAAGGTATGAATATATGTATGATTAATTACTTTTTTATTGGCTTTTTATTAAATAAAGATGTCATCTGAATGATCGTATAAGGATTTGAAATTAAAATGGAACTACAACAGTTTTTGGACATGCTAGCGTCAACACCAGAACACATAGACTTTGAAACGACCATCGCTGTAATTGAAGGGAACTATGATTTCACGCCGACAGTATTTACGAATGGTTCGACAGAAAATGCAGTTGGTGAGAATAATGGCTCATGCAAAATCTTTGCATTTGGCTTACTGCATAACCTGGATAAGGACGCGACGCTTGCCTGTTTTGGACGTTTTTACCGTGAAGATGTTCTGAAAAATCCGGAAAATAACGATCACCAGAACATTCGTAACTTTATGGTTAGCGGATGGGATGGCGTGAAGTTCGAATCTCCGGCGCTTCAAGCTAAATAACCTAAGTTCAGGCTAAATAATCAAAGTTGAGCCAGTCGGTTATGCGACTGGCTTTTTCTCCAGACATTTTCTGCAAAGGCATAACTGTCCTTCGGTAGGTTTTGGTAAGTCTCTGGCCTCAATCTCAAAACACCAACATGTTTCTTTGCCTGCTGCGATATCGCAGTGCGCCTGAGTATTACACTCGGGACATTCATGTGTAGCGTCATTACCAGTAATTTGGTCTATGAGCACTTCTCGCTGTTCATCTGTCTTATCTTTCCACTGGATGATTTCTTCTATCGTTCTGTGACAACCAGAACAGATGCCGCCATTATTTTTACAAGCGGCACGACACGGTGACTTCATTGTTTTCTCTTAGTTACTTCTAAAGCCGCTCACTTTAGCATAAAGAATGTGGAACTGGTCGGAAGATCGCTGGGGTGGTACCCTTAGGCGAATTAAACTTACGACATTTCTAGTACAATTTATGTTAGAAAAAGAAAACCTGATAAAACTGGCCAGAACGCAAATGCCTTTTGGGAAATATGCAGGAAGAGTCCTGATTGATCTGCCGGAAGAATATTTGTTGTGGTTTGATAAGAAGGGATGGCCAAGTGGTGAGTTGGGTGACCTACTCAAGTTATGTCTAGCGCTGAAAATTGAAGGTTTGGATAGTGTTGTGAAGCCTTTAAAGCGCATGTAACCTGCCACAAATTAATTAAAAGATTTATTATGAATTTTGATATCGATGCACTGAAACACCACCAATTGGTCGAAGATGGTCAACTAGAGGGATGTTACATTCATCAGCCTGCTCAAGGTAGTCAGCAAGATGACAAAGCTGTTTTAGCAGAACGCCAAGCGTTGGAAAAGATGGGGTATAAGGTAATGCAGGTTAAAGCTAAAGGGCGGATAACAACGTTTTCCGAGGCGATGAAAAAGCTTGCGAAGAAGACTGGTCATAAGACTAAGTAGCAAGCTAGTGTAACCTGCCAAAGCCCTCCTAATTTCTCCACGATACCATGCGTTTTCATTAGAAAGAGCCAGACCGTCAGGCTGACTCTTTTTTGCCCCTTTGTTGGTTAAGTGTTGAAGTTTAAACAAGGTTGATCTTTTAAAGTTGACTTACAAAAAAGTAATTCATCAAATGCTAAATGGCGAAACTCATTTATGTCCAAGGACGTGCTGACGAAACAAGTTACAGTATGAAATAAGTTACGGTCATGTATATTGATAAGAAAAGTAAGCCGCATTTGCCTCAGGAAAACCAATAATACAGCCTATTTATGGAGGCATTATTGTCAATTACGCCAATTCATGCTTGGATTAGGTTACTAAAAGTATACTACTTGCATTCAATCTTTAGGTAACTAATATATACCGCAAGGTACCAGTGGCGTAGCGTTCACTTGTGTATCCACTTTATTTGCTAATTAACTATAAGTAACGTTCTTATCTTAAATGTCCACCAGCCATCTCTATTCTCTGAAAGAAAACTAAATGCGTCTTTGGTAGATAAAGTGGTGACGCTTTTAGAACAAGAACGTCATTCAGTTCGCGTAATGACCATGCAAGAACGATCTTTACGGTGAACTTAATTCAATTGATGTACTGTGTTACTAGGACGTAACACAGTACATCAAAGAGCTGCGGTTTCATGTCATTGGGGGAAATCGCAGCTATCTAGTTTCTGGATTGGCGAGGCTGTATGAAAGCAAAAGTTGAAGTTGACGTAAAAGGGCGTAAAAGTGTTGTTGATACCTGTACGGAGCCTTGTGCGATAGAAAAAGGTATGCGGATCTTGGGGGCAAAATGGAAAGGCTCAATCATCTACCATCTGAAAGATGGCCCTGTGAGGTTTAATGATCTTTCAAGAATGTTGGGCGGTGCAAGTAAGAAGATGGTAGACCAGCGTCTAAAAGAACTAGAAAGTGAAAACATGGTAATACGTCGTGTGATCAATGAAAAACCACTGGCAGTCAGTTACGAACTCACCGAGTTTGGGCGCAGTGCGTTAACGATTCTCGATGAGTTGAGGAAATGGTCTGAAAGCAACAACGTGCAGCTTAAATAACGTGAGCAACATTGATCAATACCTCTCTGTAACGTAACAAGGCAACCAAAACGGTTGCCTTGTTGTCTTTCGAACTGGAGGTTCAGTAGTCTAGCGTGCCACGGATGGGGTAGTGGTTCTCTGGGTTACGAATCCATGCCAAACCTCGGGTTAGTGCACCGAGTTCAGGTCTTACAAACGGGTTATTGGATAGGTCAACCACGTGTAAGTTACCGTGTTCATTGACGACAAACAGCCCCGGCTCTGCAAAGTTATGGTCGGTTTCGGCTTCAGAACGTGGTAGCGATATATAAAGCCCCAGAGTCTTCATTTGTTGCTCAGTAAGACCATAGGCGATTGGAAAACTGATATCGAGCTTTTCTAGGTGTTGCTCCAATAGTTGCTTCGAGTCACCAGAGACAGCCAGAATATCAACGCCTGAGTCACTAAATGCTTGTTTATAGGTCTCAATTTCATTCAGATATTTAGTGCAGAGTGGGCAATGTTTACCACGATAGATAAACACCGCTTGCCATGTTGCATCACCTTGAGGTTGGCCTAGCTTGACTTTGGTTCCATCCAGCTTTGTTGCCTCTAATGTAGGAAAAGCGTCACCCGCTT
Source organism: Vibrio sp. B1FLJ16 (assembly GCF_905175385.1). Taxonomy (NCBI): domain Bacteria; kingdom Pseudomonadati; phylum Pseudomonadota; class Gammaproteobacteria; order Vibrionales; family Vibrionaceae; genus Vibrio; species Vibrio sp. B1FLJ16. The sequence goes on from NZ_HG992750.1 coordinate 606,876, forward strand.
TGAGTTTTTGTGAGTATGTCATCTCGGCTCCTGTGATTGAAGTCACAACTAATTAGAAAAAAGATAAGACACTAAGAAATAAGTTGCAACCAGTATACTTTTAGTAACCTAGATTTGATTCGCCTGAGCCATTAACTCAGTTAAGATCTGTTTGTAACCTTCCACTGGATGTGCACCAGAAATACCATGTTCTCTGTTGAAAATCACCGTTGGCACACTAGATACTCCCATTTTTTGCCATTGTTTCTCTGTACTACGAATTGAGCTGCGTCGCTGCACATCGTCTAGCCAGCGCATCCCTTCTTCAGGGTCAAGACCTACAGAGATTAGCTCTTGCTTAAGAATATCACGGTCAGAGACGTCTTTCTGTTCACTGAAAAATGCCGCAAACAGACGTTTTTTTTAGTTCATTTTGCTTGCCAAAGTCTTTGGCGTAATCAAGTAGAATGTGTGCGTCAAACGTGTTCACCATCTTCATGTCATCAAAGTAGTTAAACTCGAAGCCATGCTCAGCGCCGATGCTGGCGATACGACTACGCGCGTTTTTACTTTCCTCTGCGCTACTGCCATATTTACGAGCAACGTGATCTCGAAGGTTTTCTCCTTCGGCAGGCATATCAGGGTTCAATTCAAAAGGTTGCCACTCAATCTCGACCCGATCTTCAATGCCAAGCTGTTCGATCGCTGCTTTTAAATGGTTGTATCCGATGATGCACCACGGGCAGACAACATCACTAATAATGTCGAGCTTAATTGTATTATTCATATGAGTTTCCTACTCAAAGCACTGCGCACACGCGGCAAGCAGTGCTTTGATTTGCGTTTGCTTATCTTTGACTGAGTTTAACGTTCGCTAGGGTGCGTCCACGCAAACTTCTGGAATGGCGCATCGGGCTCAGTATGTGCGAGTGCATTGGTGAAGTTTGAAATAAGCTTAGCAGACAAGCCAGTAAGCACTTCCAGCGCTTGACGTTTAGTAAATCCAGCGTCGAGGAATACTTGCAGTTTTTCATCACCGACATGGCCACGGTTATCAAGCAGTGCCTTGGTAAAATCATGCAGTACTTGCAGCTTCACATCAGGGATGGCAGATCCTTCACGCAATGCTTCAATCACGTCATCTGGCATTTTGCCCGCCTTCATCATCCATGTATGACCAGGAACACAGTAGTGACAGTTATTTTCAAAGTTTGCGGTCATAAATACCACTTGCTGCTCCAATGGACTGAACGTTGTGTTTTTCATAAACAGGTCGAAGGCAGTATTGTATGCTTCGTAGGTTGCCGGCGCTTCAGCGAGAACGGCGTGCAGGTTTGGCAGCATACCGAAGCCTTTTATAGACTGTTCTACCAGAGCTTTAGACTCTTCAGGCGCCGTTTCTGCATTGTAGTAAGTAAATTCAGTACTCATGAATACCTCCTTAGAAGTGTGCGTCTAAGTGAGCTTCAAAGCGAGCGAAATCATTTTCGACGTTAGCGTTCTTCATTACGTCGTAACAAGCAAACGTTGGTAGAGCAGACATGCCAAAGAAGCGGAAATTTGCGTGCATGTGGAACATCAAATCATCAACACTGCGACCTTGGAACAGGTACTCACTTTCATCATTAAATGACTCTTCTGGCGCGTTGAATGTGAAAGATAACATGTATTTAGTGTTAGTACGTGTGCCGCCAGTACCGTAGTTTTTCTTTGGTTCTTCAGCATTGCGACCGTCAAATGCACATAGAGCGCCACCCATACCAGCCGTGAATACATCGTCCATGTATTTCTTAAATGACCATGGAATTGTCATCCAGTTAACAGGAGATTGAAGAATTACGCGGTCTGCCCACTCAAAGTGTGTTAGTTGTTCATCGACGACAACCTCGTCTTGCATAGTAACAACGCGAACCTCATGACCCTTTGATTCAAGCTTAGTGCGAGCTTTCTCAACCAAAGCTGCATTTAGTTTGCCTTCAGAAAATGGAGATGGCTCGTGTGCGTTAATGATTAGAATGTTACTCATGATAATTAACCCTTCAAAGAATTGACTGTTTTACAGAGCGATTAATGATTTCGCTGTCTTGCGGTTTATTATGGTTACCTAGAACTGAACTACAACTAGTTAACTTTTGGTAACCACCATAAATTTCAATCAAATTTCAGTTAAGTTTTTGTTTAATATTGTTTTTAATTTATTTGTCGGCGTGGAGTTGGGAACGGGTAAGCAAAATAAGGTTACTAAAAGCAAACCTCTTGAAATATTTCAGGTGGTTACCATAATAAACCACATAAAGAAAACTGGGCACCAAGTCTAAAGGACGTGAATGTACGGATTTAGCCAAAAAACACCCATTGTGGCGTAAACCAAAACATCATCTTGATGCAGATAGCAACAATGACCATGTGCATTGGATTGAACTGTTTTACGATTTAGCTCATGTAGTGTCGATTTTCGTTCTTGGTAACTTCTTAAGCCATCATCTTGGCTTTACCGGGTTCGCTATTTTTGCTGCAATTTTTATCGTGATCTGGTTTGCGTGGTTCGACTTAAGCCTTTTTAACTCTATTTATGTCAGCACTGATGTCCAACACCGTTATATTATGGCGGCGCAGATTATCACCATTATGATCATGTCATCTGCGATAATGCGTATTGATGGCGCTGGTTGGGCGTACTTTGCGATAGGTTATGCGATAAACCGAGCGATTATGTCGCTGCTGTATTTCAGTAGAAGATAGTGAGACTTGCCTACCAAGTCGTATGTCACGAAATTTCGCGTTTGGTACAGTGATATTTTTTATTAGTGCCTTTATTCCCGCACCATTTAGCTACATGGTTTTTGCTGTTGGGATGGTGGTATTAGCGGCATTGTATGTCTCTCCAAGAGTTGGTGTGCTTTATAGTAAACGATTCTTACCACGCTTTGGACATATGGCGGAACGTTTCGCACTGCTGCTACTAATCGTTGCTGGGGAGGGCTTCTTTAAGCTTGTTATTACTCTTGCAGAAAAGGGCATCGATAATGTAGTTGGCGATGTGTTTGTGAACTACGCGTTTGGTGGGCTTTCTATTTTCCTATTGTGTTGGATTTACTTTGATTTTGTTGGCAATGGTAAACCGCGTGATAGTGCGCCTAGAACACTGGTTAAATGGACGATTGCTCACCTGTTCTTGATGCTTTCTGCTGTGACTATCGGTGTAGCGTTGTCAGCGGAAGTGAAAGTTGGTTTTATGGATCAATACCCATTCAAATATGCGTTGATTGGTTGTTTAGGCTTGGCGGTTTACCTTTACTGTTTACTTAAGATCCAGAATGTTATTGAGCTTCGAACTGCCCACCGTTTTGCAACCGCAAAAGTTCGTTATATCGGTATTACACTTGCTTGTGTCACGCTTGTAGCTGTGCCGTTTGTACCTTCGTTTATGGCTAATATGATGTGGGGCATGGCGCTGTTCTCGCAGATCTTTATTCCTGTAAGAACAGCTTTTAGAACGCTTACTAGAGAAGCAGAGCAACAAGTAGCTAAGAAAGAGCTAGATTAAGCCCTTTCGTTTGAACCGCAGAGTAGTTCGACTTTGCGGTTCAATGGATTACTATTATGTATCGACCAAAAGTACCCGAACAAATCACGAGTTTTCAATTGGCAGTATTAATACTGTCCGTGTTCGTGGTTATCTCTTTGACTGTTGAACTTATCTTTAAGTTACCGTCAGAAATTCTCCAGATACTGATTTACGTAGATACCTTCATTTGCGTGATCTTCTTTATCGATTTTGTGCAGCAATATCGTGCTGCGCCATCAAAGCTTGAGTATATGAAATGGGGCTGGCTTGATCTAATCTCTTGTATACCGTTGATGGAGATGAATCAGTTTGCTCGTTTGATTCGTGTATTCCGCCTGGTTCGGGCAATCAAGTCTATCTCTATGATTTCTCATGCGATTAACGAGAACAAGGCCTCAACATCACTACACTTTATGGTAGTGACTTCATTAATGATGATGGTGTTTGGATCTATCTACATTCTCTATCTAGAGCGAGGGATGCTAGGTGCTAATTTTCATACTGCTGGTGATGCGTTTTGGTGGACATTCGTGACTATCACAACTGTTGGTTACGGTGATTTTTTCCCAGTGACATTGGAAGGGCGTATTGTTGCCATTCTCTTAATCACAACCGGCGTTGGTATGTTTGGTAGCTTTACTGCTGTTGTCGCCTCTTGGATCATGGACACCTCGAACGAGCGTAAGATGGAGGTTCAGATTTTAGAAGAGGTGAATACTCTTAGAGCAGAACTTCGGGAGATGAAAGCACTGCTAAAACAGCAAGCGGAAAGAAATGAGTAGTCTGCTATCTTGCGATTAGACTTGCCATACTTGTAATTATTCATGAGTTGTTAATATTCAATTTTTCGTAACTCATTTTTGTCCAATTATGAGTTACAGCAATAAATGAAACTCCCGTAGGAATTTGTTTTTTATTGGTTCGATAAAAAAGGGTGGCCAAGTGGTGAGCTGGGTGACCTATTAAAGCTGTGTTTGGCATTGAAGGGTTGGATAGTGTAGTGAAATCTTTAAAGCGGATGTGACCTGCCTCAGTGACCTTAACTTTTTGCCACGATGCGATGTGTTTTGATGCTAGAGAGCCTAGCTGTCTGGCAGACCCTTCTAGTTTGCCCCAAACCATCTCTGTTTGATTCATTATCGCTAACACCCTCGCGCTAAATAGCATAAGATACACGGCCTTTACCCAGTACTGAGCCACTCACTCGTAATGACAGATAAAACACAGCAAGCGACATTTACCGATCTTGGCCTGATTCCAACTCTAGTCGAGCGACTAGAAGCGTTAGAATATAGTCAACCGACACCCATTCAATCTCATACCATTCCTATTGTCCTTGACGGGAAGGATATTGTTGGTGGTGCCAATACGGGTTCTGGTAAAACCGCTGCTTTTTCGCTGCCGATTCTGCAGAAGGTTCTTCAACAAGATGAATTAAATGATCGTCGGGGCAACTTTGTTTCTCATCTGATTTTGGTTCCTACTCGTGAGCTGGCATCGCAGGTGGCTTACAACGTTAAATCCTACTCATATCATATTAGAGATAAAATCAAAACGGTTGCCGTATTTGGAGGTGTATCAGTGAACCCTCAAATGCAGGCCCTGCGTGGTGGTAGTGATATCATTGTTGCAACGCCGGGGCGACTACTCGATCTGGTATCGAGTAACGCGATTAAGTTAGACCAAGTAAAAACGCTCGTGCTTGATGAAGCCGATCGTATGCTGAGCCTTGGATTTACAGAAGAACTCAATAAGATTCTTGCGTTACTACCAGAGAAGAAACAGACACTGCTATTTTCTGCAACTATCCCTGATAAAGTCACGACTTTGGCACGGCATTTACTCCACGATCCTGTTGAAGTTCAGTTACAGAGTGCGGAAGCGAGCACTTTGGTGCAGCGAGTATTTAGTGTAAATAAAGGAGAGAAGACCGCGGTGCTTGCGCATCTGATCAAACAGCATCAGTGGCGACAAACTTTGATTTTTGTGAATGCTAAGAATGCCTGTAATCACTTAGCTCAAAAACTCTCCAAACGGGGCATCACTGCCGAAGTGTTCCATGGTGATAAAGGGCAAGGCGCTCGTACTCGCGTCCTTGATGGTTTTAAGTCTGGTGATATTCAAGTTCTTATTGCTACCGATATTGCAGCGCGTGGTCTTGATATAGAAAAACTGCCGGTGGTGATTAACTTTGATCTTCCGCGTAGTCCTGCCGACTATATGCATCGAATCGGTCGCAGTGGCCGTGCAGGAGAAGTGGGTCTAGGGTTATCTCTTATCGATTACGATGACTACCATCATTTCAAAGTGATAGAAAAGAAAAATAAATTTCAACTTGAACGTGAGCAGGTAGCAGGTTTTGAAGTGGAAGACGACCAAAGTGAGGAATACTTTTTACCGATGAAGCCGCGTGCAAAGCCAGCAGGTTCAGGTAAAAAGAAGAAAAACCGCACTCAGTGAGTACGTAAACCATTAATTTATTTAATTACGGGAGTTTCTAGGGGAAGGGATGATGGCCAATCAGATCGGTTTTTCGCTTCCATCGATTCCTTTAAAACCTCATAGAGCCTTGCTCGATACGTCAAGCCGGGCTCTATTGCCTTCAAAGGGGTCATCTTATCGACGTGTCGCACGTCCATTAGGTGAACGTTTTTTAAATGCAGATGCTGCTTTAGGTTCCAGACCATGAGGGAAAGTACGAGCACTCGGTGGAAAATTGTATTTTTCTGCGCTCGCTCGTGGCATGCGCTTAAATCAGTGATTCAATTCCGTATTTAGCGCCGTAGTTCTCTACCACGAAATCAATATCTTTGTCACCGCGACCGGACAAGTTGATAAGAATAGAACCTTTCTCTCCTTGCTTAGCAAGCTTGATGGCGTAAGCCACAGCGTGAGAAGACTCAATCGCAGGAATAATGCCTTCTTCGCGTGACAGTTCAAAAAATGCGTCGATGGCTTCATCGTCAGTGATGGAGCCGTAGTTCACGCGCCCGATGTCTTTCAGGTAACTGTGTTGGGGGCCTACTGATGGATAGTCTAAGCCACTGGCTACAGAGTAAACCTCTTGAGGCTCACCTTGTTCGTCTTTAAGCATGTACGATTTAAAACCATGCATGATCCCAGGTTCACCCAAGCTTAGGGTTGCTGCATGTTCACCGACTTTATCCAGTGAACGGCCGGCAGGTTCTACGCCGTGAATCGCTACATCCTCGTCTTCTAAGAATGCACTAAACAAGCCCATTGCGTTCGAGCCGCCACCAACACAAGCGACCAGGTTGTCAGGCAGTTTTCCCGTCATCTCTTGAAACTGAACTCGTGCTTCGTTACCGATAATAGACTGGAAGTCACGAACCATTTTAGGGAACGGATGAGGGCCAACCACAGAGCCAATGGCATAGAGCTGAGTCTCTGGATCTTTTAAGTAGGCTTCAAATGCAGTGTCAACCGCTTCTTTTAACGTTTTGCGTCCATGTGTTGCCGGAATGACATTTGCACCCAAGATTCTCATGCGAACAACGTTAGGATGTTCTTTAGCGATGTCTACTTCGCCCATATAGATGTCACACTCCAAACCAACAAGTGCTGCCGCGGTGGCTAAGGCAACACCATGCTGGCCAGCACCTGTTTCAGCGATGAGTTTCTTTTTACCCATCTTCTTAGCGAGAATGGCCTCTCCTAAGCAGTGGTTTATCTTGTGCGCGCCCGTATGGTTGAGGTCCTCACGCTTGAGGTAAATATCGGCACCATACTTTCTGGATAAGTTCTCTGCATGGAAAATAGGACTAGGTCGACCAACGAAGTGCTTGTAAAGGCGGTACAATTCAGCTTTAAACTCAGGATCATTACAACACTCTTCATAGGCTGAGTTTATGTCTCGCATAATTTGTTCTAGCTCCGGTGGTACAAAGCTACCGCCGTATTCGCCAAAGAATCCTTCACTGTTAGGCATGGTGTAGTCGAACGAGTTTTTCATTTTTAACATCCTAGTTTTCATGAACACTGATACTTTTATACCCAAAATCAGATCGTTATATTGTGATCAGTTGCTTAAATCGCGATGGTGTTCTCGTGAACTAGTTAATTAGTACTAAATTGAAAGATGACACTTATGTTTATTCTCAGGCTGTATTAAGAAAGAAGCCCAAAGTTGCTAGGTTTCACCAGGAACTTTTGGGCTTAAAAGAGAGCTGGCAGTAGTATGCTCTAAGAGGGACTCTGAAAACGAAATATCGCTTTCCTACAATTGATAGTAGAAGGTGGTTGACATACTTTGTCAGGGAAGTGTTGCTATGTTGTTAGGTTTTTGTTTGCCTTTGAGTGGTGAGTTAAAAATAAAGAAGGGTATTGGAGGGAAAAGACTGCTTAACAAGCAGCCTTAAAACACAAATTAATGAGGACGGTTTGCACCGTAGCGAACGATGTCTTTTCCGTGGTCGTAAACGTGTTTTGATACCCAGCGACCCAAAAGCAGTTGGTGTTTTTCACCTAGAACAGCGACAAATGGACGACCATCACTATTGGTTGTTGCCAACGCAACACCAGCGACACCGTCCAAGCCTAATGCACCGCTTTCTACAAGTTGTAAAAATGCTTTCAGCTCTTCAATGGTTTCGATTACTTCATTATCGATATTCATTGTATTCAATCTCTTCGAATTGCAGATTCTATGTGGCACGTACTCTACCTAAGTTACGTTGAGAAACCAAGTGTCTACTGTTGCCAGATAAAATTTCAGTGACCTTCACAGAATGCCTACAAATGATGAAGTTGGTGTCATCTTGTATTTGGACTAGTGGAATAAGGGTGCAATAATTTTTAGCTAATCCTTAATAATTGAAAACTTGAATGAAAAAAGTTCTGATGACCGGTTTTGAACCTTTTGGCGGAGATGTTATTAATCCTGCTTTGGAAGCCATCAAGAGGCTAGAAGGGAAAGCGATTGAAGGCGGCGTTATTGTCACTTGTCATGTTCCAGTCACTCGTTTTGACTCGATTAACACAGTAATAGAAGCCATAGAGAAGCATCAGCCTGATTGCGTGATAACGGTAGGGCAAGCAGCAGGTCGTGCCGCTATCACTGCTGAGCGCGTTGCCATAAACGTTGATGATTTTCGAATTCCTGATAACGCTGGACACCAACCGATAGATGAACCAGTCGTTGCAGAAGGGCCGGATGCCTATTTTTCGACTTTGCCTATAAAGCGAGCGGTACAAACACTGCAAGAGCAAGGGATACCATCACTGGTTTCCAATAGTGCAGGAACCTTTGTTTGTAATCATCTGTTCTACGGGATTCAGCATCACCTTAAAAGTACCCCAGTTCGTCATGGGTTTGTACACATACCTTTGTTACCAGAGCAAGACCCGTCAGGGAATCAGCCGACGATGTCGCTAGATACCATTGTTGAGGGCTTAAAGTTAATAGCGGAAGTCTCCCTCAACTATGACAGTGATATTGTTATGGCTGGTGGACAAATTTGCTAAAACTCCCTTGAATACAAGATCTTCAAATCGTTGCCTCGCTTTTAAATATAGCCATACTCGCTGAACCTCCTATCTTGAGGATATTTGGGCGTAGTTGAACAGGCAAGTTGATAGGATTTGCTGCGTAAGATCCAGCGGATTCAATCAACGGAATTAATGACATAAGTTACGTAGCGGAACGCTATATAAAAGCATTGAAGGGTGTCGTATTGTCCGTATACTTTGCCCTAGCATAAATGCACTAACCTCGGAGAAAAGCATGTCAAATCGAGTACCTACCAACATACTGACCGGATTTTTGGGTGCGGGTAAAACGACGACGATTTTAAACCTATTAAAGAATAAGCCTGAAAACGAGAACTGGGCGGTATTGGTCAATGAATTTGGCGAGGTTGGAATTGACGGTGCTTTGATGACAGATAAAGGGGCACTGATTAAGGAAGTACCTGGTGGCTGCATGTGTTGTACTGCGGGAGTACCTATGTCTGTGGGGATCACAGCTTTGCTACGTCAAAAGCCAGATCGCCTGCTTATTGAACCAACTGGGTTAGGGCATCCAAAACAGGTTATCGCGACGCTCACTTCTGAGCAGTATTTGCCTTACGTTGATCTTAAAGCAACGATTGCTTTAGTAGACCCTCGTAATCTGAGTGATGAAAAGTACTTATCTAATCAGAACTTCGCAGACCAACTTGATTGTGCTGATGTGGTAATCGGCAGCAAAGTCGATCTTTGTGCCAGCCATGATATCGATGTATTTAATGACTGGATTACGGATCAGTCTCCGTCAAAAGTGTTTAGTAAACTGATTCATGATGGCGATCTGCCACTTGAAGTTCTTGATATTGAACGCATTCATGGCTGCGCTTCTTCTCATATTGAATCACACCATCATGATCACGCTCATCAAGAGCCACAATTTCAGATCCCGCCTGGTGAAGCATTTATCCGTAAAGAAAACAAAGGGCAAGGTTATTTTAGCTGTGGCTGGCTAATTGGTGCGGAGTATAAGTTCGATTTTGACCAGCTATTTTCGATGTTGTCGGCGTTAACGGCAGAGCGGGTAAAAGCCGTAGTGAATACGGATCAGGGATGTTACGCCTTTAATGTTGCCAATGGCGTCGTGTCGGTTAATGAAATCAGCCTTGATGGATTTGAATCGAGACTTGAAGTGATTGACTCTCAGTTATTGCCTTGGGATGAATTAGAGCGTGTGCTACTAAGATTGTCGGGTATTGAGCAGTAATATTTATGTCGCAGCGCTTAAATCGCACTAAAACTGAAAAAAGAGAGAAAAGTGAGATAACTCACTAAAATTCGGGTATAGTGCACGGCTGAATTTTTATAGCTATTTTTAGTGGTTTGTTTAAGGAATACGCTCAATGTCATTTTCATCTCAAGGTTTTGCTCCAGAAGTAGTAAAAGCGCTGGCAGAATGCGGTTATGAAAAGTTAACGCCAATTCAACAGAAGGCGATTCCAATGGCTCGTAAAGGCCATGATATTTTCGCAACTGCGCAGACAGGTACCGGTAAAACGGCCGCGTTTTCATTGCCAATGATTCAACGACTGTTAGACAGTGAACGCAGTGCTTCACGTAAAACAGCGCGCGCACTGATTCTGGCCCCGACCCGTGAACTGGCAGAGCAGATTGCTGACAACATCAAAGCGTACACTAAATATACCAATCTATCCGTAGCTGCGGTTTTTGGTGGTCGTAAAATGTCTTCGCAAGTGTCTGCACTAGAGAATGGTGTTGATATTCTTGTTGCGACGCCCGGCGTCTGGAAGAGCACATAGAACAAGGCAACGTTTCAGTTGCGAACCTAGAGTTTCTTGTGTTTGATGAAGCAGACCGTATTCTTGATATGGGCTTTATTCATGCCGTTCGTAAAATCATGCTGGATGTGGATACCGATCCGCAAATCATGATGTTTTCTGCGACGACGTCCAGCCAGTTAAATCTATTGTCGCAAGATATTTTACGCAAGCCAAAACGAATTGAAGTAGAGCGTGCGAATACGACCGCACAAACTGTTGCTCACGTGCTTTACCCGGTTGACCAGGAGCGCAAAACAGAACTGCTGTCTGAGCTGATTGGTCGTAAGAACTGGCAACAGGTGTTGGTGTTTGTTAACTACAAAGAAACAGCCAATGATGTTGTCAGAGAGCTTAAGATGGACGGTATTAAAGCGGTAGTGTGTCACGGTGACCGTGCTCAAAGTGCTCGCCGTCGTGCACTTGAAGAGTTTAAAACTGGTAAAGCTCGTGTGATGGTGGCGACGGATGTTGCCGCTCGTGGTTTGGATATTGAAGATCTGCCGCATGTAGTGAACTACGATATGCCGTTCCTGGCTGAAGACTATGTCCACCGTATCGGTCGCACTGGCCGTGCTGGTAAGCAGGGACATGCCGTTTCTTTTGTAAACCGAGATGAAGAGCTGACCGTAGTTCAGGTTGAAAACTTGATTCAACAGCGTATCCGACGAATTGAACTGGCGGGCTACGAGCCGAAACAGCGTGAGTCTTACATCGAGAAGCTGAACTCAAAACCAGCGTTTAAGAATCGTCAAGGACGTCGTAATAACCCAAACCAATCGGCCACAGATCAAGGTTCGGCAGAACGTCGTTTGGCGATGGTTAAGCGTTTGAAAGCGCGTCGAGCTTCGAAATAACAGGTTTTTAATTCGATGAGTTGAACATAAAACGCCCTTCAAAAGAGGGGCGTTTTTTTTAATGAAATTTACTTGTCGCTAAGTTGTATATCAATAAGAGGGGCTATCTGGTAAAGCTCCTCAATTATCTCTTTGGTTTGTTTTGAATAAACCAAGCGATCCCGATCTCCAACTAACTGTATTGCTCTGACTTTGCCTGATACCAAGCAAAGTCTGATGGTTCGTAACACCATTTGAATGTCCAGAGAAATATCGCCATCAAGATTGTTTTTCTCAACAAGTGATCCTAAATCGACAGAGATAATTACTTGGTCACAATGGTCCAGGTAGTTGCTCACTTGCTGCTTTACACTATTTCTGTGGCGGAAAGTAAACTCACGTCCCGTTACCCAGTCACAACCTAGATCTTCCGCATACTCCCATGTTTCTTGTTTTGTATCCTGCTCGGTTACCCCTGCAAAAAACAAGCGGACGTTCTGATATCTTGATAGCGCAAAATGAAACGCTGATCCTACGCGTGGTTCTAGTGTCTGATTTAAGTGCATCTGATGGCCGATACTAATAATTCCCACTTCATCGTGGCTGGAAACTACTACGGGTATCATAGACAAAATAGCTTCAGTGCAGTTTGTTACCAATACCGGAATAGAGTGGCGTGAGAGTGATAAACTCAGTGCTTCCTGAAAATCGCCATTCTCTAGTTTTGTATGTGTAAAGTGTCCGCAGTTCGCAGCTGTAGTGTGGTCATGTTGCTGATACAGCCATTCACTTGCATTTTCTAAGCTCTGATCCGCTAATTCTAAAGCACCTATCGACATGGGAGCCACGTGCTCACAAACCGTCATAAACGAAAAAGGGTAATGATGAACCGGTGCGTTTGTTGTGTGGTGAAATTTATAGCGTTTGAAAAAGCCCAACATGATGAATTACCTTTCTGGTGGTAGTGCCCTTGCTGCTTGCAACACGTGCAATACGATGCGTTGCTTATCCTTTTCGACCCGGTGTGCCGGAGCCATAACCGAAACAGCACCAACGAGCTTACTTCCTTTAAGGACCGGCGCACTGATGCCAGATACACCAGGGTCGATTTCAGAAGTGCTCACAGCGTATCCTTGTTTACGGATAGTGGAAAACTCTTGCTCCCATTCGTCGAGGGAATGTTCTTGTTTAAAGTAACGTAAAATCTTTTCGCTGCGACTTTTAGGCATATAAGCCAACATTACCTTGGATGAGGCGCCACGAAGCAGGGGTTGACTTTGACCCTGGACGAAGCTGCACCGCAGCGCCTGCATACTTTCTTTTTGTCTGACACACAACGCTCTATAACCGGAAGGAACCATATAAGCGGCCATTTCTCCTGTTTGTTGCACTAATCGCGACAATATGGTTTCAACCATATCGAGACCATGCTGGGCGCTTTCATAACTGTGCATCAGCAAAAGCGCAGCTGGCCCGACTACGAATGTCTTGTCGTGAACGCTCTCTTCGATCAAGTTCCATTCTTTTAACAGCTTCAAATGTCGGTAAAGGCTGCTTAATGGTACGTTCAATTGTTCGCTTAGCGTTTTCGCAGATACCGGGGATTGACTTACTGCAACTTTCATTAATAGCTGCAGTGCTTTCTCGTTTACCTGATTCGCGTTCGCTTTGTTTGTGGTCATGGATATGTTGTAACTTGTTGAGTGAATTAGGACAAATATAATTCTTAATGGCTGAGAAAATAAAAATAATTTTTAACCATATTTCTCATTTTATGAGAAATATCTAAGTTGCTTATCGGGTGTGTTTCTTTTTGACCAATTTTCTGTCTCAACAATGAGGCGATTGCTACTAAATTGCTACAACGATGAATAACGCTTTGTTTCGTTTGCGGTAAGAGATCGTGGGTTGCATACTCAAAACAGTTTTCCTGTTTCTGCCCAGTGACTGTATGTCAGTTGCCTCCCCGGAGCGGTTTATACAAGGGTATTCCTTCATATGCTCGATACAGCGGTTTTAAAAAAAACCATTTTATTTTTATTGCCTATTCCATTGGTGATACTCGGAGCCGCGTATTTAGCCCGTGAAAGTGTGCAGCGTGAACTAGAGCATCTATTAGATACAAATATATCAATTGCTGACGCAATACTCTTTCAGGTTGATATAGAAAATCGAACTGCATTACTCCATCCTGAACATTGCGAGGAACTTCAGCAAAACTTGATGTTTGAGCGTGATATCGAAGAAATGCTGATTGTTAAAAACGGACAAATCACTTGCTCCTCGAAATTGGGCAAAGTCAGCAAATCTTTGGATGAGTACATAACGTTTCCGCGTAATCAGGCTCTGGCTTTTGGAGAAATTGAAAATTTAAATAGCCGCTTTTTGTTAGTCGTTACCGAAGGGGAGGAAGACTATCAGGTAGTGACGTTAATCGACCGTGACTACTTTGGTGCAACAATCGGTTTTAATAACGATCTACATCTAAAACGTTCTGCACTGTTCATTGGTGATCAAATTGTACCGCCTGGTGCAAAAAGAACAGGCAGTAATCCCATAGCAATAAAATCCTCAAAAATGTTTGAATTTGAAGCCTTAAGTGAAGCCAGTGATCTATTTCTGAAACAGCGAACTACCTCATACCTGTTGTATTCAGGGCCTGTGATTCTGATGATTTATTTTCTGATATACACGTTACATAAACTGAACGATCCTCACCGAAACTTAATAGCTGAGCTTAAAAAAGCATTAAAGAGGGGAGATTTAACCTTACATTACCAGCCACAGATTAATGCAGACACCGGGAATGTATTCGGCTATGAAGCACTAATACGCTGGGAGCATCAACAAAAGGGGTTTATCTCCCCAGATGAATTTGTACCGGCTGCGGAGCAGAGTGGTTTAGCCACAATTTTAACCGACTTTGTCTTGGAAAAAGCAGCGGAAGACTTTCTGAAGCTGAGGTTTACTCATCCGGTACACCTGGGCGTTAATATCCCGCCTGGGTATTTTGTCGGGAAGAATGTGATTAGGAAGATCCAACTGATTCACAGAGCTCTGAGCGAAAATAATGTGTCGCTGGGGATAGAAATTACTGAACGTCAGCTTATCGATGAAGAGGCGAGGAAACACATTGCAGCTTTGAGAATGTATGGTATTGACGTGTTGATTGATGACTTCGGTACGGGGCAGACATCGTTAGCTTTTCTTCAGCATATGCGAATTGATTATCTTAAGATTGATAAGTGTTTCATCGAGACAATAGGCATTCCAAGCGTCAGTGCTTCTGTATTGAATGCCATTGTCCATTTTGCTGAAGAGTTAAAAGTAAAGTTAATTGCTGAAGGGGTCGAAACGGCTGAACAAGCAGAGCACCTTAAAAAAATGGGCGTGCAGTACCACCAAGGCTATCTTTATTCAAAACCTTTGCCGTTCAATCGTCTCGTGCATCGTCCAATCACTTAGATGTACATCTGAGTCCCTGACATAGTTTTAACACTGCGAAGCCTGAGCTCGGTAACATTGTTGTTCATCATCAAAAACAAACTCCAGATCGTTTTGAATCGCTTCTAAACGATCCTCTTGATAGTGGGAGACATACAATAGCTGGCTCAAGTTTTCACGCGCGATAAGCTCTAACGTGTTCTTAACCAGACGTCGGCCCAAAAAGTCTAGCCCTTGGTACGGCTCGTCCAAAATGAGCAGTGTTGGCTGTTTTACAATTGCGCGGGCAATCAGTAACAAGCGCTGCTGACCGTATTCCAACTGACGAAATGACGTTTTTTGATATTGGCTCATGTGCAAGATTTCAAGCCACTCTCTTGCGACGTCCATTTCCCTGCGTGTTGGTTGATGATACAACCCTATAGAGTCATAGAAGCCGGATAAGATTACTTCTAATGCACTGCAATTTACGCGGTACTGTAAGTGAAGTGCAGATGACACCATGCCAATGTGTTGCTTTATTTCCCAGATTGTCTCGCCTGTTCCGCGTTTTTTACCAAAAATATGTATGTCATTACTGTAGCATTGCGGGTGATCGCCAAATATCATCCCAAGCAGAGTACTTTTACCGCATCCGTTAGGGCCCTTAACTTGCCAATGCTGGCCTTTATCTATTCGCCAGTTTAAATCCGTGAATATCTTTTTATCAGTATATTCGACATGGCCATTTTTCAGTTCGAAGATAGGATTTTCAAAGTGTGTGGAGTGCTGATGCTGACGTATCAGGTTCATCATTTCTTCACTCTGCTTCTCTGACTGAGATTTAATCTGCTCTATGATCGGATGCGAATCCCAGTTCTGCTTATCCATGGTGCTGTCGAGTTTTCCTGCGTTAAAAAGAGCGACACGGTCTATCCACTCTGGCATATCGGATTCGCGGGAAAAGGTAACCAACATTTGTACAGACTGAGATAGTGTGTGTAAATAGGTCGCAAGCGATGCTCTATGGGCAATATCCAATCCAGTAAAAGGGTTGTCGAGTAAGACCAAATCAGGCTGTGTTGCTAACGCCCGAGCAAGCATCACTCGTCTGGTTTCACCGGTAGAAAGCACACGGAAACCACTTTGCTGAAGATGAATGAGATCTAATTCTTCTATTAACTTTCTCGTCAACGTCTGGTTTTGGCTGTGCTCAAATATTAACTCATAAACGGTAGTACCCTGATCCATTCTGTCGAGAAAGTCGGTGTCGTCTTTTTCCAGTTCGATATCTAGGAGTCTTTGCTGTTCTGACAGAGATACTTGGGCGGCTTTCAATCCGCCGAAATCTAGCTTGCCATCCGTAGGTAGCAACTCACCACAAAGCAGATCTCCAAGCAGGGAACCGATATCGCCTTCAGCACTAAAAATGCCCCAAGAGTGCCCGCTGTCGATATGCCAATGCTGGATATTTAGGGTCGAAGTGCTTCCTTTCGCAATTATGTTGTCAAAACAAATCTTCACTGTGCTTCCTTTCTTGTTTGAGCTGTATTTATGTTTCTTTCTGATGTTATACCAAGCTTGCACTACGGGCGTAAGTATATGGATCACACAGAGGAGTATCTAATTGCCGGCTTGGTTCGTAGTATCTAGGCCTGCGATACTTGGACCGTGGTCATCAACGGTAGGGGAGTCTATCAAGTTCCGATGGCTGCGATTGAAGATGGCTAGGCGAGTTATGGCTTCCTTATTAGGAGTAAGGGGGTCTTACTATGTCTCAGAGCGGCTTAGTTCAACAATTGAGACAAGCACCAAAAATAACATTTGGTCAGTTGGTGTTATCTATATTTTACACTGAAGCGTCTAATGCTTTTATATTAAGAGTATGATAGTAGGGCTAGATGATATGCATACATCTACTCATAAACTTTTTATTAGATTATGAATGATAAAGTGTGCTGTTTATAATAAGTAGAGTAAGACAATGAAACACATCGAGCTGTGTAGTAGAGACATAACTTTTGCTGTTGTTATCAGTCTGACTTTGGTAGCAGCTTGTGATTCCGGCAAAATTGACAATGAACCTCGAAGTTCTGAAGAGCCACTTGTTGTTGAACCGCCACCCACTGAGGAGCCTCCCTCTATCGTGGAAACACCACCGACTGTCGAGCTGCCACCTATCGTGGAACTACCACCCATAGATGAGTCTCCATCTGTTGTGGAACCAGCACCCATTGATGAGCCGCCACCTGTTGTGGAACCACCAATCATTGTCGAGCTTCCGTCTATTGTGGAATCACCACCTATAGAACCTACGCCAACCGACCGTTCGGAATGGTGGGTTCCAACCCCTGGTTCTAAATGGGTTTGGCAATTGCAAAACTATGACGACTTGACGATTGATCCTGACATCGGCATTTACGATATCGATTTGTTTGACGGTATAGAGGGTGGCGACAATAGCCTAATAATGAAACTAAAAAATGCCGGTAAAAAAGTCATTTGTTATTTTAGTGCCGGAACGAGAGAAAAGTGGAGACCCGATGCTGATCAGTTCACACCGAGTTCCATCATTGCTGATGGTGACATGCAAGACTGGTCAGATGAAACCTGGCTGAATATCGGTAATGAACAGGCGTTAAATGACACCATCAAGCCGATTATGGCTGCCAGGCTCGATTTGGCCAAAAGTAATGGTTGTGATGCCGTTGAACCAGATAACGTTGATGGATTTGATAATACTGATGAAACCTTTGGGCTAATTACTCCAGAGCACCAATTAAGTTATAACAAGTGGCTTGCTAAAGAAGCCCATGCCAGGAATTTGAGTATTGCGTTAAAAAATGATACTGACCAATTAAGTGAACTGGTCTCATATTTTGACTTCGCGATAAATGAGCAGTGTTATGCTTACAGTAATGAGTGCCAATCCTATGAAAACACATTTTTAAATAGTAATAAGGCGGTGTTTAATCAGGAATATTATACCGGCGGTAAAAGTGGTGAAACCGATCTGGATACATACAAAAATGTGGCTTGTCCATATTTTATCAGTGTTAAAATTTCATCTCTGTGGAAAACGGGCTACGAGCTAGATGGGGTAGGGTTGGAATCATGTGATCAATGACACCTACATACTGTATTACTAACGGCTATGGGCGTTGCAACATAAATATCTGATATTCAAGGTCTTCAAATTGCTTGTCGAGTGTTATCATACCAATAACTGATACGATAAGCATAGTGGTGGCAAATCCATAGCCATAGAATACTGGCCCAAGCATGATGGTAATAGCGGATAGTGTGAGGTTCCCAATTGCCATTAATAATATGAGCCATAATGCTGACATTTTTTTGTCTAGATAAAACATGACATTCAGTATGGCCATAAACAACACTTGTAAGCTAACACCGACTAAATCAATATAAAACAGATGTAAGTAGGTTAAGTCAATATTTAATAAGTTAAGAATATCTTCCGCCCATAGAATTAAAAGCAGCAGGGCAATGCCCTGAACTTTAAGTATTGCATACAAGCTTTGTCGGCAGGCAACAACCATATTATTTTTTAGAGTATGAATTTTAGTAAGAGTTGCCCCTTTACGAACCGCATCATAAAAACGTATACACGCATCAGCAAATTCTGTTTCCATATTGAGCATAAAAACGGCCATACCAGGTACGACCGCCAAATAGGCGATGAAAATGGGCAGGTCATATATATAGGAGGCTCGGAATACATCGATGACTTGGTGAGAGGTCCCCGCGTTAAACCAGAATACAAACTTATCCAACCATACCCCAAGGTTATAAAGTACGCCGCAGAACATCAGTGAATAAAACGCTTTTTTGGGATTAAGAAATTCAAACGACATCAATCGTTCAGCGGGAAACTCCCGGATAATGTCATACAAGAAGGCAAACGTTAGGATGCCCTGGCAGAAACAAAAGATCAGCATTAGCCCCAACAGATTAGAGGGTGGCAGAGAAAAACTAAGGCCGAGCATCAAACCGTAACTTACTGCCATCGTTATCAAAATGCGATAGTACTTCTTCATACCACTCAACAGTATAATGGCCAGCCATTGATTACTTAGCAGGATTAATGTGGTGAAGATGACAATCTTCAACGTTGGCTCGAGAGTACCGGCAAGGTTTAACACAATAGCACCTGCGGCAGCGGCTAATATGCTGATTACGAGCATGGCACCAAGCAGGTTAGGTAAAATGCGATGTTCATGCCCTATGAAAACAAGATCGGACATGTAGCGGGTCATCAAAAGCTGGAGTAGTCCGCTTATAATAAGCGACCCTGCCATCAAGTAGGTGACAATAACTAGGAATTGAATCACGACTTCGGTAGGAAAGCTCATACTGAGCGTGACCAAGCCGATAACAAGCATGACAAGGATCGTCATTATCCAGGTTCCTGAACTGATAATACCTGCCAACCCGTAAGCTTCTATGATCGATAACAGTGTGTTTTTTTTCAGGATCTTCCTTAATTCAAACCCAATCCCCGCCATTGATGGCCTCCTGATACAGCTTTTGATACGCACCGTACATTTTGGTTTCGTTATAATAACGAGCCACTCGCTTCTTACCGACGTCACCGGTTTTTCGCCACGTTGCAGCATCTGCCAGAATTTGAGTAATAGCAGTGACTCCTTCCTGAGGGCTAGCGATAGGTATGATCTCTCCAGCGGAACCGAGCGCGGCATCTTCCCCTTCGGCACCTTTTATTATCTCTCGACAGGCACCAACTTCGGTTGCAATACAGGGGATGCCTGACGCCATCGCCTCCAGAAGTACCAGTGGCTGCGCCTCACTGATAGAGGTCAGCATCATTACGCCAATTTTCGGCATGATTTCCGCCACGTTTTGACTGCCGAGCATTTTAATATTGTTGCCCATGCCTAAGCTTTTGATTAGTAGTTCGCATTCGTAGACGTAGTCTGGATCTTCTTCAGCTGGGCCGATGATCCAGCCTTCCAGGTCTGGTATTACTTCCACCGCCATTCGTATGGTACGAATAAAGGTTTTAATGTCTTTTATTGGTACCACACGGCCCACCAAACCTACGACTAAAGGGGGGTGTAATGGTCTTAGCTCATAAGCTTTTTCAAAACGATCCACATTGATGCCATTGACTATCACCTGCGTGCGATCATCCGGTGCGCCATCTTGGTGTTGCCGTTGTCGGTTCCCTTCATATAGGGCTATGATTTTATCAGCTTGATGATAGGCGGTAAGTCCGAGTTGCTCAAAAAATTGCACCCAGGTCTTTTGCGTTAGATCCATCCCTTTATACATAGATATATCCAGTGCCGCGTGGTCGTTTTTTGCCCACTCTGCCTGTGACAAATCTATTTTTCTCTCCTTGGTATAGATTCCGTGTTCGGTAAGAAGTAGTGGCTTTTCCGTGACTTGGTGACATAGTGCGCCAAGAAAGCCAGCGTATCCGGTTGAAACACTGTGAAATACTTTCGCATCCGGCAGGTTTTGCGATACTTTCGATAAAATGAACAACGGTTGATAAATGTTCCGGTAGGTCCAGAAGTAGTCAACGAACGATTCGGTATCAGCATAGGTGTTATACAGATAGGTCAGCATGTCCCAAGAAGCGCGACTGTAAAGAAAGTCCTCCAAGGTTAGATGTCCGGGGGTGCCAAGTATTTTGGAAACACTGAGAAGCAATTCACCTGGGATGGGCGTCGAACTGTTGTCAAAATAAGACAGGAAAGCACGTAATGTTGCAAAGTGTGTCTCGTTACCTAAACAGAGTCGGGGGTTGCAATTTTTGGCATCTGCTAATAGAAGGTGAAGTTCAAATCCAACAACATTGTCTGGTAACGGATAGGCTGGGTCTTTGTACATGCCAGGCTGCCCACCTAGAAAAATAATATAAAATTTAACGTCTGGCAGACCGAGAATAATCTGGTGTACCCAGCTAGAGACACCACCCCGTACATACGGGTAAGTGCCCTCAAGTAGCAGGCAGACGTCTACAGGCTCTTTGGGCTGATTCTGTATGGATACTTTCATTTCCAATACTCTCTTATCTGACTAAGTAATTCACCTTGTTGGTCGGGAAAGTAAGTAACGAACTTTCGTACCTCGCGGTAATTGCCGATCATATAGGCAGCTTCCGCCAGGTAGGGGGCAACTTGTTTTGTTATGGCTCCTTGGTTCTGGGCGTTGTTCAGTATCTGGGTGGCGTCTAACGGGCGCTTCTGCTTAAGAAGAACTCTCGCTAACAAAAGGTTAGATGAGGCTGATTCTTGTATTTTATTGGCCTGAATCAGGTTCTGTTCGGCCTGTTTTAGATAGTGTTGAAACAGAACACCTTCAGCAATGCCAAGATAACAAAGTTCCCAGTACTGCTGCGCAATCTCATACGCTTTTTGAGCTGTTGCCTTATGCTCAAATTGCTTTCTCAATAAACTTATCGATTCATTTATTTCCTTCTCTATTCGTTCCAGAGAGGCATAAGCCTGTAATCTTACATCGTCGGAAAGATCTTTCATCGCAAGCTGCAGCAAGGGGACGGCGTGTTTATTGGGTAGATTACGAATCGCCGTGATAGCGAGTAAATGTCTTTCTGGGTCGCTGTCATACAGTAGAATTTCACGCAAAGCCCCAACGCCCAAATGTTCGACAGGGGTATTTTGCAGCTTCTTCGGCAATGGATTATCTTCATGCGCTTGCCAGCTGATGTTGCTTACTTTTCGTGGCAGATGCAGTGCGATCATCAGTGAACCTAGCGTTCCCAATATGCCGATAATCGGAAGTAACAAGTTAAAAATAAAAAGAAATCCCATCGAACTTTCTTTAGGGTACTTATAGTTAGCTGGCAGCATTAACCAGCAGGCGGCACTCAAACTGGCACAGGCCATAGTGTGGGAAGCCAGCGCGTATGACTCAAAATGAGTTGTAACAGAGTGATGGATTAGTAAGCTTAAACTCAAGCCCTCAAGCACCAAGGCACTAAGAAGCAGCCATATTTTCATAGGGTTCTCCTAGTTGCGCCATAACCTGTTGAATGTCCTCCCAATTGTGTTCTACTGACAACGGGCCAAAGATCTTGAAATTGCCGTCAACGGACGGTATTTCTAGCGGAATCACTTCGGTGAGGCGATTGGCAAACTGCTGCGCTCCATACAAGGTTGTCATCGGAAGCAAGATGACAAGTGCTTGCTGGCCTTTGGTGGTCTGACAGGACCAGTAAATATCTGCCCCACGATGATGCTCGATTACTGAGTTGAGTGCTCGTTCATGCTTGTTTTTGATATCGATATAGACGATGAGTGAGCTGTCTATTCCGTAAAGTTTGTTGTTATTTCTGGCTCGTTCCAGGTAGTCGATGAATTGCGACCTCTGATTTTGTTGCAGAGTCGGCGCTATGATCTCGTCGGTCAGCAGGTCAGCAGAATAGTTGGCAATGACGGAGATTAAAGCAATATTGGTCGGAGTGAGCATGTAAAATTTGGTGCTTTCTGCCAGAACAGCAGCCTGGATTTCGCCATTAGTATTAACTAGTGGAATGCAGAGTTGGTAGCGAGACTTATGCTCCTGTTGTTCAGATAATTTTGCAATAGAAAGCAGCTTCTGCTCATCCAGCATTTCTTGCAGCATAGGGTCCGCGAGGTCTAACAGATGCTGTTCGCCGCGTACCGCCATCGCGGCGGGGTTAATATGTTCCCCATTAACCTGGTAAAACCCGGCCACTTCTATACCACCAATTTCCGACATTAAGTTGAGGATAGGCTCAGCAAGGTTTTCCTGGCGATGATCAGTATACTGGGTTGCAATATTTTGCAGGGCTTTAATACTGGATCGAAGACTGCTGTTTTGACCGGCTGTGCGCTGTTCGAGCTGATCATGTGACACTTTAAGCAAGTGGTAGTTTGTGGTGAATAGGGCTAGCTTATCGCGCATATACTGATGCTCTATCGATAATCGATGGCAGGTGTTGTTCCAGTGATTTTGAAATTCACCAGCCAAAACGGAAGCGAAGACAATACCGATTCCATGAGAGAGCGGAAAGTGTTGGAAATTGCCGTCTAACTTCATGATATAAGCGATGGCAATGTTGGCTACGACTGCGCAGGCGAATCCCTTGGCGAGCCCATAACGTAATGCAATCAGTATCGGACCAATCAATGGCCAGAAAAAGTTCTGCTCTGCGAATGGCGGTGTCAGTAATTCCGATTGAGTCCATATATAAATTACGATCAGCGTGACAACTAGCGTCTCTAGCCAGGCCACACTATTGTTTTGATATCCTCTTACCATCAGCCTAATGTTCTGTTTGCTCATGTAGCACCTTTAAGTCTGAATGATTTTTGTGAACCAAACAGGCCACTATGGCTGAGTGATGATTATGCCGTCGAGCAATTTTTCAATGACAACCTGACCAGTGCCTGTAATGCTCTCGCGTCCCCAGCCCACTCGGCTACCTGACGCTCGCCAGTACACCTGGTCACTTTTGGCGGATTTAATTTCTAACGTTAAACCCACCGCAGGCTCGCCATCTAATCCGCTTTTGTAATGCCACTCTTCGACTGAGCCGGTAATAACATAATCCACCGGTTGGTCTGCTAACCACGCTTCGGCGTTTTGCTGTTTCACACTCGAATCAAGCACACTACGGAGATCATTACTGTTGGTTGTCGGGTAGCTCATTGCGTTGATGCCTTTTACATAAAGCTGCGTGGCGATCAATTGTTCCGCTTTTTCTGCCGCCATCGGAGCGTTGGCATTATTGATCATTGGCATGATGACCCAAGAGCCAGCTGCATTAAAAGTCGGGCTATCTGGTATTTGGTAATTGCTGCATGAGAGGAGAGCCATGCTCATTGTCATTAGTAGGATATTCTTCATCTTATTGTCCTTTTAGAAACTGTAGTAGTAGCCTAATGTGAGTTGGAATGACTCAGTACCGTTTCGATCCTGGCTTTGCCAGCTAGTGGTCAGGTAAAGCTCATCACTGCCGAGAATTTCCCAACCCAGTCCGGCACTTATAGTGATATCCGGCTTTGAAGTGACCGTGTTGTAGCCGAGTGAAGTATCAAGCCAGTATCTAGGCGACGGTACCGTAGGGCCAGGTAGACCTGGTGTGCCGTGATACAGTCGTTGACCAATGGACAGCCTTTGATACCTTTCGGCGATAAAATCGCTGCTTGTTATAGGCGTATTACCCTGGAACCACTGATTGAATCCGCTTAAAGGTGAATTGTCGTGTTTGATGTTGTGCGTTGAAATATCGATGTATGCCTGCCAGGCGGGATCGTTAAAAAACAGCTGCTCAGTTACGCGCAGATTCATGTCCCAGCCCTGGCCGATATTGTCGTCAAAGCGTGTTTTTAAATCGTGGTAGTTGAGCCGTAAAGAGAGGAATTCTCGGCTTGTCAGTTTATAAAGGGTGCTAAAGCCAAGGGTATTGTCTTGCCCGGCAACGGTTAACAGTTTACTCGCTTCAATTTGTGAATTCAGGCCGAAGCTGAATTTAGCATGCCAGTCATCGTTAATGGCAAGCTGATAATGCCCATTTAACCCGAGCCGTTGATCACCAATACCATCTGCGATGTCAAAACCAAATCCAGCATTGCTATTGGCAAATTGCTGGTGGTACGAACCTCTCAAGCGACGTTCGCTCTTAACATCATTACCCCTAAGGTAATCTGTTGCGCTGGTTTGTTGGTAGTCGCTGCCAAGTCGCCAGAAACCATAAGGGTGCGGAGCATAGAAATCCAGGCTGTAACGGGTGATATCCCATGAGCTAATAGATGATACCTGGCCACGTAGACTGAGATTTTTATCCGGATTCTGCTGCGCATGCATTTTGAGTAACTGCGCTTCAGAGGCTTTATCCTGCATGTTCCCGAGCTGACGTTCGCCTTCATTCCATGCTGCTTGTTGCTGACCAACTTTCTCCATCGCAACATACTTGTCGGTAACTGGTAAATTTACCGAGTTCGCCAGCAGAGTTTCTATGGCATCTTTATCGTTATGCTGTATTGCCATGGCGAGTTTCTGCCAGTCTGGTAGAGGGTACTGACCTAAAGCAGTATTCTGTTGCCAATAGAGTATGCGATCGGTTTGATTATTGGCCAGGTAATGGCTGTACAACTCGGCGGTGCGTTCGGGGCTCGGAGCCGTTGTTGCTTCAAATTCAATCATCGACTGTGCAAAAGCAGGGCTGGTAAACATACCAATTAGCGACCGGTAGCTGGCATCGCCCCCCTGGCTGGCCAGTAGTTCTTGTTTTCTTTGGTTGAGAACGAAATGGCGCAGCTCGTACGCTTTGTCTAACTGGCCGGTTTTTTCCAGCAAAGTCGCGTAGTTGAGCAAGGTGGAAACATCGGGATCATCGTTATTGAGCAGCAACTGTTTGTACCACAGGTCAGCTTCAGTCAGGTTCCCCAGTTGTTGATTGGTGGTAGCAAAGGCCAGCCATACATTCTGGTCGTCAGCCAATACCACTTTATAGCGCGAATAGAGCTCTGACAGGCGCTCATGGTCGTTGGTTTCAATTGCTATCCACATTAAGCTGTTTATAGCAGTCGGGTCTTCCGGAGAAATTTCCAAAATAGTCTGCAGAATTTGAGTTGCCTGGTCAGTGTTTCCCTCTTGTAAAGCAAGCTGAACCCGTATATTTAACACGCCTAAATTACGGGCGAGTGATGGTGCGCTTGCTGCCAGGTTAACTAACTGATTCAGGCTGTCACTATCACCACTCTGTTGGCTCTCAGCGATTAGCATCAACAGAATTTGTTCGTTATCTGTCTGTTTAAAAAGCGTGACTAGCATTGCTCTACTATCGCTATCAAGGGGTGAAAGGACTTTGACATACCGATAAATGTCTAGCTGCTCACTCTGGCGTGCAGCAAGTTGGTTAAAACTTTCTACCGCAACAGGGCGGTTACTGGTTTCCCATGCCAGTGCCGCCACTCTTTTCAGATATGTGGCTTCTGCATTCAGCCAGTTACGCGGGGTGATCAGGGCATTTAAGGCTTGCCGCGGCTGGAGCTGCATCAAATACATGTCTGAGGCTATCAGTGCTTCTTGCTGAGTAGGTGAGCGAAGTTGTCTCAGGTCGCGCCACTGCGAGATAGCTGCCTGGCTATTGTTCTGATAGCTATAAAGGCGCATTTTATGGCTGATCAGCTGCGAATCGTTAAGGTGTGTTTGTGCAAGTTCGATAATACTTTTTAACGCAGCATCTGTTCCCTGAGACTTTTCAATTGCATCTATCCACTGTGAGTATTCATCCTGACGAATCAGGTTCTGTTTGGCCAGAGCATCCAGAAAAATGCCCTCATAGTAAATATCACTTAATGCCTGAGAGTCTTCGAGCCCATTACGGATCTGCTCTTCATTTGGGGAAAGTGGCAAAAGGGAAATGCTGACCGCCTGAGCACTTTTTATATCATCCTGCCAGCGGTAAATTTGGTGCAGTGCCTCATAATCTTGTGTGTTTCCTTTAAGTTCGATTGCTTGTTGTAACGAGGACTCTGCTATCGATAGCTCACCCAGAGCGACGGCAATTTCAGCACTGTGGCGATAATGGCTTGCTTCCGGCTCGACTTTAACCAGCTTGTCCAGCTGCTTGAGGGCGACATCCAAATTGCCGACTTTCTCAGAATGGTCGATTGAAGCTTTTAGGAAATCAGGGTCGTTAGCGAGAACGCCTTGATACTGCTCGATGAATTCTCTACCTAGTTGAGGCTGATCTATGGCAGTAAACTGGTCAAACAGAGCATTCGCATGCGGGATATCTTCAGAATGCAGGAACGCTTCTTTGCGTAATGATAAGGCGGAATCGTAGTCTTCGCTTTGTAATGCCTGAGATATTAACTCGTCGTAATCAGTCACGCCACTTTCAAGGTAAGGATATAAATAGTTCAGCGCTTTTAAGGGCAGATTAAACCCAATGGCGGCATCGGCAAAACGTCGCGCTAGGTCACTGTCAGGAACAGCATCGATCTGATCAAAAAATGCGGTTAACTTCTCGGCGGCTTCTTGTTGTTCTACTGGTGTTGCATTGTAGTAACGGGCTAGCAGCACTGATAAATAAGATTGGGTTGCCTGCCAGTCTCGCTGGCCATTGCTGTCAAATAACATCGTTTCCAACAAACGGCTGGCATCGTCAAGTTGACCTATTTGAACGTACTTATCGGCTATTTGCCTCACTATATCGCGATTTTTCGGGTCAAATTCATACATCTGATTGAGAAAAGCCAGGGATACCTGAGGAGAGGTGGACTGCTCGATAAGTTGAATCAACATTAGCCTAGTTGGGGCCACCAACCACATTGTGCTGAGTGAAAAGATAGCGACAAGAGCCAGAACAAACTTGTTAATAAGTCGTGGTCTCATTTTATTCTGAGCTATGTAAGTTTGCTCTAGCGAGTTGTCGCGTGCTTTCATCAGGTGCCCCTCATATTCCAACTATTGCTGAGGTACACAGCGCAGTGTCCCGGACAGAACTCCGCTGTTGGGTGAATGGAACTGGATGGAATCTTTTGAGATAACGCGCTTGCTAAGAGGTTCTCCTGTAAGTGGCTGACAATCCTGAACGCCATAGATTGTCAGTTCTAATGGCTGGTGGGATTGTATTGACCAACTGATCGCGCTTCTGTTTTGCTGCCATTTAAGCAACACACCGTTAGCACTTTGCAACCGGACTGATTTTGTATCGTTTGAGTGAGTTGAAAATACTGTGCGAGGTTGCTTTAGAATCAGGAACTTGCCATCTTCAGCTTGGTTCCACCCTGCTAAATCGGTTCCTGTTGGATAACCAAGTTTATCAGGCAGTCGAATGCTTTTTATGCCGGAAGAGGTGACCTGCCAGCGGCCATCTAAAGTTTTTGCAACTCCCGTTTCATACAGACTCTGGGCTCGCAAGGCATACTCACTGAGAAAAAGCGGTGTTGTCGGTTGAGTGAGAGCCCAGTCATAAACAGATTTCAGAGCCTGGAGTGAGGCAGGGTACTGTGCAGAATGCATGTTGTAATAGATACTGATTGGTTTTAATCGACGTGGCTCGCCCAAGATAGCAAAAGTTTCAAGCACACGGTGATAACCATCATAGTTCGCGGTCCATTGCTGGGTATAACTGAGTTCATTCGCGATAGGCGCGTAGACTTGTACTGCATTGGGATACCATTGAATTGCCGCAGAAACTCGCGTCATGTCATCGTTACCATTAACAGCATAACTGTTGCCGCCATTCACATTTAGCAAGTGTGCATTAGAGGCCACTGTTAACGCTTGCTGGTCTGGGTCAGCCTGACCGGACCAAAGTATCAGTTTGGCTTTTTTATTGGCGGGAGAGAGTTGAGCATTAATGTAATTGGTACTCCCGACTATCTCATGTCGAACATTCGTTAAAGAAGATGGTGTATTGGAATTTTTCTTTGCAGTATCCGGGTTCCAATATTGCGGGTGACTATAGGTATGAGAGGCAATTTCTACATTGATTTGGCTAAATATCTTTTTGGCGGTCTGGATGAACGCTTGTTTTTGTTCGTCTGTTATTTCACTGCTGGCTATGTCTCCGGCAACCACTGACACTGTAACAGGAAGCGGGTATTTGGTTAGGATTTGCTGATAAATGACTTCCCCGGCAATGGGCGTATCTGGTAGCCAGGTTTTGGAGCTGAAACCATCACCATCAATATGGCTGGTCAAAATTCGTTGGCCTGATTCTGTGGTGATATCGGCCGCAGGAATCACCGGAAGATTCAGTGTCGCTTCGATAAGGCGGAACGGATCAATCGCCCAAGACTCCTGACCATTCGCAAGGTAACTAATAGGTAGTGGACTCAGCGCCGCGCCACCCCAAGGTGCACTAAACAAGAGAGCAGACTGACTACCAGACTTATCAGCGAAAGAAACCAAGGTTTTGACGTCGGAATTGTTCGATTGCCAGGCAGGAGATGGGTCAAATGCGCTGAACGATACAGGGTAACGCCCACCCGTCCAATTCTTTCCTTTTTGCTGCTCTATTTTCCCCGTAAGTGTTCCATCAGATTGAATTCCGATCTGAGCTAGCAATTTGGGGTTGGTAGGCAAGGCGTTAATAAATAGAACCGGAACGGAACCGATCAGTTTATTCAACCAGTTTTGTACGGCTGGAAACCTCTGGAACGCGCCTTCATCTAACCAGGTGATTACACCGGCATAGCGACTAATGTCTAAGTCACTTAAGGAAAGGGACTTTATATCCACACATTCAGGGACATAACCCAGGTATTCAATAGGCATCGCCAGGTTCCGGTGGCACGTAGAGGCCGCTGGATTCATTTCCGAACTTTCATATATTCCCAACACTCTTCTGGCAATTGGCTCAATGCTACTTATACCAAATTCATACAATAATCCGTCACTGATATAAGGCGTGTTTTTTTCATCAATGAGGCGCTGAGCGGCTCGTTTTTGATCGGCCCTTCTTGAAGCAGGAATATAGTCAATGACTATGGTTTCTATCCCTTTAGCTTTGACATGATTGAGCTGGTTGTTGAGCCATTTAGAATCATTAGCGGTGGTTTTACCGTATAGCTGATTAACAGGGTCATACTTATGATAGAGCGACTCTGCAACCACGGCATAAGGTTTAAAAGATAGTGAATCCAGGAGCTCAAATCCACGATTAAACATTATCTTAGGCTTGTCGGGAGAGTCGGTAATTGCATTCAATATATTGGTCAGAGCACTTTTTTGTGTAGGTAAGTCGTAGCCATTTTGGCTAAGCAGGGTGTAGCTATCTAAGGTATCCAGAAACAAGCCATCGAAGTGCTGATTGGTCAGAGACCTGACCTGGGAAAACAAGTAATTCCGCCAACTAGGTGAAGACAGATCCATCACATGGCTGTTCCAATTACCGTTTTTGATTGGAGACGCTGATTGCAATGAGTCGGGTAGTTTCGTTCCTCCGTATTCGCCCACACTAAGATAGGCGAATACCAATGTCCCGGAAGTTTGAAGCGTTGCCGTCTGCTCCGGGGTAATCAGCGTCGGATTGACCACCACGCGGTCATAATTCATTAACTCGCGCACTGAATCGATCCGATTGTAATAGAAGGCAATAGAGGGGGGCATGCTCCCAAAAGCGGGGGCATTCAAACTTCCTAATAAAAGAAAAATCAGTAACGAAGAGCGCATGCAACACCATAGCCTTATATTTGATGTGGATAGAGTGTGTATCTGTTCTAGAGATATTGCAAAAAATAAACTTGACTCCAAATAATCGTTGCAAATTCTTAAATTTGAGAAAATAGAAATCCATTTTATTAGTTAGAAAGTAACAAAAACCTTAGTGCTTTAGACTGAACGTAATTCGGTAAAATCAGGCAGATTAAGACTGGGAAAGTTATTTGATTGATTTATAAAGTGGGTTAATTTGAAGACTCAATAATTGGTATTCCACTGCCTATTTTCTCCTGTCCAAAGATGGCCGACTTTAATAAGAAATTTAACTACACCTGCTATATCAAACCACCCGAAAAGTTCGTTAAAAGTGTTACTACTAGTGGCTGACTTTTGTCACGATTTTAAGCTGAGATTTCATGCATAGCACTGGATTTCAGTGCAAGTTAGTAAGTTGCCAATTCTCTTGAAACCCCCGTCGGGAAAGGACTTGCAACAATGTTAACTTAATTGAACCATTGTAATTCATCGCGTTATCACGGTGGGGAACGGAAAAAATTCACTTGTTGATAGTATTATTTCTAAGATTTGCTTAAACGGATACCTTGTCTACACTTGAACCCACTTAACAGTGCTCATATCAGTCTACTGACAAAACAGAGTCAATTTTGAGGCTGAAGGCATAACCAAGTCAATTGAGCGCTGACGTCATAGAGCTTGCGTTGTCATGAATCAGAAATTCTGAAGTAGATTTACAGAACGGTGGTTTGTATGGTGTAACAATGGCTTAAATTGAAACCAACCTCTTTCTTAAGGATAAGAAATTATGCTATTAAGAAACATTGTTGAAAAGATATCCATCAAACCGTTATTTTTCTTATTATTGCCCTTTTTTGCTACTTCAGTTTCGGCAGACCCACTGCCTGATGTTGCGTTAAAGGTGCTGGTTATCTCACCTACAGCAGAGACAAATGAAACCAATTCAGATGGCAGCGTGAATACAAATTACGCGCGCGGTCTGGACGCCATCGACGATATGCTGGACGAGATGGGAGTACCATATGACGTCCTTGATGCTAGTACTGAAGTACTAGACTGGGATAAGCTAGTCACTAACGGTCAGGGTAACTATAACGGCATCATTCTGACTAATTCATTTCTTTATTACCCAAATGAAGGCAATCCATGGAACTCTGCCTTTACGTTAGATGAATGGAAATTACTTCATGAATATGAGCGCACTTTTAATGTGCGCGAGTCAGTAATGTCTGGCGATCCGATACCGTGGTGCTGGGCGAAACAAGATTTAGATCTCGATTACGGTATGGACTGGCAAGATGTAGAGTCTAATTATGCTGATTTAACCGCTAGTTGGAACATTCCTGCCGGCTCTGTTAACGATAAAGAAGTATTTGAATATGTTAATAGAAACCAGTCTGTAGCATTGGTCGGTGAAAAATTTCTGGCTACGCCAAGAAGTATTCCTCTTACCTGTAGCGCAGACGTGGTGCTCGATGCGACCGCAACACCACTTCTAATTGACCAGGCTTCAGGCAAAGCTTTGATATCCAGGGTTGAGTACCCTGATGGGCGCGAAGTACTTCTTTCGACTATTACTAACGCCTGGTATTTAGTGTTCTCCCAGGTACTCAATTACGAGTTCTTAAATTTTGCTACTCAAGGTGTATTCATCGGTTCGCGTAAAGTTTATCTGTCTGCGCATATTGATGACATATTCATTGGTGATGACCTGTGGAATATTGGTACTAATACTACTGGCCCTAACAGTTACCGGACAACTCCAGCCGACATTCAGAATGTTGTAAGCGCCAACGCGAAATTCATAAACAGTAATTCAGCTCTAATGTCTGATTACAAACTGGATTTCGTCTATAACGGTATAGGTGCTGCAAGACCACCTTTAGAATCTCAGCAGGACACCTTTATCGATTCTATGTATCGCCGTGCTGACAATGGCGATCAAAGCACTTCTTTTTCATCGAACCTCTTCAAACTATACAAACAACATGCGCTGTTCGATTTTGGCAGTGTTCAGTTACCTGCTGGCATCGACAGTTTTCAGGAAGCTGCGACAGCGATACTCACCCTTACTACCGCAAATAATGTCAACTCACCTAGTGGTCATATTTGCATGGTGAATAAAGCCTGGGATGAGTCAGCCAATTGGCGAGATAGATTAGGCACTGGATCTTGTGTTTCTTATACCTATAAAGCGAGCAATGGCGCTGACACTCAAGGTATTATTGAAGCTAATGTCACTTCACTTGTAAATCAGTGGAAAGAGTCCGGTGGCTCCAATAATTTTGGATTCCTTGTAAGAGCGAAGAAAAATACTTGGGTTGAACTTTATACCCGCGAAGCAGAAAACGAAAGCTATCGTCCGAAACTCTACATAGAATATGTGTCTGATTCCCAGCCACTGACTGACGCGATAGTAGCGAATGCAGATCACTTCCGATTTATAAACCATACTCTGACACACCGAAAACTATTCGAAAGCACAGGGGCAACTTACGATATCGTCTTTGCTGAACTGGACGAAAACCTCAAGGTATGGGAAGAGCTAAACCTCCCGGACTTTGACAATGATTCTAAGGTACTCGTGACAGGCGAACATTCGGGTTTAGAAAATGGTATTGGTGAATACACTGGCGGAGACTATGCACTAGAAGATTTAATCCCTTATCCAGATGGGCTAAATTATGCACTTGTTTACGCAATGGAAGCGTTGGGTATCGAATATGTTGCTTCAGATTCTTCTCGTGTGAACCAAAATACAGAGCAGAAACTTCCTGGTAGTAATATTATGCTGCTACCGCGCTATCCAACATCGGTATTTTACAATGTTACTACGCCAGCAGAATTAACAGACGAATATAACTATATATTCTATGAGCGTTATGGCGAAATGGATCCACCAGTCGATCCTTGTACCGTTCCGGCAGCAATTTGTGCACCTCGTAGTTATTCACAAATTTTGGCGGCTGAAGCGGAAACAGCATTCCGTCATATGCTGTCGTATAAACCTTGGCCTCACTACTTCCATAGCGCTAATCTGCGTAATTATAGCGGTGGAGATACACTGGTTTATGACTGGCTAAATGTTGTCGTGAATAAATATAAATCTTATATGCGCTTACCAATCGTCAATATCGATTACTTGAGTAACGGTGAAAAGAGTAGAGAGAAACTGCTTGCGAGCGAAGCTAATGTAAGAGGCGTATGGAACCGAGATACCAATACAGTCACCGTTACTGCCGACAGTCCTGTAACAGTTCGAATGACAGGGGTGGGCAGCGACAGTTATGGCGGCCAATATCAATTGAAAGCTACAGTGGATGCGAACGGGGAAGTATTTACCGTAGACCGCTCACTTGATTAAGGTGTCGTAAAGCTAAGTTTTACTAACTAATTAAAAAACCCGAAAAACAAACTGTTTTTCGGGTTTTATTTTTTCTACAAACTGTTTAATTACAAACACAGCATGCACTGTTTGTGCTGCATACTCATTTCTTTTAAACGTTATGTACTTAATCTAGTAAATATATTGTTCACGTGATTTGTTAACCAGCTTACGACAGTAAATGGTGCGTTTCTTCATACGGCGGGAAGACTTGTTTATTTTTTGAACCAAAAAGGGGGCGCAGGTCACGCCTTGGTAATTATATCGAACATGTGTGTTGATTATTTTTTACGTAATTTGTAGTGTAATTGTTAAAAGAACTGAGTTCAGCATCATCATTCTTCGCTAGTCAAACTGTAATGTATGCAGCTGATTTGTGGGTGTTTATTTAGGCGTTGAGATGCAGCTGCTGTGCATGACGGTTTCACTTTTCGGGTGCGATCCCCTCTGCTAGGGAGGTTCGGTGGCATGATTAGGTTGCGAACATAGCCGTCATGATGGTGACTTTGTTCGGAATATAAACAAGCATTAGCTTAATGCGATGAGAGATGATTAGCTTACATTTTGTAAGTGTTGAATTTGTGAAAATCACCGCCATGGCACGTGACGCCGGAGTTAGGGGATAGAAATGGATGTCATTAATAAAACGGCCGTGGAATTAATCGCCGACTTAAGAGCTTTCAGAATTTCAGCGGTCGAGCTGATGGAAAGAACCATCGCTCATGCTAGGCGAGTGCAAGTTCAGTTTAATCCGTTCTCTGTGACTATGTACGACGAGGCCAGGGCTCAAGCCAGAGTTGCCGATGAGTTGCTTGCGGAGGGCTTAGGGGGAATATTGTGTGGCTTACCCATTACTATTAAAG
The DNA here is from genome assembly GCF_905175385.1 of Vibrio sp. B1FLJ16. Lineage (NCBI taxonomy): Bacteria > Pseudomonadati > Pseudomonadota > Gammaproteobacteria > Vibrionales > Vibrionaceae > Vibrio > Vibrio sp. B1FLJ16. The sequence goes on from NZ_HG992750.1 coordinate 641,423, forward strand.
AGTCTCAATATTTGGCTGACACTCCTTGTACCAATGGTTCCTGTAGTCAGGTGGATTTTATCCCAGAACAAACCAGTGAAGCAGTTCAACGTTTAATTAATGCCGGAGCCATCATCTTTGCTAAAACGACTTGTCCGGAGTTTAGTTTAAGCGGCACTACTCGCAGTGAGCTGTTTGGCTTAACGAAAAACCCACGTGATGATTCCAGAACCAGTGGTGGATCGTCGGGTGGGGCAGGGGCTGCGATCGCAGCAGGAGCTGGAACCTTAAGCTTTGGTGGTGACGGTGGTGGATCAATTCGTATTCCTGCAGCTTTTTGTGGAATCACAGGTTTTAAACCAACGTTTGATCTTATCCCCCGAGAGCCTTGCTCTCCAAGTTGGAGCACTCTCGTTTCTTATGGGCCGATGACACGAAACGTTGCTGATGCAAAACTTATGTTTGATGCGTTGACTCTACAAGCAGACAGTGAATTACATCACCCGAAATCATTACTCGAAACAAAAGTCATTGTGTCTGAAGATCTTGGTCACCTACCGATTGATGACGACGTTCGACATACTTTTCGAACCGTCATTGACACGCTAATCAAATCTGGAGTGGAGGTCGTTTATGATCATCCGCAATTGCCGGCTTCAGTCATTGCTTGGGTGACGAGTGCGTACTATGACACTTGGTATTATCAGTCACTTAAAGAGCAGCCACTTGAAGGTATAGAAGAAGAAACGTTACGCTCATTTCAGTTTGCCAGTACCTTAACGGAAGAAGAGTACTTAGCGGCAGAAGAGCATAGAAATGTTATATTGGCAGCTTATCAAGCTATGTATGAGCGTAATGGCTGTCAGTTGTTTCTCTCTCCCACGGTGGGGTGTGAAGCATTTACGCATGACCGACGATATCCCAAGTATCTCGGTTCAACCAAAATTGAGTTACCCTGGCTGGATTGGGCTGGCTTTCTATATGACGCAAATTTGTGCGGATTTCCGGCTCTGGCAATGCCTATGGGGTACGGTAATGAGAGCTTGCCTCTATCACTACACATTACGGGATTATGTGGGCTGGACAGCCAAATCTTAAACTTTGCTGAACAATTAGAATTTTTATTGGCGTTGGACTCTTCTCCTGTTTATCTGCCTAGTACAGAGGAAGCTGAGTGATGGCATTATGGCAGGTAAATTTTTCAGACAATAGGTACATGGATGAAAACTTGAAACATCGATTTCACCATGCATGGCTGGCATATCAAGCGTGGTACCTGGACGAAGGAGAGGCTGCACGTCCGACATATTTGCAATGTATTCAGGCAATAAAAACTCATATGCCAGAACTGTATCCAACTTATAAAAGATTGACGGAACATTTAGATGCCAATGATCTCATGGCGAGGTTTCTGAGTTTATATAATCCTCCAATTTTTTATAGCGGCTGTTCTCAGTTGGTCACTAAACAAGACAACTGCGCATGGCTAGTAAGAAATTATGACTTTCCGCAGTACCTTTTCGAAGGTCAGGTCATGCTTAGTCAATGGAACGAGAAAAAAGTACTGGGCATGACGGACTGCTTTTGGGGTATTTTAGATGGCATAAATGAAGATGGCCTAGCATGTTCGTTAAATTTTGGCGGCCATGGTGTAAAAGGAGAAGGTTTTGGCATTACCATTGTTTTGCGCTATTTGCTTGAAACATGCAGTAATGTCGAGCAGGCTATTAATAAACTGAAAACGATACCTGTCCATCTTGATTATACGTTGGCTTTGGTAGATGCAAACGGGGAGCACAGGACGGTTTATTTAAACCCAGGTAATAGTCCTGTTATCACTAATCATTATATTTCAGCCAATCATCAAGTAGTGGTTGAAAATGAAGAAGCGCTATTTTTGCCGGACAGTGTTGAAAGGCTCGCTAAACTAGAAGAAATAAGCTGTAACTATACCGAACCTTATCAAATAGCGAGTCAGTTTTTACAGCCGCCATTATACCGAAGTCATCAGGAACACAGGTATGGGACACTATATACCAGTATGTATGATTGCGCGAACAAGCAAGCACATTATGTCTGGCCGTGTACCGAGCAGGTCGTGGGTTTTGATAACTTTAATTCTCGGTCTGTTGTCATTACGAGAACTTAACGACATCAGTTAGAGAGTGTACTTTCGGCAATTACTAGTAAAAGTCATTGTTTTATTAACATTCAGGTGAACGATATCATTCTTATATAAAGTGCTTATTCACCTGAGAGTAAATAGCAGAGCGTAGAATTACATTAATAATGTTAGATCGAGGATTGATCTGGATATTCCCCGCTACGGGGAAGAATACGAAATTCTTAGGTTACCCCCATAACCAAGTTTCAGTTAACGAGTAAGCTGTCTGTATTACTGCTACTCATTACAAGCGATGTTAATTTTCTACATTAAGGACGATGGAAATGTTGGAAACAATGAAGGAATTATCCAAAAGAATAAGAGGTAATTCTAAACAAGTTACGCCAAATTTGTCAGTAAGCAGTGATAAAGAACAAACGAAATTGAAGGGAATGACGGATATTTATCGATTCTTCCGTGATAATGATACGCCGATATATTTTATCTCACCTACTGCTTATAATATATTAGGTTTAGGTCAGTGGATTAATGCGTTCAATTATATTACCCACTTTGATTCATTTGATGGTGGACATTTCCGAGTATTGAATCCAAAAATGGAGCAACCTCGGGATTTTGAATCAATGGAAGATCTGGTGAACTACCTGGTGAGCCATAAAGACAGCATTGATATGTTTGAGCGAAAAGGTTCAAAAGGAAAGATTCTTACCGTCATGTTTGACGAGACGACTGAGCAACTTGCCAAAGAACTCGATATGGAAATCGCTTTACCCAGTCATGAGCTACGAAAATATTTAGATTCCAAAATCGTTACAACTCGTTTAGCCAACGAGGCCAACGTTCCTAGTGCCCCTAACGTATATGACATTGAAGTCTCAAGCTTTAAAGAGTTGATGACCGTAGCGAGAAAGAATGGTCTCGGAACGAAGCTTGTGGTGCAAACTCCATATGGTGATTCCGGTAAGACGACTTTCTTTATTAATAGTGAAGCGGACTGGAATAAACACCAAGATAATATTGTTGATGAAACACTAAAGATCATGAAATACATCAACCACATCCCCGGGACAGTAGAAGCGGTTGCGACACGTTGTGGGACCTTAGTTGGACCGCTTCAAACTGACATTACCGGTTATAAAGAGCTGACTCCTTATGGCGGAGGCTGGTGTGGCAATGATATTTTCCCAGACTTATTGCAGGGAGAAATCCGTAGCCAAATTATCTCCATGGTTAAACGCATGGGTGACAAATTATATGAGACGGGATATCGCGGTACTTTTTGTTTTGATTATCTGGTTGATACTGATGATGGCAAAGTTTATCTAGGTGAAATTAATCCGCGTCTAAGTGGTGCGAGTCCTCTGACAAACCTGGTCACGTCCAAGTACGGCGGCGCACCGCTTATGCTGTTTCACTTATTAGAGTTCATGGATGTCGACTTTGAGATCGATATTGAGAAAATCCAACAACGTTGGGCTGATTATGATAGCTGGACGCAACTGGTACTTAAAAGTACTGACGATAAGGTTAAGCGAATTACTAAAGCCCCCAAAACCGGTATTTGGACTATGTCCGAGAATAGTGATATCAAGTTTGTTCGCGACTCAATTGACTGGACTAACGTCTCAAGCCAAAACGACGCATTTTATATGCGCGTTTACGGAGTAGGAGATTACAGTTATCTCGGGGCGGATTTAGGCATTTTGGTGAGTAGAGGTAGAATGCAAACCGATGACCGTGATCTTACTCGCCGTGCCCGGAAATGGGTTAAGGCGATCCACAGAGAATTTGCATTTGAAGAGGTATTGCCACAGGAGCAAGACGATATGGTGCAAAATTCTATGCGAAAAATGATGTAGGCATCCCAGAGACAAATAATTACTGAAATAGATTCATAGTTGTTTCGGAACGAAAAAGGCCGCTAATTTCTTAGCGGCCGTTTTACTATATGTGGCGTAGAGTCGGGGTCGCGACCGACTAGGGATTTAACAAATCCCATTGATTTTTTAGCGCGCATAAACGACGAAAGCCCGTTGATTTCTCAACGGGCTTTCTAAATGTGGCGGAGAGATAGGGATTTGAACCCTAGAAAAATCATCTCGATACATATAATTAACTGATTATTAGTGTTTTTATCAATTCGCTACCACCGAATGACCGAAAAGTTGACTAACCAGATTGATATTAGATTATCTAGGGATTTTTGCAATTAACAAGGGCTTTGTTGCGTAATCAGAGTGTAGTAAGGATGGCTCACCGTTTCTTCATCAGATATTACAAACTCAGTTACTGGTAGGGAGCTACACCTTGAACTTACTTGTATTTCCTCAAACGGGATTAAATGCTTGATTGATATCGTATTCGCTATTCTTCGCTAAGATACGCCAAGCCACACGGACAAGTTTGTTTGCTAAAGCGACAATAGCTTTTGCTTTGCCACGGCGTGCAATTAATCCCCTCAACCAACCTCCCATTGCGTCTGTTTTACTCGCGCCACATCGGACTACCGCTCAAGCCCCATGAATGAGTAATACCCTTAATTCACGATTACCTGTTTTCGATAACGAATCGAGGTTACTTTTGCCTCCTGTACTATTTTGTTTCGGAACCAGTCCACACCACGCTGAGAACTGCCGACCATTTTGGGAATTGTTTACCAGTGCCTACTTCACTAATCAATGCCGCTGTTAAAATCGGGCCGAAACCAGGAATACTCCGAATAGCTTCATACCTTGGGCTTCGCTGACTCAATAACGCTATTTCCTGAGTAATTTCACCTATACTTTCGCTGACACTGACAAATTCACAGTATAGTGTTTGCAGTAAGTTCCTCATTACAGGAGAAAGCTCATTTTCTGCATCTTCAATCGCTAGCGGTAAATGACTCCGTAGTGCTTTAGCAGACAGCGGGAAGACAACTCCGTACTCAACGGCCAACCCTCTTATCTGATTAGCAAGATCTGTTCTCCACCAAACGTTTACGGACGCTGCGTATCGCTTTGAGGTCTTGTTGCTCAACAGACTTAACAGGAACAAAATGAATGTCGGGTCTAGAAAAGGCTTCGCAAATAGCTCTCGCATCATTGGCGTCGTTTTTTGCCGCCTAACAAATGCTTTTACGTGTTGGGCGGGTATCAGTGCTACTCTAAAGCCTAGCTCCTGAAATATTCTGCCCCAATGATTTGAAGTTGCGCATGACTCCATCGCAAGAGCAGTTTGCTCTGATACTTGACGGACAGTATCGATAAGCCTATCACGATTAACTTTTCGGTTTGACAAAATTTGTCCATCAGTACTCAATACATATACTTGGAAGAGATTTTTGGCTATATCGATGCCGACAACTTTAATAGACATGCTCGTTACTCCTGTTCTCACTGGTTGCACCATTAGTTTGGTACAACGACGCTAGAAGGGCGGTGCGCCCATCACATCAAAGCCACTCAATTTGCAAAATCTACAGTTTGAATATAGGTTTTATAAAAGCATCAGGTTTATTCTGATCAGGGTTACAAGGTAGTTGGTGCTAGTGGGGAGTGGCGTTGTTGACTAAAGTTGTTGACTAAATTAGTTGAACCTTTCCTCAACCCTGCGATCTGAACCCGTGTGATTCAACAGGTCTGAAAGTCTTTGGGGAAGGCAAATGGAAAGTTAAAAAGCATTGGGTAGAAAATCATAGGGCTTGGCGTAAACTGCACCTTGCAGTTGATGTCGATACCCATGATGTTATTAACGTAGAAGTAAGCCTCGTTTCGTTAATGTTGGTGACAGTGAAGCCCTCCCAGCCTTAATTAATCCACTTCTCAAAGAGGTTCATTCAGTATCAGCAGACGGCGCTTACGACACTAAAAAGTGTCATAAAGTATTGCAGAATAGGGCTGTGTGCCTGTTCGAAACTAACAGGTAAGCTCCGTACGATGACTGCGCCCCTTGACTGATTTGATCAACAACTCCATTGGGAGGAGAAATGGCGACTTTTACAATATTCGAAGATCAAAATTTAATGGCTTCAGGCAGGTCTGTTATGCACGCCATTATCATCGGTGTTGAGTGGTATCCAGATGCAGAAGTAGTACTTAATGACCTTTCATCACCTGCTCACTCTGCTAGAGCCATTGCTAGTTGGCTATTGGATTGTAAGTCGTATGATGACTATGATGACTATGATGACGAGTACCCTTTAGCTTCATTGTCATTACTAATCACGGAAGCGAATCCAAAGCAATTCCAACATCCTAAAATAACCACTTTAGTACCTGAGCTAGCTGACTCCACAAACGTCAAAAGTGCAATATCAGAGTGGTTCCAAAAATCTGACAAAAATGAAGAAGACATGACACTCTTTTATTTTTGTGGTCATGGAGTAAGTAACGGATTAGGTAGTCAGTCATTACTGCTTAGTGATTATGGCAGGGATAAACTTAACCCAATGGACGGAGCTATTGACTTTAAGAGCTTTGAGCGAGGAATGAAGACTTGTGCAGCCAGTAGGCAATTATATTTTGTTGATGCATGTAGAAATACTGCCCATATTGCAAAAAATACCCAACAAGCGGGCCTGCCAATGGTTTCCTCCAACATCAACCGAGCCTATCAAAGTAATGTTCAACCAGCTATCTATTACGCAACAGTGGAGGGCGAAAAAGCTTATAGTAAAAAAGATCAAGTGAGCTTTTTTACTGACGCTCTTATTCGCGGCTTAAGGGGAGGAGGAAGTGACAACCGAGAAGCTGATGGTCGTTGGAGAATTTCTACAACCGATCTGTTCAAGTCGATACACTTTAGTATAAATCATCGAAATCCCGATCACGACCTACTACCTCAGGCCAAGTTTAGCATGTTTTACTTCCATATTTTGGATGATGAGCCTGAAGCGCATGTACTAGTATGTTGTAACAATGGACAAGATAATGATAAAGCAAAAATGGAGTGCTTAAGTAATGGTAAAGTGACTGATTTTAGAAATATTTTAACTCCTGAGTGGTGGGAAATATTTAAAATACCAGGTCAATACGACTTTAAGGCATTTATTAGCGCCAGCACTGGGCAGTGTGATGGTGTCTATATAAGTCCTCCCTATAAAAAAGTTAACGTGTGGGTATCGCCATGAAAAAGGAAGTTGCGATTCGTACTCAGCTTGTCGGAGCAAACTCAACGTCACCAAATAGAGTTATGGGCACGCTTTATTCGTTAGAAAATCAAAAGAGTAAGAGAAAGTTTATTACAGATGTGATACTGCCCATTCAGGATTACGCAAATAACGACCCATTTTTTATGGATGTGCCTGATGCAAAAGGACCTGGGGAGTACTTGCTTCAATTGAACCTTCCTGATGGCGACATCATCAATGAAATTTTCGCATATGATGGTAACGACGAAGGTCCCTTAGAGATTTATTTGCCTGACAAGGGAAAAAGAGAAGCGTCACCTTGGCAAGCTCAGATTCTGGGGGAGTCAAACTTTCACTTGCACCGAAGGCTCCAAGGTGAATTTATTGACGGCGTTCCTGCTCCTTCACTAAGAGTTTACATCGCAGACTTGAAGGAGATTATGCATGGATATGATTCTCAGTATGAGTTTTGCAGTAAACTAATACTGGGAGAGCCGGATAAGGCTCTAGACTTGTGCAAGCTAACTATAAAAAAACAAGTTTTTCCTAAAAAGGTAATTGATGGGGCGCAGTTTTTCGTTTTTCATGGGGATTTTTTGGACTTTACCCCTTTTTGTGAGAAGTCTCAACGCCCACTTTTAATTGTCCGAACAAAATCAAGCCTTAAATGGATACTTATTCCATTTCCTTGGCATTATCACGGCTGGGTGATTCCAATCGAATTGTTATTTTCACCCACTTCGTATGATTTTGATTTGTCTGTTTCTGTACAGCATCCAACCATAAATGGCGCGTTGGGATATTTGCGTCAAGGTGCGAGCTTTCGAGGCGCAAATTTATTACAAGCAGAAAAAATGCTGTATGAAAAGATTAGCTCGCCGATAGCAGCGGCACTTAACGGTTACTTACTGTTTCAGAGCTACAAAAGGGACTCCTTTGGGGATGAAATACCTAGATGGTGCGACTGGATTAACAACCTTAGCAATAGGTTCAAGTGGCTACCGGACGGGGCAATTTTAAAAGCGGCTCTGTTTACGCAATTCAAAGTCGGCGATAGAGATGAAGCCTATAATGCGGCTATTGATGCATATAACCATGGCTTACCTTATTTCTCTTTCGGCATCGAGCTATTGCTTGATGTGATGCACTTCTTTGCAAACGAAGACGAGTCGCAAGCGAAAGACGTGATTCCTCATCTTGATATTATTGCAAGCCGAATGGATGCTAAAAGCATTTTTAGTTCTTTGACGATAACATCGACTACGCAGGTCAATAACGTTTTGTCAGGGGCGGGTAATGACTAAATTTATTAACGTTTCTATGTTACCAGCGAAAGAAGGTGATTGCTTAATTGTAGAGTATGGTGATGGCAGCAGCCACAAGCACGTATTGATTGACGCTGGTAGAGCCTGGACCTATGAACATGCCCTAAAGCAAACGTTAACCGCACGAAATATAAAGCAATTAGAACTTTTGGTTGTCTCACATGTGGACAGAGATCATATTGATGGTATGCAAAAACTACTGACAGATACTGAGATAGATTTAACTGTAAAAGAAGTGTGGTTCAACACTTATTTGCACTTGGAAGACAAGTCGTTAAGCGACGAAATTGACGAAGATGACGTGGAGTCTTTTTCAGTCAAAATGGGTGAATATCTTAGTACGTCAATCTTGAAAAAAGGTTGGCCGTGGAACAGCAGTTTTCAAGGTAAGTCAGTAAAGGTTGAAAACGCTACTGATTCAATACATTTGTCTGGACTAAGCATAAGTTTGTTGTCGCCCACTAATGAAAAGCTTAGTGCTCTGAAGAATACGTGGGAGCGAGAATGTGAAAAGGCAGGTCTAGTGCCGGGGTTTGGAGTTGAAGATTACGAAGCCTTAAATGATGACGTAGAGTCTTTCGACATATTAGATATTGATGAACTTGCGACAAAACCTTTTAAAGGTGATAGTGCAGTGCCCAATGGTTCAAGTATTGCGTTTGTTTTGGACTATGATAACAAACGCGTTTTATTTGCGGGCGATGCTCATGAAGATGTCCTTGTTGATGAAATAAAAGCATTGGGATTCAGCGAAGCTAACAAGCTAAAACTGGATGCATTTAAAGTTTCGCATCATGGTAGCAAAGCTAATATCTCAAAAGAGTTATTATCATTGGTTGAATGCAAAAACTTTTTGATTTCTACCAATGGCAACTATTTCAAGCACCCCAACGACGAGGCAATTGCCAGAATAATTAAATTCGGTACTCCAGGCCTTACATTGCATTTTAACTACAACACTCAGCACAACAAGCATTGGGACAAACGATATTACAAAAAAGAATATGGGTACCATACAAAGTATCCAGAGCATGATGAAGACGGTTTTTACTCATTACTCATTGATTAAAAAGATCGCTATGTTCCCCTTAACTGTGGTTAGTATTTCATCTGAAACTCTAACCACCTGAGTTTGCGATGATTAACGTTAAAACCATCGTTTAGAATTTCTGTTGTAACCTACTGATTTATAACCTTTCATAAAGTTAGCAACACTTAAAGGGAACATAGCCAAAAAGATACATGAAGAGGGGGAGCAATGACCCAGAAGAGAATAATTTTATGTCTGGATGGGACTTGGAATAATACTTACACAGAGTCTGAACGGGATGACGGAGATTCCGTCCTTAAACCTACCAATGTACTTAAACTTGCTAGAGGCGTGTTGCCCATTGATGAATCGGGTGTATATCAGGTGGTTTATTATAACACCGGTGTAGGTGGGAGAACGCAATATCCGGGTTTTGCAAACAGTACCCTTAACAAGATAGATAAAGGCTTGGGAGGTGGTTGGGGGGCAGGTTTTGAGACCAATATCGAAGATACTCTCACTTTCCTCATTAACAATTATTCAAAAAAGAGTGCATCTAAAGAGCCAGACGAAATTTTTATTTTTGGTTTTAGTCGCGGTGCCGCTACTGCCCGGGTTCTGTGTAAATTTATAGACTGGCTTGGCGGCATCCCATCTAAAAAAGACGTTTACTATATTCCTATCATTTTTAGGGAGTATCTTCGCACCGAGGGTAAAAAGCCTGCAAAAGGTGTAATCAATGAAATAAACAATCCTGCGGACAAACCAGCTAGAAAGCGGATTTCCAGCTTGAACGAAATATCAATTTCAATGTTGGGGGTATGGGATACTGTATTTTCGTTGGGCTCAAAAACTATTAATTATGGCCGCAAACGGTATTTAATTGATGAAGTCCCCCCTAACTGCATCAAACATATCTACCATGCAATCTCAGTTGATGAAAGACGGGCAGACTTTAAACCTGAGATTTGGTCTGATGTGACTTCAACTGAACAAGTGATGGAACAAAGATACTTTCCTGGTGTTCACTCAAATATTGGCGGCGGCTATGTCAACGATGGATTAGCTAACTGTAGTTTTCAATATATGTTGGATAAAGCGGGTACATTAGGGGTGGAGTTTGATAGGTCATTCACCAATAAATATAGAGCGTATCCTAAAGATAAATTATATAAGTCCAAAACTCTGTTTTACTACGTTTTGGACGGTCTTAGATTTAAGGATGGGAAAAGGGAAATTAAGATTGATAATGAAAGTATTACAATTGATGTTTCAGTCATAGAGAGAATGCTTTCTGACCCGAGTAAACGAAACAGCAAAGGCGAATTGATTCATAAGAATTTAATTGAGTTTTATCGTCCTGAAAACATCATCAAACTTATTAAATCAATAGAAAACCCTTTTAGTTATTGCCTGTCAATTTGGGAAAAACAAAAGGAGAAAGCGATGGATGAATCGCAAAAAGAAAAGTTAAGAAATCTTTTCGAAGAACTTAAAATTAATTCTTTAGAACAAATTCTTTAGAACAAATTCTTTATATACCTGTGATCATTGAAGATGCTTGATTTTCAATAGAATCAGGATCATGCTACCAACCATGAAAATTACACTGACTCCTCAGCAGAAACTACAACTCGAACAAATGCACGACATTGAACGTGATAGCCGAGTTTGCGACCGTATAAAGGCTGTTTTGTTGGCTTCTGAAGGCTGGAGTCAAACCATGCAGTTAATCGAGCATTTGACTGAGAAAACCTATTCTCATACGCATCAAATTGTCGCCTACGTTAAAGAGACATTTGGACTTGATTACACGGTCTCTGGAATGAACAAATGGCTTCACCACAATGGTTTTAGCTACAAGCAACCGAAAGGCGTTCCACATAAGTTTGATGAAGCAAAACAACAAGCATTCATAGAGGCTTATGAAGCGCTAAAGACAAGCTGAGGCAAGGATGAGTCGATAGTCTTTATTGATGCCGTTCACCCAACACTATCAACAAAAATATCTCATGGCTGGATACGAACTGGTCAGGATAAAGTGATTGAAACAACGGGCAATCGCAGTCGATTAAACATTATTGGCGCACTGAACCTTTCGGATATTGGTGCAACCATTGTTCGCGACTATGGGAGCATTAACAGTGAATCGATTGTTCGCTTTTTCTGTGAGTTAAGAAAGAGTTATCCCTTAGCCCATAAGCTTCATATCATCTTGGACGGTGCGGGATATCACCGAAGTGACTTAGTCAAAGATGCGGCGTTTGTCCTGAATATTGAACTGCATTATCTTCCACCTTACAGCCCAAACCTCAACCCAATAGAGCGGCTATGGAAAGTTATGAATGAGCAATCGAGGAACAACGTTTACTTCAAAAGGAAACGGGACTTCAAGGCTGCGATAGAGCAATTTTTTGCTGTGACTCTTCCAGAGATCGCAGGCTCTTTGACATCGAGAGTTAATGATAATTTTCAGGTTCTCAAGCCAGCATCTTCAAGTTGATTCGGTATAAACGTTAATTCAGGGAACGAGAAACTGTCAGGTGAGTAACGAAAAACGTTATAAATCTAAGTTAGGCATATAGACGGCTAAAGCATCTATGCGAAATTCATTAGTTCTAAGTACGTTTATCGGTATTTTTAACGAGCCATTGACTTATGACTGATAAAAGTTCGCTCTTCTTTTCAACGAGATAAAATTTAGCCTTGAAGGTTCTGGTATTTGCAAATGGTGCTTAAGGTACACCTTGCTCCTTAAGCACGGCTTCAATGGCAATTGCCATTTTACCTTATAGGTATTTGGCCTCGAATTCTGCTAAAGCTTCTTCGTTTGTGTAGTGTTGCGCGGGATAGCACATTTGCAGCGCGCCAGTTTCTTCATCAATGATTTCAATGATGTCTCGGTTACGTCTAGCGATAAGGTGAAGTTGTTCTATTAGCATAACAATGCTCCTTACTGTGAGAGTGAAATGGAATAGCGCGCTACAAAACCAAGCTATCATATTTGCAATCGCCCACAAGCGCAGAGCGTTCAAATAAAAACCACAATAGGATATTGATGAGAGAGAGTTAGGCGTAACTACTTATGCCTCCTGATGAGGCGTTCTTCCGTCCTAACGGTTAATAAGGAGTATGAAATAGAGTTTGCTCCTTTCTCATTGGTACAGAGACCCAATGTATACACGAGCAACTCACGTCGTTATCGGTGGGTTTAATTTCTAGAGTTAGACCCACCGATTTTTCTTTCGGTCTCTACGCCGATCACGTCTGTATGAGCACCTGTTTTTAGGTTATCGTTTCTCGTAGCCTATATTCCTTTCTTTTGCTGTTACTCATTATTCTTGGTTCAAGATATTCCAGTTCTCCTTATCGTTGCCTTACACCAGATGCAAACGCAATAGCGTTTAGATACTGTGCACACCTGCAATTAAAGGAGAATTTACATGATGAAGAAATTATCGCCCACCTCAAGCCTGATGTTCTCGCCAATTGGTAAGGCAGAAATGCTTTCAGAGAACCTTAAGTCGAAAGGGAGGTGACAGTGATACAATGATGTTTAAACGTACATCACCACTTCGTCTAATTTCAGTTAAGAAATTAGACGAAGTACCGAAAGCCGCTTCAGCCTAGGAGTGGCAAGCCATCCAGAACACTCTCGCTGGAAGTATCGAGAAGTTCGGGCACTATTCGGTGATTGAGTACGATAGCAGACGACAACGTTCCGGTGCTGCTATTCCAAATGCCAACTCAATACATAGTGTTTTATTGATGCATAACGACAACACATAGCCTCTGGTGGAGGATGCAATAAGCCCAAATACAGCTGTCGACTGTGCCACCAGTTTGAACGAGGATGCAACACGCCCACGGTTCCACAAAAGGTGGAAAGCGTTCAAAACATTAAAGTGAGGATGCAACAAGCCCTTCGCTCTCTAAAAGAGAGAACACCTTAATGCTCCGACGTCATCATTTATCGAAACAGCTTCTGGCTGCGCATAAGCGATGTGTTGTTTGTTTTTACTAGGTTAATCAATGGAGCACACTTCACGCTGGAAAGCCTGAAAGTGTGCCATTCTTACCCATCACACATAATGTGGAGAGAGTTAAGTGTTAAGTAATCACACATTCAGCCAACTCGGCTAAATTATTTTTGCCCCAAAGTGAGCCAGACTATTTGCTTAGTCCTACTATCCACTCAAAATGTAACCTAAGTTTTCTAGTGGCTAGATTCAAATTCAGTTTAGTGAACTCGAATCGATCGCAAAAACTATGGGTTTGTCTTGTGCTTCGTAACAAAGATTTTATTTAGTGGGCTTACAGTACCAGCGAAGTGTTCACCAATTACATGCGTATAGATTTGTGTCGTTGCTACACCTGAGTGGCCTAGCAATTCTTGAACAGTACGGATGTCTACAGATAGCCATTGAAGGGAAGGTAATCATCCATAAAGTTTGATTAAACACGTTGGTATACTTTTACCAAGAGCATGAGCTAATGAAGCGCCAATACCTTGCTTATTATCGTTTCTCTGTATTGTTGATACTCTCTCTATTTGATGTTGGAGTGATGGGATTAGGGCGGGGTGATCTGCACCAGCCAGACTGGACATTTCATTAAGCGACATTTTGCTGTTCAAAGTTAACTGGGCTTAGATACCCAAGAGCACTGTGCCTTCTCGTCCGGTTATAATCAACTTCTATGTACTCGAAGATAGTTTGACGCATCTCTTCTCTGGTCATGATCGGCTCATATTGGATCGCTTCAACCTTCATTGAATGGAAGAAGCTCTCAACACAAGCGTTATCCCAGCAATTTCCTTTCCTGCTCATACTTTGCTTTAGATTATAAGCAGTGATTAGGTCTCGATAGTCTTTTGAACAATACTGACTACCTCGATCACTGTGAACGATAACCTGCTCAGGGAAACCGCGACGGAACAAGGCCATTGATAGTGCATCACTGACCAGTGTAGACGTCATTCGGGTATCCATTGACCAGCCGATTACTTGTCTTGAGTAAAGATCAATGATTACAGCCAAATACAGCCAGCCTTCACTTGTGGCAATATAGGTGATATCTCCCGCCCACTTTTGATTCGGAGACTCAGTGTTAAAATTCTGAGCTAATAAGTTCGGGGCAACTGGCATTTTATGTTTGCTATCTGTCGTACATTTAAACTTGCGTGCCGCTTTCGGCGTTAAACCTTGACGCATCATACTGGCGGCAATGGTTTTTACATTACGGTTATCACCATTCTCAGCCAGATCTTTCTGGATGCGCCTTGAGCCATCACGACCTTTACTATTGTCAAACGCGTCTTTGACTTTTGTATCAAACTGTTGGCGTATTGCCTCGCGCTGGATTGCCTTGTGGCGATGCTTAATCCAGTAATAAAACCCACTTCGTGAAACCTCGAACACCTTAGCCATGCGGACGACATTGAAGCACAGCAGGTGTTCGAGCATAAATTCATAGCAATTTACTTTAGATTTCTCGCGATGTATGGAATCCACTCATTCTCTGCAAAACTTAGGCATAGGCAGGAACATGAAAGCGAGGAGTCATCATGCTAAGAACGAACGTCATCGGTATAGATTTATCAAAAAACGTGTTACAGGTTTGCCATATTAGCCGCCAAGGAGAACTGCTCAGCAATAAAGCAGTAAGCAGGCAGAAACTTAAGGAGTTACTCGCTAAATCTAAGCCATCTCTTGTTGCTCTAGAAGGCTGCGCTAGTTGCCACTACTGGGGCAGATACGCTGAGTCTTTCGGCCACGAAGTACGGATAATCAATCCGAAAAAAGTGAAGGCATATGTTGATGGCCATAAAACTGATGCCAATGATGCTCTTGCCATTGCTAATGCGGCGCTCCAGATAGGAATAAAATACTGCAAGCCCAAATCAATGGAGCAACAAACCTTGATGTCTCTTGAAGCAAATCGCCAGTTTCTATCAAAAACCATTGTGTCATTGGGGCTGCACATCCGAGGCATCATTAACGAGTACGGTATCGTCAAAGCAAAAGGTACTAAAGGGCTGGCTGCATTGGTCACTTCAACACTCTATGAAAGCGATGTTCTGCCAGCAAGCTTAGTCACAACCTTGTCGATGCTATGGCAGCAATACCTTAACCTGAAAGATGAACTGAGCAAGCTCCAGAAATCCATGAACTCGACAACTCGTCAGATAGAACCTTGTAAAAGGCTCATGGCACTGGAAGGTGTCGGTGAAACAACAGCTTCCATGCTCTACGCTACTTTAGGTAACGGAACGCAATTTACCAATAGGCGGCAAGCTTCAGCGTTTGTTGGGCTAACACCGAAACAATACAGTTCAGGCGGTAAAGTGACGATGCTGGGCATAGATAAGTTTGGCGCTGTCAAAGATCTCCGTTCAATGCTATATCTTGGTGCCATGGCATATATTTACCGATTGCCCGAATCGCCAAATAACCAAAATCAGGCATGGCTTATCAAGTTAGTCAATAGAGTTGGGTTCAAAAGAGCCTGTATCGCCTTGGCAAACAAGACGGTCAGGGCAGCTTGGGCAATGCTCCACTATGAAACGGAATATCAGCCCAAGCCATTATCTATTTAGCTATATGAATTAACAGATTATAAATAATGATGTTCAATGGTTAGACCAGCCTACTGAGACCCTGACTACTTCGCAATGCTATGAAAAGCTTCTTTCGCGACAAGGACGTTAGGTGCGCACACATCAAAGGTTAGAAGGTAGCTCCTTCAATAAGAAACCGAATATACGACCGCATCTTATCCACTGCACATTTTTATCTTGTAAAACCCGTGGATTCCATATACGAAGTAGGTGGCGGCCTTTTTTACGATATCTAGCTCTTCAGCTTGCTCAGCCAATTGCCTTTTAAGCTTGGCGACTTCAGCGGCCAGATCTTTTTCACGCTGACTGGTACTGATGTCTTTCTTCGAGTTCTTCAGCCACCCGTAGATCTGAGAACTGTGCAACCCGAGCTGTCTCGCTGCCGCAGCTACACCCACTTTCTCTGCTAGCTTAAGGGCTTCTACCTTAAATTCAGGGGAATGTTTGATTCTAGTTTTGTTAGTTGTCATTGTTCACCTCGTTAGTGATTGTACTCACTTAACTCGGTGTCCAAAATTGCTGGGGCGGATCAGCCCACTCAGGAGGCTCGAACCTTTCACTGTGCATATTTCTATTACCGGCAAACCCCTCTTGTCATCATAGAGGTTGATATCAGCGATATTAATGACAGGCACAGTCTGGGCTCAAGACTATTTGGTTTTTCTGAAAATGGTAAAGATGGACTGGCTCAAGTAATGAAAGCATGTTCCGAGAAAGGCGTTCGTTGGTATCCCAAAGCAAACGAAGCTCATTGTTCAGCAGTGGTAGAAATTAAGCATACATCTAGAACCAAAAAAGTCGATGGTGAAATGGTTCATAGAACTGAAAGTGAGTATAAAACCGCGTGGATAGAAACTCTGGATAGAGCCGTTAAGAGAGTATTAACACGGTAACCAAGGACAGTAAGAGGAGAATGTGGTTGCTAAATGAATTAATCACTACTATGACTATATGAGTCTAATTGCTTTTAATTATTTAGACCTAATAAAAAGATGTGTATAAGGACTGGTTTACGCTATCGATTAAACAATGTGAATTGTGTTTCCACAACAGAATAAAAATCAATTGGCGATTCAGGAATTTAGAAAGGTAAACATACTGCACTTAAAGGGCTCATCAGTGTTTGCAATGCTTACGATGTTACAAAGGGGAAAAGTATGCGTAAGAAAAGTGTTCTGTTATATACGCTAATCGCACTAAGTATCTCTGCATGCAATACTAAAATTGTTTCGGATCGTTACATAGTTGACCGTACGGTGATGTTGACGGACAAAGAGGGCGGTCCGATTCCTCCATTGTGTAAAGAAGATACGATTTCAGAGAACCAATTGGGTTCGTCCAGTCCAAAAAAAACAGGGATGGTGATAAAGCCCGGTGACGTTATCCATCTGGCAATTTGGTCACCAGGCAGAATGGATCAAGGGAGCAAATCGAAGGATCACATTAGCCCCCCAAGTTACAATATTCTGCGTTTACCGATACGAAAATTTTTCGTTCCAGAGTCTCCAGAAGGTGAAGAAAAAAAGTGGTTTGAAGTCTCTGTACTTAATGATATCGAACGATTAGTCCTTGCTAATGCTCTTACGACAAACCGGAATGCTCTGCTGGGTGATAATCCGTCACGTGAATGGATACAAAAATATATGGTCGAGTATGAAGCAGCATTATGGAATGCATTTGTCGATTCCATGCGAATAAGACGTGTCGACCTAGTTGGTAAAATTAAGGATTGCACCGACAACGGCAAAGCTAGGGAATTAACTGCTAAAGATATGGAGTATATGCGCCAGAGCATTGTTTCTTTAACTTTCGATATGAGTAAATTGCTCGGAAGTCTAGAGGAAAATGATAGTGCTGTGACGAGCTTTAAGAAGGCTTTCGATTTTGAAAACAAAGCAGCTGATATCTTGGGCTTTAAGGAAAGTGCGAGTACTCCATATTCTGCCTTGGCAGGCAAAAAGGTACAGGCGAAGGATCGTAACCAAGCATACTACTTGACACCCTTTCATCCTGCTTTCCAATCATTTTTGAACTTAGTATCTGTGGAAGTGAATGGAATCGATTTCAGAATGCAACAAATGCCGGAGCGTGCGTGGTCTCTGCATGACGTGGAAGCATCTGGTATATGCGGTGATGGCGCCAAAATTAGAGCGTTTACGTTTCGTAATGATAGAACCTTTTCCGTCGCCAATTACTCCGAAAAGGCGGGTTATGAAGTTAAGCGACTTAACGAAAACCGAATCAAGAATAACAGTGAACAAGACAAACGACCCTACCAAGTTGGGACACAGATAGGACCAAAGAAAAAAGGTCTGCTATCAATTTTCGCTGTTAACTCAATACACCGATACGATCTAACAAAAATCTATATTTCCGACATTGAACAGATTGTTTGGGAAGGTATACCAGAAAAAGGGGATATAGCGAGTCTTAGAGCGCGCTGCTTGATGGATTGATCCTGCTTATCTTATAAAAAGGGGTGGACTGATGGCGACACTTTATTTGTTTGGAAAAGAACTCAGTGTAAGCGAGAGTGATACACAATCAGAACCGTCTCCAATTGAAAATGGTCTCGGAGAATTAAGCCTCTGGTTGAAACCAGGTAGCAATAAAATTCAGATCTGGTTCGAAGGGGATGTGCCTCTCGGATACGTCTCATTCAAAGCCACCTTTAATTGCAGAATAAAGCAAGAGTGGGTCGAGCTTATTCCTTTTGATAGTGATGCGTTGCCTATTGCGCAAACTGTTAGAGTTTTGCCAACGTATCTCAATCAATCAGGGAACGATTTAGAACTGCTTATTCAGGCAATGCCTCATGAGTCTAAACTCGGGGTTGGTTTCTACGACGAGTATAAAATCGCAGAGCAGACTTTAGGTCATGCTGGGTTTGGCTCTGCTACCGAGGCTAGTCTTATTAGTTGGGTAAGCGAGATCAATGAGGCTTATATAGGTTTTAGCATTGGGTCTGACGCAACCAAACATAAGATTATCTTTCTTAATAATTCCACTAACAATACAACCGGTAATGTCAGTGTATCTCACATTTTTGATACGGAAGAAGAGTTAGGTGATGGCTTTGTTCATGAACAGTCTCTCGCATTTATAAAAGCCATCGCGACTGATAAAAAAATTGAAGCGTACTTAACAGCGGTAGATGGAGCACTTTGGTTACACGCGGATATTCTTGACACCAAACTATCCGGTATCGACGGCAAAATTAAAACCAATAATCAATTGCTGTATCAGTACGCCTTGGTGAATGGCCAACTTGTTACATCGTCTACCCACGATGGTGTGTTATGGGATACCACCTTGTCATGGCGAGGTGCCGATAAGGGTGATTATGAGCCGGCTGTTGTTATGCCACGATTGATGGACGAAAGCGGATTGCCACTTGCTTTCGTTGGAAATGATCCTTATCGGTTCGAGAAGGGGATTCCCATCATATTTCGCAGAGGTTTAAAATGCGAGATAGCGGAATGGCTAGATCCTGAGGATCTTGAACTCACCAATGCTGCTGTTGTTGTCGGCAGGTTCGGTAGCGACGGGGAGCCAGCTTCGATCGAAGGCCGACTTCGTCGGATCGATCCACTGACTGTTTCGCGCAAGCGTCGCAAGAATCGCAAGAATGATCGCTTGAA
Source organism: Vibrio sp. B1FLJ16 (assembly GCF_905175385.1). Taxonomy (NCBI): domain Bacteria; kingdom Pseudomonadati; phylum Pseudomonadota; class Gammaproteobacteria; order Vibrionales; family Vibrionaceae; genus Vibrio; species Vibrio sp. B1FLJ16. Next base: position 661,252 of record NZ_HG992750.1, read on the forward strand.
GAAACCCTCTTGGATGAATCTAAACGATCATTCGGTGAAACTTTTTCGTGGTCCGTGGGAAATTCACGGCATTGCTCTTGGTACTTTCCTTGAATGGTCGAAATCCGATGCCAATCCAAGTGATGATGGTATTGCATGTAGCCTCGAATTCAGTCGCATTGATGATAGTGCGTCTCAGGATATGCCCATTTTTGTTAAATCGAATGTTAAGTTGACTGACAGTGGTGTCTGGACACTGGTCAGCCAGCTCGAAGAGCGCGACGTTACAAGAAAGGACGGTAAGGAGCACGAGCGGGTTGGTCGCAGGACAGCGAGCCCGGTTGTTGCTGGCGATCCTTTACTTCCCGCCATCGATACCAACTACGCGCTGGCCAATATGACAGGTCGAGGCCGACAACAGCAATTCATCAAAACAGAAGGCGATGCTTGGGTAGCGGGGGAAGTTGGTCAACAATATACCGGCGGTTTGTTCAGTCAGGACAAAATGGATGATCAACGCCATCGTTCTGGCACCCGCATTGGGGCGCCTGAAACCCAGCGATTCCATGATGTTATTGATGTACCACCGTTGAAGGCACTGTCACCACACGATACGGGCCGTACAGGTGTCACGTTAATTCCTGTTCAGCAGCCGAGGGCTGTCGGTGCTGAAGCCGTCACCAATGCTGATCTTTTTACTGATAATCAGATAGCTTCAGATCTAAAAAAGATGAGCACATTTTTGTTCGGCGGTACTGGTGAAAAAGACAATGAGATCGTCAAGACATTCACCGATCCACTTAAAGCTCCCAACAAGAACTTCAGCGATTTGTTCGAGCGCTTTGAAGCCATTTGGAATGGTGGCAAAGTTTACATTGAGTACCTGAACGGAAAAGGCAAACTTAAAAATGAACTGCCGGAAGTTGAAAAGGCTTATGTAGCATTGCGCTTGTTCCTTTCGTCGCCATTGCCTAAAGCAGACGATCCTGTCCTCGAATACAAGTTCGATCAAGCAGCTCAATCGCTGCGCGAATTGGCTCGTCAACAAAGATGGCCTGCAGGTCTCGACGTAACGATGCAGAAGATAGAAACACAGTTACTTACAGTTACAGAAGCTGAGCTCAAACAATGGTGGACCAACAGGACCATTCCCTCGCTCACTAACGACGAGGCAGAGATCATCCTTGAATATCTGTGGCGCCCTGCGGATCAAGCGCTCTACCGATCGGCGGTGCGTCTTTTAGTTACTGATGTGCAAAAGCTCAAACAGCACCTTAAGATCATTAAAGAAGAGATCGTACGATTTCCGAGGACATGGAATAACAACGTCAACAAACAGCTCGAAGCGATCCCGGGACTTCTTAAACAGGGTATTGAAGAGCGCTTCGACGCCATCGTTAATTACTGGTCACAACAAGTAAAGAAAGGTGCTGAAGCTGAACTCGATCGACTTTGGTCACAATATGGCAATAAGCTGACCGATCAAGTTTATGAAACACTCGTTGAATACCAAGCGGCTGCCGGTAAGGCGGTTGAAGTCTATAACGGCATAAAGACTATCGCAGATACCGTGAAGTCTTATAAGGAAATTATTGAGGATCCCGCCAAACGCGATGCCGTGATCAATGCATGGCGAAACGCTGTAAAAGACGATCTTGAAAAAGTTGCTTGGCAGCGACTTAATGAGCTACGCGAGCGTTACATCGGTGAGAACGAGGAAGAACTGATCGAGCGTATTGCGGATGTATACCTCTTCGCAGAACGGATCCATACAAAGTTCCTAGCCATCAAATCACTTGGTGATCTTCTGACTCAAAAGCCTGACTACTTATTCATGACTAAGCGTTTTAAAACGGCGCAAATTGAGGAAGAGGATTTTCGTCTCTGGAACCACAACTTCGATCTCGCGAAGACAATTAGAGACAAGCAAACAGATAAGCTAAAGGGCTGGCGTTTTTTTCCGGATACCGAAACTACCATCATCGTTAAGCTCGGCGGTAATCGAACGTTAGCAACTATTTTAAAAGAGATTCACAATTCGTATGTTGCACCGAACCGACCCAATCCACTCGGCATCATTGTCGATCCTGCAAAGCCGGAACAGGTGAAAGATCCGGTGAAGGTGCTAGTCAAACAATTACACCCTGACATTCTCGTACCGAGTTGGCGAGGTGTTTTGTTTATCAGACCGACTGCCGACTTAGCAGAAGACAAAGACCTCAGCGATCTCGTCGGGTTTTCAATGATTACTGCGCAGTACGTAGCAGTAGGCGGTGGACGGATTGCCGGTGGTACAGAACTCGAAGCCTTTTCAGAGCTTGACGTTTACGCCTACATCCTTAAGCAATCAGAAGTGAGTAATCCCGATGATATAAGCAAGAAGGAAAAACCACGGCGTGATGTTCACCTAACCCTGACCAAGTTCGAAGCGATGATTAAACGGACCCAACTGGAGTCCGGTGAGATTGCGTTCAAACTCGATGCTAAGGATCTCTTCGGTACCACGGCGAGAGATGTTGAACCTGCAAACAGTAATGCAAAGTTCAAGTCTGTTGTCGTCCGAGGAACTTTGCCACCAAAGAAAGAAAACAAAACCGACGAACCTCGTTCGTTCGAGTTCGGTGCCTGGTTTGAAAAACCCGAAGAGTTCGAGCTTAACGTACTTTTCCTCAAGAGCCTTGTTATGCACTCGATTCGCGTCGCTCGCTCTAAAGGTAAGATGGCACTCGAAATCGATGCCGATCTTAAATTTGATAATAATGTCAAGTTTGGTGATTTCATATTCAACCAGATAGATTACGACGGACTAATCGCAAAGCTAAAAGACTTTCGTATCGTTCTTCCATCGTTAGGGGAAGGCGGCGTTCTGGATATTGGTGTACCACGCCTTCTGGATTTTGAATTCCCGTCCGTTAATATCAATTTGCCAAAACCAAGGGCACTTAACTTGGGGGGGCTAGAGTTGAAACCGTATGGACTCGGATACTTTCGTTTCAAGAATCTACCCGATGTTCCAAGCTTCGATACTTCTGCATTCAAAGCACTGCTTTGTGGTCATATATGGCTCGGTAACTTACCCAATCCTTTTGAATTCGAAGAGGGTTTGGAGGTCGACTTTCCACATATCAAATGCCGCATCGATTTTGGTGAATTGCCGGCACTCGGTGCCGTCGATGCTAAGGGATTGGTGTTTGATGCGGTGCTGGGCTTCTATCGCTACAAGGATTGCGAGGGCAAAGAATTGTCCCCACCTCGCCCAGTCATCGGTATTTCAAGAGCGGCGGCAGAATATATCAAGATTGATTTGTTCCGCTTACTGTCTCTCGAGATCGAGGATTTTCGTTTTGCTCAATACAATGCGCTGAGTGATGTCAATAAACCAAAAGATTTCAATGATCCGGTTTCTGCCGTAATGGCAGAGAATGTCCGTATCAAGCTGTTCGGTTGGAATCCTCTTAGCGATGACGATATTCTGCAATTTTTGCTCATACAAGGTGAACCCGGTGACAACCGCACGCGCACTACCAAGGGTGCACTCGGTTTCCTTTCTTCTGCTAGCGCCGATAACTTTATCGGCATTAAGTGGCTGATCCTCGCGCACAATCTTGCGCTCGATCCTAAGGTTCTAAACTATTTAATGTGGACACCGATCGGTGATGATAATACGACGAATATTATCGAAGAACTTGTCGAGCCGAAGGATAGACTGCCTAGTGCTGGTAATAGGGGTAAAATAAAAGCACAGTTAACCAATGAAGAGTCATGGTTGACGGGCGCTGCGTTCAAAATCGGTAGTGGCTTACTCGATACCTGCAGTTTCATCCTTCATGACCAACACTATTATGGTATCTCATTGGCTGCGGACTGGTTGGAAGAAGCCGTTGGTCAGCGCCGGTTAATCATGGCTTATATCCCTGGACCGACACCGGGTCAAGATCGTTTTCGCACCAATTTCCGAATTCCTGCTCTGGATTTTCTGGGCGTGCTTAAGTCAGGTGAGTTCGCTATTGAATGGGGAGTGAATCTTGACTTCCTACTTGATGTGGGTTTCCCGTGGTCGACGCAAGGTGACTATGACTGGTTCAGGACATTCTCGATTCCGGTTGGTACTTACGAAGCAAAAATGGGTTATTTCTTCGAAAAAACCACTGCGATTTTGCCTTCTGGGGAACGGGCGTTAGCTATTTCTGCCGGAATGGGATTCTACGCTGGTTATTACTTTGGGTACTCATCATCGATTATCTGGATCAACGCGGGTATTGGTATTTTCGGCGTTTTACAGGGCACGCTCGAGTTCGCCTATGAAATGGAAGACAACACCAATTTACCAAATCCTTTCAAAGGGCGGATCCGCAGGATGGAAGTTGTCGGTGTTCTCGGTATCCTGGCGTATGTCGACGGCGGTATTGATGTCTGGGTTCTTTCGGCTCGGATACGCGCTTCGTTACAAGCTTCAGTTGCAGTAGCCGTCATTTACATTCCAGGTGGTGTTTCAGCACTGACCTATCAGGCCAATCTTAGTGCTCGTTACTCCGCATCGGTGCGTGTAGGCAAAGGGCCGTTCAAATGGACTTTTAGTGTGAGCGGGAGTTATAGCGTTCCAGTCAACGGGCAAGTGCTCCTTAACTAGGTATATAAAGAATGACAGAGCAGAATTCAAAACCAATCTTCGTATCTTTTGACTTCTACCATGCAGGTATCTATTCGGTGGATCAATCGGGTGTTCGTGAGCGAGGTGATCGAGAAAGTTATGCGCACGAAAATCCGTATGTTTATGTTATCGCCAATGCCTATATTCTCCGTGCAGTTAAAAATACACCGGATGGCCGCCCAGTACCGGTACCCGGTACGGAGTCTTTTTTGACTTTCGAGGAATATCTCAAAAATTGGCTAGATGGTGATGAAAGTACCGATGTTCATTATGTGACCGCCGATCGGGAAACGATTAACTCTATATATAAGAGTATCCCTGAGAGTGAAAACGACTCAAATGTGGTTCTTGAGCGCATTCCAGTGCCATTTCCACGCCATACCGCACTTTCGCTTAAGATGAAATTGACACAAGCCAACCGTCCTCCAGTGGTCTATGACCGGACACATACTATCGGCGAAGCCGTCGCGCCATTCAAATTGTCAACGAAAGACTGGTTTCGCTTTGCAGCACAAAACTTCATAGAGATACCGATAACCAAAATGGGTGCCGTCCCTGTTGAAGGTGGTGACATCAATTCTGCAGCCGACGTGATCACCACGGCTCAAGGCAAAGAAATTCTTGATTGGGCAGGACTTATCTTGCAAGACATTCTCGGCAAACCGGAAGGTGATCGTTCCGATGTGGAACAGACCATCATGTCGCTTGTTCCCGGTGTCAAGGTTGATACGGTCGCTCAAGTATTGCGTAATGGCGATCCATTCAAGGGATGGGAAATCGTGCATCTGCTTCGTCGGCTACCGCGGGAAGATAGTCAAGCGATCGGTCCGCATAAGTACACGCCTCCAAAACCTGTTTATTCACGTGAACAGCTTGAAAAGCTTGAGAAACACTATACAAAACTGCAAGACGATCCGGCTAAACAATCGGAACTGTTTAAACAGGTGTTTGGTGATGCATTGGGCGATGGCGGTGACACTTATGCAGAATTTCTTGGTCGCGAATTTGGCCTCAACTACAAACGCGCAAGCGATATAGGTCAGCCCGAGGTGGTTGCCGAGGTGCTTAAAAACCTGCAACAGGGCGTCACCGATTTATTTGCATACGGAGAACGTCTGCGCTGGCCAAAACCAGATGCAATATCAGCTGGACCCAACAACAAAGATTTAATGATTCTGCGTCCCGATAATGGTGATGGATGGTGCACTACCAACGCTCAATCATTGCTCGGACAAGTGTTTCGAATCGGTCCGCTTGATCACAAGTTCGGTCTTGAGGATATAGAAGTTGAAAGCGTTAAGGTTGGAGGGGAATCACTGAAAAAGTTGAGCGGTGATGTTGATGATGAGGCAACCAAAAAAGTTGCTCAAGGCTTCAAGACATTGATGACAGAACTCCAGTACGCATCGCAAAATGATCTTAGCTTTTCAGCGAAACTTGAACGCGACAAACGAAACCCAGACGGCATAATCTCTTATGTACCCAAAGGTGTCGCTGGCGATACTTCCGCCAGTTTGAAATCTCCGAAAGGTAAACAGATCGTTCGTATACCGACATCGCTTCTCGATGCACTAGAAACCAAGCGTCGTGTTTCGTTCCCACCAGCATTCCACGAACGCAGCTCGGATAAACCTAGAAAGGACAATGCGTTTCGCATCGAAAGCCCACCGCGTCGTTTGCTCGAACCCAAATCACTTTTTACAAATGGTGAATACATCCTTGAGTCTAAAAAAGACCAGGGTCACAAATACCGGCCTTCTGTATCCTTCAAAGTACAAGTACGTCGCATTGGCATGGTTGGGCTAAACGGCAATGCTAAAGCCATCTACGAATTCAATCTAGCGAACCAGCTTCATAGAGATGACCATGCTGTATTCCATGCTCGTCTTTTATCCGCAATTAGTGGCGCAACGTCTCTACCAACTGAGCTTTGGGTATCCCAGTTTGAAAGCGATGGACAAACCGTTGCTGTACCTAAGGACTATAAACTTACGAAGTCGAGCTTTATAGATCTTAATGGTACGGGTTCTTATTACGGCACCGATGCCAATGGGCAGACTTTCTTCCGCATTGTCGATAGGCAAACAGATGAGGCCAAGCAGCTTGGAACCTTGTTAGGTAATATTCCCGAGGCTAAAAATCCAAACGAAACAACGGTCTTTACGCTTGATCTCGTAATGGGTGTCGGGCGCAGCTCGGCATTCAATGTGCTAGAAGTTTTAAGGCAAGCGGATTTCGACAAAGAAGGTTTAACGTTTCATCCGAATTCGGTCTTCACAACAAAGCTCAGTTTGTCAGCCGAGCGTATTCATGAACGCTTCAACCTTACACTTAATCCACATCCGCAGACGCCGGATGAAGACGGCGATCTCGATAATAACCCGAATGAGAATGCAGACGGAATCTTCGATGATTTTGCTAACTTCAATAAGTTGCGTCTCTACCTTGAGGATCCTAACGACCATAATACACCGGCCATCTCACTGACTTATCCCTCGGCGCTGTTGCCGCTACCATTGCGTACTGATACTGATACAAAAGATCATCTTCAAGTTCATGAGTATTCTGAATGGTCATCCGGCAATCCACACTTCAGTTATTGGATACCTCATCAGTTCTCAGAAGAGATAGTCGGTAATGAAGAAGATCATGATACTTATTCGAATCATGAAGATACAACCGAGGTTGGCCGTTATCTGGTTCGCCTAAAAGCCGGCCAGCAATGGCAACTTAACGGGCATATCGAAAACGGTTATAGCTATCGAGTTTGGCTCGACAGCCTGAATATCGATTTACCACTTTCAGATGATATTCGTCATATAGCAGGTGTGGTGAATCGCCAAGAAACCGAGATCAAGGACGATGTTAAGGAGCCTAAACCTGTCAGTCCAGCCATTGTCTTTACCCATGTAATCAACGATGACGGCACGAATGAACGTGTGGTTCTTCGACTTAACCGCGAATATGCCAAAGAAGCATTGGCCGCCTACGAAAATGTTACGAAGGATCCAGTCACCGATGAAAAGGTACTGCCAGGTAAACGACCCGCACAGTTGCGTGAGTTGTATGATGCCTTGATGGATATTCACCGCGCGGCTACCGGCATCAATCCTGATACAGATGTTGATGCCGGTGCACTTAGATTAGTGCTTGAACGGTGGAATTTTGATAACAATAAAAATGTGCCACGCGCCGATGCATTTAGGTTCCCTGAGATGGAACGCGAATTCCCCGATATTGTTGGTAACCTGTTATTACGGGATCGGGGAACTTTTGATGTGCCACCCAGCAAAGTGACACCTTGGACAGATCTGCTTAGTGATTCATTCGGTGGTTCAAACGGATTCCGTGCAAAATTGGAAAAGGCAATCGATGACAAAAATCACCCTGCATTCGAGAATATCAATATAAGTCTGGGCCCGGGAAACCCATGGTTTGGACACATGATGATGCGGGTAATACATCGATTTCTCAGTCGACGAACCTACTTCGTTTGGGCATGATCATTCGCCGCCCAAAACATATGGTGTCGCCCGAACTGACAACCGGCACACTCGCGGTCTTGTTAAAGCAGGATGCGAACGAGTCAGATAAGCTGCCGCGTATCGATGACGCCGATCAAGATGAAGCCTTCCGTGAAGATCTGAAAAATTCAGCAGTAATGGCGACCCAAAAATATCTCGCCGCCGCTGGTCGTACAATGTATGCCGAAGGCGCTTCGCAACTTCACAAATCTTTCCATTGGGTGCGTAGTACACCGTTCGATATTGAGGAAGAAGATCCTTCGGGTATCCCGACCTCGTCAGGTGATAAATCGGCGCTGGAAGAAGATCTTCCCGCAACTCGTCGTCGGCGTCTATTCGGTGAAATAGTTGACCTTGCTGATTTCCCAAGTGGAATGCGATCGCGAGTCGAGAAAACTGTTGAACTCTACTATGTGCTGTTCGGATTCCTTCCCGTAGCTAAACATCCACACTTCATCGATGCGCAAACGACTTCAGAATTTCTTCGGTTCCTAATTGAACTGTTATCGGATATTGCTGCCGGCCATCGTCTTGAGCGTTTTGGTATTGATGTATCAGATTTACAGGCCGAAAAATATCTTGAACTTAAATTCCGTGCAGAAACAATTCGAGATAGGTTGGCGAATAAACTGGTTAGTGATTTTGTTGCGCGCGTTGATGACAGAGAAGGTCTGTTGGGTGAAGACAAACCACAATCAGAAGAGGCGCGGGCGCTATTTAAGAAAGTCGATGATCAAGTCAATGAGCTTATGAACAGTGATGGCAACAGGAGCATTACTGATGCCATTAAAGGTGCGCTGAAACGCGATCTGTCATTGTTCAATTGGGCTAAGGCACTCGGTGTTGGTGTGTTCGATAAAGAGTCTTTTTCGGAAAGGCTTTATAGCTTAATGATCCACAAGAAAGTGCGTAAAGACCGTATCGTTAACGGTGCGTTGCCTGGTGGACCGACAGATGAAACAAGGTCTAACCAGTTGCGACCACTGACTTTTCCACACTTTCTTGGAAGGCCTGGCAACATTGATACAGGGGTGAAAGCTAACCGTTTCTTCTTAGAGATCCTTGATGACAAACGTTATGACAATGATTTTGAGATAGCAGAAGCTACGTATGATCAAAATAATCGCATGACAGCCCGCGGCGGTGCCTATGGAAGAACTGCGGAAAGTTTAATCGAAATTAAGGATACCTATCCAACCGACTACGAAGCTGAAGCGGCTAAGCCATTCGAACCGCGAAGCGTTGAAGTGGATGTTGTTCACTACAATCCCGAATGGCGATACAAGAAGAAGAATGATCCTAGTGGTCAATTAGTTAAGAAATATGTACTGCCATCTCGGGATGCGCCAGAAACTCCACAAGTATTGGAGCCTGATCTCGATGAAATTGTTGACGACAATGATCGTACACCTAATCCCTGGTTCTCTGAATTTCCACCAGAAAATGTCGAAGGAAAAGATACGCATGTTCGGTTCAAAGAACGGATTAAAGAATTGCTGGTAGATGGGCGACCGCACCCGGACGATGCAGAAAAGTATGAATTTGAAGCGAAGAAGCCACACATTGAAGGCAATGTGGAATTGAAACATATGGAAGACAGCTTTGCTGTGGCTGAGTTTGATCCTAAACATCACCCTGGTGAAGGTTCGCCGAGTGACGGTTGGTATCATGCAGATAGTTACCTCACGCACTTCACTTTCATCATTGATGGTGATGAGGAAACGCGTCAGTCGGGTGGTTCAGCCGATATGTACGACGGCTTCTTGAACGATACCTATGTTATCGAAGTTGATTCTCGTGAAAAAGCTTTCGATGGTGAAGAAAGTAAAGAGCAGGCTTCTTTTAAGGGTGGGAAGGGACTTCGTAACAGGTTCGTTCACCAACAGACGTTAAATGAGCAGGGCAAAGTAAAGGAAGCCGAAAACGAAACCTATACAATCTCATTGAAAGATGCATTGGATGAGATCGAGGCTTGGGCCCTAGAGCCTGGAAAGTTAGATAAAGTATTAAAAGATAATATCCCCTCGAAGGAGCATCGCGTATCTATCCTCCGGCCGAACAAACGACAGAAAAATAACTCAATTAACTCTAAAGTAGATCAACGCGTTGAAGCACGTTATACAATGCGCCGTAAGATCGACGGTCAGGAGAGCAACCTACATGTAAAAGGACTCAAAACAGACGGCGAATCAGGCAAGGTGAGCGCCCTCGGTTCCGTCGTCGCAGTCGATGCGTTTCGTATGTACTCGAAGGATGGTGAGGATCAAGAAAATGACTACGGCCGAATCGTTCTTCGTGTTACCGTGCTAGATGACCCATGGCGTCATACTCGATGCAGAGTGCGCGTTTTAAGAAACGATGTTGATGTCGATGGTGATATCGATCCAGACATCAATCCGGACTTCGTTATGACTTCACCCAACTCGGATTGGGCGATCTATCCATCTTACTTCATCATCTATAGTGAAGATAAGGTGCTTGACTTCGCTGAACCAATACGTGCACTTAAAGTGATTTCGGATGACCCGCAAAAAGCTGCCACAGAATGGTCTGCTATGCATAAAGGTACGAAAGACTTTGGTCCGATGTTGCATAACGTTTTAACACAGCAATTCACCGATGATGAGTGTAAAAAGCGTCCTTACTGGAATACCGACAAATTGATCCGCCATAGCATCACTATTGATGGTGTTGTGGGAATGATGATTGACGACCAACATCCGAGCTGGACTATCGAAGGTAAGGATTCGGACGAAAAAATCCATGAGCGTCATGACCTCATCATTAAGCAGAATCTACGAAGCGCTACCAATTCGCGCCTTCCCTCCACTGAAGAAGGTATGGCGCAACTGACCAGCAGGTTACGTAAAGAACTCATCCGCACGGACATGCCGAATATTGTCGTCACTTGGTACGATGAACAGGAAGTTCCGCTGATGGAAATCAATTGGCCGGTCGTTTGGCAAGATGGTGAAGTTTAAGTGACATTGACATTGAGATTTAAGATCTCGATGTGCATGAATTTTATTTGAATAAGGAACTATAGTGATGAGTAACTTCGCAGTAATACCTGGTGTTGGTGTGATTACATGTCAACAAGCCGCAGAGTATAGAGATACGCGACTTTTGATGGAATATGATGCGGCGATACGTGAATATGATGCTGGCAGAGAAAGACGCATCCAACTCGCAAAAGAGAAGTTTAATGCACATATAGCGACTATTAGGCAGGAGTGGAATAAAGCAAACGCGGCCAATAAACGAAAGATCGCCGCTAATGGTGTTGGTCTAGCGTTGTCGATTGGTGGCGTAGCCGCAGGCTCATGGATGAACACGCGTGCAGGGCTTACCGCCGTTGAAAAACAAAGTGCAGATATTTTACTTAATAGGGGTACAACCTTTGTAGAAACCGCGGTAAGCGGTGGATTAACTGGCGATATCAACACGGCCAGTATTCTTTTGCTTCCCGTTCTTACCGTGGCTGCTGTGGTGAGTTCTCCTGTGGTATCAGTGGCTGCGACGGCAGCGGGTATTGGTATTGGTTTAATTGGATTGGGTGAATCGTTAGCGGACTATTTCCTCGATGAAAGTGAATATCAAAATAATGTAGACATATTCGTCAGTGCTTTAGAAAATTTATCTGAACGATCGGTATCTAGTGATATAGCAAAAATTATGCAGATAAAGAATGAGATCGATGGTGCGTGTGGTTAATGGATAAATTATAAAAAAGTAAGAAAATGTATGAGTCACAAGGTAAGCGGTTAGTACCTGGCATTATTGACCAGAGTCTTCAAGCCTTTTAGGCTTCGGTGATATTCCATGGCAGAAGGGACTCGATCTGCTCTACTGTTTCGGCATACGGTAGTTTAGTCAAGAGTGTGTGAAGGTATTTATGAGGCTCCAGCCCATTCAGCTTCGCATTTTCCACTATGCTGTAGCAGACAGCACTGGCTTTTGCCCCTTGTGAACTATCTGCGAACAACCATGACTTTGTTTCCTAAGTCAGGGAACTAAATCATCAGCCTACGAACTGATTAGCTAAGTTCGTTAAAATACTTAGACTAATGGCCAAACCTCGCTACAAAACAACCAACTGGAAACACTATAACCAAGCTTTAATCAATCGCGGTTCACTCACATTTTGGATTGATGAAGAGGCTATTCGGTTATGGAAACAAATGAAGCAAGGCAAACGGGGAAGACCTCGTTTGTTTAGTGATCTAGCGATTACAACAGCCCTCATGGTTAAGCGGGTATTTTCAATGCCGTTGAGAGGTTTGCGAGGATTCATCAATTCGTTTTTTAAGCATCATCATCTGTACCTGATCCTAGCGCTATAATTCAGTAAGAGAGGTGATGGGTGATGTTAGAGAAAATGGATGCCTTTTTTGCATCAATGGGTCTAACCGGAGACGATCTAATCTGGTTCTGGCTAGGTTCTATAATCTTCAGCTGCCTAGTGATGGGGTTCATTCTCTGGATCGGAGGCTGGGGTGCACGACATGCACGTAAGCGAGCAAATCGCCACACGGATTCATAAACGCCACTCTAAACCTGAAACCTGCCATGAGCGATAGCTTCAACACATGTTGTTCGAATGATAATCACCAGGAGACTGCGGGTATCCTTTTTATTAGCACTTTTAGAGGCAGAAGAGTAACCTGTATAAGCCATGCTGAGGACTCTGCTGCTGTGGCTTACCAATACGCATGCTAACAAAGGTTGTAATGTTCGTCGGCTTCGTATGCTCAATGGCCGGGCTGTCATTTGTATTAAACTATACAGCAGAAACCTATGACTAGGGGTAATGCATGAATTACGTTCTCGGCCCGATTATAATCACACCTGAACTTTTTTTTATTCTGTGGCTTTCGATGCTCTGTCTTGGGTTAACAGGAATGGGCTTGTATATCCATTTTCTGATTAGAAACTCAAGAAATACTAGAAAGAATTCCACAAACAATGATGCCAACGGTGAGGTCAAGATTAAACGCTAGTCCCAATACCAATATATTAAGGAAGTCTCGCCTTAAAGAAGGGCATATTAATCAAAAGGGATTGATCCCCCTTTACTAATAACTACTTATCTATCAATGCCTGAAAAAGGGCATGTCAATCAACGCTATTGTCTTTCGGCACTTACGGCCTGTCGGGTGTCCCACCTGAATAGATCCGCAACACAATTCCGCTTTGTTATTTTTGTCTTAGTTCTCCTCATGACTGGAGGGCGAAATGAGCAAGAAAAATTACGTGGGTCATCTCATCCACACACCAAGAGATTTTACCAAGCCTAACTTTAACTTAGGGTCGAGAGACATGGTTAAAGCTCTTATCAATGCCAGCTTTGAAAACCAAGGTGGCATCGTCACGAATACCCACAGAGCGAGATTGCCCGCTCTCAAGTTGTTTATCGATTTCATTAAAACGAATAAGTCTATCAAACGGTTAAACGATATAGAGAAACAACACGTATGGTACTTTGGCGAATTTCTGAAAAACAGCGCAGATAAAGAATTACTCTCTCATGTGACGGCTCGCGATTACCTTTCTCACGTCAATCGCGCTTTGGCACAAGCCAGAGGTGATGAAGCTTGTGTCGTGAAAGCAACTCGTGATTTGGATTTTTTACCAAAATCCGGTATTGCTACTATCGATGAAGCAATGAAAGAGGCAATTCATAGTAAAGCGCTTACGCAGGTGAACCCTGAAGTCGGTTTTGTCATGCAGTTGCAGCGCGCCTTTGGCTTTCGATTTCGAGAAGCCTCGTTATTCGATGCGACAAGGGCGCTGGAAGAGCTGAATAAAGGGCTACAGCCCATGTTAGTGCGTGGAACCAAAGGTGGACAGCCACGTGCGTTACCTGAAATCACAGAAGCAAAACATCAATTGCTGGTGCAAGTGGCGACCTATCAGCAGTCACATCAACAGCATTCGCTTATCCCAGTACATCAGTCGTTGAAAGCTTTTCAAAGTGATGCCTGGCGACAAACCAAAGCCGCTGATGATGCATACCGGAGCCATGGTGAGCGCAAACATTTTGCTTGTCAGTATTATTTTGAGCTGGTGGGCGTTCGTTGTCCGGTACAAGCTAGCATAGCGCACGGTAAAGCGCATTATCAGTATATAGCCACCACATTGAACATTAGCGAACCCGAGGCCAGACAGCGCGACAGAGAGGCTCGTTTGAGACTGTCTGAATTGCTCGGTCATCATCGCATGGGCATCACCAATGCGTATTTGGGCTAAGTCATGAATACACATACCAGAAAACAAATCCTGACGATTATGGCGCCGTATCACAAACGCGGTATTCCTTATCGTAAAAAACAGGTGAAACGCCTATTGATGATATTTGAAGATATCTTTCACCATGAGCCTAACGTCGCAGAGCAGTTAAATCGCGTTGGACGTCGACAACTTATTGGTTATTGGGAGCGAACCAAAGAGGAAGGAGAGCAAGTTCGCAGAGAAAAATACGCCATTTTGAAGCTGTTCTTCGAAACCGCGAACTTGAAAGTGAGAGTACCGATACCCAAACGGATAAAGCAGTAAGTCATGAGCTATACCTTACCCATAGCTGCTATTAAGAAACAGGGACTTTATGGAGCGGACCGTTCTGTGTGAAGTGGTCAACGACTTTTCTCTTGTTCCAGAGCAATGGAGGACGGGAACGTTGAGTTTTGGGTTTGGAAGCTGAGCGAAAAACAGAGAGGACAGTCTTAATCACCTGCTGGGGAACAGTCGAAAATCTTTGACGTAGTGATAGCTTGGCTTCGGCAGCATTCGACTTGAAAGTTAAGGCGTCCCCAAGGCGTACCATATCTTCCTTCCCATTGCATGGCAGGTATTGAGCGTAATGCGCCTCTGTGGTTTTGGTATCGGCATGCCCCATCATACGAGCAATCAAAGCGACAGGCACACCGTGAGAGAATGCGTGAGAAGCAAAAGTATGGCGCAGTTGCGAAGGGCCTCGGTGTTCAACGTCTGCATCCTGCAGAAATTTTGTGAAAAAACGTTGAGAGAAGTCTTTGCTGTTCTTAAACATGTTGCCGGTTAAATCGTCAATAAAAATGGGTTCGATAGCAACGTTTGTCATTGAATTAACGCTTTTGTCTTTCATTTTTATCGTGTGCTGCGGACCATGACCGGTGAGGGAAAACTGTTCTTTTAATAATTCTAGAGCCTCGTCAGTTAAAGGGATGACGCGCTTTGATTGCTTCGTTTTAGGCGGATAACAATAGTCTAAAGCCCGGGCCCGGTTAATACTGATAGTACCATCCTCCCAACTCACATCGCTCCAGGCGAGTACCACCGCTTCTTCCATCCGTATTCCGGTATAAGCCGCAAAAAATACCAAGCGTTTGGCGGAATACTGCAACGTCGATGTGTTCTCCATTTTTCGAAGTTCATCTTTTGTGAAAGGCTTCTTCTCTATAATTTGGTCACGAGACAAACTTTTGATGCCTTCGCAGGGGTTTAGTGACCATAAGCCATTCTTGTGTGCAATATCACATAACTCCCTAAGCATGATCAGACGATTGTTGATAGTGGCATTTGAAAACTGACTTTGCCAATCCAGAATCAACTCTATCAGGTTGCAATGACTCAACTTATTGAAATCAAAGTTCTCTTCTATGTCCGCACAAATTTTGTTCAGGCTACTGTTGTAACCTTTTGCGGTTGACTCTTGATAGGTCGCGTTGTTTTTCTTCTCTAACAGAGTTTTATATTGCCCCAGTTCCATTGTTCATCTCCCTATCACACAGGCGGCGCCTGGCTTCTAGAGAGGGGAATGACAAGACAAAAAAACTCGAAAATGTGTTGTGCTATTTTTTTGGAGAAACCTATTTTTTAATTTGCCTATGTCAGAGAATATCGACTTTAAACTCAGAGATAACCTCGTTAAGTCTTTGCTGTGAAAGCCGTTTACCATAGCGACCATAAGTCATATTAGGGTGAACATGTCCCACCACTTCTGCGACTTCATGTTCAGGTACATTCCGTTGTTTTAACGCATCAATGAAGGTGTGCCGAAATCCATACGCGGTGGGTCGCGACTTTGCCGGCATCCCAATTGTAGTTTGTAACCGGCCGAACTGGACCCGATACCCCTTTGACCAATCTAAATCTTTACCGACAGGCTTCCAGTCAAACAAAGTGCCTCTGTTCAACACCGTGCGACGAGCCACATAGTCAAGAAAACCCATGTCTATAAGAGTTTGATGAATAGGGAGACTGCGAAGGGCATGTTTGTTTTTGATTTTCTGCTCTGGGTGTTGATCCGTAATGGTGAGGGTGGCTGAGGAACCCTCGCTTGCAATGTCTTTGACACGAAGTTGGCAAGATTCTGAGGGGCGAAGCCCCATATAGATAAGCAGTAATGTCGTCCATTGAAAGGACTCAGACGTGTGCTGAAAGGCCCTACTCGAAAGCAGTTGCTCAATCTGTTTACGGGACCATCTAGGACGCTCCTCAGAGGCAAACTGATGCGTTCGAAACGATACGGTGACCCCATCGAATGGGTTTTTAGTTAAGTGGTCTGTCATGGTCAACCATTTGGCAAATTGTTTTGCGGCGTGCCAGTAGTCCTTCTTGGTCTTTGCACTTTGGTCTCTGGCTTGCAAGTGGTCAGAAAACTTAACGACGTCAGCGCCAGTGATGGAAGAGAGGGTTAGGTGGTGCGTTTCCAAGTAGTCCAGAAAATACCGTGTACGCTGGTCGAGTTGATGAACGCTAAGGTTTGAGATTTGAGCGTTGTTCTTGCTCTCGATAAACGCCTGTTGCCAGGCTCTATCAACCTTATTATCGCATTGTCTTGAAGAGGGGGCGTCCGGCTTTGTCGATTCAAGTTTGATCCCGGAGGGACAAAATCGCCGTTTTAAAGACTGGATCGACAAAACGACTTTCGCACGTATTTCCTTAACGCAATCCCTATCTGGATGGAAATTATCTAGGGACTGGAGTATCGCGCTGATGATAGGTTGACTGCGTCGAACCGCGATAGCTCGCTCTTTCGTTTCAAGACTGAACTTAAAATCGAATGGGAAGCCGAGTGCAACCAAGCGTTTGGGAGCGCAGACACGACCATAGTAGACAGAGTAGTGATTTTTATACAGATACATTGACTCACCTTATTGACTCAGTAAGCCATTCAAGTGGGTCAGAAATGAAAAAAGCCGCTGATAAATCAGCGGCTTAAATGTGGCGGAGAGATAGGGATTTGAACCCTAGATACGCTATTAACGTATGCCGGTTTTCAAGACCGGTGCTTTCAACCACTCAGCCATCTCTCCGTTGCGGGTCGTATAATAGTGAGTAGCGCTAAGCTTGTAAAGCGTTGAACTAACGAAAAAGAACTGATTGCTTGTTTAGTAATCACAATTTCCATTCTGCTGATAAATTAAACAGAACAAAATAGACGCTCAAAGTCACACTTTGTAGAGTGTTTACTTCACTCTAGAACAAATAAATAAAATGGTGTTTTATTGCTATTATTATGAAAGGTAAGGTTTTTTATGCTTTGAGGATACAGGTGTTCGCCCGAAAGTGATTGCATCAGTTTGTGAACTGATTCAAAATATCTGGTATAGCCAGTTGTGCTTAAACTAGTAAGGAAATTTATGAAGGTCACTAATCTATTTAAAGACAAAGTTGATGCGATCTCTGCTCATCAAGCTGAGTTTAAAAATTGGATGTCTCCATCGCCACGCGACTACTGGAGTGACTTTCTGGATAAAGCTCAACATAGTTTTCTGTTCTCGAAAGTTCGCGAACACCAATTGCCAGCGGTCAATGAAGAGGTTTCCCCTCAGCCAGCGCCAATCGTCATGGCACCTGAAGCCCAAAAGCTTTATGCAGAATTAAAACAGCAAATTGGTGAAGTGATTCATGTCGGTGATTGGTTACATGTATCGCAAGAGCGTATTAATCAATTTGGTGCGATCACTGAAGATATGCAATGGATTCATACTGATCCAGAACGTGCTTCCGCAGAGTCTCCGTTTAAGACGACTATTGCTCATGGCTTCTTGACCCTAGCATTGTTACCAAAGCTGACTGACTCAGTTGATGAAGAGAAATCGCTTTTCCCGACAGCCAAGCTGGTCGTAAATCTGGGGTTAAACCAGGTACGTTTTCCGTATCCGGTAAAATCGGGTAATAACGTTCGCGCTGTGAGTACATTGTCAAAAGTAACGCCAATCAAGAAAGGTCTTGAGATTGAGCGTGAAATCAAAGTGGAAATTGAAGGTGTGCGCCGTCCGGGTGCGATTGTTGTCTCAGTTATTCAACTGCATTTCTAAACGACGTTTAATTGACTAAATGAAAAAGAGAGCATTTTTATGCTCTCTTTTTTGTTGCAGTCACTACTGATTGAATTTCTTCACAGGTGTGTAGCCATATTCTGCAACCGCTTTTTGACCTTCATCTGATTTCAAAAATGCGATGAAACCTTTCCCTGCCTGTCCTAATGAATCCACTTTGTACAGAATTAAGAAAGGTCGCGCCAGTACGTACTTGTGGTTCGCTATGTTCTCTGATGTCGGCTCAATGCCGCCCAACTGGATAGGTTTTACTGAGTGGTCAACTGAACCTACTGAGATAAAACCAATCGCACGGGAGTTATGGTTTATGATTGTTTTTACCATGCTATTGCTGTTTACGACTAGATTATTGGGGCTGATATCGGAAACCAAACGGTCATTGATGATTTTGGTGAGGCCCATTAAGCTTTCAAAGCTGTAACGTGATCCTGACGACGCTTCTCGTGTGACAACCGCAATAGGTTGGTCGGCTCCGCCAACTTCTTTCCAGTTTTTGATTTTACCTTTATAAATATCAAATATTTGCTGCTGAGATAGGTTCTCTACTGAGTTTGCACGGTTTACAACAATCGCGATGCCATCGTAAGCGATTGGAATAACATTAAGATCTTCACCCTTTTCGATTTCTGTCAGGTAGCGGGAGCTCATTCCAATCTCAACAACGCCTTTGTTCACCATGGTGATGCCAGCGCTCGAACCTATGCCTTGGACAGCAATGTAATCATCTGGATGGGTCTGATTATATTTTTCAGCCAGGACGTCCATTACGCGAGCAACGGAAGTCGAACCTGAGATGTGTACTTCTTTTGCCATCGCTGAAGGAAGAGAAATGGCCATGGCTAGCAGAGTCGCCACAGTAAAACGAAACATATTAAACTCCATATACGGGATAAAGCAGCGCCTATACTATTTCGTTCAGGTTACACTTTTGTGAACCGGGAATGCTTTAATAATGGAAAAGTTTGTTGTAATGGTTTGAGCGGAATGACTTTAGATCATTGAATGAGAAATTGCGATTGACGCTCCCCGCTTTTAGGGGCACTTGGGTATATACTAAGAACTACCTGTCAGGAGATTGTTCATGTCCGTATCCCAAATGGCGACCAGTCGTTTATACAAGTTAGTTCACGCGCTATGTTCTGCACGTAACGCTAACTTGCCTGTAGAGCAGGGTAAATGTCTTTATGAAGCAATAGAAAATGGGGTGGAGCTTCATCGTGCTCATTTCTTGTTAGATTCCCAGCACAGTGAATATACGTCTCCGGTAGCTAAAATTTTGTTCGATGCACAGACACAACTCTGGCGCTTTTACATTCCGAGTTACCGAACAGGGGATTTGAAGTGGATACCGTACGCTACGCTACCGTACTGTCAGTCACTTGATGTGCTGTTAGCTGAGCTAGACAGCGATCCGCAGGATTGTTTCTGGGAGTAAATCGTTTACGGGTTTACTTGAATAAAAAAGGCGCTCTTCGGAGCGCCTTTTGAATTTTTATATAGTGTCTTCAGCTTTATTCACTAACCGTTTGCTCTGCTTGCGCTTTTGGCGGCTCTGCGAATACCTGAGTTGGCTTTGCAACAAGGCTACGGTTTTCTTGATTAACATCAGCCAGAACCACTTCAAGTGTGTCGCCAAGTTTGTACATAACCTCTTGGTCGATAGAGATCGTACCGTTTTCACCGTTACACTCGATACGTTCTTTATTATCAACAATGAGCGAGCCAGGAATAAAGGCTGCCGCGCCATTCTCAAGCAGACGAACACGTGCACCTGCACGATTGATATCGAAAATTTCACCTGTGTAACGAGTCTGCTTGCCAGGCTCATCGGCAAGAGTGCGAGCATATAGCCAATCTGACACATTACGTTCAGCAATTTTGTGGTGCTTACGATGCAATGCCAGCTCTTCACCAACCTGATCATCCGGTTTCTGAACAGGTTCTTTGTCGAGAATAACGGCTTTTAGCATACGGTGGTTAATCATGTCGCCGTATTTACGAATAGGTGATGTCCAGGTCGCGTAGATGTCTAAGCCCATTGCGTAGTGTGGAAGAGGTTGGTTACCCACTTCACTGTACGCCTGGAATTTGCGCAGGCGGTTATCCAGGTAAGAGCTCTCTTGGGTAGACAGCCAGCGACGCAATGCGGCAAAGCCTTCCAGTGTCGCAATCGAATCTGCTGTAAAACCAAGGACGCCTTCTGCGTCAACCAACTGAACTGCGTCTTCAATTTTCTCTGTTTTCAGACCGGAGTGAGTATTGAACACACCAGTTTCAAATTTAGCGCGTAGAGTACGACCAGCACAGATGTTAGCTGTGATCATAGACTCTTCTACAAGGCGGTTTGCGCTACGACGCAAGTCTGCGTGGATCGCGATAACGTCGTTGTCCTCACTCAGTTCGAAGCGGTAATCCGGACGATCAGGGAACACTACAGCATTCTTTTCGCGCCAGTCAGCACGAGCAATAGAGAATTCATAAAGATCGCGAACAATCGTTGCGATTTCCTCTGATGGTTGCCATGCGTCTGAACTGCCATGCTCCAGCCAGTCAGATACGTTGTCGTATGCCAGGCGAGAGTGAGATTTGATATTTGCTGCGAAGAACTGAATATCGTCACCAATCACACCGTCTTTGTTAACTGTTACTGTACAGCAAAGAGCAGGGCGGACTTCCCCTTCGATTAATGAGCACAGGTCGTCTGCTAGATCACGAGGTAGCATTGGAATGTTGCGACCAGGTAGGTAGATGGTGTAACCACGCTCACGCGCAACTTTATCCATTTCGTCTTCTGGTGTGATGTACGCAGTTGGATCTGCAATAGCAATCGTCAGTTCGAAATCACCAGACTCTGTTTTTTTCGCGTGCAGCGCATCGTCCATATCTTTGGTTGATTCACCATCGATAGTCACGAAAGGTACGTGGGTCATGTCCAGGCGCTCTAGGTCTGCGTCGTCTTTTAATTCCCAGTTCTCGATGCCTGCAGGTTCTGAATTAGGCAGATCGTTTTGTGCCAGCGTTACCCACCAAGGTGCGATTTTATCATTGGCATCGGTAATTTTTTCTGAGATTTCTACGAAGAAACCGTTATCACCCTTTAATGGGTGACGAACAAGATGAGCAACTACCCAGTCACCTTCATTGAAGTTATCGGGCTTCAGGCCTTTCTTCAGTTTTGCTTTCAGCGACAGCTTTTTTAACTGAGGGTGATCAGGAACAACATTCAGCTTTCCTTTGAACATTTTTACCCGGCCAATAAAGCGGGTAAGAGACTGTTCTATCAGTTCTTGAGGTTCTGCAACTTCTCTTTCATTCTCCGTACGGATAATGGCAACGACTTTGTCACCATGTATGCACTTTTTCATGTACGCTGGCGGAATGAAGAAACTGGTTTTACTGTCTACTTCAAGGAAACCAAAGCCTTTATCTGTTGCTTTGATTGAACCTTCTTTTTTAGGCAGGTTCTCTTGGATTTGCTGCTTAAGCTGGGCTAATAGCGGGTTGTCTTGAAACATCTTGATTTTCTATCTGATTGTTTTTAAATAAATTTATTGGTTCACCTAAAGACTACCTAATATCCATCCTCTTAATGTGAGTGAAAGTATTAAGTTGCTCGATGGTCGCAATAAATTTACCGAAAGAGTTACTGCGCCACATGTTACCTAGCATAGTAATGATTGTATAGTGATCATTACTTTCAGTGTTATACCCAAGTGACTTCAGGTGCCGAAGTCGGTGTCTGTCTTGTTTGTATATATGCATAAATGTTTATTGCGTATGCATGTATTTTTTGAAAGTGACCTTAAATGTTATGCGACTCTGACTAGGATAATTATATCTAGCACGTGGGAACCTTATGGGTCACTATGTAGGATTAATCTGAAACGTCTAAATGCATATGTTATTTTCATATTTTTTGATTTCCCCCTGTTTTATGTAGCGATTGCAATAGGTTAAAACTAAGCACATAAATAAATAAATTATCAAAACGTTTTATCTTTTTGAGCGTTGGTGTGAAAGTTCATGAGTAGAAGCCTGAAGTCAGCAATCATAACCCCTTTCGTTATCATATTTTTTATTACCTTTGTTGGTATGACTGCTTTCCAGTTGTATCAATTCGAACAGAGAATCGGTGATGTTGGGGCGAAAAAAATGTCAGCCGTTACCGAAAGCGTTGGAATCAGGTTAGATTATTTTTTGAAGAATCCACTATATGTAGGTAAGGCAGTCGCGAATTTAATTGCTTTTGACAATGTTAAGCAAGACCAAGACTTATCTTTGGTTCAACATTACTTAAAAATAACAGTTTCAGATAGTTACAAACAAATACCTCAAATTGACATGATTGGATATGGGACCGATTCAGGAGATTATGTTGCTTATCGCAAGAGTGATAACAACGAGTCGCAGTTGATTCTTAAAGACAAGCGTACTGATGGAAAAATGACTTTCTTTGAAGGGAGGTCAACACAATCAGATGCCAGCATGATAATTAGTCGATACGACCCGAGAGAGAGACCGTGGTATTCTCGTGCAATGCAAACCAACACTGCGACGTGGTCAGATGTGTATACTAGTGTCTTTGAATACCATCCCACTCTTACTGCTGCTATTCCTGTTATTGATGATTCCTCTAATATAAATGGTGTTTTGGGCGTAGATATTAGAATTGGCACGTTAACGCAATTTCTACTTGATCTGAAAAATAAATTCGATGTGATGATTTATATTTTGGATGATAAAGGAAATATCATTTCTCACACAGGACTAGAAAATACGAGTAATTCTGATTATCACTCTAACAAAATCAGGTTTGATACCTTAGTCGACCCTGTTATTACTCAAAATGTAAGATACCTTTCTGAATCGGGCCTTGAGCAGATTCATGACACCATAACTTATCAAACAGAGTTTTCAGGTAAAACTTTTTTAAATAGTGTGGCACCTTATACTCTGAGTAGTGATGATGGTGTTATGGCTTATGTTGGTATCACTATACTAAAAGATACATTATATGCAGAGACAATACACAACCGAGTGACCAGTTGGGTAGTAGGCCTTATAATTTGTATCGTTGGTTTGTTTATTGTCGCCAATCATATTAATAAAATTATATTTCCGATCGAATTGGCTATAGCGGCAGCCAATAAATTAGCGAATGGACATAAGATTAAATCCATTACTACTAAGAATAGTCCAGTCAAAGAAATTCAAATGTTAGTATCGAGTTTTAATCGTATGTCAGTAACTGTTGACAGCACTATTAAGAAACTCGAAAGCAAAGCATTTTACGATGAAGTCACTGGATTTCTGAATAAAGCGGGTATGGTAGACAGTTATAATCGTCATGACAACAAGTCTGGTACTTTGTTTATTTTTGGTGTGGATGAATTTAATAGTATTTATGATTCATTAGGTTATGACAAAGGAGATTTGGTCAAAAAGGAACTCGCAAATCGGTTTTATAAAGTCATTGAAAATGACGTCTTAATGGCAACGCTTGCTGGTGGGAAATTTGCTGTATATTTACCCAAGGAGTTAGATTTCACCCAAGCAAAAGCTTATGCTAAGAGTATTAAGCAATTTTTAACTGAACGTTTAGTGATTGATGGAGTAGATATTGCCTTTAGAATGTCAGTGGGTGTAGTTACGGAGACCCAACAGTACTCTGGGATGGAGCAGTGTTTACGTAGTGCGAATATCGCGCTTTCTGTAGGCAAACAAGGTTCAGGTAGAATTTTCCATTTCAACAGTGCAATGTTGGAAGATATAGAACTTAAGACTAAAATGTGTGCCGAGATTAAACAAGGGATCGAAAAGCAAGAATTTGTTCCTTTTTATCAACCGTTAGTTGATTTAAAAACCGGTAAGGTTATTGGTGCAGAAGCGTTAGCTCGTTGGATTTCTCCTAAATTAGGCATCGTCCCACCAAACAAATTCATTCCTATCGCGGAAGAATACGGTTTTATCGATCAACTTGGCCAGTCTATTTTGTTGCAGGCGTGTACCGATGTAACTAAGGGTATTCACGAAGGCAAATGGTCTTCAGATTTTAAAATGCATGTGAATATTTCTGTGCTGCAGCTTTCGCGTTCTTCTTTCTTAACGAGTTTACAAGAGATCATCAATAGCACGAATGTGAATCCTAAAAATCTGTCATTAGAGATCACTGAATCGGGGCTTGTTGAAAATACGGGCATTTTTAAACGTAATTTAGATGCCATTATTGCAATGGGTATTCATGTCTCGATCGATGACTTTGGTACAGGTTACAGCTCACTTTCTTATCTACAAGAACTTGATTTTGATTGTTTGAAAATTGACCGTGCATTTATTAGTACGTTGACGGAAGAGAACTGTGATTCTTCATTAACTGCGATGATTCTAAACATATCGAAAACGATTGATTCTTATGTTGTCGCTGAAGGCATTGAGACTGAAACACAAGCTAAGTTACTAAATAAACTCAATTGCCACATAGGTCAGGGGTATTATTTTGGTAGACCCGCTCCTTATGAGGATTGGGCGTCGAATGATTCGGTGTAGTTGAATCATTTGATGTAACTTAACGGCGTGCGATTACGCGATAATGATTGCGTACGACTATACTTTAGTATAAGAGTAAAAAGCGAGCTTTCATGCTCGCTTTTAGTTTTATTGCGTCATGTTTGAGTATTATTCAACTAGAACTGAGAATTATTATTTTAGGGTGTGGGAATTTTAAATCTTACCATATCAGATTTTTCTGAAATCTTTCTATTTTAATTTTATCATTTCTTTTGAGGTGAAGAATCTATTAAATTGTAGGGGATATAATTTAATAGTCATATTATAAGAAAAAATCATGAGAAAAAGTCTAAAGTCAGCGATAATTATACCGTTCTTTATTATATTTGTTATTACTTTTTTGGGTGTTTCTATTGTCCAATTCTATAACTATGAAAAAAGAGTTGGCATTATAGGAAATGATAAGATGTTATCTGTTTCAGATAATATTAAAATAAAGCTAGATCACTTCCTTAACGAACCGTTACATTTAGCAATGATGATGGCCAAAATAATTGAATCTGAAAGTATTACAAAAGAAAAGGAACTGTCCAGAATTCAAACTTATCTTAAAAATTTCATTTCAAATATCAATGTTGAAGTTCCTCAAATAGATATTGTTGGTTATGGTTCAGAGTCTTCAAATTATATTGGTTATCAAAATAATTCCGATAACAAGAGTCAGCTTATTCTAAAAGACCAACGTACGAATGGGAAAATGACTTTTTTTTCCGAGGACTCGCCAAAAAGTAATACCGTTATGGTCATCAATAATTATGACCCTAGAGATAGGCCATGGTATTCATTTGCAGTTGAGATGAAGCGTCCTGTGTGGTCAGACATATATACTAGTATCTATAATTCCACACCAACAATATCAGCTTCTGTTCCCATTGTGGATAACTTAAAAAACACAAGTGGTGTGTTGGCTTTTGATATTAATATTAATACCTTGACTGAATTTGTGCTTGATTTGAAAACTAAGCACAATGTGATGGTTTATATTTTAAATGGTGATGGTAGAATTATTGCTCATTCTGAGGATAGTGACTCTAGTGGCTTGTCTAATTTAAGAAAAGCGCTTCCGCCAGTAATGACAAAGAGTTTAAGGCATTTGTCTTCACAAGCTATACTTGGCGAGTTAGAAGATACAATAAGTTATCAAACGGATGTTGAAAGTGAAGTCTACTATAATAGTGTAACCCCTTATGTTCTTTATGGTGAAGCTGGACTCCGTTGGTACATTGGTATTTCTGTGTCTAAAGATTCTCTATATAAAGGTATCTTTGTAAATAGAGGAACCAGCTGGATTATTGGTGCTTTTATTTGCCTTATTGGGCTTTTTATATTTGCTATATACATAAATAAAATTATATTGCCTATCGAGTTAACAATCACTGCCGCTAAACAAATAACATCAGGGGATAAGATAGGAACTATTGCTAATAGTAGTAAAATAAACGAAATAAAAATGTTGGTGACGAGTTTTAATCGTATGTCAGTGAAAGTTGATAGTACGATTATGAAGCTAAAAGATAAAGCCTTTACCGATGAATTAACTGGGCTACTGAGTAAGGCGGGATTGGTAGACAGCTATAAAACGCTTGATAACAAACAAGGTGCTTTGTTTATATTCAGTATCAGTGCTTTTAATAATATTAATGATTTACTAGGGTACGACAAAGGTGATTTAGTGATTAAGGAAGTTGCAAATCGTCTGAATAAATTTGTTGAAGATGATGTGTTTATCGCAAGAATTGATGGTGGTAAATTTGCTCTATTCTCATCAAAGGACTTGGATTTCCGACAATCTAAAGCTTACGCCGAGCGTATTAAGCAGCTTTTAACGGAGCGTCTGATTATAGATGATGTAGATGTTGCTTTCAGAATCTCTGTGGGTGTTGTTACAGATGTTCAAAAATATTCAGGAATGGAACTCTGTTTGCGCAATGCCAGTATCGCACTGTCTGAAGGGAAAAAAGGACAAGGACGAATTTTCCACTTTAGTGACGAGATGCTGGAGAAGATTGAGCATAAGACTCGAATGTGCGCCGAGATTAAAAGAGGCATCGAAAAGCATGAGTTTATCCCGTTTTACCAACCTATTGTCGATTTGAAGTCAGGTAAGGCTGTCGGAGCCGAAGCGCTGGCTCGTTGGATTTCACCTAAATTAGGTATGGTTCCACCGGATAAGTTCATT
This sequence comes from Vibrio sp. B1FLJ16, assembly GCF_905175385.1. Lineage (NCBI taxonomy): Bacteria > Pseudomonadati > Pseudomonadota > Gammaproteobacteria > Vibrionales > Vibrionaceae > Vibrio > Vibrio sp. B1FLJ16. Next base: position 688,477 of record NZ_HG992750.1, read on the forward strand.
TCTGTCGCGGAAGAGAATGGCTTTATTGAACAACTGGGTGATTCAATCCTTTCTCAGGCTTGTCTGGATGTTACTAAGGGTATTGCTGAAGGAAAATGGCCAGCAGATTTTAAAATGCATGTGAACATTTCTGTATTGCAGCTTTCACATTCATCTTTCTTTACCAGTCTACAAGACATTATCAATAGTACAAATGTTAACCCGAAAAACCTTTCATTAGAGATCACCGAGTCAGGGCTTGTGGAAAATACGGGGGTATTTAACCGTAACCTGGAAGCTATTATTGCAATGGGTATTCATATATCGATTGATGATTTTGGTACGGGTTATAGCTCTCTTTCTTATCTACAGAAACTGGAGTTTGATTGTTTGAAGATTGATCGTGCCTTTGTGAGTACATTGACTGAAGAGAATTATGAGTCATCGTTAACTGCGATGATCGTAAAGATATCGCAAACCATCGATACCTATGTCGTCGCAGAGGGGATTGAAACCGAAACACAGGCTAAGCTACTGAGTAAACTCAATTGCCAGCTAGGTCAGGGTTACTACTTTGGTAGGCCGGCGCCTTACGATGACTGGGCAGCGAGCTGATTTCGCGTTGTTAAACATATTTACTTAACTTGATGGAGTAGGGGACACGATAATCAATGCGAACTATTATTATCTGTAAGCACAACAGCGCTGAAAATTTTACTCAATTAAGGGGCCCTGAAAGTTGGTGAGCTCCTTATGATTTGGTGACGAATTTGTCAGTGCTATGGGTGTTTACCTTCTAGGATAATGGTGGGTTGGTGGTAAAATATGCAGAAATGCCATAATTGAGAATAAATTGTGATGTATTTCAATTTTTTCTGGCTTTTTTTATGCTTTTAAGGAATAATCCGCCTCCCTTAGTCGTCCCTAATGGCTTATCGCGGTTGTGTACTGTACTAATTTCTATATTAGTAGTGGATTTCGTATCTGGATGAATCAGTATCGAATTGGAAGAGCATATGGGACTGTTTTTTTGTTTAATTAAGTAGGATCCCAATGCAAGATTCTGTTATTCAATTCAGTGATTTATCTCTGAATGATTCTATCCTTTCTGCTCTAGACGGAATGGGTTTCGTGTCACCAACTCCGATTCAGGCTGCGGCAATCCCTCACCTGTTGGAAGGTGCTGACGCGCTGGGCAAGGCACAAACGGGTACAGGTAAAACGGCAGCATTTTCTCTGCCTCTTCTAAACAAACTAGATCTTAATCAACGTAAACCACAAGCAATCGTACTTGCTCCAACTCGTGAGCTAGCGATTCAGGTTGCCGCTGAAATGAAGAACCTTGGTAAAAATATCAAGGGCTTGAAAGTTCTGGAAATCTACGGTGGTGCATCTATCGTGGATCAAATGCGTGCGCTTAAAAGCGGTGCGCATGTTGTTGTTGGTACACCTGGCCGTGTTCAAGACCTTATTAACCGTGAACGCTTACATTTAGACGAAGTTAGTACCTTCGTTCTGGATGAAGCGGACGAAATGCTAAATATGGGTTTCGTTGACGACGTGACTGCAATCATGGAGCACGCTCCTGAGTCAGCACAGCGCGTTCTATTCTCTGCAACGATGCCTCCAATGCTGAAAAACATTGTTGAGCGCTTCCTACGTGATCCTATCACTGTTGACGTTGCAGGTAAGAACCACACTGTAGACAAAGTTCAGCAGCAGTTCTGGGTAGTAAAAGGCGTAGAGAAAGATGAAGCGATGTCTCGTCTTCTTGAAACGGAAGAAACTGATGCATCTATTGTATTCGTACGTACTCGTCAAGACACTGAGCGTCTAGCTGACTGGTTATCTGCACGTGGCTTTAAAGCGGCTGCACTGCACGGTGATATTCCTCAGTCTCTACGTGAGCGTACTGTTGATCACATCAAACAAGGTGTTATCGACATCCTGGTTGCAACTGACGTTGTTGCACGTGGTCTTGACGTTCCACGCATCACACACGTATTTAACTACGACATCCCATTCGATGTTGAGTCATATATCCACCGTATCGGCCGTACGGGTCGTGCTGGACGTAAAGGTAAGGCGATCCTTCTGGTTCGTACTAACCAAATCCGTATGCTTCGCACAATCGAGCGCGTAACTAAGTCATCAATGGAAGAGATTCAACTTCCTATGCGTGACCAAGTTGCGGAATCTCGTCTTGCAAAACTAGGTGCAGAGCTCGAAGCTGAGAAAGAACACAAATCACTAGATAAGTTTGCTGAGCTCGTTGAGAAACTACAAACTTCTCTGGACATCGACCCAGCAATGCTTGCTGCTATGCTTCTTAAGCGTCAGCAAGGTAAGCGTCCTCTGTTCTACATTGGCGCAGACCCAATGGTTGAAGCAATTGAACGTGATAAGCAACGTCGTAAAGAGCGCCGTGAAGGTGGTCGTGAAGGCGGTCGTAGCTTCAATAACCAAGACTGGGATACTTACCAGCTGCAAGTTGGTCGCGAGCAGGGCGTTCAGGTTAAAGACATCGTTGGTGCTCTGGCAAACGAACTTGGCCTAGGCAAAGGCTCTATCGGTGCGATTAAGCTAGCACAAGGTCATACATTCGTTCAGCTACCAAAAGCAATGACTTCTGAAGCTGCTAACAAGCTAAGCAAGCTACGTATCCGTCAGCAAGATGTCGGTGCAGTAGTTTGTGACTTTGATGACTTCCGTGAATCTCGTGGTGGTCGCCGTGACGGTGGACGTCGCGATGGCGGTCGTCGTGATGGTGGTGGTTACCGTGGTAATCGCGATGGTAACCGTGAAGGTGGTCGTCGCGAGGGCGGACGTCGTGAAGGCGGTTTCCGTGGTAACCGTGACGGCAACCGCGATGGCAACCGTGAAGGTGGCGAGCGTCGTTTCGACCGTAACCGTGGTGGCGATCACCGTGGTGCACACCGTGGTGAACGTGGCCACGGTAATGGCAACAGCCGTGGTCGTCGTCCACAAGAAGCATAATCGAGTCTGTATATTTTAAATACAGAGGCAGATAAAAGCTGAATTTGAAAGCCGGGCTATTAAAGCTCGGCTTTTTTACACCTGAAGAAAATCGCTCGTTGCGTTAATTTAGTATTAAAGAGTAATTGATTAATGAGAGGCATTGCCTATTACACAGGTATGTTTGCTTCATTAATTATTATGGCTGTTTATTGATAATATCTTGTTTTCAATTGGGTTCATTATTGTTTACTGCTCTTTCTGGATATTTTTCATCCTTCAAATAAAATTAAAAGATGCTCTAGATCAATAAAAATTGTTCAATTAGAACTAGAAATCTAAAAGATTGTTGAAAGATTAAAAAATTATTGAATAATAGGTGGCAAACAAGAAGTACGCAGCGCGGAAGCGCAATTATAACCTCTGCTCCACAACAGGATAACTAACTCATGTCTAATTCGTTTGTACTGGTGATCAACTCTGGTAGCTCATCACTCAAATTCGCGGTCATCGATTCAACATCAGGTGATGCTGTACTCAGTGGTCTAGGTGAATGCTTTGGTCTTCCAGATTCTCGTATGAGCTGGAAATTCAATGGTGAAAAAAACGAAGTATCAATCGAAGGTGACGATAGCCATCATAAAATCGCTATCGGAAAACTGGTAGGTTTAACTGAAGAGTTAGGTCTGGCGAAGAGCCTAGTAGCGGTAGGTCACCGCATTGTTCATGGTGGAGAGAAATTCACAAAAACCGTTCGCATTACAGGCGAAGTGACTCAAGAAATTGAAAAGCTATCTGATCTTGCGCCATTACATAATCCTGCTGGTGCAATCGGTATCCGTGCAGCGATTGAAGCATTTCCTAGCCTGCCTCAGTTCGCTGTTTTTGATACTGCTTTCCACCAGACCATGCCTCAAAAAGCATTTACCGGTGCAATCTCACATGAGCTTTATGAAAAGTACGGCATTCGCCGCTACGGTTTCCACGGCACAAGCCATTACTTTGTTAGCCGTGAAGCAGCAAAAATGCTTAACAAGCCTTTAGAGCAATCAAACTTCATCACTGTTCACCTTGGTAATGGTGCTTCGGTTTGTGCGATCAAAGACGGACAATCAGTCGATACATCAATGGGCTTTACTCCATTAGCAGGTCTAATGATGGGCACTCGCTCTGGTGACCTTGACCCTGGTATTATCGAGTTCCTGATGAAAAAAGGCTGGACTCAGGAACAAGTATTCGAAACGCTGAATAAAAAATCTGGCTTCTTAGGTGTCTCTGGTGTGACTTCTGACGCTCGCGGTATTCTGCAGGCAATGGAAGAAGGTCACGAAGGTGCGAAACTGGCTTTTGAAGTATTTACCTACCGCGTAGCGAAATACATTGGTTCGTACCTGATTCCTTTAGATAGTCTGGATGCGATCATCTTTACTGGTGGTATTGGTGAAAACTCTTTGGATATTCGCCGCGAAGTACTGAAGAACCTAAACCTGCTTGGCTTTGTTGAAAATGTTGAAGGCAACGAAGCAGCCCGATTCGGTAATGCTGGCGAGATTGGTAAATCAGAGATGCTAGATGCGAAAGTACTTGTGATTCCAACCAATGAAGAGTGGGTGATTGCTCAGCAATCGGTTGAACTTTTGTAATTTAAAGTAAAACAGATAGTTAAAAGCGAGCTTAGTGCTCGCTTTTTTGATCTTATATGTTGGATAGACCATCGCTAAGCATGTGTTGGCGACACGCCCATTGCTTACTAAATTGCCTTCTGTAATTCGTTTTGCTGCTACAAGTTAGCGAGGTTAGTGTTGAATTGTTTTTGTCCCATTTCGCGTTAAAGTATTTACCCAGTATCAGGGAAATCTCGCAGATTCCTTAGTATATGTAATTTGACTAGCCATAGATGCAGGCAATATCAACTTATAGGATTTCATCGTCGTCCCACTCCCAGTCAATTTGGGAAATATCACGGGATACTTTGTGTAAATACCATCCGAGCAAAGCGACATTAGAAAGAATTAAACTATAAAGGTAAAAAGCATATCCTACCCTTAGAGCTTGTATGTGACGTAACTACTGGGCTTACCATGGCAATTGGGTGCCGTCGTAGACAAAAAATAAACCTGAATGTTTAAGTTTTAAATTGTCGATAACATTAAGCATGCCTTTAACACTCTCTTCTACTGTTACCTTGCCATCCTTTCCACCCATATCGGTTTGTACCCAACCAGGATGAATAGCCATGGTCTTCACTCCCGCTTCGGATAGTTCACAGGCGAGCGATTTAATTATTTGGTTGAGGGCGGCTTTTGATGCTCGATAGCTGTATCGACCTCCTGAGCGGTTGTCATCGATACTGGCGAGTATCGAGGTCAATCCAATGATGGTTTTGTCTTCGCCAGCAAGAATATTATTAAGTAAAGCTTGCGTGATTAACATGGGCGCAATGGTGTTGACCTTTAATACATTTATCCATTCATTTTGCCCCATATTGCCTAGGTTTTCACATTCATCTCCGCTCACTCCTGCGTTATGAATGAGTACATCAATGGCGGTATCTGCAAATTTTTCTGTCAAAGCGAGAATATGGGACTCATTACTCACATCCAACGTATGAATACAAATGGTTGGATAAGTTTGTGTCAAGAGAGACAACTCTGGGGCTGTGTTAATGTCACGACAGCATGCAATCACACGCCACCCACGCTGAGCGTATTGTTTAACAAGCTCTAGGCCTAAGCCTCGATTGGCTCCAGTGATAAAAACCGTTTTCATTGTGAGCTACCTAAGTTGATTATAAGTAAGAATTAGCTGGTCAATGCCGAGCTTTGACCAGCTTGTAACCATTGTCGTGATACTTACTTCACAAGTACGTTTGCTTCCGACAAATGAACTTCTGTACGTTTATCAAGACGTCCACTCATTCGAGTAAGAGCGAGCGCAACGATCACTATCACGGCTCCAATCCAAGGGGTATGCATTAAGCCCATTTCTGACACAATCATACCGCCTCCCCAAGAGCCAAGCGCAATACCCACGTTAAACGCCGCAATGTTTAGACCAGAAGCGACGTCTACCGCGTCAGGAGTGTATTTTTCAGCTAGCTTAACCACATAGACTTGTAAACCAGGAACATTACCGAATGCAAAGGCCCCCCAAACTAAAATGGTCGCTACCGCTGCTATAGGGTTAATGGCCGTAAAGTTAAATACAACTAATACGGTGGCGAGTCCCGCAAAAATAATCGTCAGTGCTTTTATTGGCCCCATCTTATCGGCCATTTTGCCGCCCCAAATATTACCAATCGCTACTGATACGCCGTATACCAACATAATTAGGCTGATTGCATTGGCGCTGAATCCTGTTTCCTGTTGCAAAATCGGCGCAAGAAAAGTGAAAGCGGTAAAGGTACCACCGTAACCGAGTGCTGTGATGGCATAAACCAGTAGTAGTCTTGGTTGCGTTAACACTTTTAGTTGGGATGACAGTTTAGCGGCAGCAGGCTGTTTTAGGTTGTTTGGCACCAAGAAAGCACTACCAATCAAGGCAATAAGTCCTAATAGCGCTACAATCAAAAACGTCGATTGCCAACCAAAGGTTTGGCCGATGTAAGTACCAAGCGGCACGCCCGTTACTAATGCCACGGTTAATCCCGTGAACATAATCGCAATCGCGCTGGCTGCTTTTTCTTTAGGTACTAGGCCAGTCGCAATTGTGGAGCCGATTGAGAAGAACACACCATGGGCTAAACCAGTCAAAATGCGAGCCACGATAAGGGTGTTGTAACCAGGTGCTTGCCATGCCAATAAGTTGCCAATCACAAACAGTGACATAACAGCAATGAGGACGTGCTTACGGTTCCACTTTCCCGTTAGCGCGGTTAAAACAGGTGCGCCAATCGCAACACCGAGTGCATAAAGGCTCACCAATAGTCCTGCGGATGGTAGTGAGACGTTTAGGTCAGAAGCCATGGTCGGGATCAATCCCACGATCACAAACTCCGTCGTTCCGATAGCAAAGGCGCTGAGCGTCAATGCGAGAAGTGCTAATGGCATATCATTTACTCTCTTTTGTTAGGTTCTAGTACACAGCAGCGAATGTGCTTATCAACGTGTCGTGCTGCCGTGATTTGATGGCGGGATTTTGCGTGGAAATGTCGTTGCAAAAAATAGGTTATTTAACAAATAATATTTGTTATAAATGCAATAATTAAAACGAAACTGTAGAGTAAATGGTAGGCAGCATGCGCACGAAATCGGACGATTTAGAAATTCTACTTACTGTCGTTGATGCTGGCGGATTTACTGCGGCAGCAGAAAGTTTAGATATACAGGTGGCACGCGTATCACGAGCGGTGAGTAAGGTAGAAAGTCAGCTTGGCGTGACGATATTAAACCGAACCACAAGACGGATTGAATTAACCGATGAGGGGCGGCAATTCGTTGAGTCGGTGCGAATAGGGCTGATGCAGTTACAGCAAGCGGAAGACGAGATCATATCCCGTGGGGAATTACCCAAAGGGCGACTGCGTGTTGATGCCGCCAGTCCGTTTGTGTTTCACCAGTTAGTCCCACTCGTTCAGCCATTTAATCAAGCCTATCCTGATATTGAGTTGGAGTTGACCTCCAATGAAGGTTTTGTTGATTTACTAGAAAAGAAAACCGATATCGCTATTCGTATCGGTGCATTAAATGATTCAACTTTACATGCAAGGCCTCTTGGCCGAAGTTTACTTTACATTGTTGCTTCACCTGATTATTTATCAAAGCGCGGCTTTCCGAGTAAGAGTAGTGATTTGGAACATCACGATACCATCGGATTTTCAACACCAAAAACACTCAATGAATGGCCTCTGAAAGGTTTTTCAGGGCTGAGACCCACGCTGACCTCAAGTAACGGTGAAACGGTGAGACAGCTAGCATTGATGGGAAATGGAATCGCCTGTCTATCGGGTTTTATGGTGAAAAAAGATATTGCGGAAGGAAGATTAATTTCGTTGTTAGAAGGTGAAAAAATCGGCAAATCAGGCAGGGAGCAAATTAATGCTGTCTACTATAAGTCTTCTTCTGTTGCCAAGAGGATTTCTGCTTTTATCGATTTTATTCAGCCGAAACTGGATCTGTAAATCGTTCAACGCGAGGTAACTCCGTACCTCGCTTAGGCTATTTCCTCTGGCACCCTGGACAAGATAGATTCCTATAAAAGTCGATGAGTCATCGACACCCAATAAGACCATTGCTGTAGTGCGCTTAGACTGTTGCATTTTTAACAAATATCATTTGTCTTTGTTGCTATCAATGCGATGCATTGAGTTTGTTAATATCCCTCTCAAGAAATAAGAGGGCTTATTATGTCTAAATCACTTTTTCAACCTATCCAATTGGGGGCGTTGACTCTCAAAAACCGCATCGCAATGGCACCGATGACTCGTTCACGCACGTCTCAACCTGGTGATGTACCAAACGAGATGATGGCAACCTACTACCGTCAGCGTGCCAGCGCTGGTTTGATTGTCACAGAAGGCGCTCCTGTCTCAGCCGTTGGTCGGGGCTACTCTATGACCCCAGGCATTTACACAGAAGAACACATTGAAGGCTGGAAGAAAGTGACTAAGGCTGTTCATGAGGAAGGGGGTAAGATATTTATCCAACTCTGGCATGTTGGCCGTCGTAGTCATTCCGATATTTCAGGTTCACAACCCCTGGCACCATCAGCGATAAAAATTCCAGATCAGGTCTTCGGCCCATTACCTGAAGGCGGGTTTGGCATGGTGGAAACCCAGCAGCCAAAAACAATGAGTGCAGATGAAATCCAAGCAACCATTGCCGACTTTGTTCAAGCTGCAAGAAATGCGGTTGAAGCAGGGTTTGATGGTGTTGAAGTTCATTCTGCGCATGGTTACTTGTTTGATACCTTTTTACGCTTAGAAAGCAACCAAAGAAGTGATCAATATGGTGGCAGCCAAGAGAATCGTATGCGCTTTCTGGTTGATACGTTACAAGCACTTACCGAGGAAATTGGTGGGGAAAGAGTAGCGGTTCGTCTGTCTCCTCATATCGGAGAGGGTTTTGCTGGGGATGATGTTGAAATTGTTCCACTAACGTTAGCATTGCTGGAAAAACTACAACCGATGAACCTTGCGTATGTGCATTTTTCAGAAAACATATCACGCTATGTAGAGGTGCCTGAAGAGTTTCGCCAGCAAGTACGCCGAATATACTCCAATCCAATCATGGTTGCAGGAAAGTTGACCAAGCAATCTGCACAACAGTTGTTAGACAAGCAGTATGCTGATTTCGTTGCCTTTGGTACGCCTTTTGTAACGAACCCTGATTTAGTCGCCCGATTTGCCCATGATTTACCATTGGCCGAGTTTGATGCCGATGCTAGGTTAACCTTGTATGGAGGCGGAGCCGAAGGCTACACCGATTATCCAACTTATCAGGCCTAATACACCAGGTACCAAGGACGATAACTCTTTGGTGCCTGACCTTTTCATTAAGCGGGTGGAAGTGATATGGAACCCTATCGAATTTGGCAATAAACTAGTCTGAGCGAAGAGCGAGCCAAAAGCTTAGGTATTCGCCAAGTTTATCGAGAACAGTCTCAAATCGACATGAAATACTTCGCCATTTTTGATGCAGTGAGTGGGGAAAATGCCGCTCATTTAGTGCCACGGTTGAGAGTGAATGGACATATTATCTGCATTCAAGACCGTATACCTAAACCTATTGTTCCTCCATTTACACGCACTATTTCTTACCACGAAATAGCCCTTGGAGCGTTACATGATTTTGGAGATAAATACGATTGGTATGCATTGATGAAAAACGGTGAAGCGTTACTTGAACGTATTGCAAATGGAAGCGTTGAAGTTAGTTTACCTGCATCTTTTAAATTCGATCAGGTGTCAGAGGCATTGAAACACAGTGAATTAACAAAACCAAAAACAGTGATTACATTGAGTTAGACTGCGCTATTTATTCTTTTGCTGGGAGTCACATAGCGCTGACTCCCTACACTTTGCTTGGTTAGTTGTTCTAATAGCTTATATTGAGTAAAACTCATCTCTGAAACATCGTTTAAAATATGGTCTAAATAATTTTGGTCACACTCCTGCTAGCAGATGCGATACTAATAGCAATCCAACCAATGAAGAATGGGTTATTGCTCAACAGTCGGTAGAGTTACTGTAAACAGCCAAAAACCTGAACATGAATTTGAAGCCCTTTCTTATATTGGAAAGGGCTTTTTATTTGGTGATTGCGATGCTGATAAAGGTAACTAGTGTGCAATTCCTTAGATTGTTAAATGCGGTGGGTCACACATGGTTATTGTGTATTTCATTGATAAGTCATATCTGTGTGATAAATGTTTGATTTCTAGTATACTTCGTGACTAATTTGTAATCTAACTAAAGAACTATTCCAGACCTGAAGTTAATAAGCCTTTGATTTATAATAATTTGGTCGTTTGAGGGAAGTCATGTTTTTCAATAAATCACTTCAAAAAGAAAATCAACAGTTAAAACAACAGCTGCACAGTCTTACGCAAATCCAGCAAAAACTTGATCAGGACATGTTGAGACTCTCACTCGATACTGAAGGAAAAATCACATCCGCGAATGCGAATTTTCTCAAGCAGCTCGGACTGACTGAACAAGAAGTTTTAGCAAAGCATATTTCTGAATTGGTGCCGTCAAAAGCCAGAAATACAGAACACTTCCAGCGAATGAAACAGTCGGTTACTAATAAAGCCTTCTGGAATGGTGCAATACAGGTTGCTAAAGGTAATGGTGAAGAAGCGTGGCTGCGCTCAGTGATTCAGCCTATTGTCGATGCCAATGATAAAGCGACGAGTATAGTGGTGTATGCCTCTGAACTGACTCGCACGATAAAAACCTCCCGTGAACAAGAAGATATGCTCAATGCATTAAACAGTTCTATGGCTGTTATTGAGTTCAGTCTGGATGGTAACGTTCTGAAAGCTAACGATAACTTTCTGAGTACGATGGGGTATTCAATAGAACAGGTTATTGGACAGCATCACCGGATCTTTTGTGAGCAAGAAGAAGCCAACTCTCAAGGCTACAAAGAATTCTGGCAAAGATTGGCTGCCGGTCGTTTTGCGTCTGAACGATTTAAAAGGTTGAATCGTCTGGGGCAGGTGGTCTGGTTAGAAGCGTCTTATAATCCGATCCACAATGATAGGGGCGAGCTCTATAAAGTAGTGAAGTTCGCTACGGATATAACTGAGCAAGTGAATCAAGAGCAGTCAATGGCACAAGCGGCATACTTGGCCAACGAAGTATCTGAAGAAACCGGCACTCAGACAGTTCTAGGGCAGCAAGTCATCGGCTCGACTGTCGAGAACATGCAAAAGCTTTCTGAGCAGATGCAGCAGGCGAACACCGCGATTGAAGAGCTTAAAACGCACTCCGCGAAAATCAATGATTTGGTAAAGAGCATTAGTGGTATTGCTGATCAAACCAATTTATTGGCATTAAACGCCGCGATTGAAGCCGCTCGTGCAGGTGAGCACGGAAGAGGATTTGCGGTAGTTGCAGACGAAGTCAGACAGCTTTCTCTGCGCACCAATACGACGACCGATGAAATTGTGTCAATGGTGGAAGAAAACCTGATGCGTACCAACAACGCGGTTGAACTGATTGCACAGTGTCAAAGAGATGCGCTTAATACCCTTGAGCTATCTGAAAAAGCAGGTAATGTGATGAACGATATTCAAGATGGCGCCAGTCGTGTTGTTGAGGCTGTTTCTCAGTTTAATCGCTCATTGTAGAGCTGATTGATTCTCTTATCTCAATACTTTTCGACAATCTGGCTCTCTTCCTTGTCAAGTGCTCCTATTCACTTGGCGAGGAAGAATAATTGACGCTATACCCAGAAGATTTCCATTTAAATGGCATTAACCCCACTGATGAATATTTCATCGGACACTTTTGTGAGTAACTATGCTTAATTCAGAACGTAAAGCGACGATCATTCTGATTGTCACCACTATGCTCGCAGCACTCGGTTGGATCTTTTCGAAAGAGACTATACAAGGGCTTCCTCCGTTCGGCTTTATCGGTGCCCGCTTTACCATCGCGTCACTCTGTTTACTCCCTCTATGTTACCGACCGCTGCTATCTGCCAATATGAGAGATGTTTTTGCGGCAAGCTGTGTTGGTCTTCTGCTTGGCAGTGCAGTAATGACATGGATTTATGCTATTTCAATAAGTGACACCTTGGGCGAGGGGGCGTTTATCATGAGCCTGTCTATGCTTTTCGTCCCTGTTATTGCCTGGGTTATGTTCCGTCAAAGGCCACAGCGTATATTCTGGGTGTCATTACCTATCGCGGTTCTCGGGTTAGCGTGCCTTTCACTTGCGGATGGATGGAAGCAGTCGGCTAGTCAGCTTTGGTTTCTTGGCGCAGCGCTTATCCTAGCGTTACACTTTAATGTAAACAGCAAGTACTCACAAAAGCTGCCAGTTTTATTGCTTACTTGTCTTCAGCTATTTTCGGCGGGCTGCCTGGGTTTGGTTGTTTCCTATTTTATGGAGTCATTTCCGAGTGAAGTAGATTCATCAATTTGGTGGTGGTTTGCGCTTAGTACCTTGCTTGCAACCAGCTTACGCTATGTGATGCAAACCATGGGACAGAAGTTTGTTCAGGCCGGTAATGCTGCATTGATTATGATTTTAGAGCCAGTTTGGACGGTGGTGCTGAGTATCCTTTGGTATGGAGAAGTGCTGACGACCAACAAGCTTATTGGTTGTTTACTGATTCTGTTTTCTCTCGTGATTTATCGAACTGGCGGCAGGTTCCGTTTTCCAAAACGTATTTAGCCTAAGCTAGAGGTAGAAAAACGGGTGAGTTAAGTAAAGGAATTTACTCATGGCAGATATCGACCATCAGGAAACGCTGGATTTTTGGGATAAACTGAGTGTCAGTTTGTACCGTGCCGGCATCAGTCTGTTTTCTGTCTCTTTGATTGGATTTTCTGCAATGGCATTCGGCTGGTTTAGCGGGCTGGGTGAGCACTACCGAAGTGCGCTTGTTATGATTTCTATTGCTGCGGCGTTGTCGGCCGCAAATGTTCACATATACAGTAAAACAGTCCGCCTGGTCATTAGTTGGTCAAGCTGGGTTGCTTTGGTGCTCATGCTTAGTGATTTTGAGTTGAACCGGGTATGGTTGTCTCTTGGGTTTGTTTTTGTGACATTCTCGGGTATTGCACTTAAAGAGTCTTATTGCTTCAAGGTACCGGGTTTAAAACTAGTCCCCGTACTTTTTGCGGTGAGTACCTTCGCACTTTGTTTTGGCTTCCAGGTTGTCGCTGCTATAGCGATGATGATAGCGGGTTTCATTATGGGGTATTTATCCATCGCGAAATGGCGAATGCCGCTTTATTACGACATTGGCATCAAAGCTAACTATGAGGTGTAGCGGTAGCTTGGAGTTAGCGGGGTTGCTTATCCAAAGCGGTGTCGTAATACCAGCGACACTTTAGATGTCGGTTGACGATGTAACTCTTCGCTTATCATCCATCCCGCTTTTGCTAACAGTTCTAAGTCTACTCCGGTTTCGATGCCTAGCCCCTGACAAAGGTAGAGGACATCTTCTGTTGCCACATTTCCTGAAGCGCCATGTGCATAAGGGCAGCCTCCAAGCCCGCCTACGCTGCTGTCAATGGTGTTGATTCCCATCGTTAACGCCAGATAAATATTTGCGAGTGCTTGCCCCCAGGTATCATGAAAGTGAACGGCTAATTGCTGGCTTGGTATATTCGTCATAGCGGCATAAAGCATCTCTCTGACACGATTGGGAGTCCCCGTTCCGATTGTGTCGCCCAGTGACACCTCATAACAGCCCATGTCAATGAGGCTGTTGGCTATTTTCGCCACTTGCTTAGGACTGGTTGCTCCGTCATACGGACAGTCGATAGTACACGACAAATAACCTCTTACCGGAATATCATGTTTAGTGGCCAGCTCCATTACCGGTTCGAATCGAGTCAGGCTTTCTCCAATCGAACAGTTAATATTGTGCTTGCAAAACCCGTCAGAAGCGGAAGTGAAAACAGCAACCTGATTTGCGCCTGCTTCTAGGGCTTGCTCGAAGCCAGATATGTTTGGGGTAAGGGCAGAATAGATCACCTTATTCCGACGTGTGATTGCCTGCATCACCTCTTTAGAATCGGCCATTTGTGGCACCCATTTAGGCGAGACAAATGATCCTGATTCTATGTGAGTGAGCCCAGTGTCGGATAACAAGTTGATTAGCCTTATCTTCGCTTGTCTTGATACGGGCGGCTCATTTTGCAAGCCGTCTCGCGCACCCACTTCGACAATTTGTACCTTGGAAGGAAGCGTCATCATTCCTCCTTATCTGAACTATGTACCCAATGTGGAGAGCGTTTCTCAAGAAAGGCTTGCAAGCCCTCTTGCCCCTGAGGGGAAACACGAATGTCTGCAATCACTCTGCTGGTGTAAAAAATAAGATCATCATCAATCGGGTTTTGATGGCATTGCTGGCACAAGGCTTTTGCCTTACGCATGGCATCTGGACTGTTCAGAATAAGAGAGTCAATCACCTTCTGAAGTGCAGATTCTATTTCATCGTATTCTATAAGTTCATGAACAATACCGAAACGCTCCGCATCAACGGCGGAAATCACTTCGCCGCTTAATATGTAGCGGCGTGCTTGGCGGTTGCCCATAGCACGCATTACATAAGGGGTAATTGTCGCGGGAACCAGACCTAGTTTTACTTCACTCAAACAAAAACTGGCGTTCTTGCAGGCGATGGCGATATCACTACAGCATATTAAACCTAACGCTCCCCCAAATGCAGAGCCTTGAACGACAGCAACCGTTGGCTGGGGAAAAGTATCCAATGTCTCCATAAGTCGAGCGAGGTTTAGTGCATCAATGAGGTTTTCTGAGCGGGTACTGTTTGCCATGGACTTCATCCAGCTCAAATCCGCACCAGAAGAGAAGTGCTCTCCGTTGCTGCGCAGGATCAAGCAACGGACATCATTCCTCAGGGCCAGATAGTCGAGCCGATGTATAAGAAGATCAATCATACAAGCATCAAAAGCGTTGTGTTTTTGGGTTCTGTTGATGGTGATGGTCGCTACGCCATAGTCATCGACCTGCCAAAGCACATCATCTTGCCTTTTGGCGTTAGGAATGATGCGTGGTTGTAGTTCCTGCATGATGCTTTTCCTTTATTAAAAAATTAGCCTTATCTGTATCTGGTGTATTTACATACCGCTTTCGCTCATCCTGCATTCTCACATGCGAAAAATGCCAAACTCACTGTCAGCTATGGGGGCATTAAGCGCGGCATTGAGCGCCTGAGCCAAAACTTGGCGGGTATTTTTTGGATCGATAATCCCGTCGTCCCATAATCTTGCGCTCGCGTAGTACGGGTGCCCCTGAGTCTCATATAAGTCTATGATCGATTCTCGAAATGTGTGTTCTTCTTGTTCTGACCAACTTTCTCCCTGACGCTCTTTTATGCCTTTACGAACTTGCGTTAATACTCCGGCTGCCTGCTCACCTCCCATTACTGATATTCTGGCGTTTGGCCACATCCAAATCATAGTTGGGTCATAAGCTCTGCCACACATTCCGTAGTTTCCTGCACCGTAAGATCCACCAATGATAATAGTAAATTTCGGTACTTCCGCACATGCAACCGCCATGACAAGCTTCGCGCCATGTTTGGCTATGCCTTCTTCCTCTGCTTTCTTACCGACCATAAAGCCGGTGATATTTTGTAAAAAGAGCAGGGGCGTTTTACGTTTAGTACACAGTTCTATAAAGTGTGCGCCTTTTTGCGAAGAGTCAGAGAACAGGATGCCGTTGTTAGCAATAATGCCAATCAAGTGTCCGTGTAGTCGGGCGAAGCCGCAAACCAGGGTTCTGCCGTACAGCGCTTTGAACTCATCGAAGTCTGAGTCATCAACAATACGCGCAATGATTTCTCTTACATCAAATGATAATCGCAGGTTGGCGTTAACGATGCCGTAGATCTCTTCTGCATTGTAGCGAGGGGGTAGGATTGTGTGTTCGGCTTTGCGGACTTTGGGTTGATTGGCGTTAGCAATAGCCTCACGCGCGAGCATTAGGGCATGCTCATCATTTTCTGCATAGTAATCTGCGACACCGGATTTCCGGCAATGGACATCAGCGCCGCCTAGCTCTTCTCCGGTCACGACTTCTCCGGTTGCTGCTTTAACCAGCGGTGGGCCCGCGAGAAAGATGGTACCTTGTTCTTTAACCATGATGGAGACGTCAGCCATGGCGGGGACATAGGCTCCTCCTGCGGTGCAAAGGCCCATTACAACGGCAATTTGCGGAATGCTTTTGGCTGACATTCTGGCCTGATTGAAAAAGATTCGTCCAAAGTGGTCTTTGTCTGGGAAGACTTCAGACTGATGCGGGAGGTTGGCGCCGCCCGAATCGACCAGATAAACGCAGGGTAATCGGCAGCGCTGTGCAATCTCCTGCGCTCGCAGGTGTTTCTTTACTGTAAGTGGGTAGTAGGTACCGCCTTTAACCGAAGGGTCATTAGCGATTACCATGCATTGAATCCCCGCAATCTTACCTATACCAGCCACAACGCCAGCGCATGGTATGGGCTCTTCATATACCTCCCAGGCAGCGAACTGGCCGATTTCAAGGAACTCACTCTCATCATCGAGTAATTTGTTTATACGCTCACGTACAGGGAGCTTTCCTTTTTTTCTCTGATGTAAAATGGCTTTTTCACCGCGGCCTTGCCTGATGGTTTCAATGTCGCTATGGAGTTTATTTACTAGTTCCTCCATTGCCGCTTTGTTAGAAAGAAACAGATCGTCATTTGGCTTGGTTTTACTTTTTATGATTGCCATGGAGACTCCGTTTTCACAGAAAGGTGACTGTATGGTTAGCGTGACTCTTCGAACAACTCTCGTCCTATTAACATGCGGCGAATCTCTGAGGTACCCGCGCCGATTTCATACAGCTTGGCATCTCGTAGCAGTCTTCCGGTAGGATATTCGTTGACGTAACCATTACCGCCGAGTAGTTGTATCGCATCTAGTGACATTTGTGTGGCGAGTTCTGCGCTGTACAAGATAACGCCTGCCGCATCTTTACGCGTGCATTCGCCTCGGTCACAAGCTGAAGCGACGGTGTAGACGTAGGATTTAGCGGCGTTCATGCGTGAATACATGTCGGCGAGCTTGCCCTGGACTAACTGAAACTCACCAATTGATTGACCGAACTGCTTACGCTCGTGAACGTAAGGCACGACGATATCCATGCAAGCCTGCATTATTCCCAACGGGCCGCCTGCGAGGATTACTCGTTCATAGTCAAGACCACTCATTAATACTTCCACACCACGATTCAGTTCACCGAGAATGTTTGTTTTGGGAACGGAACAGTTCTTAAACACGAGTTCACAAGTGTTGGATCCGCGCATCCCCAATTTGTCGAGCTTCTGCGCATCGCGGAATCCAGCAAACTCTCTTTCGATAATAAAGGCGGTTATTCCCCGAGATCCTTCGTCTGGATCTGTTTTCGCGTAAACGACCAGTACATCCGCATCCGGTCCGTTAGTGACCCACATTTTACTGCCGTTCAGTACAAAGTGATCGCCTTTACTCTCCGCTTTAAGTTGCATGCTTATGACATCAGAACCTGCGTTTGGCTCACTCATAGCCAACGCACCGATATCAGAACCGTCGATTAAACCGGGTAAGTATTTCTCACGTTGAGCAGGGGTACCATTTCGGAAAATTTGATTCACGCAGAGGTTGGAATGGGCACCATAGCTAAGTCCGACAGAAGCTGAAGCACGACTGATTTCTTCCATAGCAACGACATGAGCGAGATAGCCCATACCTGCGCCGCCGTATTCTTCATCTACAGTGACACCCAGTAGTCCCATTTCACCAAAAAGCGGCCACAAATAATCGGGGAATTGATTGTTGTGATCGATATGCGCAGCAATTGGGGTGATATGCTCTGCAGCAAAGGCATTGACGTGGTCGCGGAGCATATCAATGGTCTCGCCAAGACCAAAATTGAGTGGGGTGTAAGCAGATTTCATAACATTTCCCCTGTAACAGGATAAAAGTCAGAGATGCGTGGATATTTTATTGTGCTTCTGCAACGTTTGTAAGCATCGCTCTTTAGCTGCGTTTAACTCACCCATCACAACGTTAATATCATTCATCTGTTGCTGTAGCAGAGCTTGTTTTTCTTCAATGATATTGAGCATTTTAAGTAGCTGCTCATCGGTTTGTTGAAGGTCATAAAGTTCAAAAAGTTCGCGAATTTCGGCGAGTGAGAAACCGAGTCGTTTCCCTCGTAATATCAGTTTTAAACGGACTTTGTCTCTGCGCTGATATACCCGCATATTACCTTTACGTTCAGGCTCAATGAGTCCGACATCCTCATAGAATCGGATGCTGCGAGTCGTAATCTCAAACTCTTTAGCAAGGTCGCTAATTTTGTATTTTTCCATCACACACTTACCTCAATCTGGAATCCAGCTTCTCGAAGTCGGACCTTGTGGTGAAAGGTCGGAGGAAAATATTGTTTTTATCAATTTGTTTCTTTACCTCACTGTAAAGGCTAGTGCTATGCTTACGTAAACGTCAAGAAATCACAGTGCGAAAGATTCGTCGTTATATTGGAAACTTAAGTTGGTTTGAAAGGTTTTGATAGCGAGTGTGATGGGCAAATTCGTACGCTGTGATACATCGTTAAAGGATGTGGAATCATGGAAAACGACATCTGGATTGTCAGTGCGAAAAGAACACCGATCGGACGCTTTCAGGGCCGGCTACAAACCCTCTCCGCGCCTGCATTAGGGGCCATTGCGATTAAAGCTGCTCTCCAACAAGCGGAGATAACATCAGTAGATGAAGTGTTTATGGGCTGCGTGTTACCCGCGGGTTGCGGTCAGGCTCCAGCACGGCAGGCGGCGCTAGAAGCCGAACTGCCAATCTCTACAGGCTGCACCACTATCAACAAAGTATGTGGCTCCGGAATGAAGAGCGTAATGCTTGCTCATGATTTGATTAAGGCTCGTACTATACATAGTGCCGTCGCTGGTGGCATGGAGAGTATGACTAACGCCCCTTATCTAATGAAAGAAGCCAGGAGCGGGATGCGAATGGGGCATCAATCGGTTTACGATCATATGTTCTTAGATGGATTAGAAGATGCCTACGAAGGGCTTTTGATGGGCGTATACGCTCAGCAAATCGCAGACAGGCTCAAGTTTAGCCGCACGAAAATGGATGAATGGGCAGCGATGTCCGCGGCACGAGCGTTAGAAGCGCAAGAGCAAGGGCTGTTTGAAGAGGAAATCTCCCCGGTTGAAATTCGCAGCAAAGCGTCGAATACGGTCTTGGACTACGATGAACACCCACGTTCAATAGACTTCGAAAAAATTGCCCGACTTAAACCCGCATTTGATATTCATGGCTCTGTCACCGCCGCTAACTCAAGCGCAATTTCAGATGGCGCTGCTGCACTCGTCCTGATGGACGCAGAAACTGCTCAGCATCATCACCTCTCACCACTGGCTGCAATCAAGGGCCATTCAACGCACGCCAGAGAACCTGCAGAATTTACTCTCGCTCCAGTCTATGCGATTGAGCAGTTATTATCGCAACTCGATTGGTCGATAGATGAGATTGATCTGTGGGAGATTAACGAAGCCTTCGCTGTTGTCACTCAAATCGCTATCGCTGAACTGGGCCTCGATCCCAGTAAAGTAAACATTAAGGGCGGAGCGTGTGCACTCGGGCATCCAATCGGTGCAAGCGGAGCCCGAATTCTGGTGACCTTAATTCACAGTCTGCGTCAGTTGCAGGCATTGGGTGTGGATGGTGATTCAGGCACTAAAAAGGCAGTAAGAGGGATTGCCGCAATCTGTATTGGTGGTGGAGAAGCAACGGCAATCGGTATCGAGATACCACTTTAGATTAAGAAATATCAGAAAAGGAGTGGGATATGACAACTCGTTTTGTTCCTCTGTTTATTGGTGGTGAGTTTCGTGAATCGCAAACCGCAGATTGGGTGGAAGTGACCAATCCGGCAACTAACGATGTCATTGCTTATGTTCCGTGCTCAACGAATGAGGAGATGCACGCTGCAATCGACAGCGCTAAAGCGACGTTTAAAACCTGGAAAGAGGTGGCGGTTTCTGAACGTGCGAGATTAATGCTCCGCTACCAACATTTGTTGAAAGAGCATCACGATGAACTGGCGGTTTTACTTTCCCATGAAACGGGTAAAACATTAGCCGACGCGAAAGGGGATGTTTGGCGCGGAATCGAAGTTGTTGAGCAAGCCGCCAGCATTGCCAGCAATCTTATGGGTGAAACGGTTGAAAATGTCGCGAGTGATATCGACAGCTACTCGATCATTCAACCTTTAGGGGTATGTTGCGGTATAACCCCGTTTAATTTTCCGGCAATGATTCCGTTATGGATGTTCCCGATTGCGATTGCCAGCGGTAATACCTTTGTTCTTAAACCTTCAGAGCAAGTGCCTCTCACTTCTATTCGACTCGCTGAGATTTTTGAGCAAGCAGGGGCACCAAAAGGCGTGTTGCAAATTGTACATGGCCGTAAGGAGCAAGTGGACTTTCTGCTTGCTCATCACGATATTCGGGCGATTTCCTTTGTTGGTTCCGTCCCCGTAGCTCAATACATCTACACCACGGGTACACAGCACTTTAAACGTGTACAGGCTTTTGCCGGCGCAAAAAATCACATGGTGATTATGCCGGATGCTAACAAGGAACAAGTGCTAAATAATTTAGTTGGTTCGTCGGTCGGTGCTGCGGGTCAACGCTGTATGGCAATATCAGTAGCTGTCTTTGTCGGTGAGTCGAAAGAGTGGATTGCAGAGCTTAAGGATGAGATGGCAAAAGTGCACCCGGGTGCCTGGGATGATGAAGATGCCGCTTATGGGCCGCTGATCAGCGAGCAGGCCAAACAACGGGTATTAGGTTTGATTGAGCTGGGTAAGCAGCAAGGCGCAGTTTGTGAACTTGATGGCAGTCAGTGCGAAGTGGATGGTTTCCCTGACGGGAATTGGGTGGGGCCGACGCTATTCAGCGGAGTAACAACGGGTATGTCGATTTACACCCAGGAGATCTTTGGTCCCGTCTTGGTTTGTATGGAAGTTGACACCTTGCAAGAGGCGATTGATGTCGTCAACCGCAACCCATACGGCAACGGAACGTCGATTTTTACCGCGAGTGGCGCTGCGGCGCGAAAATATCAGCATGAGATTCAGGTTGGTCAGGTCGGTATCAATGTACCTATCCCAGTTCCGTTACCATTCTTTTCATTTACTGGGTGGCGCGGCAGTTTCTATGGGGATTTGCACGCTTATGGAAAACAGGCGGTCCGATTCTATACCGAAACGAAAACCGTCACTTCGCGTTGGTTCGATGATGACCTTCCTGGCGGACCAAACCTGACGATTCAGCTACGTTAAGACTTTACGTCACCTTAATGGTAGGGGGCTTATATGGATTTTGAACTCAGCGACGACCAACGAGCGTTTGCTGATACCGCTGAGCAGTTTGCGACCGAATGTCTAGCCCCGATGGCTGCGGAATGGGACGAAAAACAGATCTTTCCCAAAGAGGTGTTGCGTGAAGCAGGTGAGTTAGGTTTTTTAAGTCTCTATACACCGGAAGAGCAAGGCGGCTTAGGTTTGAGTCGCTTGGATACCTCAATCATTTTTGAACAATTATCCATGGGCTGCACCTCAACAACGGCGTTTATGACCATTCATAATATGGTCACTTGGATGATAGGCAGCTTTGCCAGTGATGACGTTAAACAACGATTTTGCCCTAAGTTAATTACTGGTGAATGGTTAGGCTCTTACTGTCTGACGGAGCCTAACGCAGGTTCAGATGCCGCGTCACTGACGACTTCCGCGACGAGAAAGGGTGGCCAGTATATTCTCAATGGCAGCAAGACCTTTATCTCAGGCGCAGGAGGTACCGACGTTTTAGTCGTCATGGCAAGAACCGGAGACTCGGGCGCAAAAGGTATTTCAGCTTTTGTAGTCGAGGCAAACGCGAAAGGTATCAGTTACGGACGTAAAGAGCCTAAATTGGGCTGGAACAGTCAGCCGACCCGTGCCGTGACTTTTGAAAGCGTTGCCGTTCCCGCCAGTCAAATATTGGGTGAAGAAGGGCAAGGGTTTGTCTTTGCAATGAAAGGGCTGGACGGTGGACGAATCAACATCGCTACATGTTCGGTAGGTACTGCTCAACAGGCACTCAATCACGCTACTCAGTACATGCAGGAACGTAAACAGTTTGGTAAACCATTGGCTCAGTTGCAAGCGTTGCAATTTAAGTTAGCCGATATGGCAACTGAACTGGTCGCAGCAAGACAACTCGTGCGATATGCAGCTAGCAAGCTGGATAAGGGTGATAGCGACGCAACGGCTTATTGCGCAATGGCAAAACGATTTGCTACCGACGTCGGCTTTCAAATCTGCGATCAAGCGTTACAGATATATGGCGGTTACGGCTATATCAAGGAGTACCCGTTGGAGCGTTACTTCCGTGACGTTCGTGTACACCAGATTCTGGAAGGTACTAATGAGATCATGCGTCTGATTATTGCACGTCGCTTGCTGTCAGAAGAGTCAGCGTTACTTTGATTCTGCGTTTAAACATGTCCAATTAGGAGGTTTCAGGCTATGTCATCTACGCAACAAATCAGCGCAAGCATGCCAAAAGAACTGGGCTTAGCAGAGAGTTATTAGTAAAGGGAAAGGCGCTGAACCAAGCAGTGGAACTGGCGACTCGTTGGCTGTTTGCCTTTCTTGAGAAACGTCAACCGAATTGGATGAACCAATAGGAGGCCAAATGGCGGGGACAGTAACGATCACTGAAATGGATTGTCTGGACGGTATCCACAGGGTTGGTGTTGCGACTCTGGATAACACGTCGTCTTTAAATGCGTTGACTTATGACATGTTGTCCCAGCTCCATGAGCAATTAGTTAAATGGAAAGATGATCCCCATTTAGTCTGCGTAGTGCTGTCCGGGGCGGGAGAAAAAGCGTTCTGTGCGGGCGGTGACGTTAGGGCTATTTATCACGTCATGCACAAAGAGGGCAAAGATGCGACAGCAGATTTTTGTACTCGTTACTTCACGTTAGAGTATGAGTGTGATTATCTCATCCACACCTATAACAAGCCAGTGATAGCCTGGGGAGAAGGGATTGTTATGGGAGGAGGGATGGGGCTCTTTATGGGCGCGAGTCATAAGGTGGTTACACCTACATCTCGCTTGGCAATGCCAGAAGTCAACATTGGTCTCTACCCTGATGTTGGTGGTACATGGTTTCTGAGCCAGATAGATCCTGATGTGGGTCTGTTCCTTGGTTTGACCGGGGCAATAGTAAATTCAAGTGACGCTGTCACTATAGGGTTCGCTGACTGGTTGTTGCTAGAAGAGCATTTCCCGACCTTACTGAAAGAACTACAGAGGATATCTTGGGGTACCGAGAAAGCAACGGTACTGGTTGACGCTTTGTTGGCATTGCTGGAAGACGAAATTATCGACAGTAAGCCCGTCACACAAATTTGCCCGTGTTTGGAGCAAATTAAAGAGGCGTGTAAAGGCTTCGATTTAGAACTTATCGGACAGCGGATCATGGCAATGGATAATACCAATCAGTGGTTAGAAAATGCTAAAAACGCTTTCGCTACCGGCAGCCCAATTACGGCTCATATCGTCTTCAGACAAATCAAAGAATTCCACAGTTTGCCGCTTGCAGATTGCTTCCGCTTAGAGCTTACGTTATCCGTTCGCGGTGCATTACTGGGAGAATTTGAAGAAGGCGTTCGCGCGAGACTTATCGACCGTGATGGCGAACCAAATTGGATGTTTAAAAGTATTTCGGAAGTCGATGAGGATCTTATTGATACGCTTTTTAACTCGTTGTGGGCTAAAGATGAACATCCGTTATCAGGGTTAGGAGCTGAAGGAGATTAATCATGAGTACAATCGCATTTATCGGGTTAGGTAATATGGGTAGCCCTATGGCACAGAACCTGCTGGCCTCGGGATTCAATGTTCAGGTGTTTGACTCGGACATAGCAGCAGCACGAAAACTTGAGACATTTGGCGCTGTTGTTGCTGGCTCTCTTCAGCAAGTTATTGGTGGAGCGAGTATCGTCATCACTATGCTGCCAACGGCGACTCAGGTCAGAAGTGTCTACCTTGGTGACTTACATGGTGCGATAGGGGTACTTCATCTAGTGGCTCCGAATACATTATTAATTGATTGCTCAACCATTGATCCTGACTCTGCACGATTAGTGGCTAACGAAGCGGCTAACAGACAGCTGTTGTTTGTCGATTCTCCTGTCTCTGGTGGCGTCACCGGGGCAAAAGCAGCAACCCTGACGTTTATTGTGGGCGGTTCGGATGAGGCGTTTTCCAAAGCCAATGCAATTTTACGCTACATGGGTAAAAACGTGTTCCATGCCGGTAAAGCAGGGGACGGCCAAATGGCGAAGATTTGTAATAACTTAATGCTCGGCATCTTAATGTCAGGTACTTGCGAAGCGCTGAACCTTGGCATTGACCACGGTCTGGATCCGAAGGTTTTGTCGAATATTATGATGCAAAGTTCAGGGAGAAACTGGGCACTAGAGCTGTACAATCCATGCCCGGGAGTGATGGAGAGCTCTCCCGCAAGTCATCAGTATCAACCTGGCTTTATGAGTAAGTTAATGCTGAAAGATTTGGGCTTAGGGTTAGATGCAGCGTTGCAGACACATTCATCGGTACCGATGGGATCGCTCGCTCGTAATCTGTATGCGTTTCATAATGCGAATGGCAACGAAGAGCTCGATTTCTCAAGTCTGTTTGAGTTTTATCAAAAGAAATAATCAGTTGGATCAGGGTCTAAAAAAGGTCCATATCACGTTCTTTGTCGTCTAAATACCATGTGACAATTGTGTGAAATCGTAAAGTTGATTTACATCACACTTTGTTGGTTTGCATTTTGTCCAGTTCGCTTGTCGATCCGGAGTGACTTTTTCGTCACAGAATATCCTTTTTCTCATACATTAAAGCCCCTTTCTGTAAGGCCTCAAGGGTTTCCCGCTGCTATCTAAATAAACCACACAAACACTTAGCTTCCTAACTGATTTGTTGATTAATGCAATGTTAGTTTTCAGATATGACTCGTGAGCTTTAACTTTCAAATCCTCATAATGCGGCCGAATGTAACATTGTATTTCAAAATGTAACAATAAACACATGCTGTTAATGTGGTTTTATATTTTGATCTCCAGTGTTTCACATGCTCAACACATAAACATTCTAATGACTATAACAACTGGTTTTGGACGCAAGTCCTTAATCCAGACAACCATCGAGAAAGTTAATGGAAGCCTCAAGATACAAACGCATCTTATCGAGAGGAAGTCTGGCATCCGTCATACTTTTGCTCTCAGGATGTAACTCTGCTTTGCTTGACCCTAAAGGAGCTATCGGTGTCCAAGAAAAAGAGCTGATTATCACTGCTCTTTTGCTGATGTTGATCGTTGTGATCCCTGTGATTCTGATGACGATTTACTTCGCTTACAGATACCGTGCAAGTAACACTGAAGAAGAGTACGCCCCGGAGTGGTCACACTCGACCAAAATTGAAGTGGTGGTATGGACTATTCCAATCATCATCATTGCGATTCTGGCTGCTATCACATGGCGTTCTACCCACGAACTAGAGCCGTCTAAGCCTCTTGTCAGTGACGTAAAACCAATAACGATAGAAGTCGTAGCACTGGATTGGAAATGGCTGTTCATTTACCCGGAAGAAAACATCGCGACGGTTAACTACGTAGCGTTTCCAAAAGATGTTCCTGTTCAGTTCAAACTAACGTCCGACAACATCATGAACGCGTTCTTCATTCCTCGCTTAGGCAGTCAGATTTACGCCATGCCAGGCATGGTAACCAAGCTGAATTTGATTGCTAACCATGAAGGTGATTTCAAGGGCTTTGCTTCGAACTTCAGTGGGGAAGGGTTCTCACAAATGAAGTTCACGGCGTCGGCTATGCCTGATCGCGCGGCATTCCTTAACTGGGTGCAAAAAGTAAAAGCGAGTCCGGATCGTATTGAAGACTGGGTACAGTACAGCACGTTAGCTGAACCTAGTATCGCTGAGCCGGTGACCTTGTTCTCAAGCGTACCTCCGTTCCTGTTCAATAACGTCGTGACTCAGCACCCTGGTTCTATGAACTGTTTGCCTGAAAACCAAGGATAATCGCAATGTTTGGAAGATTAACTCTGGATTCAATTCCGTTCCATGAACCGATTATTGTCATCACCTTAGCGGTAGTGGCTTTAGTTGGTTTGGCCGTGGTTTACGCGGTTACTAAAGCTGGCAAATGGCAGTATTTGTGGAATGAATGGTTTACTTCGGTAGATCACAAAAAACTTGGCTTTATGTACATCGCAGTTGCGATGGTAATGCTTATTCGTGGTTTTGCTGACGCGGTAATGATGCGTAGTCAGCAGCTGCTTTCCTCTGCGGGTGAAGCAGGTTACCTGCCACCTGAACACTATGACCAAATCTTTACCGCCCATGGCGTAATCATGATTTTCTTCGTGGCTATGCCGTTAGTAATTGGTCTGATGAATATCATTGTTCCACTGCAAATCGGCGCACGTGATGTGGCTTTCCCTTACCTGAACAACCTGAGCTTCTGGCTGTTTATTGTCGGTGTGATTCTGACAAACATGTCGCTTGGTCTTGGTGAGTTTGGCCGTACTGGTTGGTTGGCTTATCCGCCATTATCAGGGATAGAGGCAAGCCCGGGAGTCGGCGTCGACTACTGGATTTGGGCACTACAGATATCGGGTGTGGGTACAACGCTAACCGGTGTAAACTTCTTCGCGACTATCTTGCGTATGCGTACACCTTCAATGCCAATGATGAAAATGCCTGTTTTCACTTGGGCATCTTTGTGTGCAAACATCCTAATCATCATTTCGTTCCCGATTCTGACGGTAACTATCGCGCTACTGACGCTCGACAGATACTTGGGCATGCACTTCTTTACCAATGATCTTGGCGGCAACGTAATGATGTACGTCAACTTGATTTGGGCGTGGGGTCACCCGGAAGTGTACATCCTGATCCTGCCTATTTTCGGTGTGTTCTCAGAAGTAACGGCAACGTTCTCGCGCAAGAAGCTATTTGGATACACCTCGCTTGTATGGGCAACGGTTGTAATTACGATTCTGGCGTTTGTTGTTTGGCTGCACCACTTCTTCACCATGGGCTCTGGTGCGAACGTAAATGCCTTCTTTGGTATCGCTACGATGATTATTTCTATTCCGACCGGGGTGAAGATCTTCAACTGGCTGTTCACCATGTACAAAGGCCGTATTCGCTTTACGACCCCAATGATGTGGACAGTAGGATTCCTGATTACCTTTACAGTTGGTGGTATGACGGGCGTATTGATGGCAGTACCGGGCGCAGACTTTGTTCTGCATAACTCAGTATTCCTGATTGCACACTTCCACAACGTAATTATCGGTGGCGTAGTATTTGGTTGTTTTGCTGCAATCACTTACTGGTTCCCTAAAGCGACAGGTTTCACCATGAATGAAACCTGGGGCAAGCGTGCCTTCTATCTTTGGATAGTTGGTTTCCTGATGGCATTCCTTCCGCTATACGCGCTGGGCTTTATGGGTATGACCCGTCGTATCAGCCAGGAAATCAACCCGGAATTCTTCCCACTGTTAGCGGTTGCCGCAGCTGGTACGGCAGTGATTGCACTGGGCGTATTGTCTCAGTTCATCCAGATCTACGTGAGTATTCGCGACCGTGAGCAAAACCGCGATCTTACTGGTGACCCATGGGGTGGCAGAACCCTTGAGTGGGCAACGTCTTCACCACCGCCGTTCTATAACTTCGCGCATCTTCCAAAAGGTGATGTTCTGGATGCATTCTGGTACCAGAAACAAAGCGGAGAGTTTGATCCGGCTAAGGAAGTCGAATACGAGCGTATTCACATGCCTAAGAACACAGCAACAGGCATCTATGTATCAGCGTGGTCACTGCTATTTGGCTTTGGCATGATTTGGTACATCTGGTGGCTGGCTGGTTTGAGTCTGGTTGCTATCGTCGTGACTTGTATAAAACACAGTTACAACGAAGACGTCGATTACTACGTTGAAGTTGAAGAAATCAAAGCGATTGAAGCGGCACGTCGAGCTGAGTTTGCACAAGCGAAGAAAGGTTCAGTGAAAGACAACGAAAGCGAAGAGGATCTGGAGGTGACGTATGCAAACTAATGTCGCAGCTCATCATGGCCACGATCATGATCACCACCATGATACTAACGGCAATAAGCTGTTTGGTTTTTGGGTTTACCTGATGAGCGACTGTGTATTGTTCGCAACTTTGTTTGCAACATACGCAGTACTTTCCAGCAACTCGATTGCAGGCCCTACAGGCAAAGAGATTTTCGAACTGCCTTTCGTATTTGTGGAAACCATGTTGCTGCTGTTCAGTAGTATCACTTTTGGTTTTGGCATGATCGCAATGAAACGTAATGACGTTGCTGGCCTTAAACGCTGGCTGCAAATTACTTTTGCACTGGGTCTTGGTTTCATCTGCATGGAAGTGTACGAGTTCCACCATCTGATCGAAGAAGGTTACGGTCCTCAGACAAGTGCGTTTCTTTCTGCGTTCTTTACGCTGGTAGGTACGCACGGTCTGCACGTGTCATTTGGTCTGATTTGGCTGGCAGTAGCCTATCACCAGCTGTCAACCAAAGGTCTGAACGATAACATGGCGATGCGTTTTAACTGCCTGAGCCTGTTCTGGCACTTCCTGGATATTGTCTGGATCTGTGTCTTTACCATCGTTTACTTACTGGGGGTAATGTAATGGGACAACATATTGAAACAAATGCGTCTGATTACGTTAAAGGCTTCGTTGCATCACTTATACTGACGGTGATTCCGTTCTACTTTGTCTGGGCGCAAACTTTGCCTCAGGCAACGACATACGCAGTGATGTTTGGTTGTGCACTGGTCCAGATCTTTGTCCACTTCAAATACTTCCTGCATATGGAAGCGAAGACATCTGACGGTCGCTGGAATCTGGTTTCACTGATGTTTACTGCCATCGTTGTACTTATTCTGATCGCTGGTTCGATCTGGATTATCTACAACATGAACGTCAACATGAAGCTATAGGGCAAGGTATGCTGAAAAGTTATTTGTCTATCACCAAACCGGGCATTATTTTCGGCAACCTGATTTCTGTTGCGGCGGGGTACTTCCTCGCCGCAAAAACAGAACCTGCTAGCTTGATGTTGTTTCTGACAACGTTAGCTGGCGTGGGGCTTGTGATTGCTTCAGGTTGCGTGGTGAACAATATTTTTGATCGCGATATCGATCAAAAGATGGCGCGCACTCAGAACCGTGAGTTAGCGAAAGGGAACATCAATATTGATGTCGCGTTTGTTTATGCTTTGGTTTTGCTTTTGGTTGGAACGGGTTTACTGTTTCAACTCGCCAATCCGCTTTCAGCCGTTGTTGTCCTTCTCGGTTACGTGTACTACGTGTTCTTTTACACAATGTGGTACAAACGAAATTCCGTGTATGGCACTTTAGTTGGTAGTATTTCTGGCGCGGTACCGCCATTAGTCGGCTATCTGGCTGTGACAAACTTCATTAGTTTAGAAGCCATACTGCTGTTCACGATGTTCTGCCTGTGGCAAATGCCGCACTCGTATGCGATTGCCATGTTCCGCATTCAAGACTACCGCGAAGCGGGTATTCCTGTTTTACCAGTGAAAGAGGGCATTCACAAAGCACATCGTCATATGAAGGCTTACGTGGTGGCTTTTGGCGTGGTGTCACTGGGACTGTTTCTGCTTGGCGAAGCAGGGTACGAATACTTGGCCGTTTCAGCAGTGGTTTGCTCTTTGTGGACAAAAGTTACCTTCCGCAGCATAGACGATAATAACTACGTCTCCTGGTCGAAGTCGGTATTTAAAGTTTCTTTGCTGGTGGTAATGGGCATCAGTGGCGTTTTAGGTGTGGAACTGCTTCCACTGGCGATCTAAAAGTTAGATGTCAATTCGGCACCGACAAGTCCTAGGCTATTGGTTTGCTCTGCAATTTAACAAATAAACGGCTCATGTTGAGCCGTTTTTAGTATTGCGTTTAAGTTGAATTACTAAACCAGTGTTTCCAACATCGCTGCATCGTACTCGACAAGTTCTTGGTTTTGCTGAACTCGGCTTACGTAATCTGGGTTTGCGATGAATGGACGACCAATCGCGAGTAAATCAAATTTATTAGCTTGGATCGCGTCTGCGCCAGTCTGTGCTGTATAGCCACCCACACCCATTAGCGTTTTAGAGTACGTTGAACGCATGTACTGCGATACGCTACCACCAAGGAAATCAAACTCCATGCTGTCATCGAACATACCTTCGTGCAGGTAAGCCAGATTACGTTTTTCGACTTCAGGTAGGAAGTAATCGAATACCTGACGGTCACGAACATCCGTTTCCATGTGTGCGTAGCCAGCAGGGGATACACGCAAGCCTGTCAGCTCGGCACCGATACGTTCTATGACCGCATCAATTACTTCTAGTGGGAAGCGTGCCATATTTTCCGGTGTTTCACCGTACTCGTCTGTTCGAAGATTCGTATTGTAATGCAGGAATTGATCGATCAAATAACCATTTGCGCCATGTATCTCCACACCGTCGAATCCAGCCTCTATCGCATTTTGTGCTGCCTGTGCATAATCTTCAACTAATTGAGCAATTTCTTCGTGACTTGCTGCTTTTGGAACGGTGTAAACCAGTTCTCGCATACGAGGAACGGTGCCATCAAAAGCGATTGCAGATGGCGCTAATACATACTCGCCACCGAAGAAATGCGGATGCGCTACGCGACCAGTATGCCATAGCTGTGCAAAGATCTTACCGCCGTTCGCGTGAACCGCGGCGGTTACTTTTTTCCAACCAGTTATCTGTGCTTGGGTAAAGAGTCCTGGAGTATTTGGGTAACCCTGACCATCAGGGCGAATAATCGTTGCCTCTGAAATGATCAATCCTGCATCAGCACGCTTTGCGTAGTAGTCCACCATTGCATCAGTAGGAACTAGATCTTCATCTGCCATGCAGCGCGTTAGTGGCGCCATTACGATCTTGTTTTTAAGTGTGATTTTGTCGTTGAGCTTATAAGTTTCAAATAATGTTGTTGTCATGAGCATGCTCCTTATGAATGCTGTGGACACATGCTAACTCTTTTTTGAATGATCATTCAAGATGTTTTTGAACGCTCATTCAAAAAGGTTGTGTAACCTTATGAACCCCAGTAAACTTATGGTGTTTGCAGCGTTACAGACCCCAGCTAATCGAGAAATGTCAGATGAGAAATGCCGAATTCGACCGAGAATATGTTTTAAGTTCAGCGATGAATGAGTTCATAGCCAAAGGCTATAACAAGACCAGTATGCAGGACTTGAAACGTGCTACTGGGCTGCATCCAGGCTCGATCTACTGCGCATTTGAGAACAAAAGAGGATTGTTGCTTGCCGCTCTCGATCACTATGCGACGACCAAATCCCAGTCATTTGAGCAATTTTTTGACGACCCTAAACATATCCTATCCTGTTTTGAACGTTATCTTCATGACATTATCGACTTCAGTAGCTGTGATAACAGTAAAGGCTGTTTATTGCAGAATGCGTTAAGCGAGCTGAATCATCAAGATGATGAAGTCGAGCAAATTATTTGCGATATGCTTAAACAATGGAAGCATAATATTCAATCGAAGTTAGAGCTGGCGAGAGCGAATAATGAGATCGGCCCTGAAGCGGATTGTGAATTATTAAGCGATTATCTAGTGATGAACATTTACGGTTTGCGCTCCTTCGCCAATACCAAGCCCTCCGACGCTCGTTTGGCTCAGCTTGTAGATAAAATTATGCAGAGCCTGAAAAGCGGCGGTATTTATAAGTAAAGAAATTTACTCAGGTGGATGCCTTATAATCTAAAGTATCCATGAATTTTCCTACCATATTGATTAAGAAGCTGCATAGCTAGCGCCTGTCATATTGGCGTAATAACAATTACGTAAATTCTTCACAAAAATGAAGGAACGAGTGTTTGTTATGAACGATGTGATTACACGGATGTGGAACTACAGCCAATTACCTCACGTGTACAAAGTATGTTGCGTGTTAATACTTACTGCGCTGCTTCTGGTCATCCAATTTCCCCGTACTGAGTTACCGCAAGCTACCCCGTTTAACCAGCTAACTTGTGCTGAACTGCAACAGAGTCGTCAATCTCTGGCTAATAAAACCCGCTTAGATATTCTCATTCCAGCGCATACGATGGCATTACCATTGCTGTCCAGGCTATGTGACGAAAGACAATTAGGACAGCAGTATTCAGATATCGCCGTTCATTGGCTACCCAGGCAGCAAGTTACACCGCAAACTATCTACAGACAAAAGTTTGATGTTATGTGGGGCAGAGATTATCAGCTAGCGGGTTTGAGCCCAGATTACGGCAACTACTACGAGAAAATTCTTAATCTTGGTGGCTATGATGTGTTGTGGTTTGCCCATCAGGAAATCGATGACGAGTTTTTAAAGTCACATAGAATTGGGCTTTTGAACGATACATTTAGCCGTTCTGGTTATCAGCTTCCGTTACAAAGTCTAAAGCGACTTTCGCTCGACCTTTCCTCATCTAAAATCATCTTATATCAAACGCGAAAACAGATGCAGGAAGCCTTCATGAGAGGTGAAGTAGACGTGATTGCCGGTACGAATCACAGCAGTTTGAATCAGATTGATAATAATGTTTATAAAGACGTTATCGCAAGTGATGTATCTGCTGGTGGGTGGTACTTATCTCGTTCATCAGAGCTCGGTTCTAATCAAACAACACGTATCCAATTAACTCAGGCGTTAGGGATGATTTTGTAATGCGCGTTAAAGATATATCTTTGAAAAAATGGAAATCTTTTACATGTCTGACGCTCTTTTATTTGGTTGTTTCTCTTATTACCGGAGCATACTTAACTCAATTTTTCTATGAGCAATATTTGGATGGGGACCTTCGAAGCGCAAGGAGTCAAATATGGTTAGACGGAGCTGAAAGTGGGGAACAAAAACAAACACAGCTTATATTCAGACTGAAAAGCCAACGGCTGCTGGAGAAAATCAACTGGCAAAACCCGATACAAATTTTTAATTTTTGTCAGATAAAGGAATTATCCCAAAAGAATACTCCGTTGAGCTTAACCTACAAATTCTCTCTCGATTTATCTTCTAATCAATCCGGTGATTTGGTTGAGGTCGGGTGTCAATTACAAAGCAGAACCTGGCTTGCGAGTTCTATTTTATTCTCTGCTTTATCAATGCTTTTATTTTCCCTTCAACCACGTCCTTTAAACCATGATGATTTGAATTTATTAAAACACTTACGGGCAACTAAGCAAGTAAGGCAGTGGAAACAGGCAATTCATCAATTTCGTGCCATCAAATCAGGCGATAAGATAAATCAAGATTTCTTGTTTAGATTATTGGAGACGAGAACAGAGAATCTTAGGTCTATAGAGGACAAAGTTGCGTTACTTGAAAAGGCATCCAAACCACTTACCTTATCTTTTACACTTAATAATGGGAATGTCGATGTCGCTGTCAATGATGTCGTTATTCCGATTTCAGTCACTCCTGCTATTTACTGGTTATGGTACGCAAAGAAACGGAAATGCGCTCAAGGTGATGGTTGGGTACTTAATCCTCCGAGTAATCGTCCTTCTGAGAAAATGGGCCATGAGCTGATTACATTAATGGAAACTTATGGTGGACACGGCAGAGCCATAAGTGAGCTAAAACAGAATGGATTAAAAGCGAAAACGCTCGATCAAAATCGTAATAAAATTAAAGATGCGCTGGTTAACGTGTTAGGAGAAAACTTTATTGACCACTTAGGCTTCGAAAGCGATAAACATGCAGATAACACCCAGTCAATTTATCGTTTGAAGATATCTCCAAATGCAATATCAATAAGCTGAAATCAAATTAAGCTACTGATTTTAATGTGATAAATTTTATAGATATCTTTAAAATGTATTAGGGGTAAGCCTGTAACGAAAGCTTCATCTTATTTCGTCAAAGTAGCTGCCAATGCGTTCAGACATGAAGTTTGAACGGGGAAAAGTAGTTAAATAAACGGAAATATTATGAACAAACTATCTAAACTTTGCCTTGCGATGGCAGTCAGTTCTTCATGTGTAATTGCATCAAATGCATTTGCGTTAAATATTGTACTAACCAATGACGATAGCTGGGAAACAACCAATATTAACGTAATGAAGTCGGCATTAGAGGCTGCGGGTCATGACGTAATCATGTCCGCTCCTTGTACCGGGCAAAGTGGTAAAGGTGGCGCGATGAGCCACTTTAAACCAGTGTCAATTGATGAGACCCAAGCCGCCGAACAGGAATATTGTATTGGTGATACAGATACAAGCGTTGCATTCAAAGACTATGTAGAGGGGACACCCGTTATGGCAGCGCTCTACGGCATTGATATCGCGGCACAACAAGTCTGGGGACAAAGCCCTGATTTGGTCATTTCTGGGCCGAACGAAGGCAATAACTTAGGTTTCATGAACAATAACTCTGGAACGCTAGGTGCAACAATGGCTGCTTTGAGCCGTGGTATTCCTGCTATTGCGATCAGCGCACATCACAACACGGCTAGTGATGCAGAACAGTCACAGTTAGTTGCAAATGTTATTGTCGATGTTGTCGCTGAACTGGTCGCGAATCAGCCTTCTGGTCAACCACTTTTACCTGCGTACACTGGTTTGAATGTGAACACACCAGAAGATATGAATAATCATCTTGGATACAAGTTTACTGATGTTGGTTGGAATGCAGGAGCAGAGTTCGCATTCAGTAGCGATCTTTCTCAAAACAGTACCGCTATTTATTACATGATGAAAAGTCTAATGGAACAAGGGATGGACTCTGTTGAAGCCCAAGTAGAAGCTGTGGCTTTACTAAAAGATAAGAAAGGGCTCTCTTTTAATGAAGGCGATGCAGGTGATAGCAACGAAAACTCCGAGGGTGTTGCAGTCAGTCAAGGTTATATCACTATTAGTACTATCGACGGAAATGTCCAGGCTGCACGCGGAAAAGTCGCACTGGTTGAACAACGTCTTGTTGGCTTGGAATAGGAGCAACAGGAATGAAACAACAGAATATTCTGCTTATCACTTTATTGTCGGTATCTGCCCTGTGGGGGTGTGATAGTGATGACAACGATCAAGTACAAGTGCAAAGTGGTGTTTATGAAGGCGTTATATGGGCGAGTGATGCCTCTCCGAGCGGTGCCCAGATAGTTGTACAACAGGGCATTGAACCACAACTGACGCTTTGGGATGCAAGAGAACACCAGCTTTCGTATCTGGGAACACTGAACGACGACCAAATCGATTTCTCCGCCGCTTCAGTTAGTTGTGAAATGTCGGATCAAGATCTGGTATGTACTAACGCCAACGGTTCTTCTGCTTTAACATCAGTGTCCTTGGAAAGTGCTGATATTGGCAGTTATGCTGGGACTTATCAGGCTAGGTACTCTGATGCTCTGTATCAGATGTCGATTGATGAATCAGGATCATTATCGTTAACTGGCTCTTCCTGTAATAGCGAAGGTTCACTTGTTACTTCTGGCTCGGTGGAAAACCTAGTAATGATGGAGCTAACTGATGAGCAGTGCATTGAAACAGGCACAGTAAATATTGTAATGCTTGAAGTCGATAACGATTCGTTGGATAGCATCAATGTCCAGACAGATAGTAATCAATTCCCGCAAGTCTGGATCAAATTGTAAAAAGTTTACAGTGTAAACAAAAAATCCGCAGATTTAGCACTTTGATACGTTATTAGGGATCTATGATTGTAGGTCCCTTTTTTATTTTCTTTAAAAATCATAACCTTATTATATTTTTTAAAGCCTTAAACGCGCGTTAGCAGCCAAAGACTATATGGGTTAAAGAAATAATAAACCAGCTAGGTGTCACTTCGAAAGGATCAAAGGCTTTTCAAAGGCGAAGAAAAGCCTGAAACACCGCTGAAAAGAAATCATTCAGGGTTACCATTAAAAACGTAAATTCGAGCTTCCCGATTCAAGTGCCCAAGTAACGCTTTTATGTGTTGCAACTTTATAACTAAGGTAGATGTATTCACATAAGGATGACATTGCAATTCATTAGCATTCCAAACATCTTGATCAATAACCAGTTGTACATGGTCGTTTTGATCTTTTACGATATCTAAAATAGAGACAGAACCTGGCTCGGTTAGTAAGTATTTTTTTAGCCTTGTCGGTGAGGCAAGGCTAAGTCGGTTAACATTGAGACCGTTAGACAACATATTAAAATCAACAGATTTTTCATCAGAAACAATGACTAAAAAATGATGTTTTCCCTTTCTATCGCGTAAAAATAGATTTTTAGTTTTAGCTCCGGGGATATTTTGCTCTAAAGAGTTCGCTTCAGCACAAGTATAAACTGGCTCATGATCAAACCTTTGATAAGCAATATTGTATCGACGAAGCACTTCATATATGTCCATAAACTTTCTCGTAGTACTAGGGGCTGTTAACCTCTCGCGGTTATATTTTGTTCGGGTGGGGCATCGGCTTAAACCCTTCGGGCACTGCTAAAAATCAGCTAGAAAGGTCAGCATACCTTAACTATTTAGATCATCGAATAATACTTTTATACTCAAGTGACCTCAAGATGCAGGATTCAGAGCTTCATCAACGAGTTCAGTTCAAGCTAAATAGCGATAGGAATGGTTATTCCCTTTCAACGTTATTTAGTACAGAAATGGGCTCGTTGATGAGTGCTTTTTTGTCCTAAAGGTTCTCCAATAAATGAGATATAACAAATTTGATATGTTTCGTATAAGTGCAATGACCTTGCTACTACGTATACTTTTCTAACCGTATCGAACGTATAAATTGTCACTATACTGTTTTTGTTTTCTCCCTTTTCTGCCTACTTTTTGAAATGGTAGCTGGTTTAGGATTCATTACCTTATTGGTTAGAGAGGTCAATAATGAATAAAAAACTTATCGTATCAGCGTTAATGTCGGCAATGATTTCAACAGGAGTACTAGCAGCTCCTTTTGACAGTATTTCACCGATTGATTCAAGTCACTGGAGTGTAAACCCCGTTGATTATGGCATGACTGCTGAGCAGTTCATACGCTCAGAGTCACTTAACTTTATGAAAGGCATGGCCGAACGTAATGGCGTAAATCAGTTCTTTCATTTCAAAAACCTAGCTAATTCAGAAGATAAATGGGTAGTGAGTCCCAATAACGACGTTATTTATTCTCTTGCGATTGTCGATGCATCTAAAGACTTCACATTAACACTTCCAGAAACGGGTGACCGCTTTATAACCACTCAAATAGTCAGTGAAGAGCACATGAGTCGGCAATTGGTTGGTGGCGGAGTGTATAAGTTCAAAGGTGGCGAATTTAATAGCGGTCATGTTGCTATAGGTGTTAGGGTGGGGACGAATGCAACACCAGAAGATGTCGCCTACATAGTCAACACACTTCAACCGCAAATGAAAATTGATGCACAGTCAGCAACGCCAGTACCAAGCTACGACAAAGAAACGTTGCTGAAAGTCAGAGCTGCATTGATTTCCGAATATAATAAGCTTTCCGATACCTTTGGTCAGATGACAGACGATGTCACCAAAGTTACTGATTGGGAACGCTTTACATATGTAACCGCGGGCGCTTGGGGTTTATCTGAAGATAAATACGCAATGTATCGCCCATATAACCTAAAGGGCGCAAAAAAAGATACATGCTATACAGCGACTTACACTCAGCCTAAAGTAGGTGAATTTTGGTCGATCACTGCATACAACAATGAAAAATACTTGATGACAAATGAGTTCAATATTGTGAAATCAGGCAATGCCGTAATCAATAAGGATGGGACATTTACTGTTCATTTTGGGCCTTTATCATGCAAAAAACGCAGTGACGTTAAGAATTTCATTTTAACCACCCAAGACGATTGGGGCTTCTTGATGCGTGCCTATGACCCAGATATCGAAGCGTTTAAATCTTATCAGTTACCTGAAATTAAACCCGTTCAATAATTTGCAAACAATTCATGGATGATGATTTTAAAGCTCCAACCGGTTGGAGCTTTTTTGTGATTAAAGCAGACAAAAATGCTTTTTCTTGATCCCATTCAGGCAGTTCAATTATTTAGGGTGTTCATGGCAAATTTGATATATTTAAGCTCTGCCTCATACAATCATTAACCTTCTGTTCAATAAAGACTGGCCAGAGATGAAACCTGATCAGTGTAAATAGTTCGAGGAGATAACAGGCAATGGCGAAACAGTATCTTAAAACAATTGACCTTAACCTACTTAAAGTATTCCTGGCTTTGGCACAGGAGCTTAATACGACACAAGCGGCTAGGAGACTTAAAATTGCTCAACCAGCAGTGAGTCGCGCTCTAGCAAAGCTTCGCGACCAATTGGATGATGAACTTTTTGTCAGAACAAAATATGGATTAAAGCCGACGGATAAAGGACAGATACTGTGTGACAAATTACCCTTAATAATGAAACAGTTTGATGAATTATTTACCGAAATCGAGTCATTTAACCCGAGCACTCATAAACAAACTATTCGTATTGCTATAAATAATTTTTTAGGCGTATCTTTACCAGCCTTGCTACATGAGAGACTTCGTCAAGTTGCCCCTAACACCAGTCTAATCATAGAAAATTGGTCATCTAACTCGGTGGAAAAATTAGTAAAAGGCGAGCTAGATTTAGGTATCAACTACTATATGGATTCACCCCCTAAAGAGCTAAAGCGCAATCACCTTACTTTTGACAAATTTAAGGTCCTAGTTAATGACCAACACCCACTAGCCAACAAAGCTTGTGTATTTGAGCAACTCAGTGCCTACCCAATTGTTTGCGCTATCTTGCCTGACTGGAACGATAACAAAACGTATATAGAAAAGTTGGCGCAAAAACAGGGGATAGATTTGGATGTCATTTTTCGCTCAGAATCTATCGCTTCACTGATTGAAATCACAAGCAGAAGTGATGTGCTGTTCCCAACTTCTGCATTTTTGTCACCACACCAATTTCCATCTCTAAGACCACTGACATTTGCTGGTGATTTTCCAGCAGAAGCTGCAGAGGTTTCGGTATACACACATTATCGCTACAACAAAAGTCCACTTTATCAATGGTTAATAGAACAACTTAAAGATGTGACAGATAAAATGTTGTACTCACCAGAGCATACAATTCCATGACCAAACAAGTTCTAATAGCGAGCATATCTCACATCAAAGCCGTTTCTATACTAGGGTCTGTTTATCTTTCGCGGTTAATTTTTGTTCGGATGGGGGCGCCCAGCTCGAACCCTTTGGGCAGCGTTTGTGGCTCCTTTCTACTGCGTTATCGGCTTATCAGGTAGAATAACTACATTTCAAAGCCTCTACCTTGTATAAATAACCCACAAATCGCTGCA
This sequence comes from Vibrio sp. B1FLJ16, assembly GCF_905175385.1. NCBI lineage: Bacteria > Pseudomonadati > Pseudomonadota > Gammaproteobacteria > Vibrionales > Vibrionaceae > Vibrio > Vibrio sp. B1FLJ16. Next base: position 728,105 of record NZ_HG992750.1, read on the forward strand.
AAAATCAGCTCGAAAGATAAACAGACCCTAATTATTTAGCAGTGATAAGTGGGAAGTTATGCATTTGAGCGATAACTTTTGCTTTATCACTCGGTCTGTAGGCTCGTACAGCAATATTCCAGCCAGTATCAGTGACTTCAACGATATTACTAGATGCTCCACATGTTTTACCCTCTGGTGCAAAGTTGATGGTATAAGAGCCATCTTTATTTGGTGTTGCAGAAGTCGAATCAGCACTATTTTTGTTGGTCATCAACCAACCTTTTCCAGAATACGCAGTAATAGACCAGTACCCGCCTTCATCATAACTTAGCATAGGCGATTTAAAGGTCATACTCGCACACTCAACCTTACCTGTACCCGCTCGTGATGCATAAACAGCATAATCTGCTGGTAGGCCACCCCAGCCAACAGCCGTTCCAATCATAAATTGTTTATTGTCTGGTGTTGCTGTGATTCCTGGAGTAAACGCTTCTTCTGTTTTGATATCCCCAACCTGTTTTTCCCATTTCGCACGAATCGCATCACGAGATGTATCATCCCAATCCGCCGCAGGTTTGAATGGTTTTGCTGATTTTGCATCAATCACAGCAGCATCTTGTAGTCGATGGGCTTCATCCATACCCGCAGTAGTGGCAGTGCGCATGAGAATATAAATGTAATCCGATCCTGCGATCTTAGAGTCGATATAAATATCTTCACCGCCGTAAATAGCCATATGGTTATCATGATTGTTATTGAACAAATGCATGATTTGGTAGGCTTTCCCTTTTGCCAAACGGAACGTAGCGCCCTTAGAAACGTCAACAACGGCAGTGGAATAAAGCAAGTCCGTATTAGAACGAATGATCATTTGATTTTCTACCGTTACACTCTCGCGATTATGATCAAAAGTATTGACTGGTTGACGTTCTAATTGTCGTGTGAAATACAAATCAGTTTCTGCACGAGCAAAGTTTTCATCGGTTACTTCAACTGATGCCAAAGCCTGCATTGATGTAATGGAAACAAGTGATGCTAACAATATCTTGTTCATAGAGTGTTCCTTGAGCTACTACTCAAAATATTAGTTTAAAGATAGTCTAATCTTATAGATTTTTAAGCTTCAGAAGATATGAATTAAAGAGATCATTTTCATTTTCATTGTCGCATACTTAGACGCAGCTTTCGTATCTAGGAACTCAGAGCGCCAACCAAATCGATTTCGCCGCAGCTTCAGTTAGCTGCGAAATGTCGGATTAAGATCTGGTATGTACTAACGCCAACGGTTCTTCCGCTTTAACATCAGTGTCCTTGGAAAGTGCTGATATTGGCAGTTATGCTGGGACTTATCAGGCAAGGTACTCTGATGCTCTGTATCAGATGTCGATTGATCAATCAGGATCATTATTGTTAACTGGTTCTTCTTGTAATAGCGAAGGTTCACTTGTTACTTCTGGCTCGGTGGGAAACCTAGTAATGAAGGAGCTAACTGATGAGCAGTGCATTGAAACAGGAACAGTAAATATTGTAATGCTTGAAGTCGATAACGATTCGTTGGTTAGCATCAATGTCCAGACAGATAGTGATCAACTCCCGCAAGTCTGGATCAAATTGTAAAAAGTTTACAGTGTAAACAAATAATCCGCAGATTTAACACTTTGATACGTTATTAGGGATCTATGATTGTCGATCCCTTTTTATTTTCTTTAAAAATCATAATCTTATTAGATTTTTTGAAGCCTTAAACGCGCGTTAGCAGCTAAAGACTATATGGGTTAAAGAAATAATAAACCAGCTAGGTGTCACTTCGAAAGGATCAAAGGCTTTTCAAAGGCGAAGAAAAGCCTGAAACACCGCTGAAAAGAAATCATTCAGGGTTACCATTAAGAACGTAATTTCGAGCTTCCCGATTCAAGTGCCCAAGTAACGCTTTTATGTGTTGCAACTTTATAGCGAGGTCAAGATTCATATACCCAAATGACTTCAAGATGCAGGATTCAGAGCAATGTCACTGGCACAAGTTCAAGGAAAATGATGCTGCGAAATAGCTAGCTCTTTCCAAATCATATGACGCTGAAATTGTGCCAGTGACATGCTCCCAAAGGGCGAGTTGCCTTGATTTACAGCCTTTGTTAACGATTTTCGATTTAGAACCACTAGATCTTCAAATCGTTGCCGCGCCTGGGAACCAAGCCATTCTCGCTGAACCTAGCATCTTGAGGTTACTTGGGAATAGTGACTTATTGTTTATTAAACTCTTCCCATAAAACGATTGCAGCAGCGAGATCTTCAAGCGAAGCACCAACGGATTTGAACAAAGTTATGGAGTTATCCGTCTTACGACCTGGAATTTCGTCACGGGTCAGTTGTTCTAAGTCACCCAAAATCTGGTCCATCTTGAAATAACCTTCGTCAACAGCCTGGTGCAGATCACCGGCTTCACCCATAGCGCCAGCCCAAGTGTCGACATATACGTCGCTTCTCTCTACGGCAACTCCGTCACATTCGCGCATATCTTTTCTGAACGCGCCAACCAAATCGAGGTGAGTTCCTTCTGTTAACCAGTTACCTTTGATTATTGGCTGCTTAGAAAGTGTTGCACAACTAATAATGTCGGCTTCGCTTGACGCTTGCTCTAAGCTTTTTACTACTGAGATGTCTTCAATGCGACAAAATTCACCTTGGTAGCTTTGATACTGAGTGACCAGCTCTTTTGCTTTGTCTTGGTTACGCCCCCAGACCAGTACACGTTTAATCGGGCGTACCGCAGCATGCGCCTCAATTAACATCGGTGCGACTTGTCCGGTACCAACAATGAGTAAGGTTTCTGCTGACGGCTTGGCGAGATATCTGGCGGCTAACGCTGAAGCCGCTGCAGTGCGTCGGCGTGTTAACTCATTTCCTGCAATACATGCGATCGTTTGGCCATGCTTACCTTCAGATAGCATATACAGGCCAGAAATGGAGGGCAGGCCAACAGCGGAGTTTTGCGGAAACACATTTAGCATTTTCATACCAATGTAGCCATCTTGTTCCCAAGCTGGCATTAATAGCATGGTTGCTTCTCCATCAGGTCTTTCAATCGTGTGATGGTGACGAGAGGGGGCGTAAACGCCTTTACGAAAGGTTTCATCAAGTTTATTAATTAACGCATTCCATGGTAGGTGACTGGCAACTTGATCTGCAGATATGAATTTCATAAATCCTCGAATAAGTAAAAACTGGCAGCGTGTGCTGCCAGAAGAAAGGTTATTACCAAGCCGGACCACTAGTTACTTCAGGTAACCATAAAGCGGTAGCAGGAAAAGCCAGGATGGCAGTAAGAACGAGCAATTGAATTATGATAAACGGCACAACTCCAGCGTACATGTGGCGCAGCGTAATATCAGGAGGCGTAATTGCCCGAAGGTAGAAGATTGACGGCGCTAATGGTGGTGTTAAGTAACTGGTTTGTAGCACGACTAAGAATGCAACACAGAACCACACTTCATCAAAGCCTAGTAAACGTACAACTGGCATTGCGACCGGAATGATGATCAAAACAACCGACATCATATCGAGGACGAAACCAGCCAAGAACGCAATGAACAGTATCAAGCCTATAATTGCCCATGGCTCTAGTCCCGTACCCATCAATATAGATTGCACTGTTGCCATACCGCCTGTTGCGAAGAAGACGCCAGCAAACATGTTTCCGCCCATTACGATCATCAAGATCATCGCTGAAATATTAACGGTGCTCATCAGCGAGTTCCAGACAACTGTTTTCGTAAGATTACGGTAACTAGCCGCAAGAATAATAGAGCCCAAGGCACCACAAGCGGCTGCTTCTGTTGGAGTCGCAAGTCCCATTAAAATGGTGCCCAGAACAGCAAAAATAAGCACGGCGGCTGGTAATAATGCAGTTGCTGTCGCCCAAAGCTTATCTTTCAGCGGGTAGCCGGTTTCATCTTCGATTTGACGTGGTGCAACAGAAGGTTTTAGCCAAGCTAAAACGATGACATAAAGAATAAACAGTATTGCCATCATCAAGCCGGGCATCAACAATCCGCTGAATAGCTGACCAACAGAAACACCCGCAACCGGACCTAAAACAATTACAGTAATAGAAGGGGGGATTGCGGTACCCAATGAGCCACTTGCGCAAATAACGCCGGATAGCAGGCGTTTATCATAAGCGTGTTTCATCATGATAGGAATGGCTAACATGCCTATAACGGCTTCTGTTGCGCCAACCACACCACTTGCAGCAGCAAATATTGTCCCTAACAGAATAGAGCCAACACCTAATCCGCCAGGTGTGGAATGCGTCCACATGTGTATGGCTTTAAACAGGCGCTCGGCTATCCCGGACTTTTCGAGCATGGCTCCCATGAATATGAAAAGTGGGACGGCGGCGAGAATAGAGTTTGAAGCAGTTTCTTCAATTTTGCTGAGCAACTGGTAAGCGGTTACGTCACCGAACAGTGCTAAGCCAAAAATGGCTGCAACCAATATCATTGAGAACGCAATTTGAAATCCGGCAAAGATCAATAGCATCAGAGCCGGGAACATCAACAGAGAAAGGTAATCACTCATAACTTAACCTCGCGGCCAAGTGCGGTTTGAGTTGATTTCAGCAGCTCGGCAAATATTTGTAGACTTAGTGTTGTCAGACCGACGAACCAGACCAAATAGACTGGCCACATGACAGGGTTCCATGCTGATCGACCCGAGCGCTCATTGCTTTCAAAAGCTTCATAGAAATAAAGGTAAAGCTCTAGGCTGATCCAACAGACAATAGGGAGAAACATCAGGTAGCAAAGTGACCGAACGGCCGCATTTACACGGGAACTGAGTTTGAGTGTGACGACATCAACACTAACGTGTTGGCCAAGTCTCAGGGCGTTAGCGATACCCAGCATGAATATTGCTCCCATGACCATATAGCTTATTTCAAATGCCCATAGGGTAGGAGTGTCGAAGACATAGCGGCTGAAGACCTCGAATACGAGAGCGCCAATGAGTGGCAATACCAGGAAAGCGGCGATATGGCCAGAAAAGCGCGTCAGTGCTTCGATACTAGTAATTAACTTCATAGTGTGAACCTAAAAATTACGAACTGAAAAGCAAAAATGGCAGCCGCTTTACAGCGGCTGCTTATACCCGAATAACGTTAAGTTATGTGAATACAGGGCAAGTTAACCTTCGTTTTCGCCGATTTTTAGGCGGTATTCTGGCCAGAGTTTGATCTTGTCTTTGAATGCACGTTGAGAAGTTAAAACACGTTTGAACCATTCGTTATCTGCGGCATGCTCGTCTTCCCATTTCTTGGTTTCGTCGAGGATTTTACTGATGAGTTCCGGCTCTAAACGAACGATCTCATTCTTTCCTTCAACCAGTTCTTTGTACGCATCTAAATCAGCGTAAGAAGCGGATAACCATGAATCAAACAGAGACAATTTAGCCGCTTGGCGTACTAGAGATTTGTTCTCGTCAGAAAGTTTGTTCCACGCTTTCTCATTCACTTGGCACTCAAGAACGCCACCTGATTGGTGAATACCCGGCAAAATGACGTACTTAGCGACTTCCTGGAAACCGGTAGGGCGGTTCATTTCTGGGCTTCCCCACTCCGCAGCGTCGATCACACCGCGCTCTAGAGCGGAGTAAATATCACTACCTGCCATTACAACCGTCGACGCACCTAAGCGTGATGCGATTTCCGCCCAGGCACCTGACGTACGGATGCGTAAGCCTTGGAAGTCCTCAAATGTACGTACTGGTTTATTGGAGTGAAGGAAAATTTCGGTGCCAAGAATGGAACAAGGAAAGGCAACCACACCAAACTTTTCTTTACGGTATTGCTCGTATAACTCGATGCCGCCGCCTTTGTACATCCACAACATAAACTCTTCTGGCGAAAGCCCACTTGAGTGGCCAGCAAGTAGGGCCGTTGTTGGATCTTTACCGTAGTCGTAGTTAATGTAGTTGTGGCTGACAGTTGCTATACCAGATTTTACTGAGTCGGTAACTTTAAGCGCGCTGCCTAGCGTACCACCGGGAAATACTTTCGCAGTAATTTCACCGTGGGTAAGCTCACTAACATTATCAGCAAAGTATTTTGCATCGCGCTCCAGCCACGGGCCACCGGACCATGGTGTTGCCATACGCCATTCATCTGCATAGACGCTGGTTGTTGCGACGGAAACACAAGCGGCTAACGTAGCGGTTTTTAGAATCTTACGGAGATTTCCTTTCATCTTTACTTAGTCCTTTTAGTTATTAGATTGGATAAATGAGTGAAAATGTAACCTTTTAGTTTTAAAAGCATTTAACCAAAGAGAGATTGCATTTCTTCTGCTCGGTCAGCGCAGTCGCGCATCGCTTTCTCAACAATCAATCTCAGGTTAGCGTTCTCAAAAGAGGAGATAGCGCGCTCTGTTGAACCTTGCGGCGACATCACATTACGCATGAGTTGTTCTGGATCCTGTTCACCGGTTAAAGCCATTGAAGCGGCACCTAAACCAGTTTGCAGGGTGAGTTTTCTTGCGGTTTCACGTGGTAAACCTTGTGCTACGGCGGCATCTTCCATTGCCTGGAAGAATAAGAAAAAGTAAGCAGGCGCACTGCCTGCTACGGCAGTTGCAGCGTTGATTAAAGATTCGTCACTCAACCATTCAACCAGACCTGTGCTATTTAATATCTCTTCAACATGGTTTTTCTGGTCTGTTGAAACGTCTGAGCTTGCCACCAAACTGGTTGCTCCGCAGCCGATCATTGCGGGTGTATTGGGCATAGCACGAACGATAGGAGTAGATTGTCCTAGCCAGTTCTTCAGAGATTCGAGAGAAATACCCGCAGCGATTGAGAGAACAAGAGGCTGAGTTTCTCGTTTGTTTAATGTTGGGCGTAACTCTGCACAAACTTGCTTGAGAATCTGAGGCTTTACCGCGAGCACTACAATGTCGGCGTCTGCTATTGCAGTGCAATTATCGCTGGTGGTGTTAATCGAGTACTTGGCTTGGATAGATTCCAACATGGCTGAATCTGGCGAAGTCGTTGTGATCTTTTCTGCTGGATATTGATTGCTAATCAAACCACCAACAATCGCACTAGCCATGTTTCCTGAACCAATAAACGTTATCTTTGCAGCCATTTTTCTCTCTTCCGAATAAGTATTCATTTCTATTTGCGAGCAGTTCTAGCATTTAAGCAGTTACGTTTGTTGAGCTCTTGTTTAAAACTCATGACTTTTTGCGCATTTTGCGGTAATTGATTAACACTTGTAACTTTTTTGAAATGATTGGTGTGTTTTTGAACTTTATTTGGTATAAGAGAATAATTCTTATTAACTGAGCTTTTACTCATCGAGAGAGACATGGGACTGCATATACGAACGGAATCGCTGCAGAATAGCTGCTTGCATCATGATCACGACTATCATCAAATTGTTGTCGCCTTTAAAGGAAGTGCCGCATTTGAAGTGGAAGGGCGTGGTGGGCAAGTTGATCCCTTTCATGGCTGCCTAGTTCCCGGTGGAGACGTGCATTTCTATGAAGGTATAGGTGATAACAGCCATATAATTATGGATATCCCAACAGAGTATATTGGCCCTCAAGTTGAGCGGTTGTTTGATGGGGCTAACTATTTTGATATTGACCCGGGTTTGCGTTATCTCCTTGCTTATATTTATCGCGAATCTCAAATGCTGAGCAGCTATCCTGAAGCCGCAGAAGGGGTGGCAACGGCTTTCTTATCCAGTCTTCATCAAAGGCTGTACGATGGAAGCGACTTGCAACGTACATCCCGAGGTCGTTTGGATTTGGTGGCCATTGATGAGTTTATTCAGAAACATATTGATGAGCCGCTTTCGACTTCCGTTTTGGCTTCAATCAGTAACGTGAGTCCCGGCCATTTTCATGAACTATTTCGTAACGCCTCAGGGATGACACCGGGGCAATACCTTCTGACTGCTCGAATGAAACGCGCAAGACAAATGATCTTAGATACCCGACTACCATTAATTGAAATCGCCATAAGTGTTGGTTTTTCAAGCCAAAGTGCGCTTACTCACGCGTTTAGACGTTTTTATAACGAGACACCGGGGCAGTTGAGAAGAAAAGTATCACCACATTCAAGTAATCAACTCTGAAGCCTAGCAGCGCATAATTTACGTCTATTTAGCAGCAGTTCTCTGGACTTCTTACAACTCTCTCGTATTTTGATCTTTCCACAATGTTGTCAGTTCACCTGCGATAGGTATAAAAAAAACTCCCGCATAAGGCGGGAGTTTGTTCTTTATTGCATTTATTTGAATCGGTTATGCCACATCAAATCGGTCAGCATTCATTACTTTCGTCCAAGCCGAGATGAAGTCTTTAACGAACTTCTCTTGGTTATCATCCTGAGCGTAAACTTCAGCGTAAGAGCGCAAGATTGAGTTTGAACCAAAGACTAAGTCAACGCGTGTTGCTGTCCATTTCGCTTCACCTGTCTTACGGTCACAGATATCGTAAGAGTTACGGCCAGTTGGTTTCCAAGTGTATGACATGTCCGTAAGGTTAACGAAGAAGTCATTTGTTAATGAACCTACTCTGTCTGTGAACACACCATGTTGAGTACCACCGTGGTTTGTGCCTAATACTCGCATACCGCCAAGTAACACTGTCATTTCTGGAGCTGTCAGACCAAGAAGCTGGGCGCGGTCAAGCAGCATTTCTTCGGGCTTAACAACGTAATGTTTCTTCTGCCAGTTGCGGAATCCGTCAGCCACTGGTTCAAGTACATCAAATGAATCAACATCTGTTTGCTCTGCAGTAGCATCGCCTCGGCCGGGAGTAAATGGTACCGTAAAGTCAAAACCAGCCTCTTTAATTGCTTTTTCCAGACCAACGTTACCAGCTAGTACGATAGTATCTGCAATGCTAATGCCAGATTCTTCAGCAATCTTAGTTAATACATCAAGTACGCGAGCTAAGCGTTGTGGTTCGTTACCTTCCCATTCGTTCTGAGGAGCTAGGCGAATACGTGCGCCATTTGCGCCGCCACGAAGATCCGAGTTACGGAAAGTACGTGCGCTGTCCCAAGCAGTTGATACTAATTCAGATACACTTAAATCTGTTGCAGCAATTTTTGCTTTTACACCGTCTACGTCGTAGTTGGTTGTGCCCGCAGGAATTGGGTCTTGCCAGATTAGGTCTTCTGCTGGTACATCTGGGCCAACATAGCGAGCTTTAGGGCCTAAATCACGGTGTGTCAGTTTAAACCAAGCGCGAGCGAAGACTTCGTTGAAGTATTCTTGATCCTGGTAGAAACGCTCAGAAATCTTACGATATTCAGGGTCAACCTTTAGGGCCATATCGGCATCAGTCATCATCGGGTTGTAGCGAATCGACGGATCTTCTACATCCACTGGCTTGTCTTCTTCTGCGATATCAACTGGTTCATATTGCCAAGCGCCAGCAGGGCTCTTAGTTAACTGCCATTCGTGTTCTAGCAGCATTTTGAAGAAGCCGTTATCCCATTGAGTAGGGTTGCTTGTCCATGCACCTTCAATACCACTAGTTACCGTGTCACGACCAATGCCACGAGACTTATGGTTGTTCCAACCCAGGCCTTGTTCTTCAACATCTGCGCCTTCTGGATCTGGGCCTAAGTTAGCAGCATCACCATTACCGTGTGCTTTACCAACGGTATGTCCGCCTGCCGTAAGAGCAACCGTCTCTTCATCATTCATTGCCATACGAGCAAAGGTGACACGCATGTCAGCCGCAGTTTTCAGAGGATCCGGGTTACCGTCTACACCTTCTGGGTTTACGTAGATCAAGCCCATCATTACAGCCGCAAGAGGGTTTTCCAGGTCACGCTCACCAGAGTAACGGCTACCTTCGCCACCGCTTGGAGCTAACCATTCTTTTTCAGAACCCCAATAGATGTCTTTTTCTGGATGCCAGATATCATCACGGCCAAAGGCAAAACCGAAGGTTTTCAGACCCATAGATTCATAAGCCATGTTACCGGCAAGAATCATTAAATCTGCCCAGCTGATTTTGTTGCCGTATTTTTTCTTAATTGGCCATAGCAGACGACGAGCTTTATCTAAGTTACCGTTATCTGGCCAAGAGTTTAGCGGCGCAAAGCGTTGGTTACCTGTTGAACCGCCCCCGCGACCATCAGTAGTACGGTAACTACCGGCAGAGTGCCAAGCCATGCGGATCATCAAACCGCCGTAGTGACCCCAGTCAGCAGGCCACCACTCTTGGCTGTCTGTCATCAGAGCTTTCAAATCATTTTTTAACGCGTCTACATCGAGTGTTTTCAGTGCTTCGCGGTAGCTGAAGTCTTCACCAAGTGGGTTCGTTTTTTTATCGTGTTGATGAAGGATGTCCAAATTAAGAGCATTTGGCCACCATTCCATTACCGTTGAGCCTGTAGAGGTCATGCCGCCATGCATTACAGGGCATTTACCTGCTGAATTGTTATCGCTGTTGTTCATAGGGTGTCCTTTTGTAGCAGTGAAATAATACTTCTCTTTAAATAGATATCTCTAAACAGGATGTTGAGATCATTTATCGATATTTGTTTACCTGTTTAGAAGTTAATGTTGATACATCTCAGTAACTTGAATTTGATAATAGTAAGGTTTTTCATAGTTATCACATCAATTAAACCGATTAATTTAATAAGAAATTCCTATCAATGTTAGTTATGATTTTTATTAGTGATTTACGTCACTAATTGGATGTTCTGACTATTGCTTTTATGGTTATGACTAAATTATTTAATCCACGATTTATTCTTTGGTGATAATAATCAACTTAATACTGGTTGTTATTATTTATATGATATTAGAAATCTATTAACTCGGGTCTGTACTCTTTATATCCTGCTTAGGCATATTCAAGTTTTCGATCAGATAGAACTTAAGCAGGAGAGAGTATGACTGCCAAAAGTAATCAATCCACTGATATAGAGACGCGTTTGCTGATATCAAAAGCTGATCTAGTTTGTTGATTAGCCGTGACTTTGGAGTAACTTGAGCCTTTTGGGCACTTTATAACTCATGGTTTACTAAGCCATTTAACATTTAATTGTTAGAATTATTAGTAATGAGACGTCTTTTCTGCATCAAGCGTTTAATTAGCTCATACACTTTAAACGTTTTTGTAAGGGTAGTCGTAAAAGCAAATTAGAATATTAGCTCCATAAATGTTGTTACCTTTAAAGCCGCTTGGACGTCTTTTAAGGCTAATTTTTAGCAATATTCATTTGGCTATTACGTCTGTTTTGAAAACGTATGATCTACTTTTTTATCAATATATAGAGATATGAAAGGCAGATTGTATGAACTTAAGTTTAGCTACTCTAAACAAGCGTTTAAATATAGTGAGCTTTAGCGTTTTACTAGTAAATTTTCGCCAATGCTCATGTAAACGTGAGAGGCAACTTGTATGAATAGTATAGAAAACGCAAAAGTAGAAGAATTTAAAAAGCAATTTGGCGGCGACGTAATTTTGCCAGATGATCCTTCTTATGACGAAGTAAGACAAATTTGGAATGCGATGATTGATCGCAAGCCCGGAATGATCGCGCGGTGTAAGACTGCAGATGATGTTGTTCAATCAGTAAACTTCGCTCGTGATAACGATTTGCTCATCTCCGTGCGGGGTGGAGGACATAACATTGCTGGTAACGCAGTTTGTGATGATGGTTTAATGATTGATTTATCCCTTCTTAACGAGGTACAGGTTTATCCATCAGCACAAAAGGCTATTGTAGGGCCGGGTTGTACGCTCGGTGACATTGATGCGAAAACACAGAATTACGGTCTGGCGATGCCTGTTGGTATTAACTCAACAACGGGCATTGCTGGTCTGACACTGGGTGGTGGGTTTGGCTGGCTAAGCCGCAAGTATGGTATGACGATCGATAGCTTAGTATCCGCAAACGTGGTTACTGCTGATGGACGTCAGGTGCTCGCCAGCGAGACAGAAAATGAAGATCTGTTTTGGGCTTTAAGAGGGGGCGGGGGTAACTTCGGTATTGTGACTCAATTTGAGTTCCAGCTTCACCCCGTAGGTCCTGAAGTATTAAGCGGCCTCATCGTATTCCCGTTTAGCCAGGCTAAATCGGTTATCAGTCAGTTCGCTAAATTTACTGAGACGGCACCGGAAGAACTTAGCGTCTGGATGGTCAGCCGTAAAGCGCCACCTTTGCCTTTCTTGCCTGAAAGTGTTCACGGAAAAGAAGTGGTCGTTCTCGCTATCTGTTATGCAGGAGACCCTGCCGAAGGCGAAAAACTGATTGAGCCACTTCGTTCGTTTGGTGAACCATATGGCGAACACGTTGGAGTACAACCATTCGCAGCATGGCAACAAGCTTTTGATCCGCTACTTACACCCGGTGCCCGTAACTACTGGAAGTCACATAACTTTACTGAACTGAGCGATAGCGTCATCGATGCGGCAATAGAATTTGCAGGTAAGTTACCATCGCCGCACTGCGAGATTTTTATCGCTTCTCTCGGGTGTGTCGCTTCACGTCCGGCACCGGAATCGATGGCGTATTCCAGCCGTGATGCAACCTACGTTCTTAATGTTCATGGTCGCTGGGAGTCCGAGAGTGAAGATAACCAGTGTATTGCGTGGGCGCGTGATTTCTTTGAGAAAACCAAACCCTATGCTAGTGGCGGTGCTTATATTAACTTCCTTACTCAGGACGAAGCTGATCGTACCGAATCGGCTTATGGGCCAACCTTTGCACGTTTACAAGCCATCAAGAAAAAGTATGACCCAACAAACCTGTTCAGAATGAATCAGAACATCAAACCGGAGTGATGGATCTTGTACTGGAGTGAAGGGTCTTGTACTAAGGTTTTTCTGGTGTGTTTGTCTCTAAAAGGAAAGGAGCCCATACCTGATTTATACGGGCTTTCTGTTACTTAACAGGGATTTTGAAATCTGGTTTAGACTCGGTCAAAAAAGCGCCCCTGTTTGAGAGCACTCAAATAGGGGCGTTTATTGTAGATTGGCAAGCCAGATCTTATCTGGCTCCACAGAACACGGATGCAGTTATAAATTAATTAGCAGTTATAAATTAATTGAAAGTTTGGCATTGGTTTGGATCGCCAGTTTCAAATCCTTTTTTAAACCAAGCGACTCGTTGTTCTGAACTACCATGTGTGAAATTGTCTGGCGACACTGCCTGACCAGCCATTTCTTGCAATCGGTCATCACCGACAGCAGTAGCAGCAGCAATGCCTTCTTCCGTATCTCCGGGTTCTAACATTTGCATTTCGTTGTTTACATAGTAACCCCAAACCCCTGCATAACAGTCCGCTTGTAGCTCCATAGCAACACTCAGTGCGTTTGCGTCAGTTTTTGACGATTGTTGCTGTAATCGTCTTACTTCTGCACTGGTACCAAGCAGCGTCTGTACGTGATGTCCGACCTCGTGAGCAATAACATAAGCAAAAGCGAAGTCCCCCGGAGCACCAAGCTGTTTTAATTGCTGCATAAAGCTAAGGTCTAAATATACCTTTCTATCTTCTGGGCAGTAGAATGGACCGGTTACCGCGCGCCCGACACCACACCCCGTCATTGTTGAACCGCTGTATAAAACTAAGATAGGCTCTTCATAACCGTTAGGTAGTAGCTTACCCCAAACCGATTCTGTTGTAGCCAGAATAGCGGCTACAAATTGCGCATTTTCATCTGTAGGTGTACCCGTACTGCCTGTTGATGGGGTTAGTGATGGATTAGCTGATTGCTGAGTTGGCATTCCCGGCATCCCGACCATCGAACCGCCGCCCATAAACATTTGGTAGCCGAAGAAGAGTGCTGCACCAAGTAATACGAGTCGGCCCATTTTACTTCTGAGTAAATAGGGTAAAAACCGAAACAACTGCGCAAAAAGTAAACCTTTCCCCATTCCGGCCGAGCTTCTTACTCCAGGCTGTCCGCGGCGATCCTCTACATTAGAGCTCTTTTCTTTATCGTCCCATTTCATGTCTTGCCCCTACTGTTCTGTGTCGACGAATACATTGTGGTCTATTTTGGGCATTTTTGCTGTGGCAGTTATGAAACAATCTTCAGTAATAAATACAGTCAGGAACAATCTTTATCCCTTCGCCGACATTCCGTGACTATCATTGTAGTTACATGATGTTTTATCGAAAAAGTACAAGAGATGTGCCGATTATCATGGGACAGAAACAATAAGAATGGCATAGCTATATTTATCAATAATATAGGCAGTAAGTCAGGAATCCTACAATGAATTGGAGGAGTGAAGATGCAATTACTTGAATCCTTTTTCGGTGTGATCGGAGACCTTACATGGGGCTGGGCTCTTGTTCCGTTCCTCGTGATATTTGGCCTTTTCTTTACAATCGTAACTGATTTTGTCCAGTTCCGATTTTTTAAACGCATGTTCCGGGTTTTACTTGCTAAGAACCAGACGGGAGATAAAAAGGCGATCTCTGGTCGTGAAGCTCTCTTGCTCTCCATTGGTGGTCGTGTTGGTGGCGGTAACATTGCAGGTGTTGCGGTTGCGATCACATTAGGTGGTCCTGGTGCTGTGTTCTGGATGTGGGCTATTGCTTTGGTCGGTATGGCAACCAGTTTGGTTGAATGTTCTCTGGCGCAATTATACAAGCGTAGAGAAGGGAATGATTTCCGCGGAGGTGCCGCGAGAACGATTATTCACGGTCTTGGAGAAGATTATCGCTGGCTCGCCTACGTATACGCAGTTTGTTTGATTGCTTCTTTTGCCATTGGGTTTAATGCATTCCAGGGAAATACTGTTGCAGGCGCAGCCGCTGACAGCCTTGGCATTGATCGTTTATATACTGGTATATTTCTCTCGATAATTGTTGGTTTCATCATTTATGGTGGTATTCACCGTATCGCAAAAGCCGCCGACGTGATCGTACCGATCATGGCGGTTGCTTATGTGGCCTTGGCACTGCTGGTTATTATCATGAACATTACTGATATCCCGGGCGTTGTTGTCACTATTGTCAAAAATGCATTCGGTATTGAAGAGGTTGTAAGTGGTGGTATGGGGGCCGCACTGGCAAATGGCCTTCGCCGTGGATTGTTCTCTAACGAAGCGGGGTTAGGGTCTGCGCCTAACGTAGCAGCAACGGCCGACGTGTCACACCCAATCAGCCAGGGTATCACTCAGTCTCTATCTGTATTTATTGATACCATTATCGTCTGTAGCTGTACCGCTTTCGTTATTTTACTCGGTGATGTTTATGTTCCGGGAGCAGAAGGCGTGGACGGCGTGGTACTTACTCAACAGTCTTTGGTTTCGCACCTTGGAGATTGGGCGCAATATTATCTGACTGGTGCGATTCTGTTGTTCTCGTTCAGCTCCGTTATCTACAACTACTACCTGGGTGAAAACGCACTAACCTTTATGTCTCAAAGTAAGATGTCAGTACATATTTTACGTATCGTGGTCATTGCTATTGTCTTTATTGGAGCGGTCGCTCCTGGTGCGACGTCAGTGTTCTTCTTCTCAGATCCTATGATGGGTATATTGGCCATTGTGAACTTACTGGCGTTAATCATGCTATTCCCGACGGCAATGCGTCTATTGAGAGACTACAAGAGAAAACTGGCAGCAGGTGCTGAGCACCCAGAATTCAACCCAGATGAGTTTCCGGATTTGGATATAGACCGGACTGCTTGGTTGCCGAAAAAGTAACAGACGGAAAGTAATGACAAACATAGCTAGGCTAAGGGCCTTCATACAATCTTTCACACAATTGGTTGAGCAAGCGGGCCAAGATGAAAAACGTATTTTTTCGGATGGTAAGAGACTCTTATCTGAACTCGTCAGGCACGATGATTGGTTACCTGATGAGTTCGCTCAACCCAACCCGGAACGGTATCAGCAGTATTTGTTGTATTGTGATCCTTTGGAACGTTTCTCTGTGGTGAGTTTTGTATGGGGCCCGGGTCAAGAGACTCCAGTGCATGATCACACCGTGTGGGGCATGGTAGGAGTGATGCGCGGCGCGGAGTCTTGCGAGGAATTCTGTCTGGATTCTGAATCGGATCAGCTAAAGCCAATCGGCAAACATCAACTCCACTGCGGTGACATCGACTTAGTGTCACCGCATATCGGAGATATTCACAAGGTGTCTAACGCCCATTCAAATCTTACGTCACTTAGTATTCACATTTACGGTGCCAATATTGGAGCCGTTAAGCGTCATATGTATGAAGCAGAAACTGGAAAGAGAAAGCTCTTCATTTCCGGATACTCAAACAACGTGATTCCAAATATTTGGGATCGGTCAGCGGAATAGGCCGTGTTCAGTTAATGATATAGCCTAGTCAGGCTAACCAGTTGCTCATAGATAGTTTTACAGTGATTCAGTCAATCCTTTAAAACAGTGACAGATTGCGCTATTGGTCCCAAATGTCTATTTCTCTTACAGAATTGTGCCTCATGTAGGGCTTGTATTGAAATCACCGCTCGCAACCAATACGTTGATTGAACAAGCCACCATAATCTTCATTTAAGATTACACTCAGGAGCATAGCTGTGGGGGGCTTTCGTCCTGCCTCCATTTATAGGGACAGTTTATGTTCCGCCTGACAAGAAGTTGAGTAGTGACTCCTGACGTGTCGATTTTAAGTTATATGTTACTCTTAGTGTTTAGCGTGCAATGAAGAAAAGCGTGTTTAAGTAGTCGTTAACATTATATCTAGTCAAGGAATACTATGAACTATAAGGAATTATTAGGTACGGATTTACCTATCATCCAAGCTCCTATGGCTGGAGTTCAAGGAAGTGCTTTAGCGATTGCCGTCAGTGAAGCTGGTGGGCTAGGGTCTTTACCCTGCGGTATGTTGAATACGGAAAAAATTATCAGCGAGATTGAATTAATTAAAGCATCAACTCACGCTCCATATAATCTTAATTTTTTCTGTCATGAAACGAGTCCTTACGATGAAAATCGACAAACGTCCTGGCGAAATACGCTCAAACCATTCTTTACTGAGTTGGGCGTTGAAATTGACTTTTCCGCAGGTAGTAACAGAGTACCTTTTAGTCATGATATAGCCGACGCAATAGAACCTTTTTCACCGGAATTCATTAGTTTTCATTTTGGGTTGCCAGATAAAGATCTATTGCAACGAGTTAAAGGCTGGGGAACAAAGGTTGTGTCATCTGCTACCACTGTGGAAGAGGCGGTTTGGTTGGAATCGCGAGGTGTCCACGGAATCATAGCACAAGGGCTAGAGGCGGGAGGGCACAGGGGAATGTTTCTATCTGATAACGTTTCAACTCAAATAGGGCTAATTTCTCTTGTTTCTCAGGTTGTTAATCGGGTCAATGTTCCCGTCATAGCTGCCGGTGGTATAAGTGATCACAAAGGTGTAAATGCTTGCTTGCAACTAGGTGCCTGCGCAGTGCAAGTTGGTACGTCATATTTATTGTGCACAGAAGCGGAAACATCAGAGATACATAAGCAGGCGATAAAGAGTGATAAAGCATCGCACACAGCCTTAACCAACATATTTTCTGGTAAACCAGCTCGGGGCATTGTGAATCGTGCTATGGACGAACTGGGTTATATGAGTGCACTGGCCCCCGAGTTTCCGTACGCTTCAATCGAAATGTCGCAATTACGTCATAGAGCCGAAAAACAAGGAATGGATGGTTTTTCTCCGTTGTGGTGTGGCCAAAACACTCAAGGGTGCACAGAGGTTTCGGCAAAAGAATTAACGCTTCAACTTGCCGGAAAGTACTAGCTAGTGCTTATACCTAAAGGTATTCGTATCATTAATAATCTCAATTTTAACCGGCGCTACGCCTTCTTTGATGTTGCCTATTTGCTCAAATGCCTTTTGTGAAAGATCAATGACCCGACCTTTCACAAAAGGACCTCGATCATTGATTTTGACATCTACCGTTTTGGAGTTGGCTGTATTTGTAACCCTTACGATGGTTCCAAAAGGTAAGCTTTTATGAGCCGCTGTATAAGCGCTTTTGTTATACCGCTCACCACTAGCAGTGCGTTTGCCGTGAAACTTATTACTGTACCATGACGCTTTTCCAATAAGCTCATGTGACTTTGAGTAGCCATTTGTTTGATCGAGGTCTACAGCTAAGGTTGAAGAACATCCGGCTAACAAATTAAGGATAAAAGCTATAAAAATGAGGTTTAATCTTTTCATGGGTTTTAGATTGTTATGTAAATTGGCGGGTATTACCACCATGACAATGAGACAGTAACAAATCGAATGAGGTAAAAGCTTTCATCCAATACGATTGCTGATTTTTTCATGAACTACATTTAGTTTGGTCATGTGTAAGAAAAATCTTGCATGTGAAATTAGCGCTTTAACCTTAAATCAATTTTCTCAGTACGTACTAAACTCACTCACTTATATTTGGGTGGGAGTATTGCTGGTATTTAGGCAGTTGCTCTCTCAATTTGGTAAATGTTGCTCGGGCACTCTGTTTAGAGAGCTTGTTTACTAACCAAATTGGCAGTGCTCCACCTGGGTCAGCAAATGCTTTATGCTCAATAAATGTAGTACCATTGCTAAGTTTCTGTAATTTCCACATGGCATCAACGGAGTGAATACGAATATAGCCGCTTTGCTCTGCAAGCGTTGATTCTGGCGCGTCTTTGATTTTTAACGTGAATCCTAGTTCATCGAGCCAATACTTAGAATAGGTAACCATGTCTCGATTTTTGGCCGGCCATGGAGCGGAAAATTGCGTATAGACGATGTTTTCAGTTGCTGAAATTTGTTGTAGGACTCGACTATGGCTTGCGTTATCAACCCAATTCGGAACATTGTCACTATCTTCCAGTAGTGTTAAAAATGCGCCGTAAGATGTCGGAGTAAACATCTGAGCACGAATCTCAACTAAGCCTTTTTTATGCTCGTGCGTGTAAATGGTTATTCCGTCATCATTGCTTACAAACTGCCAGTAGTTGTCCGCTACCGCGCTCGCTTTACCTGAGACTAAAACTGACATAATAAGTAAGCTAACTCGTAAATTTGTCATGATTCCCTTACTTGCAAAACTGCCATGATATCAAGCTTATGCAATTTGGTCTGCTATATACAAAAAGTATGGACTAATACTAGATTAGCCGCCGTGCGCTTGAAACATTCATCTTAGAGCACAACTATGAGCGATTAGGTTACCTTACTGTCATCTCATAGCGTTGGTCAGAAAAGTTCTCACGGAAATGCTGCTATGCCACTCGCTAAAGACGATTTAGAGCCAAATAACTAAATCGATTTTGCCCCATTTTTTGTTTTCACTGAAGCTATTTAACTTATTTCGGATGAAAGTTTCCCTTACCTTAAGGTTATCCGATGTAAGCTTTTAAAATTATGCGTCATTTTACAATCTAACATCCATTTCATCTAAGTAAGCTGTTGATTATCAATTGAATTGTAATTGGGAAGGCTGCTAAAGTCCGTATAAAAGCGTAATAAGCTAAGGAGGAAATATGACCAAAATCTACTTCATATGTGGCTTTATTGGTTCGGGTAAAACTACATATTCCAAAGCGCTAGCAGAAAAGCATGGAGCTTTTCGAGTATCCATTGATGAATGGATGCTCCCCCTATATGGTGAGCACATGGAACGTGAAGTTTTTGATAGTCGCTTGGCTACTCTACAGGATTTATTTAAAGATTCAGCGAAGCAACTTTTTTCGTTAAATGTTCCAGTTATTTTTGATTTTGGTTTCTGGCGTAAAACTGATCGAGATACTTTTACTGATTGGGCATCAAGCGTAGGTGTTGAAAGTGAAATTCACTACCTTGACGTTCCTTTTGATACTTGCAAGCAGCGGGCATTTGTTCGCAACTCAGAACTTAACGCTAAATCTTACGAGATGACGCCAGAAATGCTGGAGTTATTCTGGTCTTGGTTTGAAATTCCTACTTCAGACGAAAATGTGGTTTGGGTTCTGTAAATTACGTGAGTGCGCTTATAGCAAAGCGTTTAAGGCCGATTCTCAATGCGGTGTTACGTGCCAGGAGTGATTAATTAAAAATATTGAAGCATTCAATAGAGCAGTTACTTGTATTTTTGGACAATGCTACAAAGAATTCCCCTTAAAAACTAATAATTCTACTAGGGAAGTCGGTGAGGCGATCAAAAATAGTAGTGGAACAGAAAATCGTGACCACACTAACAACCTCGACGACTATGAATATAAGGTTGTCGAGTCAACGATGAAATGGTTAGTTCAATCAGGTTATTTGTGGTGCGACAACACCAAAAAACCTATAAATTTTGAAGGTGTGGTACTAACTCCTAGAGGGCTTGAAGTGCTCAATCTCATGCCTGATTCTCTTGGACACAGGCAAACAATCGGAGAAACTCTTTCTAAAGGCGCTAAGGCAATTGGTCGAGAAGTAACTATGACTTCTGTCCAATTGTGTTTAGGGCTTGGTGCGAAACTGTTGGCTGGCACTTAACAAACTTCTCAAGAGGGGGCGCAACGCGTGGCAGTTTTGGTATGCGTTGGCTTCGGTGTTGAAGTGCTATGTTGTAGCTTAGTCATTGCGTGCTTCATTCCTTAATTGGGCTTTATATTTCAGGAAGAAAAATGGACTTAAGTATCTACAAAATAGAGCCTTTAGCTTCAGAGCATATCAAAGAGGTTACCTCCCTTTGGCGCGAATCAATGACGGAAGCTTTAGGTATAAATCCTGTTCATACCTTTGAATCTCAAGCTTACTTTCTCGAACATATTCTACCCAATAGCTACCAGGTTTTCGTTGTCGTACGCATCGATAACTCTCGTCCAGTTGCCTTTATGGCTAGTTCGGAAACAGAAATCAATCAGTTATATGTTGCTCCTAATAGCCAAAAGCAGGGCATAGGTTCGTACTTACTGAACCAAGCTAAAGAGCAGTCAAATGGTTCACTTACTTTAAGAACGTTCGAAGTAAATCAAAAAGCTCAAAATTTCTATCGTGCTTATGGCTTTTCAGTTTGCTCTGGCAACAGTGAAAATGAAGAAGGTATTCCTGACTTAGAGTGTCGGTGGAAAAGTTGACATTACAACATGGAAAAGAGCTTAAGACGGACTCCTAACGCTCGGCGGTTTTGATTTGGCTTTGATGTTTAAGGTGCAATAATTACGTTTCGTGTTAGTGTTGCTCACCACTTAAGCTGGCGTTAGTTTCATGGAGGAAAAATGACTGATCGAGAGCTAATTGAAAAAGCACTTTATAGCAGTGCGACAATTCATCAACCTCATGCACTTAAAGCATACTTGTCAGCTAAGCGTCTCTACGAGCGTTTTGGTAAAGATGAAAATATTTGGATTAAGACTAGCGAGTTAATAGATCAAAGTGAACTTAGAGTTACAGCTGTGTTGTCTGAATCAGTTCTAGCACTAAAATTTTCAGATTTTCGAGTTCAAAGAGTGTTGGAACGAGGTATCTATCCAGCGGCTTACCAAGCCATGTCTCAGTGGCACGAAACCCAAAGTTTTCAAGATATCTTTTCCTACTATGTTAAAGATGCTTCATCTACTAGAGAGTACCTCTCCCATAACGTAACAATTTTGCTTGCGCTTAATTGTGTGTACGCAGAACTTGAAAGCCAACAGATCCCCGCATTTCTTGACCGATTTACAGAGTTTGTTACTTCAACATTCTCGAAAAATGAAGCCAGGGTAAGTGAGAGGGTCATTGTAGAAGTCGACAAAGTGCTAGAGTCTTGTATCAGTCAATTTGGTTTCTTTGGGCACAACTTGATCACCCTTGCTTGGATTTTACGTTGTAAAGATAGTTTGTCGGAGAGTCAGTATGAGTCAATGCTCTCTAACCTTTATGTACAGGCGAACAGTCCTTTGGAAGATCCGGACGACGAAATCAACATGAATCTTTGGGACCAATGCCAGAATAGTCATGGCTCGGAGGCGTTCGTTAACTCGACCAAAGCGCTTGTATACAATTATACGTCTAACCTTCATCAGGTCACGTTAGCAGATGCTCTTTGTTTCTTACAATCAACATTTCCTGAGCAAACCGGTGAGCTGGGGCGTATCGTAGAATATCATTGTTGTTTACTGGAAAAATGAAACTAACAATTTAAGAGTGATTCAGCATGAGTGGCATTTTTGGTATGCGGTGGTTTTTGGTGTTGGAATGTCATTAACTACAATATCTTGAAGTTACTGTACTAAGCTACATTGTGTTTGGCTAGCGCCTTACTTGCTAGACATAAACTTGAGAGTGCGCTTTACTCTAGTGATCAATCAAAGGAATGACTCGCAGCGATGATTTACTTATTTGATGGCTTTGAACTCGATACCGCTAATTTTCAGTTACGCGCCAATGGCGTTACTCAGGCTATTGAGCCGCAAGTGTTTAATTTACTGGCTTATCTTATCCAAAATAGAGAGCGGATTGTCAGTAAAGCTGAGTTAATGGACAACTTGTGGGTTGGCAAAATTATCAGCGAGTCAACGCTCAGTAGTTGCATTAAAGCGGCGCGTAAAGTTTTAGGGGATGATGGTCAGCAGCAAAAGTATATTGCCACGTTAAACCGTCGCGGAATTCATTTTGTTTATCCCATAATCGAGCAAGCAGCTGAGCTGGCGGTAGCTACAACTCACGGCGTTCATACACTAAATATTGATGAATCGCTGCGCCAGAGCGCTATTGCTGCTAGTAAAGAAGGCAGTAGCGTTTGTTTGTTTCCTATACGCAACTTAGCGCCAGATAAGCGACTTGTGATCGCGGTATTGCCATTTGAATGTATTGGCGCTGATATCGTCACGTTTTTTGCTGAAACCCTTTACGAAGAAATTAATATTCACCTTGCTAGAACGCCGGGTTTTTTGGTGACTTCGCGCAATACTGGTGCTTATTATCGTGCCAATCATACCAGCCACAATAGTATTGCAGAGGAATTAGGCGCTCAATATGTCGTTGACGGCTCTGTGATGAGTATCGGTGATAAAGTAACCTTGTCGGTTAAATTAGTCGATGTCAGTGGTGATCGTGTGCTTTGGGGGGTAAGAAAAAACCTACCGCTAGAACAGTTGACAGAGCAATTTGAAGATATCAGCTTAAACATTACCACAGCCATTGAACCTGAAATTAATCGCGTTGAATTTGCATCATTGCGCCAACGCCGTCAGGTTGACCTAGCCGCTTGGGAGCTTTACCGTCAAGGTCATGCTGTACTGGGTTTAAAAGGGTGGAGTGAAGAAACGTTTAAAGAGTGTGCCGACTTATTACGGCAAGCGATTGCTAAAGATCCTGAGCTAGCGTTTGCTCACGCATATTTATCGCTGATCTTGGCTATTGGTCATTTAGTGGGTTTGGTCAATCATGGTGGCTGGCAAGAAGAGGCGTTAGCCGCCGCTGAAACAGCCATTGCCCTTGATAGTCAAGATCCTGATGTCCTGGGCTATGTTGGCTGCGCGTTCGCCGATATGGGCGATTATTTTAGAGGCATTAAATTGCTTAAGCGCTGCGTCGAAATTGACCCGAGCAATGCGCAAGGTTGGGCGGCACTTGGCGCTGCACAATTACAAATAGGTGAAGAACAAGGCTTTGACCACATGTATCACGGCATCCGCATTAGCCCTCGCGATAATCGCATTGGTGCTTGGGGGGCCTTGTTAGCGAGAGGTTTACTTAGCTATGGTCGGTTAGAGGAAGCCATCGAGGTCGCTCAAAACGCTTGTGCTTTTGATGATAAGATTTTTTTACCGCGGATTGTACTTGGCATAGCCTTAGCGCAAGCCGATCAACCCGTTGAAGCGGCAAAAGCCATCGAAGATGCAAGACGAATTCGCCCCCAATTATGCATGGATGATATTAGCCGTTTTGTAAAACCCGAAGAAATGGCAAAGATGCAGCAATACGAACTTTTGATATAAATATAAAAGGTATAAATTTTAATAGCTTAATTAATCCCCACAGAATCCCCATAAAACCTACAAGCTATCTTCAAGTAAGTGCTAGCGGTCAATTCTATTATTGCTCCTGTAAAGACAACATAGTCTTAAACAACAATCAGGAGAAATATCATGTTAAATACAATCGACTCAAACGCAAACCAAGCGACAGTTAATCTAAGTAACACGGTTAACTATGACACAATCAAAGAAAAGCAACGCGCGACATGGGGCTCTGGGGATTACGGCCAAATTGGCGTGACACTGCAAATCACTGGTGAGCAACTCTGTGAAGCGATGGATGTAAAAGCCGGGCAATCAGTGTTAGATATTGCGGCAGGTAACGGTAACGTAACATTAGCTGCCGCGCGTCGTTTTTGTAATGTTGTGTCAACCGATTACGTCGAAGCATTACTGGTAAAATCGAAACAACGGGCACAAGCAGAAGGGCTAGATGTTAGCTTTCAATTTGCAGATGCTGAATCGTTACCGTTTAGTGAAAATAGCTTTGATAATGTTGTCTCTACTTTCGGTGTCATGTTTACCCCAAACCAAGCACAAAGCGCGGCAGAGCTTATTAGAGTTTGCAAGCCGAATGGCAAAATTGGCTTAGTGAATTGGACGCCCGAAGGCTTTGTTGGCCAACTCTTTAAATTAATTGGCAGTTATATCGCACCGCCTGCTGGGGTGAAATCACCCGCACTTTGGGGCACGCGTGATTTTATTGACCAACAGTTTAAAAGCCAAGCCAGTGAAATTACCTATCGATTAAGAGAGTTTAATTTTCGGTATCACTCACCGCAGCACTTTATCGATTTGTTCCGTTCATATTACGGTCCAGTACATAAAGCGTTTGCCGCATTAGGTGAAACACAGGCCGCCGATTTAGAACGAGGTATTCACGCATTGATTGCACGGTTTAACCGCGACCAAACCGGTGGCATGGTTGTGCCGTCAGAGTATTTGGAAATTGTTATTCAAAAAGCGTAATTAAGACACCGAATTAAAGAGGAAGCGATCATGAAAAGCACTCATGAAATGACACAGCAAGCACCATTATGTTCAAGTGTTAGTGATAGCGGCAAGCGAGTGGGGGTTTTAGCATACGGACTGTTTGCTTATGCAGTTGGCTGTTTCGGTTTATTTTGGTTGATATTAGGGGCAGGCGCTTTTGCACCTGTTGGCCTAAGTCACTGGAAAGCCGACTCAATATTATTGTCGATAGCGGTTAATGTTGTTTTAGTCGCCTTATTCGCTTTACAACACACTATTATGGCACGAGCTAAGTTTAAACAATGGTTAACAGCCTATGTGCCAGCAGCGGCAGAGCGCTCAACCTTTATACTGATGTCTGGGTTGGTGACTTGTGTTGTTCTGTACTTTTGGCAATCGGTACCGGGCGTTGTTTGGCAGGTGAAAAATCAGGTGGCTTACTGTACGCTTTATACGGTCTACTTGCTGGGAATTCTCTATTTGTTGCTGGCAACGTTTGTCACCAATCATTTTGAATTAATGGGGTTAAGACAGGTTTACTTATATTTTAGAAAGCTTCCTTACACACCCGTTGCGTTCACCAATCGCTTTATGTATCGCTACAGTCGCCACCCTATGATGCTTGGATTTCTGCTCCTGCTGTGGTCGGTGCCTGAAATGTCCGGTTCACGCTTTTTCTTGGCGCTGTTGTTTACTGTTTACACGTTTATTGGAATGCGCTTCGAAGAGCGAGATTTACGCCAACAATTTGGTGGTACTTACCGAAAATATAAAGCAAAAGTCGCCTGCTTTATTCCATATATTTATTAAATTTCATGTGAGTACAGGTAACGAATGGGGCAAAGCTAATGATGGAGCTGCCCCATTGAGTTATTACTACCTTTTAGAACTAACTCATTATTATCTTCAATAATTAGTAGTGTATGTTAGCCATTCGCCAAAAAATCCGAATTACAGTTGATTGGCAATAAATGGACAAAGTCGTCGAAGCAGGAGATATCAGGAATCTCATTGTTCACAATGCTGAGCACTTAGAGGAGAATCTGCATAGTAAGTAGCTTAGAATTGTTGCCAAAAACCTCAATTTAAATTCGCTTCAATTTTCTAGAGTCCACCTAGAAGTTCACTGGCTTATGTCTTGGAAGTTATTGAAGCTACGACTAATGTGGTTAACGAGCTCTGGCGTAACACGAAGGAAAATGCCCAGACACACGCTTTAAGACTGATTCGTAACGAGTGGCATTTTTACTATGCGTTATGTTTAGTATTTAAGGTTATATACGGTGGCATCGTTATTGCCTTGCTCACCTCAACGCGGCTATACCTTTCCTATAAAAAGGGCTAAGTTTGTTGATCAAATATCTTCGTCGTGTAGGGTACTTATATCTGAATGGATTGTTCTAGTTACCTCGAAGGAAATTATCATGTCTCAAATAGCTCAGACTCCTAAGCCTCCATACTATGCGGTCATCTTTACCTCTGTTCGAACTAAAGATGACAACGGGTATGGAGAAATGGCGGATAGAATGCTTCGTTTAGCAGAGCTTGAAGAAGGTTTCCTTGGTGTGGAATCGGCTAGAGAAGAAGTGGGGATAACCGTTTCATATTGGAAAGATTTGGCCTCCATTAAAAAATGGAAGGAAAATGCGGAACATTTAGAAGCTCAAAAAATCGGGCGCGAGTCATGGTATGACTCATTCAAAGTGCGTATCTCGCTAGTCGAGCGTGATTATGGAATCTAGGCACTAAAAAACGGTGGGTATGACAAACTGTAAGAGTGATTCGCAACGCGTGGCATTGTTACCATGCGTTGAATTTAGCGTTTAATTACGTTTGAGGAAGCTTCGGTATTGGATTTCCCCTCCTCTTAACAAAGCTTTATGGTGCAGGGCGAAAATGGACAAAATCATAGAACTGATAAAACAAGATCCAATCAGAGTTGAGGCGCTCAGCTATGTTTCTGAATTAGGTTTGCCACAGTGCTATATCGCAGCGGGTTTTGTTCGAAATTTAGTTTGGGACTCACTGCATGGCTTCAAAGTATCTACTCCCTTAAATGATGTGGATGTCATCTACTTTGATCCAACAGAATATAATCCCAATGCCTATTTGGAGTATGAAGCGCAACTAAAAGCTCGTATGCCCCAGCTTAACTGGCAAGTACGTAATCAAGCGACAATGCATGAGAGCAATGGTGACAACCCTTATCAAAGCTCAGTGGATGCAATGAGTTACTGGCCTGAAAAAGAAACAGCGGTCGCAGTGCGTCAGGTTGGATTAAATCAGTACGAGTGTGTTGCTGCCTTCGGGTTTGAAACCCTATTTAGTTATTGCCTCACACATAATCCCAAAAGGCTACGAGAAATCTTTGACAATCGTGTAAGTTCAAAAGGTTGGTTAGTTCGGTGGCCATCGTTGAGAATTGCGCCATAACAAGTGTGTAATGTCCCTAGGTGATTTTCTAAACTTATGATTTTATTAAGATAAATAAAAAGGGATCTGTCGTTCAGATCCCTAATAAAGTTTCAGCACAAAGTTAAGGCGGTTTGTCTTAGTGGGGGGGAGCTAAGAACTTACCAAAGGCCGAGCAGTTTCCACCATGCGCCACCCACAAAGATAAACACTGGGATAACGATGAGTGAGAAAATGAAGCCAATTTTCCACCAACTCTGCAAACTATGGTAACCAGCGCCGAACAGAATCGGTGCAGGGCCAGAAGAGTAGTGGGTTGTTGACATGTACAGGTTACTGAAAATACCTAATACGATAGCAGCCAGCATAGGTGGCGCACCGGCAGAAATCGCAATCGCAAGGAAAGCTGAGTACATCGCACTGATGTGCGCCATGGCGCTCGCCATCAAATAGTGGCTGTAGTAGTAAACAAGCAGCAGAATAACGACAGTCGTTACCCAACCAAAGCCAGACAGAGACTCGCTGATAGATTGGCTGAACCAACCGATAAAGCCAAGGCTATTCAGCTGTGCAGCCATCATTACCAAAACAGCGAACCACGTGATAGTGTGCCATGCTTCTTTCTCTCCAAGTACGGCATCCCATTTTATGGTGCCAGTGTAGAGAAGGAACACTAAACCCAATAGTGCAGTGACTGTTGAGTGAATGCCTAAAGTAGGGCCAAGAACCCACAGTGATACCATGCCGATGAAGGTAATACCTACCATGATTTCATCACGCGTCATGCTGCCCATTTCTGCCAGTTTCTGACGGGCAATTTCACGCATCTCTGGTGTTTTCTTCAACTCAGGCGGGAACACTACATACATAACAAGTGGGATCAGGAACAAACACAGTAATCCCGGTACTATCGCTGCTGCAGCCCAGCCAGCCCAGGTGATCTCAACACCTTGCTCAGCTGCAAAGTTCGCAGCCAGAGGGTTACCTGCCATTGAGGTGAGGAACATGGCACAAGTGATAGCATTACATTGGAAAATACACTGAACCAAGAATGCACCAATACGGTTTTCTGTTCCTTTTTCAGGATCGGAATCGTATGCGCTGGCAACAGAACGGAAGAGAGGAGAGATGATGCCACCACAACGTGCTGTGGTACTTGGAGTCGCCGGAGCAAAAAGCAAATCAGTTAACACCAGACCATAAGCAAGGCCAAGTGAATTATGCCCTAAGCGTGCGATAAACCAGTAGCCGACGCGGCGCCCGAACCCTGTAGTGATAAAACCACGCGAGATGAAAAACGCAGCTGCAATCATCCAGATAGTAGGGTGGGCAAAACCGGTTAGTGCGGTCTTAATCGGTAACACACCAAGCAATGTTGCGGCGGTTAAGCCAGTTAGTGCCATTGCGCCAAGTGGCAGAGGGGCGAGGATCAAACTCAGTACAGTGGTAACAAAAATCGCCATCATCTGCCAAGCTTGGTCTGTGAGTCCTTCTGGGGTTGGGATAAACCATAATATACAGCCTATCGCCACCAGCAGGAGCATCTTCATTTTGGAATTATTCATACATCCGTCTCCAAGTTTAAATCTAGGTTCATCATAGTGTTCGGATGTATAAGAAAACTGAGTCAAATCAATTTCATTAAAGAGTCGTTAGAATACGTGTTTGACTTGCATGTGAAGGCAACTTCTCGCTGAAAATTGCCTGAGAAAAAACGCATTAAATTAATTAAATTTATAAAAATCGTCAGCGGGATGTAGATCAATTTTTGTTGCGTTTTGGCCGATAATCACAGGTGAATTACGGTAGAATTAAGCCAAGCAATTTTAGGGATTCCTGTCGTGTCATTCACATCATTTTCCTTCACCAAACAACTGGCCGTGCTACTCAGTGGCGTGATGCTTCTAGGGATGTTGAGCTGGTGGGGCTACAGTGCTTACCAGCTGGACGAGACACTGACGCAGCAAATCAGTTTGCGCGCTCAGGTTCAGTCACAGCAGTTATCACAATTACCAAGCCTTGTTACCGCAGTTCAGTCAGGTAGTGCAGATGCGGTCTCGCAAATCATTAATGCGGTTCAGGCAGTGAGTGATGCCGACTTTATTACCGTCAGTGACATAGACGGTATAAGGCTGGCACATCCTGTAGAAGAGCGTATCGGTCTGCACGTCACAGGTGGTGATATTGAGAGGGCATTAAGCAGTGGTGAGTCCTATTTGTCGTATGGCGTAGGCTCACTGGGGCCATCCATTCGTTATATTTCACCCATTTTTTCCGGTGACGGCAATGTCATTGGCATGATCAAAGTTGGCTATCTGATAGACACGCTCGATTTATGGACCAGCGAACGTCTCATACCTTTACTTGTCATCGGACTCTGCGCGGTATGTATCTGTATCTGGTTATCCTGGAAGTTCTCGCACTATGTCAGAAAGCAAATGCAAGAGATGGAACCGTGGCAGCTTAAGCAGGCATTAAAGACGTATCAAGGTGTGTTAGAGGCCACTTACGAAGGCTTGGTAGCGATAAACTCACAAGGGCAATTATATCTAATTAATGATTCAGCCCGTTCCATGCTGGGCTATAGTGAATCGGTGGGCGGGGAGTTTAAAGACCGAATCGATAACCCGGGGAGCTTCTCTCTTGACGGAGAGGATTACATTAATGGGTTAATTCGCGTAAATGGTAAAAACCTTGTTGTTAACCGCGTTACGTTACGCACTTCTCTGGGCGAACCTTATGGTGCGGTATTCAGTTTGCGCGACCAAAATGAGATGCACGTCCTGTCAGAAAAAATCAGTCAGGTGACTCAATATATGGAGAACATGCGAGTCACGCGGCACGAGTATCAAAATAAACTCTCTACCATTTCAGGCCTGTTGCAAATGGGCGCGTATGAAAAGGCATTATCAGTTTGTTTGTCGCAAGCGAGAGCCAGCCAGTCTCAACTCGATTCGTTATATGCTCTGCATTATAGGCCAGCGCTATCGGCACTGATTCTGGCTAAAGCCAGTAAAGCTAATGAACTTGGCGTTGCTTTCAGTGTTGATTGTCAAAGCGATTTAAGTCGTCTGTCAAAACGTTTATCAGAAGAGCAATTGTGCGGCTTGATAGGTAACTTAGCGCAAAACTCATTAGATGCAGTTAAAGGCAGAGATAATGGCCGAATAGATATTCGTATTTCAGAATCTGAGAATGAATATACCATTCAGGTTATGAACAATGGCCCTATTATTGAGCGTGATCTCGATACCTTGTGTGAACTTGGCTTTACGACCAAACAAAGTAAATCTGAACATGGTGTCGGTATGCACATTGTGCGTTCAATAGTTGAGCAGGGAGTCGGCCATATGGAACTTGACAGCGACGAGTCAGAAACCGCATTCACTGTGTACTTTCCTAAGGAGGT
Source organism: Vibrio sp. B1FLJ16 (assembly GCF_905175385.1). Classification (NCBI taxonomy): domain Bacteria; kingdom Pseudomonadati; phylum Pseudomonadota; class Gammaproteobacteria; order Vibrionales; family Vibrionaceae; genus Vibrio; species Vibrio sp. B1FLJ16. The sequence goes on from NZ_HG992750.1 coordinate 758,803, forward strand.
CGCATGATCAAAGTCGTCATCGTTGAAGATGATCCCAATATCGCTGAGCTTCATCACCATTTTGTTGAGCAAGTCGAGCAATATCAGGTGGTGGGAATTGCGGCCAGTATCGATATTGCAAAACAGCTGGTAGAAAGAATTCAGCCAGATCTGGTGATTGTCGATAACTATCTTCCTGATGGCCAAGGTGTGGATTTGGTTTATCGCTGGTTAAGCAGCGAACACCGACCAGAGTGTATTTTGGTAACTGCGGCCAATGACGCCGATACGGTGCAGAAAGCTCACCGGTTTGGCGCGTTTGATTACTTGGTTAAGCCAGTGGATTATTCCCGTTTGACTGAAAGCCTACAGCGATTTGCAAAAGTAAAAAGTCATATGAGCAATCAAGGAAGCTTTCGTCAGTCTCAGCTTGATGATCTATTCCATTCCGGAAAGCCGAATCTGGTTACATCAAATCCGGTTGATTTGGCAGGGCTAGACCCATTCATGTACCGTCAGGTTATCGAACTGTTTAGCCATGTTCATGTTGAACATACGGCCGCGAGTGTTTCTGAACAGTTGCCTATCAGTAAAAGCACGGCGCGTCGGTATCTTGATAAAGCGGTAGAACAGGGTGAGTTAGTTGCTTTCTTAGAGCATGGCAAGGTAGGGCGACCGACAAGGGTTTATCGCAATAAACACTTATCAGAAAATTAGTTTAATTAATCGACGTCAGTGGTATCTATATGTTCAGTGGTATCTATATGAAAGGCTCTTAAAGCATACCCTTTAAGAGCCTTAAACTGTCTGACTTTTACAAATCTGAGGTTAAATTAGTGCAGAACCTCGCTACTAAACCTTACGAATTTGCAGTCGTTCATCAATGCTTTGAACGACGCTCTGTCAAGTTTGATCAGTGTTTCATGATCGCCTGCTTCAAGATAGACTTCATCCAAGTTGGCCAGTCTTTCGTCACACACAGTTGCCATGTGGTATGGGCTGCCAATTGGGGGAACCGCACCATGTTCACAGTCAGTGAAGAGTCGGTACACCATGCTTTCTTTGACCAAATGGAAGGTCGCGTTAAATTCGTCGTTTAGCCTCGACAGGCTGATTTTGTTATTAGCCGGTAACACTGCCATCATATGATGACCTTCATGATCTTCCAGAATCACTGCTTTTGCTATGTTCATTAGTGGAATACCTGCAGATACACCACTTTGAAGTGAGCTATGACTATGGCTGTGATTCACTGTCTGGAAATGAATATTGTGATCAGTGAGATATTGATCGAATCGGGTTGCAATCGTCATAAAGCCTCCGTGTCTATAACATCCATAAAGAGTATAGGAGAGATGCCAGGGGCTGGTGACCTTTCGGGACGATTTTCTCCGGGTTTGATGCCTCTGTTCTACGCTTATCTAAAAACCTGCAAGTTGATAGGTTCAGAACAAAACTGGAGGCAACATGAGTAAGCCAATTATCGCGGACAATAAACCAATCAAAGTCGAGTTAGTAGGAGGGAAAGAGTACTATTTTTGTCGCTGTGGTCGTTCGAAAAGCCAACCTTATTGTGATGGTTCGCATTCTGGTACGGGCTTAAAGCCAATGAGTTTTGTGGCAGAAAAAGATGAAGAGGCTTACTTATGTTGCTGCAAGCAGACCTCCAATGCCCCGTTTTGCGATGGCACGCATAATCAGTTTACCGATGAACAGGTAGGGCACGAAGCCCCCGAACGAGAGAAAAAGAAAAGCGATAAACCCACAGCAACGTCAACCCAAGAGGAACCTACTCTTGAGTTTATTCATCAACTCGCCAGAGAAGGTTTGTCTAAATTAGGGCGTCATGGGCCTATGGTTGCGATGGGCGTACCACGGCATCTGTTACCCCATTGGGATGCGATACAAATCATGGTTGCACAGTTAGCGATACAACCTCTGATGGAGGATGTCCCTGTAGCAACGGAGTTAATTGTTGGCCCCAATGCACGAAAACCACTTAAGCTGGATATCCCATTATTGGTTTCGGATATGAGCTTCGGCTCTTTGTCTCTGGAAGCAAAAGTTGCACTTGCAAAAGGGGCTGAACTTGCCGGAACGGGAATATGTTCTGGCGAAGGTGGTATGTTACCGGAAGAGCAAGCCGCTAACTCGAAGTACTTCTATGAACTCGCCAGTGCTAAATTTGGTTATGCAGAATCGAAACTTCATGGTGTTCAGGCGTTTCATTTCAAAGGTGGCCAGGGGGCTAAAACTGGTACAGGAGGGCATCTGCCAGGCAGTAAAAATGTGGGCAAAATTTCCGAAATACGCGGTATTCCGGAAGGTCAGCCAGCGATATCACCGCCGACATTCAAAGACCTTCACAGTGCACGAGATTTCCGCAAGTTTGCCGACAGAGTTCGTGATATTACTGGCGGGATACCGATTGGCTTTAAGCTCAGTGCTAACCATATCGAACAAGACATCCAGTTCGCATTAGACGCCAGTGCAGATTACATCATTCTTGATGGACGCGGAGGCGGAACAGGCTCCGCACCATCTATGTTCCGTGACCACATTAGCGTACCGACCATTCCTGCGTTAGCACGCGCTCGTAAATATTTAAACGAGAAGGGCGCTAGTGACAATGTCACTCTAATCGTCACTGGTGGATTAAGAGTACCAATGGACTTTGTTAAAGCCATGGCACTGGGAGCCGATGGCGTTGCGATAGCGAATAGTGCAATGCAATCCATCGGATGTGTCGCAGCCCGAATCTGCAATACCAACAACTGTCCGGCAGGCATCGCGACGCAGAATGCCGATCTAAGGCAGCGGCTGGATATCGAGAAATCATCACAGCAGTTAGATAACTTCTTACGTGCTTCGGTTGAGCTAATGCAGGTGATGGCGAGAGCGTGTGGACATCACTCATTGAGTCAGTTCAACCGCGATGACTTGGCTACATGGAATCTTGATATGGCGAGGTTATCCGGAATCAAGTATTCGGGAGTGAATAGGGTCTGATGTTAACTCTAAATGGGTAAAACCACGCCCATTTTAGATATCACAAAATATTGACCAAAAAGTCATCAGCAATCTGTTGTATGAACTACGCTGTTATAAATGAGTATTTTCTGTATTCATTTGATCGAGAGAACATTTTCTATTGGCGGCTTCAGTGCCCCTAAGAAGGAGTGCTTTATGAGCAATACAAGTGGCGGTTCGGGAGGTAAATGCCCGGTCATGCATGGTGGCCTGACATCTACAGACAAGTCAGTGATGGATTGGTGGCCGAATGCGTTAAACCTTGACATTCTTCACCAACATGACACCAAAACCAACCCGTATGGGAAGGATTTCGATTACAAAGAAGAATTGAAAACACTGGACTTCGATGCGCTAAAAACAGATTTAAAAGCCCTCATGACAGACAGCCAGGACTGGTGGCCAGCAGACTGGGGACACTATGGCGGCTTAATGATTCGAATGGCTTGGCATGCCGCGGGTAGCTACCGTATCGCAGACGGACGCGGTGGTGGTTCAACCGGTAACCAACGTTTTGCTCCTCTCAATTCCTGGCCAGATAATGGTAACCTCGATAAAGCACGACGACTCCTTTGGCCGATTAAGAAAAAATATGGCAACAAAATTAGCTGGGCAGATCTTATTCTGCTTGCTGGTAATGTGGCCTATGAATCAATGGGTTTTAAAACCTTTGGATTCGGTTTTGGCCGTGAAGATATTTGGCACCCAGAAAAAGATACGTACTGGGGCTCGGAAAAAGAGTGGCTCGCACCAAGTGGTAGCGAAGGAACACGCTACTCTGGTCAACGTGATTTAGAAAACCCACTTGCTGCAGTAATGATGGGTCTAATTTATGTTAACCCAGAAGGGGTTGACGGTAACCCAGACCCACTAAAAACCGCGCAAGACATGCGTGTCACGTTTTCGCGTATGGCGATGAACGATGAAGAAACAGTAGCGCTCACCGCTGGTGGACACACTGTCGGTAAAGCACACGGTAATGGTAATGCCGATGAATTAGGTCCAGATCCTGAAGGTGCAGACCTTGAAGAACAAGGGCTTGGTTGGAACAATCATAAGTCTCGTGGAGTCGGACGTAATACAGTGACCAGTGGTATCGAAGGTGCGTGGACAAGCCATCCTACCCAGTGGGACAACGGTTACTTCAAAATGCTGTTAGAACATGAATGGCAGTTAACGAAGAGCCCAGCAGGTGCGTCGCAATATGAGCCGGTTGATATTGCAGAAGAAGACAAGCCTGAAGATGTTGAAGATCCATCAATCCGTTACAACCCGATGATGACAGATGCCGATATGGCACTTAAAGTTGACCCTGAATATCGCAAAATCTCAGAGCGATTCATGAATGATCAAGCCGCGTTTGAAGATGCGTTTGCTCGTGCTTGGTTTAAACTGACTCACCGTGATTTGGGTCCGAAGTCTTGTTATGTAGGTCCAGACGTCCCAAGTGAAGATTTGATTTGGCAAGACCCAACTCCGGCAGGCAGTACTGGCTATGACGTAGACGCGGTCAAAACCAAAATTGAAGCAATTGGTCTATCCGTTGGAGATCTGGTGAGTACGGCCTGGGACAGTGCGAGAACATTCCGCGGCTCGGATCGTCGTGGTGGTGCAAACGGTGCTCGTATCCGTCTTGCTCCGCAAAAAGACTGGGAAGGTAATGAGCCACAACGTTTGAGTAATATACTGACTGCACTTGAAAAAGTCGCCGCTGAGTCAGGATGTAGCGTGGCAGATGCCATTGTTCTGGCTGGTAACGTTGGCGTTGAACTTGCTGCACGAGCCGCAGGTTACAATGTCACGGTTCCGTTCTCTCCGGGGCGTGGTGATGCGAGTCAGGAAATGACAGATGTAGACTCCTTCGAAGTCCTGGAGCCATTAGCTGACGGATACCGAAACTGGCTGAAACAAGACTACGTGGTGAAACCAGAAGAGCTGATGCTAGACCGTACCCAGTTAATGGGACTGACTGCACCGGAAATGACGGCGCTTGTTGGTGGTATGCGTGTTATGGGTACAAACTATGGCAGCAGCGAAGACGGTGTCTTTACCGACCGGGTTGGTACTTTGTCGAATGACTTCTTTGTCAACTTAACAGACATGGCAAACAGCTGGGTACCAAAAGGTGAGAATCAGTACGAAATCATAGACCGCAAATCAGGCGCAGTGAAATGGACAGCAACTAGAATTGACTTAGTGTTCGGTTCTAACTCCATTTTACGCTCTTACGCAGAAGTGTATGCACAAGATGATAATGAAGAAAAATTCGTTCATGATTTTGTCGCAGCATGGGCAAAAGTGATGGATGCTGACCGCTTTGATCTTTAGTAGGTTGAATGTAAGACTTCATTAACTTTCAAGTAATCAAAGCAGGCGGGCGTGATGTCCGCCTGTTTTTTTCGCCTGTTTATTTATTCCGTCTATTTATTAAAAGAATGCCTGATTGATCGTTTGGCTCATTTGGACCATAATTATAAGGCCAAATGGACCAGAGGAGATCGGTATGGCAAGTGCAGCATTAAAAAGCTTTAAACCAAAGCAGCCTGATAAGGCAAATTTTTGGTTTATGCTGGGCATTGAAGATGCCGAAACCGGACGTATTGATGCTGTCCATAAGGGCTTTGAACCAGTTGTTTATCGCAATATCGTTGATAGGGTTAAGCTCTCTCAGAATGAGTTTCAACATGTCACTCTTATTCCTGTAAGCACGATTAAGCGCCGTTTAAAAAATGATGAGCGTTTCAATACGCAGGAAAGTGATGCGATCTATCGTCTGGCAATGTTATTAAAGCTAGCCACTGAATTGTTTGACGATGAAGAGCGAGCGCTAAAGTGGATGAGAGAAAACGTCTATGGCTTAGGTGGTAAGAGGCCGTTAGACATGGTTTCAACAACTGTGGATTTTGAGATCGTAAAAGATTTGATAGGGCGTTTAGAGCACGGGGTGTTCTCGTAGTGAAGCTCTACCGTCTGACACAAAAGAAGTTCTCTGATGCTCCTTTCAGTCCTATTGGCGCAAAATTGTTTGGCGGGCGATGGAACTCAAAAGGTACCGAGGCACTCTATTTTTCTGAATCGGAGTCCTTGTGCTCGCTGGAGGTGTTTGTTCACGTCAATAATGATCCGGCTATTACCAAATTATACGATTTGTATCGCATCGAAATGCCAGAATACTTAATTGCGACGCTAGATGAAGAAGATCTACCAATTACGTGGCGTGCTATTCCAGCCAGCGAATCGACCCAATACATTGGCGACCAGTTTTTGAATGAGCCGCACCCTGAGTTTGCGGCCTTACAGGTACCATCGACCATCTCTCCACGAGACAAAAATTACGTCGTAAATCCTAATCATCCAAAGATGAAAGAGATTCTTAAGAAAGCTGAAAAACTGGAATTCGCATTCGATCCACGTATCTTCAAGTAAGAAGCTGCAATTAATTAGTCCCGAATTAAAGTGAAGCGTAATGAGTCAAACTGCCATTCTAAACAAAATCGCAAGCTTTACTTGCATAGAAGAAGCACTGAATTATTTCGAAATTGAATTCGATAGCCGGTTTATCGAAAACAATCGTAATGAATTAGTGAAACGATTTAATGGCTATTTGATCTTAACTAAGCCTGATGACTGGTTTTCAGCTCGCCGGGCCTTAAAGAATGCGTACTGCAAAGTGCAACGCAGTTTACTGGATAAATCGACGCGTTCTGCGTGCCGAGGCTGCACTTCCTGCCAAAGAAGGTAAGAATTGCGGAAACTAACCCATTATTCCAAGGAGGGAATGTGAAAGAATTTGATGAACTGCTTTCAATCGCGGCGAGGAAATCAGAGTTTGATCTTACTAACACTTGGTTCAAGGGTGTCGAGACCTATCTGGTTGCGATTGGAAAAGAAGTCGAAGAAGTGCGAGAGGAGATAGCGGAAGAACGCTTATGTTACCTTGAAGATGAACTTGGTGATGTGCTCTGGAACTATCTTAACGTATTAAAAGTGCTCGAAAGAGAAAAGGGGATTGATCCGCAAAAGGTTCTGGACAGAGCATGTCAAAAATACGAACAGAGAGTGTCTGCCATTGAGTCCGGTAGTAGCTGGGAAACGGTAAAATCAGAACAGAAATCTGCGTTAAGTGCAGAGCAGGCAGCGCTGCAAGGTTGTTGAAAACCGGCTTAGTACTTTATGCGGCGGTGTTATGTATGTGGCTCCCAGAACTCTGGGAGCCACAAATTTGAGGTTATTTGGCTATATAAACAGACAAATCCAGATGCTAAACTACGCGTCTGTTTTTACTTATTATTTAAAGGTAATTTGATGAACCCGATTCTTGCAATGTTGAAAGAGAACAATATCAGTGACGCTCAGGTTAAAGAGCTTTTCCAGACGTTGACGCAGAATCCTCTTGCTGCAATGGCAACTTTAGGCCAGTTAGGCTTGCCTCAGGATCAACTTCAAGCGTTGATGGCGCAAGTAATGCAAAACCCTGCATTGATTAAAGAAGCCGTTGAAGAGCTGGGTTTGGATTTCTCTAAAGTGGTAGAAGCCAAAGAGAAACTTCAGCAGTAAACTAAACTGCAAACAAACAGTTATTTGGGTATATAAAAACCGCCAGAACATCAGTGTGTTCTGGCGGTTTTGTTTTGCAAGCTATCTAATCAGAGAAGATTGTGATGGCTTATCCATACGCTACGCTAGGGAACCACAAGACTAATTGTGGCCATATGACCAAGCAAACTAGTGCAATCAACTGAATGGCAATGAACGGAATCACGCCGCGGTAGATATCCTTCAGTGCAACACCCTCCGGACAAACTCCCTTCAAGTAGAACAGAGCAAAACCAACGGGTGGAGTGAGGAAGCTGGTTTGTAGCGCCATGGCGACGAGCATGACAAACCAAACTAGGCTTGGGTTATCAACTACGCCATGACCGTCAAGTTCAATACCCAAACTCGCTACGACCGGAGCTAACAGCGGCAGCGCAATTAGCGTGATTTCTATCCAGTCCAAAAAGAAGCCAAGGAAAAATACGATCAACAAAATAAAAGCGATAATGCCGTACTGCCCGAATGGCAAGCCACTCAGAAATGACTCAATCAGTTCGTCGCCACCAAGCTCTCGCAGAACCAGTGCAAAACAGGATGCACCTAAGAAGATCATGAAGATGTAAGCTGTGGTTCCGTAAGAAGAAAGCAGTACTTCTTTGAGGACTTTTAGATTGAGCTTTCTGTTATAAGCCGCCAGCAAAGTAGCGCCTAATGCACCAATACCAGATGCTTCTGTTGGTGTTGCAATTCCAGCGAATATCGAACCTAACACACAGAAAATCAGGATAACGGTTGGCGTAATATCTTTGAATACTTGTAAGATCAGTTTCCAGTCTACTGGCTCGACATTTTCCGGAAGTGGCGCTTTATTTGGCGTCATCTTACCAACGGTAAGGATATACAAAATGTATAAGCTACCCAGAAGAAGACCTGGCATGATCGCACCCATGAACAGATCCCCAACTGATAAACCTAGTTGGTCTGCCATGATAACCAGCATAATAGATGGTGGCAGCAGAATACCTAATGTACCTGCTGACGCCACGGTGCCCAGCGCTAACGGAAGGTGGTACCCCTGACGCATCATACTTGGAAGAGACATCACCGTAAGCAGTACAACGGACGCACCGATAATGCCGGTGGATGCCGCGAGTATGATACCTATAGCCATGACGGTAACCGCTAAGCCGCCGTGAACCTTACCAAACAGCGCTTGCATTGAAGACATCAGCTTTTCAGCAATACCAGATTTATCGAGCATATTGCCCATGAAGATAAACATCGGTAGGGCAACTAAGATCCAGTTATCCATCACCTTATAAATACGGTTAACCACCAGCCCGAGCGTCGTGTAATCTAACCCTGTGAACGTATCCAGATAGATATCGGCGAAATAGCCAACTGCAGCAAAGACGATACCAATCCCGCCGAGCACATAGGCGACTGGAATACCGGTAAATAACAGCAGGATAAAGGAGCCAAACATGGCAATGACCATCCATTCATTCGCTTCCATGATCGTCTCCTTTCGTTAAGGTTTCTAGGTCACGTAATAATTTCGCCAGCATTGAAAGCAGCAGCAGGCTAAAGCTCAATGGAATAACACTTTTAATCATCCAGCGATAAGGCAGGCCAGATGGTGACGCTGAGCTTTCATTGACTCGCCACGCTTCGTAGGCAAAGTCGTAGGAATGAAGAATAACCACGACAACGAATGGCATCGCCAGAAATAGGATACCGAGAATATCGACCAAGGCTTTTTTGCGCGCAGAAAACTTGTGATAGAACAGGTCGACACGTACGTGCAAATTGGTCACTTGCGCATAGGCGGTTCCGAACATAACTGCGGTGGCATAGAGGTGCCATTGCAACTCTTCAAGAGCAATCTGGCCATTGGAAAATACTTTACGCAGCACAACCTGAGTGATGATTACCACCACTAAGGCGAGGTTTGCCCAGGCTAACGCTTTACTCGCCGAAATAACCAGTCTCTCGATTTGAAAATAGAGCGGAACGGTAGGGGAAGAATATAGCACTTTGCTCATTGACTACTCCTAAAGGCCGACGAGAGACGCCGGCCCTTGCTTACTTCGAATTATTGTTTATGTGTCTCGCGAGGCAGGAAGCCATTCTCGGACCATAACGCGTATCCTTTACGGAAGTTACTTAGGTCACTCCATACTTTGTCAAAGAATGGGTCTTCAGCTTTCATCTCTTCGACCACTTCCATCCAGGTACTCTTAAACAGATCCAGCATTTCTTTATTCCAGTAGCGAATCTCTACGCCGTTCTGTTTTGCTTTTTCCATTGCGGCATACTGTATTGCTTCGCCTTCCGCAATTGAGTATGTCATTGCGGCCATACAGGTTGTTTCAATCGACGATTGTTGAGCTGTACTCATGCCATTCCAGGTATCTTTATTGATTAATAGTTCAAAGACAGTGGATTGTTGATGCCAGCCAGGGAAGTAGTTGTATTTCGCTACTTTATGGAAGCCTAAGCGATCATCAACAGCAGGCTGCGAAAACTCAGAAGCATCAATTGCTCCTTTTTCCAGCGCGCCGAAAATTTCACCACCTGGCAGCTGAACAGTACCTACCCCTAGTTTTTCCATGACCGATGCACCTAAGCCATAGAAGCGCATGTTTAGACCTTTTAGATCCTCTGGTTTGTCAATCGGTTTACGGAACCAGCCTGATGTCTCAGGAGAGTTCACCGCACAAGGTATAACTTTTACGTTGTAGCCTCCGTTGTCATACATCTCTTGATAGAGTTTCATGCCGTTACCAAAAAACAACCATGCCATAAACTCAGGTGCTTCCGGGCCAAAAGGAATTGAAGAAAAAATCGCCGATGCAGGAAGTTTACCTTGCCAGTAGCCAGAGATCGCATAACCAGAGTTCACTTTACCGGTGGATACCGCATCAAGAATTTCTGGTGGATTGACCAACTTACCTGGCTCATAGATTTTCATTTTGATCGTGCCACCAGAGGTTTGCGAAATTCGATCAGCAAACCATTGGATAGGCGTGCCCAGAGCTGGAAGGTGGCTACCAAAGGCAATAGGGGTTTTAAGCAGTACTTTTTTATCAGCGGCCTGTGCAGTAACAGAAAGACCAGCAGCGGAAAGCGTTAACGCAGTAGCAATGGCAACTTTCTTAAGATTCATGGAGATCTCCTTATTGGGGTATTCCTTATTAATATTGTCAAATGTGAACAATGCGTATTAAATATTGTTAATGCAATGTTACATTGAGCTTTAGTTTAGGAAGGAGATGAGATGCTCTCCATTAGCAAAATTGCGCAAATTGTGTCAGTACTAAACGCAAAATCTGGCGAACTGAATCAGTAAAACTACGTACAAGAACGGACTTAAATAATGGGATTGGTTAGTAACAGCAGGCTTACAATAAATATCATTTTGCTCTCAATTGTTCCTTTGATTGTGGTCGTCGTTACTGTCGCCAGTATCCTATTTAGTCAGGCAAAACAGTTAGTTGACGACCAAGTGGCTTTGACGCGACAGAATGTGTTGTCGGTGAAAAAGCAAGAGCTCAAGCAGTACGTAGATATGGCAGTAAAAATTATTAAGCCATACTATGAAGATGACACCTTGTCAGCCGAAGAGGGCAAGCTAATTGTTGCCGAAAAGTTGAGCCAACTCACGTATGGAGAGGATGGATACTTCTTCGTGTACAACTGGCAGGGGGATGCTTTGGTGCTGCCTTACCAACCCGAGCGAGTGGGAAGAAACTGGTGGGAAGTAGAAGATCTTACAGGAAAAAAACTGCTTCAGGAGTTGATTCAGGCAGGGCGCTCTGGTGGTGGGTTCGTTAACTATCTGTGGCATAAACCTTCAACAAAAGAACCGCTACCCAAGCTCAGCTATGCGATTTCTCTCGATAAGTGGCAATGGATGGTTGGGACTGGTGTCTACCTGGATGATATCGACAAACAAGTGGCTCAAATGGAGAATGGTTTTGATCAGAACGTCGGGAAAACTAGTAGTGCACTGTTTGTACTGATGTTTGTTGCGATAACAGTCATTGCAACATTAGGAGCTTCACTTAACCTCAATATGCGCCGCTTAGCCAACGAACAACTCAGTATATTAAATCAGCAGATCATTGATTCTCAGGAAAATGAACGACACAGGGTATCAAGGGAATTACATGACGGAGTAAACCAGCTGCTGGTGGCGGCAAAATACCGCTTAGACAACATCACGAAAGAGCGTGATGAAGAAAAGAAAGAGCTAGAACTGGATGCGAGTAAAAATGCCATGGAGCAGGCAATTGTTGAGGTTCGGCGTATCTCCAAAGACTTGCGGCCACCCCAGTTGGATGACTTGGGTTTGGTTGCAGGAATCGAAACCTATATTAATGAGCTACGTGAGCGTACCCAATTAGAACTGGTTTTTGAGCACGACATCGAAGGAGAAGAGTTTGCCGCGCAAGTGGAAACGACACTTTACCGAGTGGTGCAAGAGGCACTGCATAACGTCGAGAAACATGCTAATGCTCAAGGCGTCGACGTAATCATGCAGCGTGAAGGGCGCATGTTAATCCTGACAGTCAGTGATGATGGTGTTGGGATTCCTGCAAACCATCTCAAAGCGTATAAGAACAAGCGCTCTACCTTTGAGCATATGGGGTTGCAAAACATGAAAGAACGGATTCAGGCTATTGGTGGCATTTTCGATGTCACTAGTGAAGTAGGACAAGGCACGGAAGTCCGTGTGAGTTTAAACATGGAGTTTATATGATTAAGTTGGTATTGGCCGATGATCATAGGTTGATGCAGGACGGACTCAAGTCTCGCTTAGAAAGAGAAGAAAACTTAGAGATTCTTGATTGTGTAGGCAATGGAAAAGATGCACTCAACAGTACATTAACCTTAAAGCCGGATGTGCTTTTACTCGATATCAATATGCCCAAACTCAACGGGATTGAAGTGTTAGAGAAGCTAACCAAGAATTCGAGCAAAACCGCAGTAATTATGCTTTCAATGCATGACAGCCGTGATTACGTAATGCGTTCGGTGAAGGCGGGAGCTAAGGGTTATGTTCTTAAAGATGTTGGTTCTGAAGAGTTAGTCATGGCAATAAACCAGGTAGCTCAAGGACGTTCATATTTATGTTCTCAGGCGTCCGATCGTCTGCTCGAACAAATCAATGAAAAACCAGAACCAAGCGATAACACCTTGTCAAAGCGTGAGTCGGACGTATTAAAAGCAATCACCAATGGCGCCGGTAACAAGGAGATTGCTGACTCTCTGCATATCAGTGTGCGAACGGTAGAAACGCATCGTTTGCGGATCAAAAAGAAGCTCGGCGCTACCTCTACCGCTGCGTTGGTTAAGCTTGCGTTACAAAAAGGGCTGGTAAGCTGATGGTCGCAAACTTACTTTCTAGCCGCCAGCCTATTTTAGACAAAGTCGTGTTCTTTTGTGCGGTCGTTCGCTTGGGATCGTTTAGAGAAGCAGCAATACAGCAAGGGATCTCACCAGCGGCTGGGAGTCGTTGGGTGAAAGAGCTCGAAGAAGCGCTTTCCGTTGAACTGCTAAAACGCAGTACTCGTCAGTTAGTCACAACTCAGGCCGGGCAGCTTCTTTATGACAAATTCGCGCCTTTGTTGCCCGATATCGCAAGCTTATGTGAAGAGGTACAGAACCTTGCGGAGGAGCAGCAAGGGGAAATAAAACTCTCCTCAACACCATTATTCGCTCGCCAATATTTAACGAAGATCGTTGCCGAGTACATGACGCTGCACCCTCAGGTGAATTTCAGAATATTTATTGAAGCAGGGGGTTTTGACCCGCTTAACGTCGATTTTGCCTTTCGCGCCAGCGCGAGTTATCAGGGAGAGCCCGAGCAAGACTCATTACTGGTGAGGCGGCGTCTGCTGAGCGAGCCGTTATATCTGTGTGGATCCAAGCACTATTTAGAGCAAAACGGTACACCGCAAAGTCCGCAACAACTGAGTCAGCACCGCTGTTTATATGCCAGGACTTTAGTTGGTGGCAATCGTTGGTGTTTCGAGTATCAGGACAACATTGAAATGGTCACCATCTGTGACACGTTAGAGTGTGATAACAGCGAGATGCTTTTGGATCTTGCTCTTGAACACGCAGGGATTGCTTATCTTCCGCATTCACTTGTGTCAGATGCGATTGAGCGCGGTGAGTTGGTTCATATATTACAAGATCACGAATGTGCCAGTTTTGACATCAATATGTTTTACCGCCCACGCACACCAATGCCAGAGCGTTGCAACGGTTTTAAAGACTACCTCTATAAGCGCGTAGCTGAAATCGGTGATTATTCCTAATACGAAATTCTGAATCTCTATTATTGAAATTAACATTTTGATAACGCAGCACTAAGATAAGAGTCAGCAAAGTACAATGACTAAGGAAGGTTAATGTGGTTACCAAATTGACGGCAGAACAAGCAGCGAACTGGATCAAAGACGGTGATGCAGTATTACTTGGCGGTTTTATTGGTAGTGTTGTACCAGAGGCAATTGAAAGGGCGATAGGGGAACGCTTTAGAGAAACCCAGTCCCCTAGAGATTTGACCTTGCTTTTTGCAGCAGGACAAGGCGATGGCCAAGGGCGCGCAATCAACCACTTAGCAGAACAAGGTCTGGTGAAAGCGGCTATTGGTGGACACTGGGGATTGGTTCCCAAATTACAGCAACTAGCCGTCGATAACCTCATCCAGGGATACAACTTACCGCAAGGCATCATCTCGCACTTGCTTAGAGATACAGCGGCAGGCAAGTTAGGCACGATCAGTAAAGTGGGTTTGGGTACCTTTGTTGATCCGCGTTTAGAAGGCGGAAAAATCAATCAAATCACAGAAAAAGACTGGGTCGAATTGATTGAGTTAGCTGGTGAGGAACACCTTTTTTACCACAAATTACCTGTCACCGTTTCGATTCTTCGAGGTACTACTGCCGATGAGAATGGCAACATCACCATGGAAGACGAATGTCTTATCGTCGAGAGTCTTGCAGCGGCACAAGCGGCGCGTAACAACGGCGGCAAAGTGATTGTTCAGGTCAAGCGAGTCGTGCCAGCAGGGCAGCTTGATCCACATGCTGTCAAGATCCCAGGAATCTTCGTCGATGCCGTTGTCGTGTGTGAAGACCCAAATGAACATATGCAAACTTTCGCAACGTTGATGAATCCTGAGTTTGTAGGTATTGAAATCACTGAGGACAAAGTTAGCGCCAAGCAATCCAATTCATCTGAAACCCGCCTCGATGCTAAAACGATCATAGCGCGCCGCGCGGCAATGGAGCTGGAACCGAATTCAATTCTTAATCTTGGTATAGGCGCTCCGGAGTACATTGCTGAGGTCGCCAGGCAAGCTGGAGTACTCGACCAATTTACCTTAACCGTAGAGCCAGGTGCTGTTGGTGGCACACCGCAAAGCGGTCTGGATTTTGGCGCGTCTCGCTTACCGCAAGCCATTATCAGTCAGGATCAGATGTTTGATTTTTATGATGGTGGTGGCGTCGACCAAGCGTTTCTGGGTCTGGCGCAGAGTGACGAATCGGGGAATATCAATGTATCCCGTTTTGGTAGCAAAATTGCCGGGTGCGGCGGATTTATCAACATTACTCAAAATGCCAAAAAAGTGTTCTTCTGTGGCACCTTTACCGCACAAGGTTTAGAGATAGAAGTCGACAATCAGAATCTTCACATTGCCCAAGAAGGCAAACAGAAAAAGTTCATCAAGCAGGTAGAGCAGATCACTTTCAGCGCTTCACAAGCGTTAAGCAATCACAAACCCGTGATGTACATTACCGAGCGCGCGGTATTCCAATTGACTCAGAACGGCCTCGAATTAATTGAAATCGCACCTGGGATGGATTTGGAAAGAGATATCCTACAGAAGATGGAATTCACGCCAGTTATCAGCCCATCATTAAAAACGATGCCTGCGGCTATCTTTCAGCCTGCATTCGAACTAACTCTATAACCGATTTTCATTACAAAAATACAAGGACTAGAACATGTTTGAAAACAAAGTCTGCCTAGTAACAGGCGCCGCACAAGGTATTGGCCGCGCGATTGTGGAGCGATTTGCTAGCAATAGGGCACAGTGTGTCTATGCTTTGGATGTTAATGCTGAAAGCTTACAAAGCGCGTTTCGTCATATCGAAAATGTTGAACCAGTCGTCATCAATATCTGTGACAGGAAGGCAATTAATCACTTGGTGGAACAAATCAGAGAAACGCATTCACGTATCGACATTCTAGTGAATAACGCAGGTGTCACGCGTGATGCGCTAATCGACAAAATGACTGAGCAAGATTGGGACTTCGTACTGGATGTTAACCTCAAAGGTGTGTTCAATCTCACCCAAGCGGTTGCACCAATTATGATGGCAAACAATTACGGTTCTATCGTCACGATGTCTTCCGTGGTTGGTACTGATGGCAATATCGGCCAGTCCAACTATGCAGCAACCAAAGGTGGCGTGATAGCAATGACGAAAGGCTGGGCGAAAGAGTTCGCGCGCAAAGGTGCACAGGTGCGTGCTAATTGTGTTGCGCCGGGTTTTATAGAAACGCCGATGACAGAAGACCTACCAACGAAAGTGCTTGAACTGATGAAACAGAAAACGCCGTTGGGCAGAATGGGTACCGCAGAAGA
The DNA here is from genome assembly GCF_905175385.1 of Vibrio sp. B1FLJ16. Lineage (NCBI taxonomy): Bacteria > Pseudomonadati > Pseudomonadota > Gammaproteobacteria > Vibrionales > Vibrionaceae > Vibrio > Vibrio sp. B1FLJ16. The sequence continues at coordinate 775,016 of NZ_HG992750.1, forward strand.
CATCACCAATGGTGTAGAGTTTTTAGCGAGTGACAAGTCAGGTTTTATTACCGGGCAAGTGTTAAAAATTGATGGTGGTTTGGTGTTGTAATCAATCGATGTATGGGATTAGTTTGACCGGAATTTTGTGTAAAACAAACTTATTTGGATATCGGGAAATCGTCCCTGAATTTCATAAACTAACATTCTGATTTTCTCTCTTTATTTGTATGACTCGTTAAAATGTCAGACTATGATGACTTAGATTTGATGACTTACGGGTAAAAAGAATGAGCAAGACACAACATTTGATTGACGGGCCAATTAATAAAGCGTTGCTGTCTCTTGCTATTCCTATTGTATTTGGTCAGTTATTACAGTCGGCTTATCAGCTTACCGATGCCTTTTGGGTAGGGCGTTTGGGGGCTGATGAAGTTGCGGCGGTGTCTGTGAGTATGCCCGTAACATTTTTGGTGATTGCGTTAGGTGCCGGACTTGCTATGGCGGGCGCAACCCTAACGGCTCAGTACATGGGCGCACGAAAAATGGATAAGGTTAACCATGTTGCTGGGCAAACCATGCTGATGGTTTTCATTACTTCGGTTGTACTTGGTTGCTTGGGTTATGTGTTATCCCCTTACTTTTTAACTTTGCTTGGCGTTGAAGAAGCCGTTTATAACAACGCCTTGAAGTTCATGCATATCTCGTTTATCAGTGTCATTTTTGTCTTTGTCTACAACATGTTTCAAGCCCTCATGCGAGGGATTGGACAGGTAAAGATTCCCCTCTATATCGTATTGGCAACGGTGTTGCTGAACTTCATTTTAGATCCATTGTTTATTTTCGGATTAGGATCTTTTGATGGTTTGGGTGTCGCAGGTGCAGCGCTGTCAACACTGGTTACTCAGGCGTTAGCTGCGTTTGCCGGCTTTTATATCCTCTCTAAAGGGCGACATGGTATCCATCTTAAATGGAAAGACCTGTCTCCCGACTGGGACTATATTAAGCGTGCTTTTTTCCTTGGGGCCCCCGGCTCGGTTGAGTTGTCAGCGAGAGCGCTTGGGCTTATTACCATGTCGTTTCTGGTTGCGAGCTTTGGGACGGTGACCATTGCATCTTATGGCGTAGGCTCCAACATTCTCCAGTTAATCACGATACCGGCGATGGGACTGTCGATGGCGGTATCGACACTAGTCGGACAAAACCTTGGTGCTAACCGAGTAGACCGCGCCGCAAAGATTACTGTAGTTGGCTCTGTTTGGAGCTTTGTCATGCTCACTGTGATAGGCGTCTTTGCCTATTTAATGGCACCGAGTGTAGTGCGATTTTTTATACCGGATAACCCACAAGTGATAGAGCAGGGGGCTCAGTTTCTAAAAGTGATGTGTTTGTCGTGGGGGTTCATCGGTGTTCAGCTCTCTATCATGTCTGCTTTTCGTGCATCAGGAAATATGACGAACAGTATGGTTCTGTCATTGCTGACTCAGTGGGTGTTCCAGTTCCCTCTGGCGTACATTCTGTCTAAACATACTGTTCTTGCTGAGAAAGGCATCTGGTGGTCATTTACTGTAACAAACGTATTGGTCGCACTCGTAGCGGTCGCGTGGTACGCACGTGGCAGCTGGAAGAAAACACGTATCATTGAGCAAGAAGACATAGAGACGCTAACGACTTCAGAAGAAGCGCTAATAGAAGTAGGAGAGCGCAGGGCATAGTGGAACCAAAGTTCAGCGTGATAAAAAAACGCCTTTGATACTAATACTCTTTTTAGTTAAAACATATTAGAGTCAAAGGCGTTCAATTAAAGTCAGTTCTAGTAGTCGAAATTAAAATTTACAACGAGACTTTATGTGTGTATTTACTTGTTTAACTCCACGGTACGAATGATATTTGCGTCAATGTCTTCCTGAGCAAACAGAACATCCCGCCACTCTAAATCACTATATAGTTGAGTTTGGTCATCAAAGAATTCAGACTCAGGATCGTGTGATTGGCTATAGCTCAAAAACATTTGAGCGTTTGGACCGCTTTCATTGTACTCAAGTGCAAAGACAAAACTTGAACCGTAGTTGATGCGATAGCGTGCCGTCGAACCATTTCCATCTTCATCCAGATCCGTCAAAGGAGAATCACTACGTTTTGTTCCAACGACCACGGTGGCGAATTCGGAAGTCGAGCGGGAAGGTGCACTGCTTTCCGCCATATTGAACACACCTTCATAGCTGTTTCCTCCTGTAATAGGAATTGCAGCTTTTCCTTGTGCTTTAATTACATACTGGATAGAACCTAACGTTGAATCTAATGCAATTCCTGCATCGGACAGGCGTTTGGCGGCGGTAGCTAACGCGACAAGAACGGGATCATTATCTACATCACTTACGTCAATTGCTTTTAAACCAGAAGGGGTTGTAGATGGATTTTCTGGGTCAAAAGGCACTTCAAACAGTTCGTCGTTGAGCGCCCGGTGACCTGACACTCTGAAACTTGCCAAAAACTCTCTCATTACTTGGGCACCAGTACTCTGTAAATTATAAGTACCATCCCAAGCACTCAGAGCGTTACAAGCAGGAGTGAGATCATATGATTCTCCGTCTAACTGAACTGTTGGGTAAAGTGTACATCTTGAAACCAGTAGATCTCGGAAATCGCCGGCGAATAGAGAGCTATTATGTGTAGAGACGGATTTAAGCTCATCAAAAGAGAAGCGACTATCCGCACCTGCCAATCCGGAGCCTGAATTATCACTAATAAGTTGAGCGTTATAGCGTGTGCGGGGGCTGCGAATAGTTTGGTCTGGACCATACATCAGGCTAAACCCTTCCAGTGGCTCATCTAGGTTACTTAACCAATAACTGCTGTTGGCATTGTATTCGTAATCTGTTCTGGTTTGTTGCGGTGCCTTACTAAAGGGAACTAATCCCGGAGCTCCGGCATCGCCACTGTCGACCCATTCATAAACGGAACTGTTTCCTGGCAAAAGGACATTGCCTGAGCCATCCTGCCAAATCGGTGCTAACTGGGGACTTTGCGACGCTTGCGCCCAATAGCCTTCAGCCGTCGCACTGAGTTGAGGAACTTGAGTTCCGTCTATATAAGACGTGGTGCCTTCGTCCGTTATCATTAATGTATTTACCCAAGGGATCCCCTGGTTGTCAGCAAACGCCTCAAAGAACTCTTCTTTTGTTTTCGCTTTGCCCATCGCTAACCATTGTGACAACATGCGTGTGTTGCCTGAGTTTGCATCACGGAAAGTAATGGCACTAGAGCTCGTCCATCCTAGTGTTGGTGAGATTGATGCTAGGTTCACTATTGGTCCAAAGTGGCTGTAATAGACCGTATGCGGAACTTCTACTAAAGAGCCATCAGCCTGTTTTACTGCCACTGTTACTGTTTTAGTCGTGACATCTCTGTACTCGCCATCGTAGCTGTAGCGAAGAGGGTTTTGTGGATCAAGTTCTAATTGGTATAGCGTAAATCGTTTAGATTGAGATACGGTATGTGTCCAGCCCAAATGTTGGTTAAACCCGATAACAACAGCAGGTAGACCAATCATACCAACGCCAGTCACGTCCAGTTCTCCCGGAATAGTTAGGTGCTGCTCATAGAAGCGTAATTCACCATCCCAAGGAAAATGAGGATTTCCTAACAGGGCAGATTTAGCATCTTCTACTTTATCCTCACCGAGTGCCCAACCGTTACTTCCGATCCCTTCTGAGGTAAATACTTTCTTCGCGTCCAGTTGCAGATTAAAGTTCGTGTTTATTTGCTTGCTAGACTGTGCGGTTACAGGCGGCGCTGCCGCAGCGATAGCTGCTATAAAGTTTCGGGAGCTTGCCAGAGCTGCAATATCAAGTTGATAGGCAAGCAAATCATGAGGAGTTATTGGTGTGACCCATTCAGCGTCTCGACATGGAGAAGGGTAGTCGCTTGCACTCGCACGTTCACTTAATAATTGGTTAAAACCTTTAGCATAACCTTCTAGTAGCGCCTTTTCAGAATTAGGTAATTCCGCATAAAGTGAAGTAGCCTGTTCTGGATATCCCAGAGCTAAGTAACCGACATCGGATAGAAAGTTTGAATAATTCTCGCCTAAACCAAAATAACGGGATTTCTGCGATTTTAGTTTCATTAACTGTTCGGAAAGAGTACACAGATTTTCTTCTGCTTGCGCGTAACCAATACCAAAGCCCAAGCCTGAATAGCTTTCTGCCTTTATGTGAGGAACGTTATGTTCGGTATAAGTAATGGTTGCCTGATAGAGGTTTATAGACGAACTTTCACTATTGCAGGCTGATAATATCAGGAGGCTGGTAATACTCAGCGCGACTTTACTCAATTTTGAAACTCTATGCTTGTGACTCATTTACGCTCCATGTGCATTTTGTTGTAACAATTTTATAACATCAGGGGTTCATCAAAAGCTGTCAATCAACTTTTTAGGTATTCATGATGTTGCGCATGATTTTCTGAGGTTTTATCTCCTTGGTGATGGAGATATTCCTGAGTTCAAAACTGTCAGCGGTATTGCAGCAGCTATGACAAGCGCAAAAGTGGTGTAAATATAAGACTGGTGGCAAGCTATAACTGGACATCCGGACGATGTCTAGCGTCAGCATTTGGTGAAATCCATTAGCTTTGGTGGCTTTAGACTACTGCTATCTTAAGCGCGGGTATAGAATCTATGTGATTGCACTGAATAGATGAGAACTTACAGTTGAAGACGAAAATTAAAGCGAGAATCTTAACCATATCTGCTGCTGTATTACTGGTTAATGGCTGTGCAAGCTACAGTATTACCGAGCGAGATATGAATCAATACCTTGAGGAAAAAGCAACGATTAATCAATCCGTAGGGGTTGAAAACGTTATGTATGCGCAAGTCTCCGTTGACGATCTCGAAGTGAAAATTGGGCGTGTCGATGATGATCGTATTTCGGTATTTGCTAACACAAAGGCGGACGTGCAGTTTTTAACGCAACGTACGGTAGGGTTGGATCTCGATCTTGAATTTAGTGCGGTTCCAAAATACGACCAACAAACCGGTGAAGTATTTTTGCAATCACTACGGCTGGAGAAATTTGAAGATAAAAGTAATCTACTGACACCGGAGATCACCAATCTGATTAAGCCTGCGGTTTCGATGATCGGTTACGCATTGTCAAATCAGCCAGTTTACAAACTAGAAAGTGATAAGGTTCAGTCAATCCTACTGAAATCGGCGAGTCCGAATCTGGTGATTAAAAACAACAGATTAGTGATTGAGTTATTCGATTAGAAGCTCACTCGAAATCCGCCGATGAATCCTCTATAGCATTGTCAGTGTCATAGTCTCGGCGGAAATAGGAACGCTACTTTTCATCACTTCGACGTAAATTGGTGTCCAGTTCAAGGCACAGCACTCTTAACGCTTCAATACTCTCTGCAGACATGCTCGAATGCGACTCAAGTTTCGCGGTTAACTCTCGTGCATCATCTTTTAACTGGCTCCCCTTAGCTGTCAGTGAGATGACTTTTTTACGCTCATCCAAATCAGAAACTTTTCGAGTCAATAAGCCTTTTGATTCTAAGCGCTTAACGATGGGTGTCAGGGTACCTGAATCTAAATGAGTATCTTGGGAAAGCTCTTTCAGGCTAACGTCGTTTTTACACCACAATGAATGCATCACTATGTACTGAGGGTAGGTGAGATCGTATTCGTCAAGCAATGGACGGAACGCGCGTACCAACGAGTTGGTCGCGGTGTATAAAGCAAAACAGACGTTATCTGATAATTTCTCGGCCATGACGGAATCCAATTTTGAGCATAAGTCAATGTTAACAAATTTTCCGTAATTTAAAATGCTTTGTGCGCAAATTATTTTTGAGCAAAGTGGTTGCTTTCTTATTTATCCCAAGTTAACGTATTCGCAAATTGTTTGTGCGCAAACTATTTGCTGGCCAAGCAATAGATAAACGAAAACGTGAGTACTGTTTATTATTGATGAATGGTTTCGCGTACCTCAAAAAAGTAAGAGAGAAAGATAATGATCAGCCAACAAATCCACTTAGCATCACGCCCAGTCGGTATGCCGAAAAAAGAAAACTTTAAGTCTGTTGAAGTCGAGTTACCGGCGATTCAAGAGGGTGAAGTGTTAATCAAGAACACTTGGATGTCCGTTGACCCATACATGCGCGGCCGTATGTATGTGAGAGAGTCATACATTCCACCTTTTGAAATTGACCAAGTATTGGAAGGTGGTGCAATTGGTGAAGTCATCGAATCAAAAAATGACAACTTCCCGGTAGGTTCAAAAGTCAGCAACATCAGCGGTTGGCGTACGACGTTTATCAGTGATGGTTCTGATTTAACTTTACTTCCAGCAGTTGGCTTGCCAGACCAGCACTTCCTCGGTGTTATTGGTATGCCTGGGTTAACGGGTTGGGTAGGGCTGTTTAAAATCGCTAAGCTTAAGCCGACTGATACTGTTTTTGTTTCTGCAGCATCCGGTGCGGTAGGTAGCGTAGTTTGTCAAATCGCTAAACTGCATGGCTGTAAAGTAATTGGCTCAGTAGGCTCGGATGAGAAAGCTGAACTAGTGAAAGCAATGGGCGCAGATGCGGTTATCAACTACAAAAAAGTTAATGATCTGACTCAAGCACTACGCGAAGCTGCGCCAGAGGGCATCGATGTTTACTTTGAGAACGTAGGTGGTGCGCACCTAGAGGCAGCCTTAGAAGTTCTTAATCCTTACGGTCGTATTCCTGTATGTGGCATGATCGCAGATTACAACGCAGATAAGCCTCAACCGGGTCCAAGCAATCTACTGCAAATCAACACTAAAAAGCTGACAATGCAAGGCTTTATCGTAATGGATTACTGGGATTGCACTGGTGAGTTCGTTCAGCAAATGGGTCAGTGGATTAAAGAAGGCAAAGTGAAGTCTGAAGAGACGGTATACGAAGGCCTAGAAAATGCAGCTGAAGCATTCATCGGCCTGTTTGAAGGCAAAAACAAAGGTAAGATGCTGGTTAAACTTTAACTCGTTGATTACATGAAAATTCATTGCGGCTTTCTGTTCAAAGCCGCAATTATCCTTACCTTATTCGCTGTGGTGCAAGGTTGGAATGCTATATCTGCCCAGAGTCAATTTTGTTAGCGATGTCTTTCATTGTGTCGATCATTCCATGCTCAAATAATAGGGCATCGGTAAAGGTGTATGACTTAGACCAAACGCTTTCGGGTTCTTTCCTGTCTAGTGTTATAAATGCATAACCACCACCGCCTTCACCATCGGCATTAAAAGCACGTCCAAGTTTTAGTCGCTCACCATCTACAACACCTTCATCGTTGAATTTGCCTTTGGGTAATCCACCTTCCGCTGCCGTTTTAAAAAACTTACCTTCTAGTGTGTCTAGGAACCAACGCAAGCCGTGTTTGGGAAACTCGATTTGGTAGTGCAGCCATTTACTTTTTCCGGTTCGCTTGTTGGTAAAGTATTTTGCGGTTGCGAGAATGATGTAGTTATCAATCAATAGAAAGTAGAAGTTTTTTGTTGCTTCATCATCATCCGGTACTGTTGCGATCAAGTTTGGGTCCTGACCCACCGTTAGTGGGTCTATATCTTTAAATTGCTTCATTAGTTTCTCTTTTCCCGATGTTAATTCGATTTATGGCTCCCGCTTTTTCTAACGTTCCTAGTGTTTGTGGGTTTTTATCCCACGTAAAGGTTTCAGGTGGACCGTATTCAACGTCATCATCTATGTCACCAAACGGCGTAGTGTCATATGACACATTAATGTCTCTGGTGACGCCGTTACCAAGAAAGTGTTCGTTTGCACCTAAACGTTGTTCGATTTGAAAGCGAGTACGTAAGGTGTCGGTCTGGCTAGGGATAAAGCCAAGTTCTTGGCAATATTCGATAAAATCTTCCTGCATTTTTAACTTTATACCTTCTTCTTCGGCTGATACTTTGACTTGTTCATAGTATCGACTGAATTCTGGTGTCATGCATGGTGCAATTAAATCGAAGCTATCTTCAAATTCAGTGGACAATTCAGATTCCGTAAACCCACCAATTCTCTCGTAGGTAGGGATGAAGCTAAGCATGTCGCCTATTTCGTTAGCTTTTTTATGGTCGATGAGCAATATGGTGTATTCACAATCTGGCTTATATTCAATCCCTACAGCATTGCAGATAGCTTCTGGGTCCGTATCTCCGTGTTCAGCTTGAGTGAATGTGGTTGTCCAGTACTTTAATTCGGTTGCACCTTCAGGTTTGTAACCAATATAGCCATCATCTTTGTTGTATTCGGACTCGATAATACGAAATAGCAGTGGTTCATCTAATCCTTTTTGAACAATGTCTCTTTTATCAGCAGTAGAGTAGGCTGAGCCTGGCAAAGCCGCACCTCCTTCACGGGCTGCATCGACATAAGGCTTGGCATCCAACAAGCGCTGTTTTGCTTCTTCATAAGTTGTAGGTGGAGGCTGCTTATCGGCACGATATTTCTCACCAATTAAGACAGTTGGGTTACCAATGACGATCTTACCACCGTGTTTAGTTGAGTCGCCCATTCTGGCTGCCGGTTTACCATTAATGAATACTGAGCCAGAGCCTTGGCTTATTGAGTCGGGTGGGCCGACACATATGAGTCGGTCTCCTTCACGGGCCGCTGACAAACCTCCAATTTTCACATTGGGTGAACCAGCGACTACCGGACCGCCTACATGCGGGACCTTAGCGGTAACTTTGGGACAGATATGCATAGATGTTAATGTTGCGGCAGGCTTACCCATAACAGCTCCCTTGTGTGATTTGAGTTGCATATCTTAATCCCGGTCGGGAAACGATATCCGGTGGTTAGGGAAATCTTTGGATTCAGTTCACATACTAGCTATGAAGAAGTTGCCGCCAAATTATCTTTTATCAAATCGCTCATTACTGGATGGGAATTTTGTTAAGACGTTCGCAATGTGTTTAATTTGAGGTTAGTGCTTTGTTTTTATTGATAAAAATACTCACCTGGTCGCAACATACATGCAATGAGTAGGTTCTAATGAGCCCTCACGATTTGTATTTTTTAAACTCTATATTTGAGGTGTTATAGGTGAAAGGCAGAAAACAATTGCTACTCATGACAAGTATTTCGGTTTTGACAGCATGTGGCGGAGGTGGTGGAGGGAAAGAAGAGTCATCTGTTCCTGCTGCCGGCAGTGTTGTAGAGATAGCAGCAACGACCCCAGGTAGTGCTTCATCTTCCGGGTATAATACAAGAGATCTCGCTTACAATATTAACATCATCTTTGACAATAATAATTGGAGTGTAACAGGAGTATCCACGATAAGTGCATCTCACCTGACGGGTACTAACAGCGGTTTGGATGTTAGCGACACCGATAAAGTTTCATCCTATATAGATGGGGAAGAGTTGGTACTAAATGAAAACTGGGACAGTGTTAATGGAAGTTACTACACATTTCCATTGTCCAGAGATGCCAATATTTACGAGTTCAAGTTTACCCGAGGTGATGTAATTGTGGTGGAAGGCAGTATTGATTCTCTGCCGGAATACATTCACGCAGTGGGTACGGCAAGTGGTAACGATGTCCAAATTGAAATCACCGAGAATTCAGAACACAAGTACACTTACAACGCTGAGTCGCTCGAATGTAAGTCTGCCGGTGATTATGGTTACTACACCATCGAGAACAATTTCTATCTCGGAGATGATGCTGTATTGCTTACTGATGATTACCGAAAGTCTATCGTTGATGCTTTTGGTGTTGAAATTGGGGATCTACAAGCCAGTTATGAAAGCTGCAACGTTTCAGTATTTTTAGTTGCCGAGTCTCAGCGAATCAATATAACGAAGAGCCACAGAAATATCGGTATTCATCCAATTAGCATTCATTTGGTTGAAGTGCCACTTTTCTAAACTAAAACGCCACACAATGAAAACAGCGCCAAAATTTGAATTTTGGCGCTGTTTTCATTTGATATCACGCCAGCTTTGGTTGAGACAGGTAGCCTTTTGCATAATCCTTATGTAAGTCGGAAACTGTTTTACTCTCAGATATGGTTTAAATAGCTTCACGTCAATGGAATGTAGCTCAAGAGAACAACGCTTCTAGAACAATCACAATCTCAATTCTGCTACGGAAAGTCTCTTTTTACATTATGCTATGCGCTTAATGCTACTATTGTTAAAGATGTAAATAATCAGGTGTTATGTTGTGAACCAGGAGCAGTTATCTAAACTCATCGACAACATTTATGATGCTGCTCTTAACTCTGAGTCTTGGGCAACGGTATCCCTTGAAATTCAAAAATATATTGGAGGTCACACTGTCAACTTCGCCATTGAAGATACGAGTGCTCATCACTTTAGGTATCTTTTTTCTAACGGAGTCACTGCCAGTGATGTCGACTACTACCAAGCTAATGTTATTCAGAGGGATGAATTAACCGATATCTTTGAGAATAACCCTTTAGGTCAGGCGCTACTTACTCAAAATATATGGACTCTTGAGCAGTTGGAACGGGTTTGGGCATACAACGAATATTACAAAGGAATTGGGCAAACGTACTTTAATGCAGGCAAGTTTTATCAGGCTGATAATATAAGGGCTTTTATTGCGGTAGCACGCTCCCGATTTGACTCGAAGTTTAATGCTTCTGAGCAGCAAAAGTTACAGTTGATTTTACCTCATTTGGCGAGAGCATTATTTATCAGTAAAACTCTTTTGAGTCAGGATACTACAATAGAGGCTTTAGGAGACACCTTTGAGCGTCTGTCAGCGGCAGTAATCATGCTTGATATCCGAGGGAAAGTGATTTTTTCTAATAAGAAAGCGATTCCTTTCTTGGTTAAAATGAAAAATGCTTGTAGTCATTACAATATCCAATTACCAAATGATGCTGCTAACTTACAGCTTTCAACACAGATCAATAAAATGTTGAATGGTTCTGTCTATCAGGAAGGGACGTGTTTGCCTTTTTTGTTCAATGGTGTACGCCATATCGCATATTGCTTCCCGTGGTGCTCAAGCTTTAATCATCAGGAATGGTTTGGAGATGCCTCCCGTTGCATTGTCTTTATCGTATCTTCATCTTCATTTACTGTGGCAGGTCGTTACTTGATGGCGCTGTTTAAGCTCTCTAATGCAGAGGTCAATATTGCCGAAGGGTTAATTCGGGGTCAATCAACCAGAGAGCTATCACAAAACTTATTTGTTTCAGAAGCAACAGTCCGTTTTCATGTTAAAAACATACTGAGAAAAACAGAGACAAATAGCCAAGTTGCCGCAGTCAGTACCATGCTGAGGAACTTAGTGGTTTCCTTACCATAAAATATATTCATTCTTTATCTGTACTTTAATTTTTTTTGGTTGGTATTCATACATTAAAACAAGAGCATGAGATGACTCTTTAGTTGTGTTCATTAGTACTCTAAATAGGCATGTTTTGTTATATTTTTTATATAAATAAAACTATCAAATTTGATAGTTGCTTGAATCATAATCTTATCTATTTTTACTTATATTGTGGGGTGCACATAAATGTTCTCTCTGGAAGAAATTACTTCAGCAGAGAGTTGATGTGTATTCATTATTAATACAATAAGTTATCATCATCGACAAGAAAGTAAAACGTCAAGGCTAGAGAAGCCGTTAAAACAAACTACGGCATACATTATTAATCAGATGATAATAACTTGTTAGGTGCCTGCTAGATATCATGAAAATACCAACACGTAATCATTGTATTGTTGGCTTTGAATAAATTAGTAGGATTAATAAGGTAGTTATCATGGCATACGTTACTCCAAATACTGCAGTTGAACCTCGTGAAATAAGAAAAGCGACACTTTCTCAAAATGATGCACAAGCCTTGGGTCCACTTCAGCATCTACCTGGTACCTGGGCAAATATTCGTCCGGAACACCGTTTAATCAAATCTGATGGCGAAGCAGATCCATTTCAATCTGAAGGCACTTTGACGGGCACGGGAGCTAGTGATTTTGACGGGCGTGGTTGGAACTTAATCGCTTTACCGTTTGCTAACCAAGTTGGCGCGCCATATCGTATTTTAATGAATCAATATAATGAGGTACTCAAGTTTGATCGCATTGACGATAACGTACCGAATAGAGGCTTTATCAATGGCCAGCAGGCAGACCAAAAAGTTGCAGCATTAGACTATGTTCAGCAAATTGCGCAAATAGCATCTGATGATAACCCGAAAAGTCAGGTGGCTGGAGATGCGCTCGCGGCCATACATCATGAGCCCGGATTTTTCCTTCATATGAAGGAGCAAACGATTGATGGTTTTAATGTAGCCCGCCTAGCGACCATCCCACATGGTAATGCAGCAACCGCCATCGGTAAGGCTGGAGATCCTATAGAAGGTCAACCGATAATTCCGGAGCTGAGTTCTTTTCCTGAAGGTGCTATTCCAGTACCTCCTGGTATAGACCCTGCACAATTCATCGCACAAGCAGTTGAAGAACAAAGTGACCCAAGTAACTATCTTTTCCCATATCATTTCTTTAAACACAATCCGTTTAAAGGTGTATTGAACAACAATCCAAACTTTCCCGGTTTTAACACGGTGAATTCCAACGCGTTATTGAACTTTTTGCCTAACGATATCGTGCGTACTACGGTATTACCGCTTAACACTGATGTGCGACAAGCGGGTATCCGCAACATTCCTTTCATAGAGCAAGAGGCAGATGCTTCGCTCATGCGCTCTACATTCTGGATAATGGAGCGCGAAGGCCTGGATAGTATGGGTAACCCAAAACTGTTGTTAGCATATTCACAATTTATCTTCCTCGATTTCTTTGCACGTAGAGACGGTGTAGAAGGGAAAATTCGTTGGCCTCACATCTCTATCAATGTAATGGAAAAAATCTTAGGACCGAACGGTGAAGAACTATAAATACAGTCATGGGTTCGCTGGTTTATATAGAGATACGATTTAAATAAAATTCGAAATCAAATTATTTTTATAATTAATATTGCGATTATAGGATCAAAATGACGTTCTAGTTAAAGCTTAAATAATCAGGCCAAAATTGTGTTTGTTTATTCCTTTAGTCCCTATCTAGGAGACGAGAATGCTAATAATTACAAATAGAAATATTAATAAATCAAACTTCAAAAATGGAGTCGGTGATCACAATGCATTTGGTGATGGAGTAAATAGTAAGGGGCCAAATGAAGTCAGGCTGGCGGAAGCTGAAAAAGTGGGTGGTAAATGGCAAGTGAAAATCGTCAAAGAGCCTGCGAAAATTACCGTTAACAACATACCGTCAAAGAAAATGTTTGACAAAATGAGAGATGATTTAACGTCGAATAGAAAGAACTGTGTTTTCTTTGTACATGGTTTCAACCAGAGTTTTGAAAAAAATTTGGAAAAAGCGTCAGATTTAGCCCGTATACATGAGGTTGAAGTTGTTGTGTTTTCATGGCCATCAAATCCGGGTGGAATTACAACTAAGGAGTACCGTACCGCTAAACGAAACGCACAAGCATCAGTAGGAGCTCTGGATGCAACCTTAGAGAAATTAGGAGAGTACTTGAAAGAGCCATTTAATAAGGAAGCGCTTGAAAAGTGCGATATAAAACTCTCATTTATGACATATAGCTTGGGCAATTTCTTATTTCAAAACTATGTAATAAATTCGGTTTACGAGTCTGAAACAAGGATATTTGACAATGTTATTTTATGTCAGGCAGACGTAGACAATAAAGGTCATGCTCATTGGGTTGAAAAAATTGAAGCTGGCAAGCGAGTCTATATCACCATCAATGAGAATGACTGGGTATTGAAGTGGTCAGACGCAAACTTCCAAAAAGATAGATTGGGTAGAACTGCAAGGGATCTGAACGCGCAAAACGCTTCGTATTTCGACTTTACAGATGGTCCTAAAGTGGGAAACACCCATGGTCTTTTCTATGAAAAAACAAATGACATTGTTAAGTCGTTCTTTACTGCAGCCTTAAATGGAGAAAGGGCAGAGCGAACTGAAGGGTTGATATTTGATCCTATTTTAAATGCGTATCGGTTTGAGTAGTGACGACTTACTGAACCTAGCTCCTTGAGATTATTTGGTATAACCGTTTGTACCAAGCGTTGTGTGCTAATACAGGGTTAGACATTTAGGAAGTTTCTTCAAAACGTTGGGTGTCAGAAATTCAACGAGGTTTATATGGATGCAAGACAGAGGATATTTCTGGGTTCGATTGGTGGAATAACGCCGTACTTGGTTACATTGTTGTCGATTGATTTTAAATCAGCCGTAGGTAGTTATGAGACTTTAGACTGGATAGGTTTAGCTGTTCGATGTCTTGTATTGATGTTTTTGGGTTCGCTAGTTGCGTTTCTGCACAAATCGGAAAAAGAACAGTTCAAAGTATTCCAGTTAGGGTTGGCTGCACCTGCACTATTAGCGACATTTATTAATGGCAACCTTGGTAATCATCAAACTTTACCTTCGCCTATAGAGGACGATAGAACAGCATATATCTCTCTGTTTTCTCGTGCAAATGCTGCTGAGTATATAAATACAAGTATGCTAAGAGAACCAAACATTAGTGCATCCTCCCGATTTCTCCGTGGTGTTTTTGGTACAAAATTAAATACTTCCGGAGATGAGAGGTATTTTGTAATCGTTGGCTTTCACAATAGTAAGGAGAAAGCCTTGGAACAAGTCGATTTATTAGCGACTAAAAGGTACAAAGCTGTTGTTTATAATCCTGATACCAACTCGAATTTTTATGCTGTTGTGATTGCTTCTTATGTTACGCGTGAAGAGGCTTACGCTGTTAAGAAACAGGCTATTCAAAATGGTTTGTCCCCAAACGATATCTATATTAAGTGATCCCGATGGCAGATATATTAAAGTGGTTAAAGTTAGTTAGATCAGCTAGTAAGATCATTCTGTAACTCATCCAACTGGAAAATATCTTAATCTCCACCACAATTAAAACAATCAATAACGTCGGGTTGTGTTCCTATGAAACGACGCCACTTTTTAGCATTATGGTCATTGCTGCTTACACCTTTAGTTAAAGCATCAAGTGTAATGAAGCCAACGCCTTCACAAACAGAAGGTCCCTTTTATCCAGTTGTGGATATTCCTCTGCGTGAGAATTTGATTTTGGAGCGGGAAGGATTGGTTGGCCAACCAATTATGTTACTCGGTAGGGTCGTTGATACAGCGGGTAACCCTCTTTCTGGCGTTAAGGTCGAGATCTGGCAGTGTGATGGGCAGGGTATCTACGACCATCCAAATCAACCGGGTACCGATAGCTTTGATCCTAAATTTTCCGGTTTTGGGGCTGCGCTTTCCGATGATGACGGGCGTTATCTTTTTCAAACTTTGTATCCTGTTTCCTATGGCTCTCGTCCTCCTCACATACATGTAAAACTCTGGCGTGGTGATCGAGAGTTGTTAACCACACAGCTCTATTTGAAAGGTCAAACCGGCAACGAGTGGTGGGGTGGAAAAGCTCGTGATTATCTTCAGTTTGATCCAGTTAAAATAGACGGGCGTTTAACAGGCGAGTTTACCTTCGTTATAGCTTAAGTCTCTATGCCTGAATCTTTTATGGATTTGTTTAAAAAGTACTTTTCCAGCTCAACTAAAAACAGTACTGAAGAAGCAACGACGATAATTTTTAACCACACATCAAACTCAATGCCTGTTGTGCCGAACAATAACTGCATAAAGGGCAGGTAAGTGAAGCCTGCCTGAAACACTATGAGCACCGCGATTGCGATTAACACATAGGTATTCCCAAACAATCCTTGGCGGTTGAATACCGAATCAAGGATGTATCGGGTATTGAACAGATAAAATATCTCGAACATCACCAGAGTGTTTACCGCGATAGTGCGTGCTCGGGCTATATCTCCATTTAGTCCCATTTCCCAAACAAACATGCCTAACGTACCAAGCATCAATATGAGTGACACAAAGACGATACGCCAGACAAGATGAGAGGTAAGCAGAGGTGTATTCGGGTTGCGTGGTTTTCGTTGCATCAGGTTAGGTTCTTTAGGCTCAAACGCTAAAGCCAATGCGAGCGTGACAGCGGTGATCATATTAACCCATAGGATCTGAATCGGTGTAAGCGGCAGGTCTTTAAAGCCCCAAACCACGGCGGCCAGAATAACTAAAGCTTCGCCTCCGTTAGTTGGCAGGATAAACAGAATCGCTTTTTTGAGGTTGTCGTAGACGGCTCTGCCTTCTTCAATCGCTGCGGTTATAGAGGCAAAATTATCATCGGTGAGTACCATCTCTGCGGCTTCCTTGGCGGAGTCTGTGCCGGTAATTCCCATTGCAGTGCCGATGTCAGAACGTTTGAGTGCAGGCGCATCGTTAACCCCATCGCCAGTCATCGCGACAATCTGTTGATGCTTTTGCAGCGTGTTGACCAGACGCATTTTGTGTTCAGGGCTAACGCGTGCATAAACATCAACTTCTCTGGCGACATCAAAAAGCTCTTCGTCCGTCAGTGCATCGATTTGTTGTCCTGTGAGTGCCTTGTGTGAGTTGATAAGCCCAATCTGATTCGCAATCGTTTGTGCTGTAAGCGCATGATCACCGGTCATCATTTTTACTCTTATACCGGCATTTTTACACACATCTATCGCATCTATCGCTTCTCGCCTTGGTGGGTCAATCAGCCCAAACAGCCCGAGCATGATGAGGTTGTCTTTAACGTCATCAAAAGTAAGCTCAAGTTGAGTGTACTCAGTCGGCCGATAAGCGATAGCTAAAACCCGCATCCCTTGTTTAGCCAAGGTTTCAATTTGTGTGTGCCAGTATGCGCGGTCAATATCAGTGGCGCTGTTGTCCGTGCTGTGGTCGAAATGTTGTCGGTTACATATGTCGAGAACCTGTTCTGGCGCACCCTTAATGAATATGAATGCTTCGCCTTGATGGTTGTGGTGCAGTGTCGCCATAAAACGGTGTTCTGACTCAAACGGAATAAGGTCAGTTCGGGGAGAGCTTTTCGTTTCAGTCTCGGTATCAATACCTACTTTCATGCCGGCTATGAGTAGTGCGCCCTCCATTGGGTCACCTTGTATCTGCCACTTTTCATCCTGCAGACTGATGGTGGCATCATTGCACAAAACCGCAGCACGGATTGCCTGAATGAAGAATGGGTGCTGCTCAGGATAAATCGATTTCTGATTAACGGACACTTCACCATGAGGATCGAATCCCGTGCCACCGATCTCAAACTCAGTATTCGATGTAATGATGGTTTTCACCGTCATTTCGTTTCGGGTCAGTGTGCCGGTTTTATCAGTGCAGATAACTGAAACTGCGCCCAATGTTTCTACTGCGGGAAGGCGACGAATGATGGCATTGCGTTTTGCCATTCTTTCCACCCCAATCGCAAGCGTGATGGTCATGATCGCAGGTAAGCCTTCCGGAATTGCTGCGACGGCCAGGCTCACAGCGGCAAGGAACATATCTGTGATCGGATAGCCTTGAATCAGTAAACCGTAGGCAAAAGTCGCGAGTGCGACTATCAATATGCCCGCGGTTAACCAGCGACTGAACTGCGCAATTTGTTTGAGAAGTGGCGTGGTGGCGGGTTTTACATGTGAGACTAGCGAGCTGATTTTCCCGAGTTCTGTATTTACGCCAGTTGCCACGACAACGCCTGAGCCTTGTCCATGAGTTATCATGGTACCCGAGTAGACCATGCAATAGCGGTCGGCTAATACACTGTCTGAACTGACAGGTTGCGTTGTTTTTTCTATCGTCATTGATTCGCCGGTCAATACTGCTTCTGCGACTTGCAAGCCTTTGCTGCGGAACAAGCGAAGGTCAGCAGGGACACGATCGCCGGATTGCAAGATAACCACATCACCAATCGCCAGCTGTTCTGCGTCGATACTGATTTGATGTCCATTGCGCAGTACCAAGGCAGTTGGGGCGAGCATGGCTTGAATTGCATTGAGTGCGTTTTCGGCTTTGCCCTCCTGAAGAAAACCAATGATGGCGTTAATGAGCACCACGCCTGCGATCACAGCCGCATCCAGCCAATGGTTGAGAGCAGCGGTTACGACCATTACGACCAACAACACATGAATCAACACATTGTTGAACTGGCCAAGTAAGCGCTGAAATACCGATCGTCCTTGAGCAGCGGGGAGTTTATTAGCACCGAATTGATAGAGGCGTTGTTGGGCTTCCTGAGGGGCGAGTCCGTCCGGTTGGCTGGAGAGTTTGGAAAACGTCTCTTCAATGGATTTGTTGTGCCAAAGGTCACTGGTTTCATCCATATCAGAGTCTCCTGGCTATCTGTCACCAAATAGTGGCATATGGGGGTATGCTCATCATTTGATAATTATAGGATATCGACTAGCTTATGATTATGAAACGGGAAAGCGGGAGGCACTCGTGGCTGACATCTATGGTTTTGATTCATTCTCGCCTAAGCAAATCGCAGAGAAAGTGGATTCTATTGGTGTGACAAAAGCAAGGCTGCCTCTGCTCTCTATGGTCATGTTGGGGATTTTAGCCGGGGCTTTTATTGGCCTTGGCGGGTTGTATTTCACCATCGTTAAATCGGATGCTGCGTTAAGTTTTGCTACTCAGCAAGTTCTCGGTGGGCTGACGTTCTCGCTAGGATTAATTTTGGTGATCATCGCCGGCGCTGAGTTATTTACCGGCAACAACTTATTGGCGATGGCATGGGCAGATAACAAAATCACTACGGCTGAACTGCTAAAAAACTGGGTGGTCGTCTGTTTAGCAAACTTTGTTGGTGCAGTTGGAGTCGCTGCACTGGTGTTTCTGTCAGGCCACCCACAAATGAATCAAGGCGCGATTGCAATGACGTACGCAAAGATAGCAGCAGCAAAATGCGATATGCCTTTTTGGACGGCGTTTTTCCGTGGCGTGCTGTGTAATGTATTAGTATGCATGGCAGTGTGGATGGCACTCGCAGGTCGAACCGTTATAGATAAAGCAGTGGCGATAATTTTTCCTATCTCTGCATTCGTCGCGGCAGGCTTTGAACACAGCATTGCCAATATGTACTTTATTTCTTTAGCTATGATGCTGCAAAGCTCAGGCACCGTAGAAGTAGCTAGCTCTGTTGGAGTGATGGGCTTTATTAGCAACTTACTACCAGTGATTTTGGGCAATCTGGTGGGAGGAAGTGTATTCGTTGGTTTGGTTTATCACATTATCTACCAGCGTGGTCATTCAGAAAACGATCAATAGCTTATTTTTTTGAGACAGGCTCTTCTAATGCTAAGAGCCTAACGAACAATAAGAAACTGCTATAATTTAGTAAGGTCTATATAGCAGGGTAAAGCTATGAGCTCTCGCCAGCGCAATTTGTCCCAAGCTTCTGCTCCTCCGGTGGGAGACGATAGTGTATTGTCATCTGTTCCCCTGCTCAATCACGTTACGGTCCGGCCTCAACCGATCCAAACCGTATGCCCGTTTTGTGGCGTTGGTTGCGGAATGCTGCTTTCCTGTAATGAACATGGTCAGGTTTGTGGTATCAGCCCGCTAAAAGATCACCCGATAAGCCAAGGTAAATTATGTGAGAAAGGGTGGAGCAGCCTTTATGCCATTTCCCCTGAGAACCGAATTACTCAGCCTCTGAAACGCTGCAAAGATCAATTTATACCGATAACCTGGGATGAAGCGCTCGAAGAAATCAGCTCAACACTGCTTGATATCATTGATGAATTCGGCGCTGATGCCACTGGGGTAATAAGCAGTGCCCGAGCTACCAATGAAGATAATTATGCGGCGCAGAAATTCGCCCGTGCCGTTCTAGGTACTAACAATGTCGATCACTGTGCCCGTATTTGTCATAGCCCGACTGTTGCTGGTTTGAAGCAAGTACTCGGTTCGGGCGCTATGACCAACAGCACTAAAGATCTGTTTGAAGCAGAGGTCATTGTCGTCATTGGAGCCGATCCGACCGAAAACCACAGTGTTTTAGGTGGACAGGTGATGCGCGCCAAACTCGCTGGTGCCAAGTTAATCGTCATTGATCCCAGAGTGACACGTCTGGCCAAGTTAGCGGATTTACATTTACAACTCACACCGGGCTCCAACATTGCGCTGATTAATGCCATGATTCATGTGATTTTGAGTAATCAGTGGCATGACAAAGCGTTTATTGCCGATCGCTGTGACGGCTTTGAGGAGCTGGAAAAACAGGTCGAGGGCTTAACGCCTGAATCTGTAGAGAGTATTACTGGTGTAGAGGCCAACCTGATAAGGCAAGCAGCACAGTATTACAGCCAGGCAAAACGTGCGATGATTTTGTACGGCATGGGCATAACCCAATTTGTGAGTGGTACTTCCAATGTCATTGCTTTGGCTGATTTGGCTTTGGTTTGCGGACACATCGGCAAGCCGGGTACTGGAATCAATCCTCTGCGCGGGCAAAATAATGTTCAGGGCGCTTGCGATATGGGTTGTCTGCCCAACGTTTATCCCGGTTATCAATCTGCGGATGACAGCGAGATTCAACTGCGGTTTTCTGACTATTGGAAGTGCGAGGTTGCATCGACACAGGGACTAACTTCTTTAGGCATGAGCAAAGGCACACTGGACGGGCATTTTCGAGCGCAAATTCTGTTTGGTGAAGATCCGGTGGTTACTGACCCTGACCAGAACCACGTTAAACTTGCCTATAAATCGCTTGATTTGCTGGTGGTTGCTGAACTGACCATGACAGAGACGGCTAAACTGGCCGACTATATTTTACCTGCCTCCTCTTTTGCCGAGAAGTCTGGCACCTTTACTAATTGTGAGCGTCGGGTACAGCTGATTAATGCTGCAATGCCGCCATTGGGTGAAGCTAAAGCGGACTGGCAGTGGTTGCAAGCGCTAGCCGAGAAGATGGGCAGCAGTG
This sequence comes from Vibrio sp. B1FLJ16, assembly GCF_905175385.1. Lineage (NCBI taxonomy): Bacteria > Pseudomonadati > Pseudomonadota > Gammaproteobacteria > Vibrionales > Vibrionaceae > Vibrio > Vibrio sp. B1FLJ16. The sequence continues at coordinate 795,891 of NZ_HG992750.1, forward strand.
CTCTGAACTGGCAAAACAGTGAAGAAGTGTTTGATGAAATGGCGGCCATCACGCCCGCTTATCAAGGGATGACTTATTCCAAATTAGAACAGCATTACGGTTTACAGTGGCCGTGTAACGATACGGCACCGGAAGGGACCCCCGTTCTTCATTCGAAAGCGTTTCCTATCGGGCGGGCTCGTTTAACGCCTGTGCATTATGTACCGGTTGATGAGTCTCCGGATTCCGACTTTCCACTGTTGTTAACGACTAATCGGCTGCATTTCCATTATGGTTGTGGATCGATGACGCGAAAATCCCCATTATTAGAGCGGGAAATCCCCCCTGGTATTCTGTTTATTAACCCTAAAGATGCCGACCTGTTAGGTATCTCTCTATATAGCCCGGTCAGCGTTCGCTCCAGACGAGGTTACATCGAAACACGAGCTATGATCACCGATGATGTTCCGGTTGGTGTGGTGAGTATGCCTTATCATTTTAAAGAAGCCCCCTCTAATCAGCTTACCAATACCGCGCAGGATCCCGTCACCAAAATGCCCGAACTAAAAGCGTGTGCGGTAGAAGTTGAACTATTGCCTGAAGGGCATAAGCCGCTTGCAGCGTGGGAGCGACCGGGAGAGACGAAATGACTAAGACTTACGAGTTAGATTCATTAGATGAGCTCAGGTTGCACTTGCTGCAGAGTAGGGCGCTGTACCAGATCGTTGCTAATAGTGAGCAAGATTCAGGTGATTACTATTGGCAGCAAGTACTCGCGCATGACCTGCCGGTAGTCATAAATAAAATGCCAACTCATTCTGCCAAAGGTTTCTTTTTTACTGAACGAGAGCCACTGTATGTATTTGATGGTGAGGTGTTTAAAGAGACGTTACCCAATGTAGAGCCTTTCGTTTTGTTTGGCGTGCAAAGTTGCGATTTGGTGGCAATTCATTATCAGGACGAGTTTTTTGACCAAGACCCGTATTATCAGGCGCGCCGAAAACAAGCTTTACTGGTCGGTATGGATTGCACAGCGCCGTGTGAAAATGGTTTTTGCCCAACAGTAAACGCGGGCCCGAGTGTACGTGATGAAACCGCAGATTTAGCCCTTCACCCGCTTGATGGGCAACGATGGCTGTTAGTTGTGCTTACAAAACTAGGCGAAGAGTCTCTGCAAGGCTTTGATTTGAAATTGGCGTCGACTCACGACAAGAGTCAGCGTTGGGAGAACATCGCACACTGTGAGCAGCTTTTTCCTGATGATCGTTACCTTATTGAAGGAATAGAGAAGATCAGTGAGGGAAGAGTACCAGAGGAGTTCTGGCAACAAGTGGGAATTCAGTGTTTGGGTTGTTCCGGATGTACAACACTGTGCCCGACATGTTCCTGTTTTGGAACCCGTTCTGTTTCGAATGATAGCAACGCTGAAAAATCAGGAACTTCTCAGGTCAGATTCTGGGACTCTTGTTTGTATGAAGGCTTTCAGCGCGAAGCGAGTTTTCATAATCCGTCTAAGGAAGCGGGCCAGCGGGTAGAGCGCTTTTGGTATCACAAATTCGGTATGGACTTTGTACCTGAATTTGGCCGCTATGGCTGTGTGGGTTGTGGTCGCTGTGAGCAGACGTGTCCCGGAGTCATTGGTGTACATTCATTAATGAAAAGGATTATCGATGATGTTTAGCCTAACTCCGGACAGTATCGAGATTATTGACTTTTATGATGATGGCGAAGACACCAGACATTACTATTTTCGCTTATCGGATCTTAACTCGAACTGGGCAAGAGCCAAGAGCGGACAGTTTTTTATGCTGTGCGTACCGGGCGTTGGTGAAGCGCCATTTACCTTTACTAAGCTGCCTGATGAGTTAGGTAACTTTCGCGCTTTGGTTCGTAAAGTGGGTTCGGTTACGGAGGCTCTGTTTACTAAAGACAGAGGCGAGATACTTGGTGCTCGCGGGCCTTATGGACACGGCTGGCAAATCGACGATTTGGCGGACAGAAAGATCCTGGTAATTGGAGGAGGGTGTGGATTGGCACCGTTAGTGAGCGTTGTTGAGCAACTTATCGAGCAGCAAAATTTTGCTCAACTGGAAGTGGTGTATGCAGCGCGTAGCAAACGAACCTTGTTGCTCTCACCTGAAAGAGATCACTGGAAACACTGCATTCCGATATTCAACGTAGTGGAAGATCTCACCGGGTTGGATGAGCAGGAATACTATGTCGGTACGGCAATCAGCATTTTACCGACCGTTTTGCAGTCATTTGGTGAACAGCCAGACTGTGTATTGCTAGCAGGGCCAGAAGCCATGATGGGAGTCGTGAGTGAATATCTGGTCTCATACGGTATTGATGCAAAAGACATCTATCTTTCTGTAGAGAGAAGGATGCATTGTGCGGTGGGCTTGTGCGGACATTGTTACCTGAACAATCACTATGTTTGCACCCACGGCCCAACATTACGCTGGGCCGAAGTGAGTGAATCACTTACTGTATAACTGTATAGTAGTTAACCTCAGCTCGGGATAATTTAAGCCAGTCACCACAACTCTTCTAGCGCCTAACTGCGTTAAAATCACCGCAATAGACTAGCTATTGACTTGTGATTTTGCCTTGTTATCCATCTAAAATTGCTGCACTGACTCACAGTCCGACTCACTATATGAAAGATAAAGTTTTATAGACTTTACTTATCCCGAGCTGAGGTTAGTTAGCTTCCCATTAAGACACTTTGTCTTGAGAGATCTCTTGTTTTGCTATTGCTTGTTCTGCTATTTCTTTCTCCGCTTTGGCTACGACGGTGCAGCCTTTTGCAAATGAGTCTGGGTTGAGCGATATAGAATCAATGCCACAAGTGACAAGAAACTGTGCAAATTCTGGGTGATCTGAAGGTGCCTGCCCGCAAATACCGACTTTGCATCCTTTACTGTGTGCAACACGTATGACTTGTTCGATCAGGCTTTTTACTGCGTCATCCCGCGCATCGAACATTGGCTTGAGCTCAGCTGAATCGCGATCTATACCCAGTACTAACTGAGTCAGGTCGTTACTGCCGATAGAAAAACCATCAAACCGCTCTGCAAAACGATCGGCAAGAATGACATTCGATGGGATCTCACACATCACATAGACTTGCAGACCATTTTCGCCTCGTTTAAGTCCGGCGTCAGCCATCACTTCCAGTACCTTGTCGGCTTCGCTGACAGTGCGGCAGAATGGGATCATCACGATGATATTATCAAAGCCTATCTCTTCTCTGGCTTTTAATATCGCTTTGCATTCCAGTTGAAACGCTTCTTTATAGCGAGGGTGATAGTAGCGAGAAGCTCCTCGTAAACCCAGCATTGGGTTCTCTTCATGCAGCTCAAAGAAATCCCCGCCGAGTAAGCCGCGATACTCATTGGATTTGAAATCCGACATACGCACAATCACCGGTTTAGGATACTGGCTTGCGGCGATTTTACTTACACCAAGCGCGAGGTTATCGACGAAATAATCTGCGAGAGTGGCAAAACCTTCACATCGGCGACGGATTTCGTTTTCTACTTCTGGATCAGTTATTTGCTCTGGATGTAAAAGCGCCATAGGGTGCAGCCCGATATGACTGGAAATAATAAATTCGATACGGGTTAAGCCAATCCTGCAGTAGGGAGTTGCCACCAGTGGAAAATACCATCAGGCATGGCAGCGTTGATCATGATGTTGGTGCTGGTTGTAGGTAAAGCTTTTAGATCGATCTCCTGTGTGGTGTAGCTAACTTCGCCCTCATAGACCTGACCAACTGCACCTTGCGCGCAGCTTAGTGTCACCAATTGCCCCGATTTAAGTTTTTGCGTAGCGTGTTCAGTACCAACAATCGCTGGCACTTTAAGCTCGCGACTGACAATCGCCGCATGGCTGGTTGGCCCACCAGAATCAGTAATGATGCCTGCGGCTTTACGCATTAACGGAACCCAATCCGGGTCAGTGCGCTCGGTCACCAGAATAGCACCTTCAGGAAATGATTCTATGTCATCGGGTGACAGCACAGTAAAGGTTTGAGCGATGGCAATTGCACCACCGACGCTAGCACCTTCAAGCAGTACAGGTGCATCGGTTTTATCCAGTTTGTAATTGACCAGCAGAGCAGCATCCCGGTGTGATTCCACTGTTTCTGGTCTTGCCTGAACCATAAACAGTTGCTGGGTTTGGCTGTCTTTAGCCCATTCCATGTCCATAGGGCAGCCATAATGTCGCTCTATGATCACCGCCCATTTACTCAGTTGCAGTATTTCATCATCATTGAGTACGAGCTGTTTACGTTCTTCGTCACTCGTAGCGAGGGTAACGGTAGGCTGCTCTGCATTTTCAGATTTATTGAACTGCATTTTTTCCAGTTTGTTACCGAGGTGCTTCTCAATAATTGGTCGTTTGTCAGGTTGTTCAAGCAGAGGTTTATAAACCATAAAGCGATCCGGTGTGACGGAGCCTTTTACAATAGTTTCACCCAAGCCCCAACTGCCATTTATCATGACGACATCCGGGAAGCCGTTTTCGGTATCCAGACTGAACATGACCCCGGCACATTCTGACTCAATCATCTGTTGCACCCCAACAGATAACGCGACTTGTTGATGTTCGAATCCTTGCTCTTGACGGTAAACAATGGCGCGATCCGTATAAAGGGAAGCGAAGCATTGCTTGCAGGCTTCAAGGACCTGTTGATCACCGCGAATATTGAGGTAACTCTCTTGCTGACCAGCAAAACTCGCCTCAGGCAAGTCTTCTGCCGTAGCAGAGCTTCGAACGGCGACTGAAGCGGAAGGTACGCCAATTTGTTCACATAGTGCATGGTACGCATCTAAGATGGCGCGCTCTTGTTCTGGGGTAAAACTTGCCTGACTGATGAGCGCACGAATGTTGCGTCCGGCTTCTGCGAGGCTTATCTCATTGCGATTCATCCGGTTTAAATAGTCTGTGATTGGGCCATTGAGTTCATTCTGCTGTAAAAAATCGCGGAAGAATTGCGCGCTGGTGGCAAAGCCGTCTGGGACCCGAATCCCGCTTTCACTTAGCTTGCTGAGCATTTCACCTAGACTGGCGTTTTTGCCCCCGACAAGACTGACATCGGTTGTATGAAGTTGTTGATAACGATAGATTAACGGTTGTATGTTGTGTGTGGACATGGTCAGCGTCCTTATATTTGGTTATAAAGGAGCTGTCTGCTGCCATTGGCGCTCCTGCGCTTACTGACACCTTTCTTGCAGATAGCTTTTTAATTGGTTGTAGCTGCGGACTTTGGTGTAGTCGCCTTCCGGTATACTGACTCCGGTACTCTTTTTCAGAGAGGCCAGGAGATTAAGAAAGTCCATAGAATCAAGGTCGCACTCTTCGCGCAGGTCTTCATCTAAGTCGATTTCATCTATCTCAATTTCCGGTGCGATGCGTTTTATCGCGTCGGCTATCGTTGTTGGTATGTTGATGTTGCTCATAATGCCTCCGGATGTTGTAGCTGCTTCGCCAGTGCCTGTAAAAAACGAGCACCTGTGACACCGTCACTTACGCGATGATCAGCCGCGAGTGTGACGGTCATGATGTCGCCGATTTCGATTTGGTTATCTTTTATGACAGGAGCCTGACGCTGCCGGCCGAGTCCTATGATGGCGACTTGGGGTGGGTAAATTACGCCGGTAATACTGTCAGCGCCGCGCTCACCAATACTGGTCACTGTGATGGTAGTCTGACTTATCTCGGAGCTGCGAAGTCGCCCGCGTCGGCTGCGTTCTGCTAAATCACGTAAAGCCTCCATCGTTTGATCGATACTTAGTTTATCCGCATCCAGAATCCCAGGAATCACCAAGCCACCTTCTCGCAAACTGATGGTATTGCCGATATTTACTGACTCGGAAGGGGTAAAATGACCATCCTGATAAAAGCCATTGAGATCGGGGAACTTCGCCAGCTGACGTGCGATGGCGCAGAGAATAACCGCGGGAAGCAACAGACGCTGCTCTGGCTCGCGCTGCTGATTTAGTTCAGCCAACCAGGTTTGTACTTTAGTCAGATTAATATCCAACGCGAGGTAGTAGTGTGGGATTTCTTTTTTCGAGCGACTCATGGCATCACTGATTGCCTGGCGCATCGGTGACATTTCTTGTTGTTTAGTAGTAGTTCTCTCGGTTTCTGAAGGATGCTGCTCTTCTATATTTTCAGGCAAGTCACGTAAAAGAACCGCACCGTATGGACCGCTGCCTGTTAAGGTTGAAAGTTCTACTCCTGAAAGGTAAGCGGTTTTTCGCGCTAGCGGTGATGCATACTTGCGTTGCTTATTACTGTTAGAAGAGGCAGGGCTGATACGTTTTAATAACTCTGAGTCCGATACAACATCATGCTGTAAGGTATCGGTATTTCTTGTTGAAGGCTCAGTGTTTTCAGATCGAGCTGCTTTAGGTTCAATGTAGGGCGGCAGTTCTACATCGTTTGTTTCTGGTAAAACCTCAGGCGAATCTTGTGAGCTTGTCGTTGACTTAGTATCAGCTACAGGCGTATCACTTTGCATTCTGGCGATCACGCTACCAACCGGAAGTTTGACATCGGCCTCTATTAGCAGCTCGGAAATGGTGCCTGAATAGTAAGACTCCATGTCGATTGCACCCTTGCTGGTTTCTATTACCGCAATGATGTCACCTTTCTCAACGTGATCTCCCGGTTTGACTTGCCACTCCATTAATGTTCCGTGGCTCATATCAGCACCGAGTGCTGGCATGGTGATGTCAATCAAGGCTTCGTTGTGGTTATTGTTTGTCATGAGCCACTACTCCTCACTTCGCCTGCCAGTCGGGCGTCATCAGTACGGCTTTCGCTGCACTGACGATCTTATCTGCCTGAGGAATGGCGGCTTGCTCCAAGTGATGAGGGTATGGGATAGGGACTTCTTCAGTACAAACCCTATTAACTGGCGCATCGAGTTGCCAGAAGGCGTTTTCCATGATGATGGCACTGATTTCACCAGCGAGACTGCCTGTATACCATCCTTCATCTATGACAACGGCGCGGTGAGTTTTTGAAACACTCTCTATGATGGTGCTGGTGTCGAGTGGTCTGAGAGAGCGTAGATCAATTACTTCGGCGTCAATGCCCTCGGTTTCAAGCTGGTAGGCCGCTTGTAAGGTTTTGCCAAGGTTACCGCCGTAAGTGATCAGGGTGATGTCTTTACCAGTGCGTCGAACTAAGGCTTTATCCATTGGAGCATCGGGAGCTTCAGTAATCTGGCCTTCTTCGTTAAGCAGCATGACATGTTCAAAAATAATCACAGGATCGGGGTCAGCTATTGCCTGACTGAGCATGTAGCAAGCATCATTTTGAGTGGCGGGGCTAAGTACTTTTAGCCCAGGAACATGGGCATAGAAGTTCTCCCAACTGTGTGAGTGTTGCGCGGCGAGCTGTTTACCCGCGCCGCAAGCCATACGAATAACGATAGGAACATTGAACTGGCCGCCAGACATATGCTGAAGGGTTGCGGCGGTATTAATAATCTGATCCATTGCGAGCAAGCTGAAGTTCACGGTCATGACTTCAACAATAGGGCGCATGCCGCCAAGAGCAGCACCGACACCGACGCCGACAAATCCTGATTCACAAAGGGGCGTATCAATGATTCGATCAGCACCGAACTGTTCAAGGAGTCCTTTACTCACGGCATAGCAACCGCCATAACGGCCGACGTCTTCTCCCATCAGAAAAGCGCTTGGCTCGTTGGTCAACACGTCACTGATTCCGGCGCGAAGGGCTTCACGATAGGTCATTTTGTCTGGTGCCCGGCTGCAAGGCAGAGGCGCGTGCTTCGGCTGGTTGTCCGGACTATGCACATAACGAGTAAGCTGTTCTATAGGCTCTAACTCGCCACTTTCCGAGAAAGCGATAGCGTCACTGATTTCATCAGCGATTTTGGCTTCGATATCAGAGAGCTCCTGATCCTCAAAATGGCTGTTTTTTTGCAGCCAGTGGATGAGTTGTTTCACTGGCCCTTTTTCTTCCCACAATGCGATCTCACTCTTGTCTCTGTATAACTGAGTATCGAAACTTGAGTGGCCGCGGAAACGATAGGTCTGGCATTCAATAAAATAGGGCTTTTTCTGTTCGCGGATAAAATCAACCGCGTCACAAGCGGCGGCTTCGACATCCACAACATTCATGCCATCCACTTGGACTGACTCGATACCGTAACTCTTGGCTTTTTGAGAAATATTGGTATTGGATTCTGACAGTGCGAGTGCTGTACCCATGGCGTAACGGTTGTTTTCACAGATGAACAGAACCGGAAGTTCCCAAAGCGCAGCGAGGTTCAGGCTTTCATGAAACTCACCTTCGGCAACTGCACCTTCACCAAAAAAGCAGACTGCAATGGCATCGCGCTGCATTTTCTTATTCGCGAGCGCAAGACCAGTCGCAAGAGGGAGACCGCCGCCAACGATGGCATTACCACCGCAGAAGTTGAGGTTCTTGTCAAACAGATGCATCGAACCGCCACGCCCGCGGCTACAGCCATTGGTTCGGCCGTACATTTCAGCCAGCACGCTACCCATGCTCATGCCACGGGCAAGCGCGTGTCCGTGTTCGCGATAGGTCGCGACAACCTGATCATCGTTATTAAGTGTGGACATTACACCGACAGCGATGGCTTCTTCACCAATATAGAGGTGTAGAAAGCCACGAATTTTTTCCAATGCATAAAGCTCGGCACACTTTTCCTCAAAACGACGAATACGTAACATCTGCTCTAATTGTTTAAGCAAGTGTTCTCGATTGATATGGAGTCTTTTGTTCATTGTTCATCACTCTCCAATGTCGAAATATCGCCTTCAGGTAAGCCTAGTTCACGTGCTTTGAGTAAGCGACGCATGATCTTGCCACTGCGTGTTTTAGGCAGGTTAGTACGAAAGACGATTTCTTTAGGCGCTACAGCCGCGCCAAGTCGTTTACGTGCAAGCCCCAATAATGATTGAAGAAGTTCATCATCTGCTTTGATGTCTGGCTTGAGTGCCACAAAGGCTTTGACGATTTGTCCAGCGACCGGGTCGGGCACGCCAATCACTCCCGCCTCTGCGACGGCGGGGTGTTCCATCAATGCACTTTCAACCTCGAACGGACCAATTAAGTGACCGGAGGATTTAATCAGATCATCTTTACGGCCAACGAACCAGAAGTAACCGTCTTCATCTTTCATTGCCAGATCGCCGCTGAGATACCATTCACCTTTGAAGCAGGATTGGTATTTTTCTTCCTGATTGAGGTAACCGCGAAACATAGATGGCCAACCGGATTTTAGGGCCAACTCTCCCACTTGCATCGGCTCTGTTTCCTCACGCAAAGATCCATCATCGTTTAAATTGACAATCGTGGCTTTAATTCCGGGAAGTGGTTTGCCCATCGAGCCGGGTTTGACCGGCATGGAAGGAACATTAGCTATCATGATCCCGCCAGTTTCGGTTTGCCACCAGTTGTCATGGAAGGGCATACCAAAGACTTTCTCACCCCATTCAACCGCCTCGGGGTTAAGCGGCTCGCCGACGCTGGCCATAAAACGTAAACGAGATAAATCGAACTGCTTAGGTAAGGCTTCACCAATTTTCATCAGCATTCGGATAGCGGTAGGGGCGGTGTACCACACCGTGACTTGTTGATCTTGCAGAATCTGATACCAGCGCTCAGCATCGAACTCGGCTTCGTCAATGATCATAGTGACACCCAAACAAAGGGGAGCAATGATGCCGTAAGTTGTCCCGGTTACCCAGCCGGGATCAGCCGTACACCAGTAAATATCATCAGGCTTAAGATCTAATGCGTAAAACGCTGAGCGGATATGATGCTGCACAGCCTGATGGACATGGATAACACCTTTAGGTTTACCCGTCGTACCGCTGGTAAAGTGAAGCAGCGCCATATCTTCTGGCTGAGTAGTAACGCAAGTGTGATCAGGGTTGGTGTCGGCCATTAGCTCATGATAGTCATGGCATCCTGGTTCGTCATCCAGACCGCCATCAATCAATAATATCGCTTTTATATGAGGCAGTTCGCGCCACCAACTTTTGAGTTTTTTGCGATATAAACTGCGCGTAGTAATCACCACATTCGCCGAACCTATTTCCATTCGCGAACGTATTGGTTCAGGGCCAAATGCAGAAAATAGTGGGGTAAACACACAACCTGCTTTGAGCGTCCCGATTGCTGCAATGTAAAGTTCTGGTCTGCGCCCTGCGAGACTGAAGACGCGGCTGCCTTGTGGTAAGTCGAGTTTGGATAAGAGATCCGCAAAACGGTTCGTTTGCTCGCTGAGATCACGATAACTGAAATCAAAGATTTCATTTTCTTTACTGATCCACCTCAGAGCGAGTTTATCTCGACTATGCTGGTTTAAGTGGCGATCCAGTGCTTCAAAACCAATATTCAAACCACCAGAGTTTAACCCTTTGATTTGTGGAGGGGAGGGTGTTGCTTTGTGTGGTTCTAATTGCAGGTTGGCATTGTCCGCCAGCGTTTGGTGAAAAATTGTTTTAACCATAATTCGGCATCCCGCACAAAAGTAAACGTTTTCCAGAAGAGGAATTACACTTACTAAAAGTATGGTTTATCGAGACAGCTTTTCCACCGAGTAAATAAGAATTTACTAATATTTTAATTTAAGGTTTTAAGGACTGGCATACAGAACCTTATTACCCTGTTTGGCGAAATAACTCGGTCAGGTTCGGTAGATGCGTACATCTGAAATCGCGAGCGGCAATTGACCGCGTGAAAGTGAATTTAATCGCTTAGATAGAGAGTGAGTTTGTACTTAAAGTAGTAAAGCCTGAATATAAGGAGACTAGTAAATGGATAACACAACATCGTTGATTTACGACACGTTAGTAGATTTAACTCAAAATGAGCCAGAGTGTCACGCTCAAATACGACAAAAGCTCTATGATCAACTTAACTTGCCATTTGAAAAACAAGTTGCGCTTTATACGAATATTTTGGCTGCGGCCAGTTCTGGGAAACTTGAAAATCGCGCTGATATTGACTCTGCGGTAGATCTCGCAGCTAAGGTATTAGGAACTAAATAACGTTAACCTAATTACAAACGCAAAAGAGTCAGACTTCGGTCTGACGCTTTTGGGATTTAAGGTAAATTGGGTCGTTAAGGTAATAACGCGAAGGGCTAGCTCACACAGCTCTCATTTTCTTCGTCCAATAGATAAACTGCCTGAACATGTGATTGCGAGTTGAAAGAAACCTCTACTTGGGTGTCTTCTTTTTCAAAAATCACTTTATCGAAATCGGTATACATTATTTTGAAACCTTTTCGAGCAAACAAGCTAGTGACTTCTGTCCGTTTTCTTAGCAAAAAGATTGTCTTAAATAACTCATCCATGAGTTTTGCTCCATATTTTAATATTGAACTGCGATCTGTGAATAAACATCCTTATTGATTAATGACTCGACAACATTTTAAGCGCTGCTTTTATTGAAACATATTTTGCATCAATACATTCATCTCGCTGATTAAACAGAGCAACGAGATAACGGCTTTTCACTTTTGAGCCTCGGGCTGATAGCCACTGTGCGACAACGTCATACTTATCACCGACATGCGATCCTATCTCAATTCCATTGCCTGATTTCGCTTTGAAGTAAAGCTTTAAAGTACATCCTTGTACCATTGTTACATCCTCCATGTGTTAACAATTTAATAACAGTTCTTGTGTGGTTAAAAATCAAATCTCATTATTGGCTTTGGTGATTTTGCTCAATGAAAAAGAGTGATTGTTTCCTGATTACATCATGCAGTTTGCAGTAGTATCTCTCAGTATTTCTTAGAGTTTTTACTCACTTAAAAATAATGTAGACCGGAACAGATAAGCTGTTTCTCGCTAAGATGAGGAAGCGTTGAGCCTGTTGGTGTTATTTAGTTAACCGGCTAAGTGATTATAAGCGGTAGCATCGTTTATATAAGCGGGGGACACGATTGGATTTCAGAAAGTCAACGTGTTTCTAACAGTCTTTCATAAAAATATCTTTATTCGTATAGTGAATAAATATATGAAAAATATAAATCGCCCTGATAGAATACGCCGTTTCATATGAAAGCATCAGTTGGTTGCACCAACGCAGACAGGAATTGTATTGGTTATGAGTCGGGCAGAACGCTTTATCAATATCCTCAACACTTCAAATGATGGTCTTTGGTACCAAGATGAAGATGGTAACGTCGAGTTTTACAGTGAAAGTTTTTATCAGTCTTTTGATATCCATTTGAATAACTCTACGTTTGATGATTGGTTGAAGCTTGTTCACCCTCTCGACGTTGAAAAACTGTCCAGCGCTGCTAAAAAACAGCAGAGTAGTAAATCCAGTGAAAGAGTCGTCACTCGTTACCGGGTGAGGGATAAACAAGGCAACTATCGCTGGATTGAAGCGTTAGGAATTAATGTCGAGGTTGGTAGTCAAAAGTACATGGTAGGGCTTCACAAGGACGTTTCTGACGAAGTCCTGATGACGGAATATCTTGTCCATGAGGCCTCCCATGATAGTGAAACCAATTTTCTGAACAGGCGTCAGTTTGAGCGGGATATGCGGGAGTTAGCTCCGGACAGTGTGGTGGTGACTTGCTGCTTTGATCCTGCGATCAACAGAGTGACCCGCACGAGAGAAGATGTGTTTCTCGGTCAAATTGCATCCAACCTGATTACGGCTTTTGATGAGGTGGTAAGTGGAGATTATGAACTTTACCGAGTAAACTCCAATACATTCGTTGCTATTATTCCTGACCAAAAGGGATTGGAGAAAAACTTACCGGGTTTAGTTATTAAGTTAGATACAGTCTACTTACAGTCTTCCCAGAAGAACTCTCAATGGATAAATAATAAAGGCGTTTATTTTTCTCCGTTATCTGGTCAGGAGTTTGTTGGTAAAGAGCCTCTCGATTACATCATGCAGGTTTCGGATTACGCTCTGTTCAAGAAAAGCAATTACTCGTGCCGCGATGATATGTCGGTTGAACTCCACCGCCATGCTTTTATTTATGAGAATATCGGTGAAGCCATACGGGCAGGAGAAATCACAATTGATCTACAACCTATCGTCGATGAGCTGGGTACTATTGTCTCATTTGAGACTTTAGCTCGTTGGCCTACAGAAGAATTTGGCTTTATATCACCAATAGAGTTTATTCCTGTTGCAGAGAGTCAGGATGCTATCCATCAATTAGGTTTGTCCGTTGTCAAATCCGCTTGCGTATTTTTGAATCAATATGATCTTATTGACGATTCCAAACCCCTTATAAACGTCAACGTTTCGGTTAAGCAGCTATTAAATAAGACTTTTGCCCAAGATGTCGTGGACATTGTGGTAGAGACCGGTCTTTCTTCAAGCCGAATTGTTTTAGAAATTACTGAGTCGTACATTTTGGATGATAATGTCGACGTTATGTCGCAAACCGCTTTGCTTGCTAAATTAGGTTTTAATATTTCTATTGACGATTTTGGCTCTGGGTACAGTTCCATTACATCGATATACCGACTACCTCTTTACCAGATAAAACTGGACAAAGGCCTTGTGTGGCAATCATTACAATCACCTTCGTGCCGGGAATTTGTGGAATACATGGCTGAGTTTGGCAAGAAGCACAATATTTCAATTGTCGCTGAAGGCATTGAGAGCCAAAGTATGATGCAAGAATTCATGGCTATGAAAGTAAGTCACTTTCAAGGCTACTATATTCACGAGCCAAAACATGCGTCGACTTTTCTGAAAAAGTAAACGTAATCATACGATAACTTGACTACCGATATAGTTATCACAACTAGATGATTAAAAAGCGTATTTAGTCTAACTAAATACGCTTTTTGTTTACTTCGAATTATTCATGTGTTTTCTGAGTGCCGCTACCACCATATTGTGGTCGTCCTCTGAGGGTAGGCCGGACACTGTGATCACGCCAATGAGTCCGCTGCCTTTAATACGAATAGGAAATGCCCCTCCGTGGGCGCAGTATTCATTGGCATCAATATGGGGCTGAGTTTCAAACTCGCGCTGTTTTGAGGCATTGTAATGACCAAGATAATGAGAACTGCGTCCATAACGCAGTACGGATTGACGCTTGCGTCTTGCCCAATCTTGGTTGTCTATACTGGTACCAGCCATGGCGTAACTGAACAGTACCTGGCCAAACGCATAAATCTCTATTGTTACCGCCGCGAACTGTTTCTCCGCCGTTTCTTTTAGTGAACTGCCGAGTTCCCATGCAATTTCATGATTAAAACAAGGTAACTGTAATTCCGTTTCTTGCTCAAGAAGCTCTGATAAAATGTCTTTACTCATTCACTCGTTCTCAAGCCTTGGTTACCGGAAGTTTTTGACCCAAGCGACTGCTTTCCATCGCAAGTTCGATAAGTTTGATGTTCCATAGTGCATCTTCCGCTTTAACCGGCGGGGCGGTGTGGTTTCGGATTGCCTCAGCCATTCGCAAGAAATAGTGTTGGTAGCCACCTCTCTCTGTGGCAACAATTTCACTATCATCTGCACCATAGAAACAACCATAGTTATCTGAAGTTTCATCTGCCCAGCTTGGCTCGGTTGGCAAGACGCCTTCAATCAAACGAGGTTCTTGAGGGTCTAACCCCAGTTTTTCGTAGCTTCCTTTTGTGCCTTTTAGTGTAAAACGTTTATTGGGGCCTGCGCTAAATAGATCACCGTGCACGATGGCTAGATGGTTTGGGTAGTGCATCGCCACATCAAAGTAGTCGACATTGGTCGAGCCTTCATGCATCATTTTACATTCTGCGCTAACTGCTTCTGGCAGACCAAATAACTCTATTACCTGATCAATTAGGTGGGGACCTAAATCAAACAAAATACCACCGCCATCAGTTGCCTGCTCACGCCAGCGCTGACGTACTTCAGGACGAAAACGATCAAAATGAGATTCAAAGTGTTTTAGCTCCCCGATGCGTTTCTCTTCAATAATCTTTTTCGCCGTTAAGAAGTCACCATCCCAGCGGCGGTTATGGTAAACACTTAATACTCGGTTGTTTTCTTTGGCCAGCTTGATGAGCGCTTCACCGTCTTTAACGTTCGTGACAAACGGTTTTTCGATAATCACATGCTTACCGTTTTCAATCGCCTGTTTAGCCAACTCAAAATGCACATCATTTGGAGCGGTGATAATAACCAGTTCAGCGTCAGATGAGGCAAGCAAGTCGCTCGCATCTACATAGTGCTTTACGCTTGGCCAATCCCTCGCAACTGCATCGCCATTGCTGGTGCTGATGGCAACAAGTTCAAATTCTTCCAGAGAGCTAACGAAGGGGATATGAAAGGTTTTTGCTGAAAATCCATAACCGATAACGGCGGTTTTTATTGGTGAAAAAGTCATAACGTCTAACTCTCAGTGAGTGGGTAAAAAGATGCTCCTTGGTACTGATTAGGGACCATCTCTATAACGGCTATATATCGCATTAATCCATCAGGTTAATTGTAAGTATCACTTATACTTTTGGTGGAGATACTTACAATTGCGTAATAATACGTACTTAGTAATTAAATTTTGCACGTTTGCTTACGGTTTATCAAGTGATGTTGAATTTATTGCGCCTATTTTTCATATAGAAATACGAATGAATGTAAGTGTTTGTACGTGTATTCAAGTGTTTAATGGTGGTACACTAGTCCTAATTAACGCAAGGTGTATTTTTGATGACGCAAGAAGAACGTTTGATTGAGATAGAAGCTTATATAAAAAGCCATGGCAAAATCACCATTGAAGATATTTGTCATACCTATGGTATTTCTTACGACTCAGCGCGGCGCGATCTGGTTAAGCTCTCCAGCTATCCCGGCATTTTGCGCATACGAGGCGGCGCCATTCTAGATGACAAGAAGGTTACTTTATCTTTCAGTCAGAGATCTCAATCGAATCCAGTTAAACAAAAGCTTGCTGCTTTCGGAGCATCACTTGTGAAAGAACACGACATCGTCTTTCTCGATGCTGGTACTACATGCGCGGCTCTTGCACATCAACTTGAAGTGTCTTCTAGTGTTATTACAAATTCACTCGAAGCGCTGATTGAACTAAGAGAAAAAGCGAATATCAAGAAATGTGTACTTGGCGGAACGTTTGATGATTTTTCACATGCCATACTCGGTGATATGACTACGCAGCAGATAAGAAAATATCAGGCAAATAAAGCTTTCATTGGTGTTAGTGCCTTATCTGAATCAGGGATAACGACCGACTTAGAATCCGATGCGAATCTAAAGTTGGCGATGGCGAATCAATCAACGCAGGTGATTTGTATCGCTGAAGAGAGCAAGTTCAATACTCAGTTGATGTTCCAGTCTTGTGCATGGTCAGATATCGACTTTGTCGTGACCAACCGCCGACCGCCAGAAAATATAGTTAAACAGATGGAAAGTCATGGTGTCGAGTTGGTATTGGTAAATATTGATAAGTAAATCGTCTATTGTTTTAGATGTTTTTGCAGAGATAGATTCAATCAAACTTTAGAGCAGAGCCAAACGAAGAATGCGCCCGAAGCGGACAGGGCGCATAAAGACAGTGACATAGCCTTGGCCACATTATTAATTAACTTTCAAATGAAAGTTTGTTTCCAAACGCCTCTTTCCAGTCTTTGCCAAACTGATCCACCGCGGGTTGAACGGCTGGGTGAGCAAACATTTGTGCCGCGACATCGACAGGCAGAGTAATGGCTTCAATACCGAGTTTCATTACTTCCATCGCTTGTTGCGTATTCTTAAAGCTCGCAGCCAAAATTTTTGATGGCAGTTGGTTTTGATCCAGCAGCAATTGAAGGTCTGCAACCACTTCCACACCGTTACCGTTCATCGCGTCAATCCGGTTTACGTAGGGTGCTAAATAGTCTGCGCCACATAACGCCGCGAGAAATCCTTGTTGAGCAGAATAGATGGCCGTTGCCAATACTTGAATTCCTTCTGCTTTCATTCGCTTAATTGCGGCTAATCCAACTTCAGTCGCAGGTACTTTTACAACCATGTCATAAGGCAGTTCATTGATTTGGCGCGCTTCTTCAACCATATCTTCAACCGTTGTGCTGACGACTTGAGCATGAAAGCGAGGTGCACCACTTAGCGCTTCTTGCATTCCGGTTAGGGTTTCATTCAGCCCCTGTTTTGATTTCGCCAAGATGCTTGGGTTTGTGGTGACACCTTTTAGAGGTAGGCATTGGTTAAAGCGCTTTACTTCTGCCACATCAGCAGTATCTAAATAGAGTTCAATCATGGGTTCTACCTTAAATCATTCTTTGTTTTGATGATGGAGTCACTATAGATCTGACAATCCGCAGAGATCTTGATTTCGATCAAATGTAGTTTCATTTGAAAGTATAATAATTTCACTTAATGAAAGTTTAGTTCGAAAGTGCAGATATAAATTGCCGAACGAGATTAAGGTAAACCAAGAGGCTAACAGAGATGTATTTCAATATTCAGAGATTCTCGACTCATGATGGTGATGGTATTCGTACCATTCTGTTTCTGAAGGGGTGCAGTCTGTCGTGTCCTTGGTGTCAGAATCCGGAAAGCCGTAGTGAGAAACTCTCTCTATTATTTGATGAAAGAAGTTGCCTTGAAGAGTGCGAGCTTTGCGTTGCTGCGAGTCGTGAAATGGGATGCGATGGTATACAGCGCATCAATAACCAGATCATGATAAACCGTAAAGCGATTAAACAAGAGCAGCTTATCTCACTACGCAATGTCTGTCCGACGCAAGCGCTAACCGTATGTGGGGAAGAAGCGAAGTCTGACTTTCTGTTTGACATACTGATGAAAGACAAGCCTTTTTATGACCAAAGCAAAGGTGGTGTAACGTTTTCTGGTGGTGAACCCTTGATGCAAGCGGAACTTGTTGCCGAACTGGCTGAGCGGCTGCAACAAAACCACGTTTCGACGGCGATTGAGTCGTGCATGCACGTACCATGGAAAAACGTAGATAAAGCCGCGCCATTTATTGATTGCTGGCTCGCGGATTTAAAACACACCGATGAGGAAAAGTTTCTTAGCTGGGCAAAAGGCTCGCTAAAACGCATTAAAGACAACTTCCAGAAACTGGCACCAATTGCGAAACGCATCGTGATTCGTGTTCCTGTTGTTCCAGGCTTTAATGACACCATTGAAGAACTGAAAGACATCATTGATTTTGCTGCTTCACTAGAAAGCTGCCAAGAACTTCATTTGCTGCCGTACCACACGCTCGGCATTAATAAATACCGTTTGCTCGACATGCCTTACGAGTGTTCTGACAAGCCATTAAACAATCCAGAACTGCTAGATAACGCAATGCAATACGCAAGCGAACATACTCAACTTAACGTGATTGTTAGAGGTTAACCATGAACCTAAATGTCCTTCCCGAACGTATCAAAGCGCATAAATCTGCACTGGTAAATATTGTAACGCCGCCTGTTTGTACAGAACGTGCAGAGGCTTATACCCGTGCGTATCAAGCTAATGAAGATAAACCTGTCATTGTTCAGCGAGCTCTGGCGTTGCAAGAGCATTTACGCACTCGTACCATTGGATTAAACACGATGAGCTGATAGTTGGTAACCAGGCGAGTAAAGTCCGCGCTGCGCCAATCTTTCCGGAATACACGGTGCGTTGGATTGAAGCTGAAATTGACGAACTGGCTGATCGCCCGGGCGCAGGCTTTGCGGTAACGGAAGAAGATAAACAGAATATTCACGCGATCACGCCATACTGGCGCGGTAAAACGGTTCAAGACCGTTGTTATGGACTGTTTACTAATGAGCAGCAAGAGATCTTAGCCAGCACTATCATCAAAGCCGAAGGCAACATGACATCGGGTGATGCGCACCTTGCGGTAGATAACGAAAAGATCCTTAAGTTGGGCATGAATGGCTTAATCGAAGACGTTCGTCACCATCGCGGTAATAATGACGTTTCTACTTATGAAGGTTTGAAAAAAGAGCAGTTCTACAAGTCAGTAGAAATTGTCTTGCTTGCGATTCAGGATCATATAGTGAGCTACGCAGACCTTGCTTTTGAAATGGCGCAAAGTGAAACACGTCCGGAGCGAAAAGCGGAGCTTGAGGCGATTGCAGATAACTGCCGTCGCGTTGCTTTCCATGCGCCGACTAACTTCTGGCAAGCGTTGCAATTAAGCTACTTTGTTCAGTTGATGCTGCAAATTGAATCGAATGGCCACTCAGTGTCATTTGGACGTATGGATCAGTTCCTAAATGAATACTACGTGCGCGATATTGAAAATGGGGCGATAGAAAAAGAATTTGCTCTGGAGTTATTGCAAAGCTGCTGGTTGAAGCTGCTGGAAGTGAACAAAATCCGTTCAGGTGCGCACTCGAAAGCATCGGCTGGCTCGCCACTGTATCAAAATGTTTGTATCGGTGGTCAAAAACTGAATGAGAACGGAGAGCCAGAAGACGCAGTAAACCCACTTTCTTGGGCGATTCTGGAGTCATGTGGTCAGCTGCGTTCTACTCAACCAAACTTAAGTGTACGCTACCATGAAGGTCTGAACCAAGAGTTCTTGATGGGCTGTATTGAAGTCATTAAATGTGGTTTCGGTATGCCTGCGTTCAACAATGATGAAATCGTAATTCCAGAATTCATCAAACTGGGTGTCGAGAAAGAAGACGCTTACAACTATGCTTCCATTGGTTGTATCGAAACCGCCGTTCCGGGTAAATGGGGTTACCGTTGTACTGGTATGAGCTTTATCAACTTCGCTCGAATTTTACTTGCAGCGTTAAATGAAGGTGTGGATGCAACCACCGGTAAAGCTTTCTTGCCGCATGATAAGTCTCTGGCGAAAGGCAACTTTGAGAACTTTGAGCAGGTGACCGAATCGTGGGCAGAGCAAATTCGCTACTACACGCGTAAATCGATTGAGATTGATTGTGTGGTTGATAGTGTTCTTGAACACCAAGCGCAAGATATCTTCTGTTCTACATTAGTGGATGACTGTTTGGCAGTGGTAAAACGGTCAAAGAGGGTGGTGCGAAATACGATTGGGTATCTGGCCTGCAAGTGGGTATCGCAAACTTAGGTAACAGCCTGGCTGCGATTAAACATCTCGTGTTCGATGATGCGCAAATTACTCAACCTGAGCTAGCAAAAGCATTAGCTGAAGATTTCGACGGTATTGAGAACGAACAGCTTCGCCAGCGTTTAATCAACTTTGCGCCAAAATATGGTAACGATGATGATGCGGTCGATCAGCTATTGGCAGACGCATATCAAGTCTACATTGGTGAACTAGAGCAGTTTGTCAATACACGTCATGGCCGTGGCCCTGTCGGCGGCGGTTACTATGCAGGTACATCAAGCATTTCAGCCAACGTTCCGTTTGGTGCGTCGACGATGGCAACGCCAGATGGTCGTAAAGCAAAAACACCACTAGCAGAGGGTGCGAGCCCTGCTTCAGGATCGGACCGTTTAGGGCCAACAGCGGTCTACAACTCAGTGGGTAAGATTCAAGCGAATAAAATCTTAGGCGGTGTACTGCTTAATCAGAAGTTAAGCCCAGCGGCAGTGGCGTCAGAAGGTGATAAGCTGAAACTTTCTATGCTTATCCGAACCTTCTTTAACCACCACAAGGGTTGGCACGTTCAATATAATATTGTTTCTCGCGATACCTTACTGGCTGCGAAGAAAAATCCGGAACAATACCGTGATTTAGTGGTTCGAGTGGCGGGTTATTCTGCGTTCTTTACCGCGCTATCACCAGATGCACAAGACGACATTATTGCGCGTACTGAGCACGAGCTATAAGTGAATCTTCACTTTAGTTTCAAATGAAAGTAAGAGGCATTATAATAATGCCTCTTTTATTATTCCGTCCTTTACTGAAAGTCTATAAGCCATGAACCCAAGACAAAATGAAATTCTCCAGCTCGTTAACGACCGAAAGCGAGTTCAAGTTACTGAGTTAGTGGACGTGATTGGCGTTTCTGGGGTGACTATCCGACAAGATCTCAATTTCCTTGAGCAAGAAGGGTACTTAAAGCGAGTGCACGGCGCTGCAATGGCTTTGCAAAGTGATGATATTGATAACCGACTGGAAGTGCGCTTTGATATTAAACAATCGCTTGCGAATAAAGCCGCAGATTTGGTTGCACCTAATGAAACGGTGTTAATTGAAGGGGGAAGTGCGAACGCGCTGTTGGCGAGAACACTGGCTGAGAGGGGAGATGTCACGATTATCACACCTTCTGCGTACATCGCACACTTGATACGTAACACCTCCGCGAACATCATTTTGCTTGGCGGTGTTTATCAGCACCAAGGTGAAAGCTTAGTGGGGCCATTAACTAAACTCTGCATTGAAAATATTCACTTTAGTACCGCTTTCTTAGGTATCGATGGATTTCAACCAGACACCGGTTTTACCAGCCGCGATATGATGAGAGCAGAGATAGCCTCGACTATTTTGGCTAAAAATCGCCGCAACATTGTGCTTACCGATTCGAGTAAATTTGGTCAGATCTTTCCTTCTACAATAGGCCGAGTTGAGCAAATATCGATTGTATTAACAGATAGCTCGGCACCTGAAGCGGATATAGAGTTCCTCAAGCAAAACGGTATCACAGTCTATTTTGGTTAGACGTGATCAAAGAGGCCACCATTCATATCTAAGCTAATTGTGAACTGCGTGCCATATCTGGCTCACCGCAGTGGCTTAGGATTTCTGCTCTGGCTTTAGCTCTGAGTTCAAGAGCACAGTTCCAGTCATTGCCTTGAGGGTAGATTGGCTGACCAATGGTGACATTGATATCGCCTCTACGTGGGAAAAGTGAATTGCCTCTGAGTTTCGAACGGGTGCCACATAGGGTAATTGGAATAACCGGAACCCCTGAATTTGTGGCAGCGATGAATGCGCCCATGTGAAACGGATGCAAACCGGCCATCCTGAATAATGTCCCTTCTGGAAAAACAACTAACGGCTGGGTATCATTTGAATCAACGGTAAGTTTTTTCGCATCCAAAACGCTCTTTTCTACATCAAAACGTTCAACGAATTCGGTACCGAGTTTAGTTAAGAAAATCCGCGTAAATGGGTTATTCAACAGTTCGCTTTTAGCGACAAAGCGACACTGTAAACCCGTTACCGCAACAATCACTAAGCCATCAAGATAGCTGCTGTGATTCGCAACTAAAATGCTGGGACTGTTCTGATTGGGTAGGTTTTGTATCCCGTCTACTTTGCATGTTGTCCCTGTTAGCTTGATCAACGCTTTCGCACCCAACTGAGTGACCTTCCAACATAAGGACTTACCAGGCAGTAAGGCAACCAATGTCCAAACGATAACGGAAAGCAAGGCTAAGATTAACCATACATACGCCGCATAGGCTATATCCGAGAAAGTACGCGCGTATTTACGTACCTGTGGCATGATGCCAGCTGCAGCCAGATTCATGGTCTGTAGCCAAACCGCGCGATGTTGTTTAGCAAATGAGCCTTTTTCATACAGCTCTTTACAAGCGCTTCGGCGGATTTTACCACTGGACGTTTTAGGGATTGCATGAGGCGGTCCAATGACGATGTCATCTACCGGGCTGCCAAGTAGGCGCAAAGCGAGTTTGTTAATTTTCGCTTTAAAGTGCTTTATTTTACCTGTATCGGTTTCGCGACTTTCTGCAAGAACCACCAGCTTTTCTGTGCCAGAATGGCAGTCGTGACAGCCAAAAGCGGCGACGCAACCTTTACGTATCCCACTAATGCCTGCTACTGCTTGTTCGAGTTCGTGGGGATAGATATTGCGACCGGCTTTTATAATGATGTCTTTACTTCGTCCAGTGATGAAAAGCTCGCCACTGAGCGTGAAAGCGCGATCACCGGTTACCAGCCAGTCATCGTGATAGAGCTTGTCTGTTTGTTCCGGATTACGATAATAGCCCTGAGTGGCAGATGGCCCCTGAAACTCAAGTGAGCCTTCCTCACCTTCGGGTAACTCCTTACCGAGTTCGTCTACAATACGAATTTGATGCTCCGGCAACGGATAACCAAGTCCAATGAAAGGGATAGCATCGGCTTCGTCTTCATTTACCAGTATCGCTTGACCATGCTGACTTAATGACTCTCTGTCGAAATATTCAATTCTGGGCTCTCGAACTTTAACAGGGAAAGTGAGTCCGACAGAGGACTCTGCTAACCCATAAACGGGCGACATGGTTTCTGGCCTGAAACCATACTTAGCATATCTTTCGGTAAAGCTTTTAATGGATTTTGGACTTACCGGCTCAGCGCCGTTCCAGGATAGCCGCCAACTGCTGAGATCCAGCCCCTCAAGCTCGCTTTCCTTGACCCGGGCAACGCAGAGTTCATAAGCAAAATTCGGTGCCGGAGATAAGGTTCCCCGGTGTCGATGAATAGCCCAGAGCCAGCGCTGGGGTTTGGTTAAAAACAGTAATGGCGACATGATCACTAAAGGAATTGCGTGGTAGAGGCTGCCGAGCCAAGCGCCAATTAAACCCATGTCGTGATAGACAGGCAGCCAGCTTACGAAAACATCATCAGATTTTGCGCCGATAATTCTTCCCATTGCACGAATGTTCGCGAGTAAATTCGAATGTGTCAGCGTCACGCCTTTGGGCACGCCAGTACTGCCCGATGTATATTGTAGAAATGCGATGTCGTCAGTTTCAGCGATACCGACGTCAGGCGAAATTTGCGATGTACTTTCAAGATCTTCACATGTGACAATTGCCTCAATGCTCGGAACCTGCAATTTAAGTAAGTGAGCGAGGGGCTTGGCTTGGGGTACTGTAATCAGTAACTTTGCCTGCGCGTTATTCAGAATGCTTGCATGACGATTTAAATGATCCTCGATTTGTTGCACTCTTGCTGGTGGATATATAGGTACAGGGATGGCTCTGGCATAGAGGATACCGAAAAAACTGAAAAAGTAATCGGTGCTCGTCGGCAGCATAATCGCCACGCAATCTCCCGGTTCAATGCCGGTATCGACTAATCCTGCAGAGATTCTGAGAGCCTGATCTTTAAGCTGTTTGTAGCTGACTTCTATGAGTTCGTCAGCGTTTTGATAGACATACAGGTGCGGACGTTCAGGGTGATGATCTACATGCCAGTCGAGCAGATCTTGTAGTGTACTGGCTTCTGTGGGGAAAAGGTTGACGGAGTCGAGTTTGATTTCTCGAGTCGAACTGCCTGGCTCAACTACTTTGTCTGCAGACATCGCTTTAATTACTTCATTCACGATATCTTCTGGTGATGAGATACTCGACAGAGCATTGTCAGACAAAGTAACGTCAAATTGTGTTTCAATACGAGTTAGAAGCTCTGCGCGAGTTAGGCTGTCAAATGCAAGGTCACGATCAAGGTCGCTCTTTAAATTAAGGGAAACAGACGATATTATTTCGGGATCCAGTTCTAGCGCAAGCTCCCGAACGACCTCTAATACAGCTTTAGTGATATTTTCAGAATTTTTACCTGTACTGCCTTTATCGTCAGACATAATAAAGCTTCCTGATAAAAGAAGAGTTGAGGCTGGTTTTATACCAATCTACATAAGTATCTGATCTTTCTTGTTGGTTAAAATAGCTGATAGCTGCGTTATAGATTTTGCAATTAGAATAACTAGTTACAGCAATCTATGCCTTGCTCTAAGCGATTTTCCCTGCGCAATAAGTAGATCACTTACTTATCCAGAATGGTATTACTCTGCTATTAACATTTATCGTATTTAAAGCTTAGACCACTACTGACAATAAATAGTAAATGGTGTTAATAAGTTACATATTCTGATAGTTCGGCCCGCCGCCACCTTCTGCGTTTCCTGGTGATGTTTTTTCATACTTCAATTTAAGCAACCATGCTTACTCTGAACTCTGGGTGTACGTAGCGGAATTGTACTACACTGGATTTTACAGAGGCTATCGTGCTTAAGGCTCTAGGAGTGACCGCGTGCAGAAGAAGTGTCTAGCTCTGACGGAGGTGCAGCTTTATCATGCCTGCGATCTCAGCTTGCTGAATTTTGATACCACCGAAGAGTTACCGACGCTGGCCGAGCCACTGGGTCAGGATCGAGCAATGGAAGCCCTGAGTTTTGGGCTCGATATGCCCCACGCGGGATACAATATTTTTGTCACCGGTTCAACTGGTTTAGGCAAGCATACCCTCATCGAGCGGGTGCTGCTAAGTCTTTCCCAGGGTGCACCTGCTGCTGACTGGTGTTATGTCAATAATTTCAACCATCCGCAGAATCCGATGATATTGCAGCTTAGCGCCGGGGATGGGCGACGGCTACGACAGAGCGTGCAAAACCTGATGGAGTACCTCGTGCAGGTGATCCCGGAAACGATGCAGAGTGATGATCTTCAGGCTCGAATACAAGCTATACAGTCGGAGTACACCGAGCGTTGTCATCGGGCTTTTCAAGCGGCTGAATCCCACTCTCAAGAGCGCCATATCGTTCTACAGAAAAACCAGAACGGTTACACTTTGCTGCCGGAACGAGACGGGAAAGTATTAAGTCAGGAGGAGTTCCGTGAACTTCCGGAAACGGAGCGGGTTAAGATAGAAGCGGATCTCAACGCACTGCGTCAGGAGCTCAAGCAAATCTCGCGGGACATGCCACTTTGGCATCGCCAACATCAGCAGGCCATTAAACAGCTTCAGCGGGATACCGTGGCCATCACTATCAGCCAACTTTTTTTGGATCTAGAGCAAAAGTTTTGCGCTTACCAGACGGTGATTGATTATCTGTATAGCTTTAAGCAAAACTTAATCGACAATATTGAACGCTTTCAACAGGTCCTGAACAGTTTGTCAGAAGAACATAAAAGCGATCAAGTGACGGAGTATTTCACTGAGTATCAAGTGAATTTGCTAGTCGATAACAGCGATACTAAAGGGCGGCCGGTGATCTATGAGGACACTCCGACCGTGGCGAATCTGTTGGGGCGCGTGGAGCACCTCAGTCATGCCGGTACGCTGTATACTAATTTCATGTTGATTAAAGCTGGTGCACTACATCGTGCCAATGGTGGTTATCTGGTTCTGGACGCGGCTCGATTGGTTAACAGTCCCTTACTTTGGGACTCACTCAAGCGAGCGATACGTTCAAATAAAATTCGGATTCAGTTTTTGGAGCAGATGCTGAGTTTAGCCACGACCACTACAATCGAGCCCGAGGTAGTCCCGTTGGATTTGAAAGTAGTGCTATGTGGTGATCGGCGGTTGTACTATCTACTCAAACATTATGATCCGGAATTTAGCTTGTTGTTTAAGGTTCAGGCCGATTTTTCGGAAGAGCTGTCTCGAGACGAAGCGTCAACACGTTTGTATGCGCAGCTAATTAGGACAGTACAGAGCCGAGAAAAGTTACTTCCTTTGTCACGAGAAGCGGTTGCCAGGGTAATTGAGTACAGTAGTCGGATGGTGGCCGATCGGGATAAACTCTCCCTGCATATGAGTTCCCTAATGGATTTGTTGCGCGACACGAATTACTGGTCTAAAAAGCGTGAAGAAAAAGTGATCACAGCAGAGGCTGTCGAAGCGGCTGTGACGGCGCAGCGTCACCGGGTAAACTACGTCAAAGAGTGCCAACAGGAAAGTGTGTTGCGCGGGATTAGAAAAATCGACACCGAGGGTGTCGCGGTGGGGCAGATCAACGCGCTATCAATTGTAGCAATTGGCGACCATTCTTTTGGCCTGCCTTCGCGCATTACATCGACTATTAGACTGGGTGACGGCAAGATACTTGATATTGAGCGAGAGGTTGATCTTGGTGGTTCAATTCACTCTAAAGGGGTGATGATTCTAAGCGGTTTTTTAGGGGAGCGCTATGGACAGAGCCAGCCACTGTCATTGAGTGCTTCTCTGGCCTTTGAGCAGTCTTACGGCGGGGTTGATGGAGACAGCGCTTCTGCCGCGGAACTATGCAGTTTGTTATCGGCCATTGGTCAGATCCCGCTTAAACAGTCGGTGGCCATTACTGGAGCGATTAATCAACATGGTCTGATTGAGGCGGTTGGCGGTATCAATGAAAAAATAGAAGGCTTTTTTGAGATCTGTCAGACACGTGAGTTTAACGGAGATAATGGTGTGATTATTCCCGCGGCTAATATTGCTCATCTGATGTTACGTTCCGATATCCGTGAGGCTGTCCGAGATAACCGGTTTCATATATGGGCGATTGACCATGTTGATCAGGCGATGGAGCTACTCACGGACTTACCTATTGGGGAGGCGGTCAACGAAAAGTATCCGGAGATGAGTGTGAATGGCAAGATCCATAAGCGACTCTCTGAGCTGACGCAATTACGTCAACAGTTTGGCGGGCATGCCAACGATCCCAGTGCCAAAAAGGGTTCTGATGATCTCTAACTGTGAGTAGGGGCGGTAACCCACAACAACGCTTTTATCTCGAACAAAACTCACCACGAAAGATATACATTCCCTGGTTACCCCAAGTTAATCAGTTAAACACTATACTAAAAACTGAAGTTGGTGCTCTCTTCGTAAATATAATTGCGTAAAGCAGGTATGCCTAAGCAGGGGTATAATTGATGAAATCAGGAAGGGAACAAATACCTATTGGTGTGATTACTGAGATACATGGTCCTGTGACTGTGATTGCTTGTGATAAGTTGCCTTCCTTGCATCAGGCTTTATATGCCAATGTTGCCGGTGAAACCTATTTGTTTGAAGTCCATCAACATCTCGATAAACGCCATATCCGCGCCATCATCTTACATAAAAATTCCTCTTTGCATCGAGGGATCTCTGTATATGATACGGGCGCTTCTCTTCATATTCCTGTAACCCCTGATTGCCTTGGACGTCTACTCAATGTTTTTGGTGAGCCGTTGGATGGTGGCAGTGAACTCAAAACGTCAACGTTTCGTAATGTCCATAGCGCTCCAGTACCAATCCATGAATCTGTCGGTGTCGGAAACGTATTAGAAACTGGAATTAAAGTTATCGATCTTCTCTGTCCTTTTATTGAGGGGGGGAAAACAGGATTGCTTGGCGGGGCTGGTGTAGGCAAAACAGTATTAATTATGGAGTTCATGCACGCCATGGCTTCATTACACCAGGGAGTATCTGTTTTTTCCGGGGTCGGGGAGCGAATACGTGAAGGCCATGAACTTTGGCACGCTATCCGTGATGCAGGCGTATTGCCACAGACATTGATGGTTTTCGGCCAAATGGATGAGTCTCCGGGGGTTCGTTTTCGGATTGGATTGTCTGCTTTGACGTACGCTGAATACCTGCGTGAAACCCTGAAAAAAGACGTACTGTTTGTTATGGATAATATTTTCCGTTTTGTTCAGGCAGGCAGTGAAGTATCAAGCTTACTTGGACGAATGCCCGCTACCGTAGGCTATCAACCGACACTATCGACAGATATAGCAGAAATGCAGGACCGCATCCTTTCAACTAATAACGGTACGATCACTTCGGTACAGGCCGTTTATGTCCCTGCCGATGACATGACAGATCCGGCAGTCAGTACGATTCTTAGTCACCTTGATAGCACAGTTATGTTGTCCCGCGCGCAAGCTGGTAAAGGTATCTATCCGGCAGTCGATGTTTTGCAGTCAACTAATAAACTAATGGATCGTCATACATTAGGGGCGCGCCATTACAGTGTTGCTGAAGGGGTGCGGGAACATTTGGCTCGTTACCATGAGCTGGAAGATATTATCACGATGTTAGGCGTGGGGGAGCTGTCTCAGGCTGATCGCAAAATCATTATGCGTGCCCGCAAGATTCAGCGTTATCTGACCCAGCCATTCTGGACAACGGCTGGACATACAGGAATGCCAGGTGTGTCGGTGCAGCTTGAGAATACGATTACGGATTGTGAGCATTTTCTGCTTGGTCACTATGATGAAATACCAGAAGAGTACTGCTATATGCAGGGGAGTATGGAGAAGCAACCACGATGAGTAGTTTTGTGCTTAATCTGCTGGATGCCACTCACACTGAAGAGATTATGGATGTCACTTCTTTTGTTGGAGAAGATCAAACTGGTAGCTTCGGGTTACAGGCAAATCACAGTCGTTTTATGACGGTTCTTTCTACTGGGATCGCGAAGTACCGCATTAGTGATGGTGACTGGAAGTACCTGGCAGCCGCTGGTGGGGTGATATATTTTAAAAATAACGTACTGACATTATGTACCTATCGTTTTTTGTTGGACGATGACTATAGTCGTATAAGCCAAGCTCTGGAGCGACAATTGCTTACAGAAAAACAAAAATTACAGACGTTCAAAGAAAGTCTTCATCAAATAGAGGAAGCGGTATTGATGCGGTTATGGGAAATCGGTAAGAGAGAGATGATTTAGTGTTATGGCCAAACTTGATGATTTAAAAAAGAAAATCGAGCATCAGGCTGGCCGTATGAAGAAGGCAGAGCGAGAACGGTATACGCTTCTCGGCCAAACGATTTACCTTGGGACGTTGGGGTTAGTGTTTGTGTTACCCGTTGTGGGGGGCGCCTACCTCGGCCATTGGATAGATAGCATGATCGAAGGATACTCAATACGCTGGACAATGAGTTTTATTTTTCTCGGACTGATAGCAGGGGTGATGAATGCTTATTTTCTAATTCGGAAATAACGCCAAGAATTTTAACTGGGGTTGGGTAACACCAAAGTGGTGAGACTATTATTATGATAGATAACACTGTAGTCACAACATGGGGAATTATGTTTGTAATCGGGTTACTTGCCTGGTTGCTGTCACGGAATTTATGCATTAAACCCGGACTGGTGCAGACTGCGGTCGAAGGGATCATTTCCAGTATTGAAAATGTGATTAAAGAAGTCGCACCGCAGCATGTTAATCGCCTGATTCCGTTTATTGGTAGTCTTTGGATATTTCTTGTTATTGCTAACCTAAGTGGTCTTATTCCGGGAGTTCATTCCCCTACGCGTGATTTATCGGCTACGTCTGCCTTGGCCATCGTTGTTTTTCTTTCTTCACACTGGTTTGGAATTAGTCTACTGGGTGTTAAACGTTATTTAAGTCATTACCTCAAACCAAGCCCCATTCTGTTGCCATTCCATCTTATTGGTGAGGTAACTCGTACGATTGCTTTGGCGGTGAGGTTGTTTGGTAACATGATGAGTCTGGAAATGGCCGCTTTGCTGTTTCTGATGGTGGCAGGATTCTTGGCTCCAGTTCCAATTTTAATGCTCCATGTTATAGAAGCATTAGTTCAGGCTTATATTTTCGGCATGTTAGCCCTCATTTACATCGCGGGTAGCCTACAATATCAACAACAGCAACAAGAAGGAGACACTAATGCATGAATTATCAACTTTTGTTCTGACTTCCACTGTTGCTGCCATTATCGGTGTTTCAATTGGTGTCATGTTACCAGCGATTGCTATGGGCTGGGCTGTTAGTCGGGCAATGGATGCGCTGGCACGTCAGCCAGAGGCTGAAAAGTCTATTACGCGGACGCTTTTTATCGGGTTGGCAATGATAGAGTCACTCGCCATCTATGTACTTGTTATTGTGCTGATTGTGTTGTTCCGTAATCCGTTGCTTGAATACCTTGT
Organism: Vibrio sp. B1FLJ16; assembly: GCF_905175385.1. NCBI lineage: Bacteria > Pseudomonadati > Pseudomonadota > Gammaproteobacteria > Vibrionales > Vibrionaceae > Vibrio > Vibrio sp. B1FLJ16. The sequence goes on from NZ_HG992750.1 coordinate 826,439, forward strand.
AAAATAAGGGACAGGAGCCATTCTGTGATGGCGATTGTCTAATATTGAGGAATAATGCTTTGGAGTTTAGCTGGTCTACATTTGTTCTGGAGATCATCAACTTTTTGGTGTTGGTCTGGATTCTCAAACACTTTCTGTTTAAGCCTGTCATGGCTGTTATTACTCAGCGCCAGGACGGCATTGATGAGCAGCTTGCTGAATCCCAGCGCCTTAATGATGAATCCGCAGCACTGAAAGAGGAATATGAGAATCGCCTGGCTAACTGGCAAGAGCAGTGTCAGTTAGCAAGAGAAGAGTTGAACAAGGAAATTGACGCAGAGCGGACGTCTCGATTAGAGCTGTTGACGCAGTCAATCGAAAAGGAAAAGAAAAAAGCTGAGGTCGCTGAATCACGCCAGCGCGTGGAAGTAATTCGTGAGAAGGAACACCAGGCATTACAGCAGAGTGCCCGGTTTGCTAAGACCTTACTTAGCAAGGCATCAGGACCTGATCTAGAGTCTCGGCTTCTGAATATCCTGTTGGATGATTTATCCTCGCTTTCTCATGATCATGCAGCCAATTTATTACTTCATTGGGGCGTTTCACCTGAAGTCATTGAAATTAGTAGCGCCTATCCAATACCTGAAAACAAGCGTCAAGAATTAGAGGAGGCTCTGGCCGCAGTCAGCCAGTTATCAATCCCTGTTCAGTATGATGAGGACCCCGAGTTAATTGCTGGGTTGTGTATCACGATAGGTGCTTGGTGTTTACGTGCCAATATAAGGGATGATTTAAAGGGATTCATGGAGTTTGCCTATGTTACCCGATGAAGATGGACTCAATAGCCCGCTGACACAACAGGCAATATGGCTCAGTCATTATAAGCCTGGGTTGCGTATTGAAGAGAGGGGAATAGTGCTCTCTATTGGAGATGGTATTGTCAGGATCACAGGGCTTCATTCGGCTGCGATGAACGATATTTTGACGATGGAGGATGGTAGTCAGGCCATGGTGTTTGACCTGACAGAAGGCTTGGTCAGTGCGGTTCTGCTGCATGAAACCAGTAATCTGACCGCTGGAACCCCGGTGCATCATTCCAACCATCCGCTGAGTGTTCCTGTGGGTGACAGATTACTCGGTCGGATCATTGATCCCTTAGGCAGTCCCCATGATGGGGAAGCGCCGCCCATCCCTTCAGCATGGCAGTGTCTGGATACATTGTCGCCTCCAATTATCGCCCGTGATTTTGTAAATTCCCCTTTGTATACGGGGATAAAGATCATTGATACGTTAATCCCTATTGGTAAAGGTCAGAGACAGTTACTTATCGGTGATGAAGGTTTAGGTCGGAGCGCGCTTGCCCTTGATACTGTGATTAACCAAAAAAACAGAGATGTGCGTTGTGTCTATGTGCTCATTGGGCAAAGGCGCTCTATAGTTACCAGGACGATAGAGATATTACGAGAGTTTGGTGCGTTGGAATACACTACCGTAGTGGTTGCGGAAGCGAGCAGTCTTCCGGGGTTACAGCATCTGGCGCCTTTCTCCGGTTGTGCTATTGCCGAGTATTGGATGCAGCAGGGACACGATACACTCGTTGTTTACGATGATCTCAGCACACATGCAAAAATTTACCGAGAATTATCACTGCTTCTTCGTCGACCGCCAGGGCGGGAAGCTTATCCTGGTGATATTTTTTCAGTGCATGCCAGCTTATTGGAGCGAACTACCTGCCTGAGTCCGTATCATGGTGGAGGAAGCATGACTGCGCTGCCTATCGTTGAGACTAAACAGGGAGAAATCGCCGATTATATCCCGACGAATCTGATATCGATTACCGACGGGCAGATCTATTTGGATCGTGGGTTGTTTTCAGCAGGATTCCGTCCGGCGATTGATATTGCCCGTTCGGTCTCTCGTATTGGCGGACAAGCTCAACACCCCAGAGTCAAAGCGGAAGCTGGAAGCATGAAGTTAAACTATTTACAGTTTTTAGAGCTTGAGAGTTTCACCCGTTTTGGTGCACGTCTTGAAGCGTCCATGGAAGAGGCGATTCAACGCGGTCTGGTATTAAGAGAAATCCTCAAACAGGAGCAATTTTCCCCTTTCCAAGAGACCTTTCAACTGGCATGGCTGGTTGCTTTTAATGATGGACATTTTAAAGGGATAGAACGGCAAAACGTTCAGCCACTTCTTGATATTCTTCAACAGGAGGTGGAGAGTTGCAGCCTTACTCTGGATAGTCCCAGAGAGGCATGGAGTTCAATGGTAGCGAGTTGGTTGTCTTCTAATAGAAATGCGGATGAAACGTCATGACCCGCCGCCAGGATCTACAGGATCATCATCATAATCTTAGAGAAATCATAAAAATTTTAGATGCCATGAAAATGTTAGCTTATATGGAAACTCATAAGCTGAGTACATTCCTGGATGCCCAACATCGAGTGTTTGATGCTATTAGTACCGCGACCAATGACTTTTTGAGCTTCTATCCTGAGATGAAACCAAAAGAATCTCAGGTAACCCCTGTATACCTCTTAATCGGTTCTGAACGTGGATTCTGTGGTGATTTCAACCAGGAGTTGGCGAAGTATCATATTGAGCAGTCATTAAACCTTTCTTTGAAACCAATTTTAATCATTGTTGGCCGTAAGCTATATAACTTAATACAAGACGATGTAGAGGTGTATGCTCAGTTAGATGGTCCTAATGTTGTCGAAGAGGTGCCTACCGTTCTCGATAAATTGGTTCAGGTACTCTCAAAGTTGCAACAGCAGCAACCGTTGATGAGTCTATATAGTGTTTATCATAGTGGAGAGCAGGGGATTATCACAAAAAGATTATTGCCACCGTTTCAGCAACAACCACAACAATCGCCACGTTTTCAATATCCTCCGGAACTCAACTTGTCTCCGACAGATTTTTTGTTTGATGTGGCTGAACAGTATCTTTTTGCGGCGTTGCATAAATTACTCTATTCATCTTTGTTAGAAGAAAATCACAATCGGATCATGCATCTTGAAGGTGCGGTGAAACATCTAGAAAATATAGCGGATGAGTTAACCCAGCAATGTAACATATTACGTCGGGAAGAGATTACCGAAGAAATTGAAGTAATTTTACTTAATGTAGGGGCTGTCGACCTTTCCAACGAAAATTAACCACACAAGATAAACAGACCCTAATGACATTGATGATAGGAGTATTGAATAAGTGTTTTATTAGCGGCAATAGCTTTTACATAGTGGAAATCACCGTTATATCAGCCAGTTCTTTTCCCCCATGTAGTTCTTCCCCTCTATCGCTTTAGAACCGTTACACTTATCGATCAATTTGAGAGTGGGAAGCGGTACAATTTTACTTTTTGTCTAATACCGGAGAATGAAACTCATCAGGTTTGAGGGTAAGAACAGAACAGGCGAACTTGTCTATCATGGATTCTGCGGTATGTCCCATAAAAAATCCGGCAACTCCGGTTCGTGCTAGTGAGCCCATAATGACCATATCGATTGAATTATCTATCACAAACTGAGGAATGACCGTTTTGGCGTCACCTTTCAATAGTTTGATTTGGTGTTTCACCGATAAATGGTCATGCGGTGTTGTTAGTGATTTCATTCGTTCGGTCCGCTCTGATTGAATTTCTTGTGAGATTAAATCAACATCCAAGTCACGGAAACTCCCCCATTTTTGGAAAAATCCAGTAAGATCCATATTCCAAGCATGTAACAGTATCAGCTCGGATCTGGTTAAGGCACCAATTTCAAAAGCAAGGGACAAGATTTTCTCATTAAACGCGTCTTGCTCCAGAAAAGAGACATCAACAGCCACTGCAATCCGGCGGACAGGTGACTGACGAGTGCTGATGGACCAGATCGGGTAGGCTGACTGACGCATTAAATAGAGCGTGGTACTGCCTCGCTGACAAGCTTGGGCTTTATGTTGTCGGAGGGCATGAATCACGATTATATCTGCCTGAACCTCCTCAGCCACCTTGATGATTTCAATAAAGGGGATCCCTAGTCGGACAATCATCGAAAACTCAATATTTGGATAGTTGGCTTTCAAAATTTGGGCTTGCTTTTCTAAAACCTGTTCGGCGGTTGTTGTCGCCTCATCCAACAAGTTCAACACCTTGTTGGAATACTTAGCGATTTCCTTTAACTCTTCAAGCTTTTCAATTACCGTAACTAAAGTAATCTTAGCCGACTGGGCATCGGCAATCTGGAGTACTTCATTGAAGTCGTCACCCAAAAGTTGATCCGGGGCAACAGGGAACAGTAGGTGATGAAAGCTCATAGGACCTCCTCAGGCATGATTGAAATCACCAATAGTATAGTCAAGTATCATAGAGAACGGTGAACTGCGCATGTGTCGGTAAAGACTTAATGAGGCCACTGTTCAATGACACCGTCTCCGGTCATCGCAACAAATTTGCCTTGTTCTCAAGCGTTTTTCCTGCGCTATTTCTGATCACTTATTTACTGTGATTGATATAAATGGTGTTAATAAGTTACATATTCTGATAGTTCGGCCCGCCGCCACCTTCTGGTGTTTTCCAGGTAATGTTTTGCGATGGGTCTTTGATATCACACGTTTTACAGTGTACGCAGTTCGAAGCATTGATTTGAAACTTTGGTTTTCCTTCGGCTTCAATCACTTCGTAAACGCCAGCAGGGCAATATCTTTGGCTGGGTTCATCAAACATTCCTAGGTTTACGTCTATCGGAATATGTGGGAAGGTCAGTACAAGATGACATGGCTGATTCTCTTCATGTTGCGTACCCGACAAAAATACCGAAGAAGGTTTGTCGAAACTGATTACACCATCCGGTTTAGGGTACGTAATAGGCTGACATTCTGCGATGGTTTTAAGCTGTTCGTGGTCATGCGACTTATCTTGAACTTTCCATGGTAATGGCTTCTTAAACAGAGGTTGCCACATATTATGTTCAAAGGTAGAAAGCGTGCCACCGAGCAGACTACCAAATTTGTGAATGTTTGCTCCGAAGTTACGCGTTTCCATCAATTCATCATAGAGCCATGATTTTTTGAACCGGGATTGGTAATCGGGTTCTGATAACGATGTTGAGTACGCATCTGTAATCGCTTCGGCTGCCAACAGACCCGATTTCATTGCGGTGTGACTGCCTTTAATTTTCGCGACATTCAATGTTCCCGCATCACAGCCAATCAAAAGTCCGCCGGGAAATTGCTGTTTAGGCAGAGAAGACAAACCGCCTTTTGTAATCGCTCTCGCGCCATACGCGATCCGTTGTGCGCCTTCTAGGTGTTGTTTTATCGCGGGATGATGCTTAAAACGCTGGAACTCGTCAAATGGGCTTAAATACGGATTGGCGTAGTTGAGATCAGTAATTAAACCGACCGCAATTTGATGATCTTGCATATAGTAGATAAATCCGCCGCCGGTGGTATTAGTTTCACTTAATGGCCAACCAACTGAGTGAATAACATTACCGGCGAACCCCCTTGAACGTTCTGAAAGCTGCCATATCTCTTTAATCCCTAGAGCATAGTGTTGCGGCTGTTTACCTGCAGCCAAATCAAATCTCTCAATCAGCTCTTTTCCCAGATGCCCGCGACAGCCTTCGCAAAACACGGTGTACTTTGCTTTAAGCTCAATTCCAGCTTCGAAGTTGGTTTTCGCTTGCCCGTTTTTGTCCAGCCCCATGTCACCCGTGGTGATCCCTGTAACAGCTCCGGTTCGGTCATAATTGATACTTGCCGCTGCAAAGCCAGGAAAAATCTCTACGCCGAGCTCTTCTGCCTGTTTTGCCAACCAGCGGCATAGGTTTCCAAGACTGATGACATAGTTGTTTTCATCGTTATGCATTGGTTTCGGTGTAAGGAAATGGGGGACTTGAATATGGTTGAGTGGTGTTGTCAGATAGAGAAATGCATCGTCTTTAACGTGGGTTGTTACAGGAGCGTCCATCGTTTGCCACTCAGGGAATAGTTCGTCCAAAGCTCTCGTTTCAAAAACGGCTCCGGAAAGTATATGTGCACCGATTTCAGAACCTTTCTCGACCAAGCAAATAGAAAGCGGGTCTTCTTCTCGCTGCTGATTGAGCTGAGCTAACCGACAAGCGGTGCTTAAACCCGCAGGTCCGGCACCGACGATAACCACGTCAAACTCCATGCATTCTCGTTCCATGTGTCTGTTTCCTCAATTACAAGTTCATCTGTGTGATGCTTCACTGATGTCTATAGCTTAGTTAACGTAAACGGATTTTGGCGTTGTTATAGGGGACGCGTATTCAACCAGTCAGAGAAACGAAAAGGCTTCCAGTTCGGAAGCCTTTTACTATTTCTATATCTCAATTATTGACCACTCGCTCTTTGCAAATGTTCAGCTAATACTTTGGTAAACCTCGCTGCTTCTCCACCAGTACATGCTCGGTGGTCAAAAGTAATCGATAATGGCATCACTTTTACTGCGACTGCTTCTCCGTTTCGTATCACTACTCGCTCTATGATGCGGCCTGCACCTACAATCGCGACCTGAGGCGGTGAAACGACAGGTGTTGCGAATATGCCGCCAATCGCGCCGAAGTTAGATAGGGTAATAGTCGCATGTTGCAGATCCTCGCGATTGATTTTCCGGTCGCGAATGCCTCCTACCGTTTGATCGAGCCAACGGCGAACATCTTTTGGCTCATATTCATCAGCATGACGCAGAACCGGAACGTACAAACCATGACGACTGTCGACGGCAACGCCAAGATTGACAGTGGTATGCACACAACGGGTCATGGTTTCGGCATCAAACCAGGCATTAAGTGCGGGCTCTTCCTGACAAGCATGAACAATGGCCTGAACCAGTCGGATACTGATGTCTTCTTCGGGGGCCCAGGTTTCCAACATGGCTTCTTCGGTAATAGTAACCGCAGCGACGTTTGTGTGTGACTCCGCCATAGCTGAAAACATGGTTCGACGGGCGCCCTTAAGGACTTCTGTTCCCGGACGTTGCTTGCCTGCTTCATCATAGATGTCAGAATCCATGATCAGACCATTTGCTCCGCTACCGGTCACCGCATTTAAATCAACACCGAGTTTTTTCGCGAGTAAGCGGGCAGAGGGCAGAGCCGTGATTAGGCTATTGTTAGACGCTCCGTCACTGCTGCCTACCCAAAAGTCATCTACGTTAACGTTTTGGGCTTGCTGGGATACGTTACCAACAACAGTAGCGGCATCAGCGGTTTCTCTTTTCTCAACGGCTTGTTTCTCAGAGGTTTGTCGTTCTGCGCCGCTCTCATCAATTTCGAGTAACAAGACACCGATGTTGACAATATCGCCTTCTTCGCCATGACGACTAACAATTCTGCCAGAGTAAGGAGCGGGAACATCGACTGTTGCCTTCGCTGTTTCTACGGTCAGGATCACTTGATCCAGTTCTACCATGTCACCGACATTCACGTGCCATTTTACGATTTCGGACTCAGCGAGACCTTCGCCGAGGTCGGGTAAGTTAAATGTCTTCATTTCCAATCCTCCACGAGCTCACGCGCGGCGCTCACAATGTCTTCTTCCTGAACCATAAAATAATCTTCATTACGATAGTAAGGCATGATGGTATCCATTCCGGTCACCCGTTTTGGTGGGGCTTTCAACAAACACATGGCGTGCTCTGCGGTACGGGCTAAAAGCTCTGAGCCCACACCACAGGTTTTACTTGCTTCGTGAACCACGAGCAGGCGTCCGGTTTTCTCTAATGAACGGAAGATGGTTGTGGTATCAATCGGCTTGATACTGGCTAAATCAAGCACTTCTACTTCAATACCTTGTTTTGATAATGTCTGAGCAGCTTGTAAAGATTCGACTACGCAAGCTCCCCAAGTGACTAATGTGATGTCCCGGCCTTTACGTAAAGTAAAACAGGTGTCTAGTGGCAAGGCTACACCGTTATCGGTGACTTCAGATTTGACTGTGCGGTAGATTCTTTTTGGTTCAAAGAACATCACGGGATCATTACTGCGAATCGCAGCGAGTAGCAGACCGTACGCGCGTTGAGGTGAGGAAGGGACGACCACTTTAAGTCCCGGTGTATGCGCAAAAAGTGCTTCGACACTTTCTGAGTGATGTTCAGGAGCATGAATACCACCGCCAAATGGGGCTCGGAAAACAGCCGGGCAGGTAAGGCGGCCACGAGTACGATTTCTCATTCGCGCTGCATGGCACATTAGATGTTCCATTGCAGGAAATACGAAGCCCTGGAACTGGAACTCGGCTACTGGACGTAGCCCCTGTGTTGCCATACCAACGGCAACACCGCCTATTAAGGCCTCTGCCAATGGAGTATCTATGACTCGTTTTACCCCGTACTTTTGCTTTAACCCCACTGTGGCACGGAAAACACCGCCGTTTTCACCTATGTCCTCGCCAAGTGCTACGACGTTTGGGTCGTGTTCCATTTCATAATGCAGCGCGAGGTTTACTGCTTCAACTAAGGTAAGTTCAGCCATGTTTGCCTCCCTGCATACGCATTGCTTTGTTGATGAGTTCATCTCTTTGTGAGTGCAACTCTTGAGGAAGAGACTCATAAAGATAATCAAATCCGGATTCCGGAGCCTGATCCGGCATCTTCAAGTAGCGTTTTACCGCTAACTCAACTTGTTCCTTACATTCTTCAAGCCATTGCTCTTCCTGCTCTTCACTCCACGCGTTCTGGCTGATTAAAAAGGCTTTGAGGCGAGCGACAGGTTCAAATTGCCATGCGGTTTGTACATCATCTGCGTTACGGTAGCGTGTGGCGTCGTCTGCCGTTGTGTGGTCACTCAAACGATAGCTAACGGCTTCAATTAGCGTCGCGCCCTTACCTTTTCGTGCACGTTCAAGTGCGGTCATGGTGGCATCGTAAACAGCCACGATGTCATTGCCATCGACGGTAATTCCAGGGATACCTGCACCTTTGGCCTTTTCTGATAAAAATTCTGCGGCGCATTGCAGGCTGCGCGGGACGGAAATCGCCCATTGGTTGTTATTGACGACAAATACCAGAGGAATGTTCCACGCGCCAGCACAGTTAATGGATTCCAGGAAATCACCTTTGGATGTACCGCCGTCTCCACACATGACTAAGGCAGCGTCATGATTTCCTTTTATCTTAAGTGCAGAAGCCACGCCTACGGCATGCGTGCACTGAGTCGCGATAGGTACACAAAATGGTAAATCCCGGCTTGGGATAGGGCTGCCTTCTGGTGAGAAGTCGCTACCGCGTTCATCACCACCCCAGTATTGAAGGTTCTTTTCCATACCAATGCCACGGCACCACATTGCGGGCATATCGCGATAATAAGGTACGAAAACATCGTCGGCTTCTAACGCACGACCGACAGCGATCCCAATAGCTTCAGAGCCAAGATGAGAAGGATAAGTCCCTAATTTACCTGTGCGTTGCAGAGCAACGGCTTTGTTATCGTAGGTACGGGTTAATACCATATCACGGTAAAAACCGACCAGTGTTTCGATGTCAGCCCAGTTGGGTAATTGGCCGACTAGGTTACCATGATGGTCGATAAACCGATGCATGGGTAATGCCTGAACGTTCATCTCAAGCTCCTTTTGACGCTGCGGGTCTTTTGGACTGCAGCTGTTCATTATCAAACCAAAGTTTGTATGGGTACTCAAACTTTGATATCAGCGTAAAAGGTTAAGGTTACGTTTGTTAATGACTGTTCTTACTCTTTCAGACGTTTATTCCGTTAACAAAGCTGTGTTTGGATGAAACACAAGGCGTAAACATTAGCGCTACTGAACACCTAACCTTTTGTTTAAATACTGGCATCACCAGACTCATTAAGTGTAAACAGGATGTTAAAATATGCTTTATTTTAACAATTTCCCAACAGTAAAGTTTTGCTTACACCCCAGTTATGCAGAGTTATATGCTGGTTTTTGATTTTCAGGGTTTTAAAAGTTGAAGGTAATCACTAAAAATCATTTGCTATTTACGACAAAATTGGGCTGTAAAATTTAACAAACTAAACCATTATTATTAAATCCCGATGGTTGTAGTGTTGGAGGAAACAGAGAAATTCTTCCCAATAGAACGGAATCAAGGTAGTGTGCTTTGCACAGAAGTCATTTTTATTCCAGCCACTTGCGTGAGCAGGTAAAAGGATTATTTAGATAGCTGTACCTATTGAACTCGCGGTTGTTTGGGGTTAATCGAGGTATAGCCGAGCGCATTATGGAGAAATTATGTATCGCGCCCACGTTTACTTTCCATTGCGACAGCAAGATAAAGCACAAGCGTTAAATGAAATCATTCGTCAAGAACGCCAGGATGTCCTTCGTGTATCTCCGTTAGTTGGCAGATTGCAGGGACCGCACAAGATGCCAATGTTTGAGATTCACCTTGAGTCACTCAGCGAAGAATTTATCGCCTGGTTAGATGTCATTCGCGGCGATTTTTCTGTACTTATTCGGCCAGTCAGTGAGCAAGAAGTGCTTGATTACACCGACCATGCTATTTGGCTCGGAAGAGAGTTAGGTGTATTTGAAGAAAAGTTGGGGCACTAGGACTACCGAACAAATTGGTTTTTCGAGTACTGAAGACCGGTAATTATCACTATATCTTAACCGGAGCCCAGGTCGGTAAAGCTGACCTGGGTTCTGCTCTCCACTACGTTTCTTTAATCCCTTTCCAGAGCATTCCTAATAGCTTTGTGCTACACCTACTTAGAGCCTTAGGTGACTTTTCAATTAAATAATCACGCATCTGGCGTTGATTTAGGCATAGCAGTAGCGTCGACATAATGAGAGAGGGAAGGGTATGCTTACAATACTCTTAGTCGTACTTGCACTGACTATTTTTTGGTTGCTGTATAGTAACAGTCCAGTATTTGAAGATCCTGTGCTCAGCGAAGAGCAGAGTTGGGTTGGACCCACAGAAAATCTAGAAGAGTGGCAAGGTTACCGCTCTCATGTATTTGAGCCATTTAGTTCCCAGACTACCTTCTATGCGATTGCCTATTTCGCTAACTTTGTCGCCGCGGCTAATGCGATTTCATGGTCAACAGTATTTGAGGGAGACTATTCATTTCTCATTAGCCGGTTTGGCAGCTATTTCATTGTGACTTCTTATGATGTCATGTTGCTGTCTGGTTTCGTGGCTTTGGCATTTTTTGTGATCAATTGGCAACTAGCTATGCACTGCGCTGGTCTCTTGAGCCAATACTTGGTTCGTCTTTTGGTTATGAATCGAATTCGCTTTGCCGCGATAAGCTTAATCTTTTGTAGTTATTTTGCATATTTGCTGACGATAAGTATTTTTTGGCTCTTTCACGACAGCTATTCCATCTGGCAAGGGTTGAAGCTTAGTCCGGTCTTCTTGTTTCTGGCTCTTGTGGTTGTCGTCGCCTTACCCTCAAAGAGAAAGGAGCCTCAAATAAAAGATTAAAGCTCTCCACAGTAGCAATTCATCCCTTGTTGAGTTAGCATTGCCGACCTTTTTCGTCAGTGGAGGATATATGTTTATCGGCTTTGACTATGGCACTGCAAACTGTTCAGTGGCAAAAATGGAATCAGGCGAGCCTGTTTTGCTCAAGCTTGAAGAGAGTAACCCTTATATTCCCTCCACACTTGCAGCTCCGACTCGTGAGTCAGTGTCTGAACATCTGTTTCGTCATCGAGACATCAAACCGTTAGATCAGGTTGGCGAACAAGTGCTTCGTCGCGCGATAAATCTGAATCGTGAAGAGAGCATCGATCTGGAGCCTGAAGACATCGATTTTGGTCAGGCAGCACTGAGCCGGTATTTAGAAGATCCTCGTGATATTTACTATGTAAAATCGCCTAAGTCATTCTTAGGTGCGTCTGGCTTGCGTGATGTCCAGTTAGCCTTCTTTGAAGATTTGGTCTGCGCCATGATGGATAACATCAAGTCACAAGCAGAAAATGACGCTCAGCAAACCATTACCGACGCGGTAATTGGACGCCCAATTAACTTTCACGGCCGTGGCGGAGAAAAAGCCAATATTCAGGCCGAAGGGATCTTACTAAAAGCGGCGAAACGTGCGGGTTTTAAAAACATCGAGTTTCAATTTGAGCCTGTAGCAGCAGGATTGGAATACGAAGCGACACTGACAGAAGATAAGACCATTTTGGTTGTCGATATCGGTGGTGGTACGACGGACTGTTCGTTGATTCAGATGGGACCGTCATGGGCTGGTAAAGCAGACAGAACCGATAGTTTACTTTCACACAGTGGTCAGCGTGTTGGCGGTAACGATTTAGATATTGCACTGGCATTCAAGCAGCTTATGTTTCCGTTTGGGATGGAAAGTAAAATGGAATCAGGCATTGTTATGCCTACCACTCAGTTCTGGAATCCAATTGCGATCAACAATGTTGAAGCTCAGAATGACTTTTACTCACGTGAAAATCTGGCAGCGTTAAAACTGTTACATAAACAGGCACAAGAACCTGCTAAGCTCGTTCGCTTACTAGAGGTTTATCATGAATCGTTGGGCTACAACATTGTGCGACGCGCTGAAGAGGCAAAAGTAGCGCTCTCCGAACAGGCTTCCTACCGCGCTGGTATTAATCTGTTGTCCGAGCTCATCGAAGTTGATGTGCAGCGGGATGATATGATTGAAGCCATTCAGTCACCGAAAGATAAAATGACGGCTTTGGTTACCGAAGCAGTCGAGCAGGCCGGTGTTAAACCGGATGCAATCTTTATGACAGGTGGTTCGGCTCGCTCGCCAATCTTACGTGATGCGGTGCAGACAGTACTTCCGAATATACCTGTGGTCAGTGGTAACTACTTCGGCTCAGTTACAGCTGGTTTAGCCCGCTGGGCAGAGGTCTGTTTTAAGTAGCTTTACTTGGTGACGTTGTCACTATGAAATCTGTGTAACTAAACTAAAAAAGCCCGACCAATAGGTCGGGCTTTTCCGTTGGGTTCGAACTGTGCTTAATGGCTCATGTGCTTTTGCATATGTCCTTTGTTCTCTACCGCCATATCGACTTCTACTTTACCCGCGTTTTTAAACGTCAACGTCACAGGGAAGCGATCGCCTTGTTTTAAAGTCTTTGTCGGGTTGAAAATCATCAAATGAAAGCTGCCTGGTTCAAGTGCCACACTGCCATTCGCCGGAACTGAAATCTCATTTACCTTCACCATCTTCATCACGCCATCTTTCATAATATGATTGTGAAGTTCGATGTGTCCCGAGATAGGGCTTTCTGCTGCAATTAATGCATCTTCTTTATCGCCGTGGTTATTCAGCTGAAGGAATCCACCAATAACCGGAGCATTAGGTGGCGCTTCACGACTCCATGGGTGATCGATGTGGATTTTTCCCGCTTCATATTCGTGAGCAAGGCTGACTGGACTCGCAATGATGGCAATAAGAGTGATAGCAAGGTTCTTAAACTGTTTAAGCATTTTGTATTTTTCCTTTTGATAGTAATGATTTCCCCTTGTCAGTACTGGATAGGGGGTATTGTTATTTTTACTAAGCCTTAGGCCGGAAAAATGCTGGGTGGAGAATGCTTAGGCGCGAGATGTTTATATACCAGCCTTCTGCATTGAGTAAAGTGATATAGAATCTTCGCGTGTTTTATCCGGCGTAACCAATAGATAGTTGCCAGAAGTAGTCCAGTAGAGCACAGCAAGAAAAACTGCACTGCTTGAAGCAAAGGACATTCAAAATGGAAGTCATCATGCAGATGAAGACTATTAACAAATTCTGAAGATGTGTGTTTGTTCGCTGCAACAAGTGTGTTGATGTCGACCCATTTAAAACCGTCAGCAGTACACAGCAACACTCTTTCGCCTTGCGCTTCGCTAAGCCAGTTACTGTTGTGTATTTGTGTAGGATTCAAAACCGCAGTGGAGGCAAGGTACAGTTGAAACAACACCGCGAAGATGACCACAAAAGCGGCTACGCGTTGTTTTCTGTACTGTAGATAAGTGATTTGCATACGGTCTGGCATCTGGCTTGCTCCGGCACAGGATACTAACAAATAACCTTTTGAATGTAACTGCAAGATTTATAAAGAGTGATAGAAGTGTAATTTATTTGTGTTGGCTTCTTGCATGAATCAGTACCATTTCGAAACTACTTGGAACTAGGTTTCCAACCCGCTGTGACGTAAAAAACGAACTTTAAAGTACACTTTATTTATAGCAAAGCATCCCAAGATGCAGGTTTAAGCGAGAATGGCTTGATTTACAGATGCGGCATCGATTCGATGAGCTGGTGGTTCTGAATCAAAAATCGCTTTATGGCGCAGTTGAAATTCAAGGAGCTCCATATGCTTTCGTATTTGGTAAGCAGAAGTATTGAAATAGAAAAATCTCAAAGAGAGATCGTAGACTACCTTAAGAATTTTAAGAACTGGCCAGAGTGGTCACCTTGGGTAATTCTTGAGCCTGATTGTGAACTCAATTATCACGGGGAACAAGGACATGTAGGCGGTGCGTATGAGTGGGATGGCAAGCTGATTGGCTCTGGTTCTGTGGTGTTAGAGAGTACTCAAGAACACCGTTTGGATATGGAGCTGCATTTTTTCCGTCCGATGAAAAGTCACGGAAAAGTAATGTTTATAGTGACGCCCTATGAGGGCGGTTGCTTGGTCGAATGGAAAATGAGCTCGGCTGTTCCTTGGTATCTGTTTTTTGCGAAAAACTTATTTAAGTCAATGATCGGAATGGACTTTGATCGTGGTTTAAGAATGCTCAAAAGCAAATTAGAAACGGGACAAGTATTGTCTAAGCTTGTTGAGATCGGCCATCGAAAACAACCAACAATCCGTTATATGGGGATTCACGGTTCTGGAACAATCCCGGAACTGGGGACCATAATGAGTGGTCATCTAAGTCAGTTAAACAACTGGGCTACAAAAGAAAGTTTGTCAGTGAACGGCGCACAGTTTTGTTATTACCTCTCTATGGATATGAAAAACGGTAAGTTTGAATTTATCACTTGCCTGCCTGTAGATAGTGACGTTGCTGTTCCCCAGGGATTTGTTTCAGGAACCATAGATGAATGCGATACCTTTGTTGTCGAACATAGGGGAGAGTATCAGTTTTTGGGTAACGCTTGGGCAATGGCAATGAACCTAACCCGTCACGGTCGAGTTAAAGTGAAGAGTAAACCATTGGGAATCGAGCGCTACTTGAACAATTCTGACGATACAGAGCAAGCGGATTTACGCACAGAAGTGATTCTTTTTAAAAAGTGAGTGGCTGAGGAATAAGAATTTAGTGATGCATATCACTCTTTGGGTGTGTTTATTGAAAAGTACAAACGACTGTAATAAATATTTAATGTTTATCTGAGTTGCTAAAAATTCCTGTATTAGACATAGTGTTATTAAGTCGTTAACAAACGGCTTTCATACTGTAACCAGGAGATGTCTATGCACAATGAAATGATTCAACCTTCGCACTTCGGTATTATTGGCCGTACTTGTATCGCCTCAGTAATCATGATGGCGGCTGTTTTCACTCTGATCTGATTGAGATGTAGAACGTTTAGGTTCTACTTTGAAAACAGAGCAAAATTCAGGGAATTACCTTGAACCTTAATAAGGTATTCCCCTGAAACCCCTACCAAATATTATCTTCTCTACTTAAAACTCGTTGTACCCACCACCGTAACACGCGCTTAGAGCTCCGAATCAACAGTCTAGGTGTAAGCCACTTATACGAAGAGACTCGGGTAATAGCGAAATTGTGTTTTTACTATCCCTTTCTGCACGAAAACGAATCTCGTTTGCACTTAATTAGTGCGACAAAAAGAGCTGTAAAAGTAACAAAAATTATAACTTGTTGTTATTTCGATAAAATAAATGTTGGCATCCTGATTGCAATCTAGAAAGAGTTCATCGTTAACTCGATGCACCGCTCTCCTAAGCAGGCGGAGATGCGGGTTAGGGTATTACTTTTGTTATAAATGTACTAACAGCGTTTTAAGGCAGTGCAGCCTCTCTCGGTTCGGGAGAGGTTTTTTTTTTGCTTGTTAGTTCGAACGATAAAAATCAGCAGGAGGCATGATGTCGCGAGGATGCAAAAAAACCACTTGTCCATATTGTGGAGTTGGATGTGGGGTAGAAGTTAATTCCAAAGAGATCGTTGGTGATAAATGTCATCCCGCAAATGCTGGGTCTTTGTGTGTAAAGGGAGTGGCATTAGCAGAGAGCCTTCAAATGCCGTCAAGATTGCTTTACCCCAAACATCTTGGAAAAGAAGTTAACTGGCAGCAAGCGATCGATTTAATTGCTGGCAAGATCCATCAGGCAAAAACTGCCTTTGGGCCGGACTCCATAGCGATGTATGTATCAGGACAACTATTGACTGAGGATTACTACTTGGCGAATAAGCTGATGAAGGGGTATATCGGTAGTGCGAATATTGATACCAACTCTCGTTTGTGCATGTCGTCCGCAGTGGCTGCTCATATCCGTGCGTTTGGTGAAGATGTGGTACCAGTTAACTATGACGATATTGATGATACGGATCTGCTAATTATCTGTGGGGCGAACACGGCCTGGACGCATCCAGTGTTGTTTCGCCGAATTCAGCAAGCACGAGAAAACAACCCTAACTTAAAGCTTGTGGTTATCGACCCTAGAGAGACAGTGACGGCTCAGCAAGCAGATTTGCACCTGGCAATTAAGAACGATGGTGATGTTTCTCTGTTTAACGGATTACTTAAGTTCTTAATAGATCAACAGTGTTTAGATTCGAATTACATTCAATCACACACTGAAGGATTTGATGAACTCGCCAACGAAGTAAGTAGTAAGCGTTACGATGTCACAGAATTAGCATCTACATTGGATGTCGATCCAGAAACATTACGTACTTTTTACCATTGGTTCGTACAAAGTCCTACGGCTATTACCTTGTTTTGCCAAGGTGTTAATCAGGCCGAGAATGGAGTCGATAAAGGTAATGCTATCATCAACGCACATCTCGCCTCCGGAAAAATCGGCAAAGCAGGTTGCGGGCCTTTTTCCATTACTGGTCAGCCGAATGCGATGGGCGGAAGAGAAGTTGGAGGATTAGCGAACCAGCTCGCGATTCACCGCGGTTTTGATCAAGAGTCCATTCAGCAAGTACAAGCGTTTTGGAACTCTCCGGAAATTGCGTCTCAGCCCGGTTTAAAAGCCGTTGAACTATTTCAGGCTGTCGAGAGGGGCGACATTAAAGTACTTTGGATAATGGCAACCAATCCAGTGGTTTCTTTACCAGAGAATCATTTGATAAAACGAGCGTTAGAAATTTGTCCATTTGTAATTGTGTCTGATATAACTTCGGACTCGGACGTTGCTCAGTACGCAGACTTGTTACTGCCAGCCGCTGGCTGGGGGGAGAAGCAAGGTATGGTGACCAACTCTGAGCGAAGAATGTCGCGTCAGCGCCAGTTTCAGCCACCTCCAGGGGAAGCAAAATCAGACTGGTGGGCGATCAACCAGGTTGGTAACGCGCTATGTGAGTTACAGGAAGGGCAGAGCGGATTTACGTTTCGTAATGAGCACGAAGTGTTCTGCGAATATGCTGCAATGACAAGCATAAACGGTGATTCAATGCTGAAGCTCGACTTATCGGAGTATGCATCGATGAGTGAGCAAGAATATGACGAGTGGATACCGGTACAGTGGGGTGGGGAGCGTCCATTCTCAGACGGTGTCTTTTCCCATCCGGATGGTAAAGCGCGTTTTGTTGTTACCACAGAATCTCGAGCCAGATTGGAACGTACAAAAGGTTGGTGGCTGAATACAGGGCGACAACGTGATCAGTGGCATACCATGACACGCACCGGGCATATAGCTCATCTCGCTGCTTCTGAAGTTGAACCCACCGTTTATATGAACTCACTTTCTGCGACTCAGAACCGGATCAAAGCCGGTCAGCTAATCAAACTTATTCAACCAAGTAACCAAAATGCGATTTACGCTAAAGCCGCGATTGATGACGGACTCGGCTATCAGGAGCTGTTTATGTCGATGCACTGGGCAGGCCGTTATGGCGGTGAAAGTTCAGTTAACGCGATTGTAAACAGTGTGACAGACCCGATATCCGGACAGCCGGCATTCAAGTCTGCCGTTGTTGATGTTCAAGAGGCAAATGTCAAAGCTTATGGGCTGTTCATCGGCACGCAGTTTGACTCAGAGACGTTTCTTTATAGTGCCTTTCAAGCGGAAAATAATCTGGGTATCTGGCGTTTTGCTTACGATAAATGGCCGCATAAGCAGAATTTTTGTCGCAAAGACAAAAGCAGGAGAATCATTATGGACATCTCTCAAGGCTGGTTAGCGGTTGATTATGACTTGTTGGGAGACGTTCAAATTATTCGTTCTCTATTAATGGTCTCTAACGAACCGATTCAAACCGACTATAGCAACCTTACCTCTTTGGTTGGTAAACCAATGGAGCTTTCAAAGTTGCTAACGATTACTCAGGGGCAAACAAGCGCAAAACTGGTTTGTAGTTGTTTTCGAGTCACTGACAGACAAATTCAGCAAGCGATGGACAAGCATGATTGTACTTCACTAACGCAACTACAAAACAAATTGAAATGTGGCACGAACTGCGGGTCTTGCGTGTCGCAAATCAAACAGATGGTGAGCTCACACAAACAGTCACTGGAATTGAACACTAAGTAGTTATTTAAATATATAAAGAGGGTAAGCATATGGAAGCGCCTTATCAACACTGGTTCAAAAGTGGACAGAAATCAGACTCTGCTGGATTTTCCGATCATCAAATGACGACAATGAAAGCTTTGATGGCTGAGAAGCAGGAGAAAAACAGCGGAGAACGTACTGGATTTGTGTCTATCGTCGGTGCCGGGCCGCACGATCCGGATCTGCTGACTGTTAAGGCGGTAAAAGCCATTATGTCTGCAGAGGTGCTTCTTTACGACCGACTGGTGAACAAAGACATTCTGCAATTGGCTTCACCGCATGCGGACTGGATATACGTTGGTAAACGTTGCGGCCAGCCGAGTATCGATCAAACTGAAATTTGCAGCTTAATAGTAGAACTCGCCAAGCAAGGGAAAAGAGTAGTACGATTGAAAGGTGGTGATCCGTTTGTCTTTGGTCGAGGCGGTGAAGAAGCCTTAGAGCTAGTTAAGCATTCTGTTCCCTATGAAGTGGTCCCCGGTATCACAGCCGCTATTGGTTGCTCAGCAAACAGCTTGATCCCTCTTACTCACAGAGGTGTTTCTCGCAGCGTAACCTTTGTCACCGGGCAAGTTGTGACTGGCGCATTTGATGCGTGGAGTCAGCTAATGCGAAGTGGTCAAACGTTGGTGTTCTATATGGGGTTAGAGAAATCGTCTGAGATTCAGTCAGGATTAATAAGTTCCGGATTACAAGAAGATTTCCCTGTTGCAGTTATTACACATGGTTGTAGTCCACAGCAAAAAGTTCACGTAACACAACTGAATCAGCTCAAAGAACTGGCAACTAGACTAAAAGGTGTCAGCCCGGCATTGATTGTGATGGGAGAAGTGGTAAAACTACGGGAAGCGTTGTTAGACACTGTAGAGTCAGTTGCAGAATACGAGGGAATATGAGCAGCATTCAAGAATGTATCAGAACGGTCGGCCGTGGTGAGCGCGGCAGAAAACCGCTTAGTTTTGAACAAGCCTATCGGGTTATGGATGAATATCTGAATAATGAGTTCGATGATGACCAAATGGCAATGCTATTGATGCTGATTCGTGTACAGAACGAGACACAGCAAGAGATCGCCGGTTTTGTTAAAGCATTCCAGTCACGTATGCCTGCGATAGGCGCTGACATTGACTGGCCATGCTACGCAGGAAAGCGCAAAGCCGCGGGCCAGCCTTGGCATCTTTTAGCTGCCAAGATTATGGCCGACAATGGACACAAAGTTCTGATGCATGGTTATCATGACCGCCAGTCTGGACGCTGGCACGCAGAAGACTATCTTGAAAAGTTCGGAATTGTTAAAGCTCAATCTGCAGAAGAGGCTAAGGGCGTTCTGGAAACACAGAATATTGTTTACCTGCCTTTAAGTGCATTTGCACCTCAGGCAGAAAAGATGATCAGTTGGAAAAACCGTTACGGGTTGAGAACTCCGATAAATACTGTCGTACGGGCTCTAAACCCCGGCCAGGCAACCGTCGGAATTCGAGGCAGTTTCCATCCCGGATTCCAGCAGCTTCACGCTGAAGTAGAGCATGAAATTGGCCAGACACGTCACGCTGTGGTGTCATTTAAAGGGCAATCCGGTGAATCGGAATATAACCCTAAAGTAAGCCAAACGGTATGGCTCAGTCAAACAAGTGGTGTTACTTCACACTACTGGACTGAACAGATGCTGTCGGAAGTGCCGATTCCAGACTCTTGTCCTTTTGACACGGCGAAAGAAGACTTAACGCAGATGGCCAATACCGTTATTGCAACCATGACTGCGGTGCTGTTTTCCGAGATGCAAGATCGGGAAAAAGCGTATGAACGAGCGTTTTCTTATTGGTTGGGGCATGTAAACGGTGAAAACCAAGTCTAACTAAACTTTTGTATTTATATTGTTAAACCAGAAACCATTATCTATTGTTTACAGTAGTTTGCGGAGTTGTTGTGACTGCTTAGTATCCCGCAAGGTAAACCCGTTTTTAAAATAAACAGAGGATAAGGGTAATGGTTCTAAAGCATCGCGCTTCCAGTGAAAAGGAGTCACATCCTATACCCCAAGAGGCATTTGACTGGTATGACGAATATGCACACGGTAAGATTTCACGCCGTGAGTTCATCAACCGACTGGGTGGTTTGGCTGTTTTGGGTTTTAGTGCGGCAGCGTTAATTGAAGCTTTAACACCCAACTATGCATTGGCGGAACAAGTCTCTTTTAATGACCCAGATATTAAAGCAACCTATCAAACCTTTCCTTCTCCGAATGGGCATGGAGAAGGAAGTGGTTATCTGGTCATGCCCCGTAAAAAGACCGTAAAGTCTCCTGCTGTGTTGGTTATTCATGAAAACAGAGGGCTAAACCCGTATATCAAAGACGTTGCGAGGCGATTAGCAAAAGATGGCTTTATTGCTTTCGCTCCGGATGCGCTTTATCCACTCGGAGGTTATCCCGGAAACGATGATGATGGTCGTGCAATGCAGAAAAGTATGGATCGAGCTAAGATTGAGCAGGATTTTATCGCAGCGGCTAATTTCCTTAAACAACATCAAAGTAGTTCAGGGAAACTCGGGGCAGTTGGATTCTGCTTTGGTGGATACATTGTTAACATGTTAGCCGCGGTCATGCCTGACAAGTTGGATGCCGGTGTCCCTTTTTACGGGACACCGGCAGAAGAATCCATTCGTAATCAGGTTAAAGGCCCTTTACTGCTGCATTTCGCAGGGCTTGATAAGCGTGTTAATGATACCTGGCCTGGCTATGAACAGCAGCTTATTGCCAATGACGCGGAGTATACAGCGCTCATGTATGAAAACGTCAACCACGGATTCCATAATGACTCTACAGGGCGTTATGCGCCAGAAGAAGCTGCGCTGGCCTGGGAGCGTACCATTGCGTTCTTTCGTAATCACCTTACCTAGATAACTCGTACTAGGGTTAGATAACTTTTTTTGTCAGTTGGCACATTCCTTGATTTACCTCTCTTGTTGAGAAAGGTTAAAGCAGGGAATGTCCATGACTCATTTTACTTCTAAAACACCCGTTATCGTATGTTGTGACAGCCTTACAGAACAAGCTCGCTTATCGGGTTTATTGACCCCAAATTATGACAATATTATCGGTTGTCCGTTAGCACGTTTAGAAAGTGCATTGGAACAAGAACCCAACGCGAATATAGTGGTGGGCTGGCAACAGCCAACTGCAGAGTTGCGTTTAATTGTGGATTTCTGCAGGTCAAAATCCTCACCTCTGTTAATTGTACTTAAACAGTTTTCAACTAATGATATCAATCGCTTATCTGAATCAATGGATTACGTTTTGATGCCGTATGACAGTCAGTTTGCCCTACAGCCGTGGGTGGAGCATGCTAGGCTAGTGCGTACGCGTTTTACACAGATGGAGTCAGAAATTGCAGATCTAACGAGCAAAATTGAAGAGCGAAAACTGGTTGAAAAAGCCAAAGGGCTACTGATGAAAATGCACAGGGTGGATGAGGAACAAGCGTATAAAGCGATGAGAAATTCTGCGATGCAAACTAGCCAGACGTTAGCTCAAGTTGCTAAAAATTTGATTTCCACATTGGAGGTTCTTAGCTAATTGCCTAACCCTTTGGGGTTATATGAAAAAATCTACCTTGGTGCGTATTGCACAGCCAATATGCAAGGTAGGTAATAATAAACATTCCATTTGACGTAACTTACTGTAATTTAATGAAATATAAACATGGCACATGCGTTGCAACGGTATTGTCGGGTTTATTGTTTAATAGCTTCACTCAATTATCAAAGACGGTAATTGTAGTCATGGCAACGGCGCCACTGCTCTTAGGAGTAGTGGCGTTTTTTTTTATGGGAGAAAAGCGATGAAATGGAGTTCGATGCTGAAAGTATCAGCAATCACACTATCTGTAATAAGTGCATTCAATGTGAGGGCTGAACTGGGTGAACCAGAAATTGAAGACCTAAAGTTTGGCTTTATTAAGTTAACCGATATGGCTCCACTGGCTGTCGCTTACGAAAAAGGCTTTTTTGAAGATGAGGGCTTATACGTCACTCTAGAAGCTCAGGCGAACTGGAAGGTATTGCTAGACCGCGTGATTGACGGTGAGTTGGATGGCGCGCATATGCTGGCAGGGCAACCTTTAGGGGCAACGATTGGCGTGGGAACCAAAGCGGAAGTCATCACGGCTTTTAGTATGGATTTAAACGGCAATGCGATCACCGTTTCTAACGATACGTGGGAGCAGATGAAGCCGCACATCCCATTGCAAGAAGATGGCAAGCCTGTCCATCCAATTAAAGCAGATGCACTTAAACCGGTTGTCGACAGTTACCGGGATCAGGGTAAGGCGTTCAATATGGGAATGGTGTTCCCGGTTTCGACACACAACTACGAGTTACGCTATTGGTTAGCCGCTGGCGGGATTCATCCGGGGTATTACGCACCGGAAAGTGGTGACAACAGTGGTCAGGTGAAAGCAGATGTATTGCTTAGCGTAACTCCACCACCACAAATGCCAGCCACCATGGAAGCAGGAACAATCAAAGGTTACTGCGTAGGTGAACCCTGGAACCAACAAGCGGTATTCAAAGGTATTGGAGCACCGGTGGTTACCGATTACGAAATCTGGAAAAACAACCCGGAGAAAGTATTTGGCGTTTCTAAACAGTGGGCTGAAGCAAACCCGAATACGCACATACGTGTTGTAAAAGCGTTGATTCGCGCGGCGCATTGGTTGGATGAAAACGACAATGCAAATCGTCAGGAAGCAGTGAAGCTCCTTGCTAAAAGTGAATACGTCGGGGCAGACGCAGAAGTTATCGCGAACTCAATGACCGGTACTTTCGAATATGAGAAAGGTGATAAACGAGATGTTCCGGACTTTAACGTCTTCTTCCGTCATAACGCAACCTACCCGTACTACAGCGACGCGATTTGGTACCTGACGCAAATGCGCCGTTGGGGACAAATCTCAACCTCTAAACCAGACGATTGGTACATGGACATCGCGAAAGAGGTGTATCGCCCTGACATCTACCAACAAGCAGCAGAAGCGCTGATTGAAGACGGTGTGCTGAGCGTTCAGGACTTCCCTGATTTTAAGGCTGAAGATGGATTCCGCGAACCACAGACACATTTTATTGATGACGTGGTTTATGACGGACGTGAACCGAACAAATACCTGGAGAAGTTCTCCATTGGTTTAAAAGGAAACGACAAGGTCTGACTGTAAGTATATGAACCAAATGTCGCGGGCATTGCAACAAGCCCGCGTCCACAAAGATGTAAATTTAGGAGCGACTATGTCTAGTAACGTTATTTCTCTTTTTCCTGCGAAAGAGGTGGTAAACAGAAGCCGGTTGGTGTTGTTACCGATTATCGGTTTACTGGTTTTCCTGAGTATCTGGCACTTAGCGGCGAGAGAAGTACAAACTTCGTTAGGCACGTTGCCAGGGCCAGTTGAGACTTATCAGCAGTTCCATAATCTGGTTGATGAACACTGGCAAGAACGCGAGAAAGAACAGGCATTCATTGAACGTCAGGAGAAACGTAACGCGGCTAAGTTGGCGAAAAATCCAGATGCAGAGGTGAAAATTCGGCCATATACAGGTAAGCCAACGTTCTTTGATCAAATACTTACAAGTCTGGTTACGGTAGCTGCCGGGTTCATGCTAGCGACCTTTTTAGCGATCCCTCTTGGTATTTTATTAGGATTAAATCATGGTCTTTACAAAGCGTTTAACCCGGTTATTCAACTGCTGAAACCAGTGTCACCACTGGCTTGGTTGCCGATAGTAACCATGGTCGTGAGCGCCACCTATGTCAGTGATGACCCCATGTTTGCTAAATCTTTTATCACTTCACTGATTACTGTTGCGTTATGTAGCTTGTGGCCGACTTTGATTAACACTGCTGTTGGCGTCACCAGTGTCGATAAAGATCTGATTAATGTAAGCAAAGTGCTGCAGCTTTCCTGGTGGCAGCATATTCGAACCATTGTTTTGCCTTCTGCTATTCCAATGATTTTTACCGGCCTGCGACTTTCCCTGGGTATTGCTTGGATGGTGCTGATTGCAGCAGAAATGCTGGCGCAGAATCCGGGGTTAGGCAAGTTCGTCTGGGATGAATTTCAAAACGGCAGCTCTGCCTCTCTCGGGAGGATTATGGTTGCAGTGATTACGATAGGCTTTATTGGCTTGATGCTCGATAAGGGAATGTTGCAATTGCAGAAATGTTTGTCGTGGAACAAACAACAAGCATTTAGATAAGGAATGGGACTATGGAAAAGCCATTACTAGATTTGACGCGTTTAGGGATGCGATTCCCGACACCAAACGGTGAGTTTATTGCGCTAAAAAATGTCGATTTGCAGATAAAAAAAGGTGAGTTTGTATCGCTAATAGGTCACTCGGGATGTGGTAAGTCAACGGTACTGAACTTAGTCGCTGGCCTTCACTTACCGACTGACGGGGGTGTTATTGTCGATGGTCGTGAAGTGGCGGGGCCCGGGCCGGACAGAGCTGTGGTGTTCCAGAACCATTCATTATTGCCTTGGCTGACGGTTTATCAAAACGTTGAATTGGCGGTCAAACAAGTCGCGGGTAAGCATGGTAAGTCTTGGGTAAAAGAGCAAGTTCACCATTACCTGAAGCTCATTCAAATGGAACACGCAGCAGATAAGAAACCAGATGAAATCTCCGGTGGTATGAAGCAGCGAGTCGGAATCGCCAGAGCACTGGCACTGCAACCAAAAGTTCTGTTGATGGATGAGCCTTTTGGTGCACTGGATGCTTTAACAAGAGCGCATTTGCAGGATGCGCTAATGACGATTCAGGCAGAGTTAAACAATACGGTGATCATGATTACTCATGACGTCGATGAAGCGGTTTTACTGTCTGACAAAATTGTAATGATGACGAATGGTCCTGCAGCGACTGTCGGTGAAGTACTAAATATCGAGTTAGCTCGTCCGCGCGAAAGGGTAGCACTAGCGGAAGATTCGCAATACCAAAAATATCGTCAATCTGTACTCAAGTTCCTTTACGAGAAGCAATCGAAAGTGGAACAGACAAACGACGTTAAGCAGTCAATGACCACAGCAAAACTGGCGTAAGGAGAGTCAAATGAATCATATTGTTATCGTTGGTAATGGCATGGTCGGTCACCACCTTGTCGAGCAACTTGTTCAGAAACAAGCACATTTAGAGCATCAAATCACCGTAATTGGCGCTGAGCGCTTTATCGCTTATGACCGAGTTCAGTTGTCGTCTTTGTTTGCAGGTAAATCCCATGAAGATTTGATGTTAAGTAATCAGCAATGGTACGACTTACACGGTATTCAGCTTGTGTTGGGGAGTCAGGTAACGGGTATTGACCGTGAACAAAAACGCATTTTGCTAGATGGTGAAGACATTCTCGGCTATGACCAATTAGTACTAGCGACGGGCTCTTATCCTTTCGTGCCGCCAATTGAAGGCAAAGACCGGGAAAACGTGTTTGTATATCGAACTTTGGATGACCTTTCACAAATTAAAAACGCGTGTACTGGTGCCAAAAAAGGAGCGGTCATTGGTGGTGGGCTATTAGGTCTGGAAGCGGCAAATGCACTTAAATTGCTTGGTTTGGAAACCCATGTCATTGAGTTTGCACCACGATTAATGCCTGTCCAGCTTGATGATGGCGCAGGTTTTGTTCTTAAAGAAAAGATCGAGTCACTTGGATTAACAGTCCATACATCTACAGGTACTGAGCGAATCTGTGATGGTGAAACTGCCAGACACAGGATGGTGTTTAAAGATAAAGAGCCACTGGAAGTCGATGTCATCGTATTTTCCGCTGGTATCCGGCCACAAGATCATTTGGCAAGGTTGGCTGAGCTAGAGATCGGTGAACGTGGCGGGGTAGTGATTAACAATCAATGCCAAACCAGTGATAAAAACATCTTTGCGATTGGTGAATGTGCATTGTGGCAGGAGAAGGTATTTGGCCTCGTTGCTCCGGGTTATACCATGGCGAGAATCACAGCAGATGTTCTGACCAACAGGACAAATCAAGGTTTCACTGGCGCGGACATGAGCACCAAGCTTAAGTTACTGGGTGTGGATGTTGCTTCTATCGGTGATGCTCAAATGCAGACAGAAGGCGCGCAGGAAATGGTGCTTCAAGACGCAGTCTCAGGTGTTTATAAGAAGTTAGTTGTTGATGAAACTGGCACTCAATTGCTTGGTGCTATCTTAGTTGGTGATAACAGTGATTATGATGCGCTATTGCAATGTTATTTGAATAAAACCCCTCTTCCGGATCACGCCGCAAACCTATTATTTGACACTGGGATGTTAGACCGAGAAATGCCCGACACCGCGATAATCTGTTCTTGTCATAACGTAAGTAAAGGGGACTTGGTTGCTGAAATTAAAGCGGGCGCGACCAACCTGTCGGACCTTAAAGCAAAAACAAAAGCAGGGACTGGCTGCGGAGGTTGCAGCAACATGGTTAAGTCTGTGTTAGATGCTCAACTTGTGGCAATGGGTGTTGAAGTAAACAACGATCTTTGTGAGCACTTTGCACTTAGCCGACAGGAGTTGTTCCACATTTGTCAGGTCGAGGAGATCAAAGACTTTGATACCTTGATAGGGCGCCATGGGAAAGGTCATGGCTGTGACATCTGTAAGCCAACCGCAGCCTCCGTATTTGCGTCGCTTTGGAATGAACACATTATGGAACCTCAACTCCAGCCATTACAAGATTCTAATGATGCCTTCATGGCAAACCTGCAAAAAGACGGTTCTTATTCTGTAGTACCAAGAGTACCTGGTGGTGAAATTACGCCGGATAAACTTATTGTTCTCGGCCAAGTGGCACAGCAATATGACCTGTATACCAAGATAACGGGTGGTCAGCGTGTCGACTTGTTTGGAGCGCAACTAGAGCAACTTCCAGAGATCTGGAAAACCCTGATCGATGCCGGTTTTGAAACCGGACATGCGTACGGGAAATCAGTACGTACCGTTAAATCGTGTGTTGGTTCAACGTGGTGCCGATACGGTGTGGATGATTCAATTGGTTTAGCCATTGAGTTAGAGAACCGATACAAAGGATTACGCGCCCCTCACAAGCTCAAGTTTGCTGTTTCGGGTTGTACACGAGAGTGTGCAGAAGCGCAAAGTAAGGACATCGGGGTGATAGCTACAGAAAATGGCTGGAACCTGTATGTGTGTGGGAATGGCGGCATGAGGCCAAGGCATGCGGATTTGTTCGCATCGGACTTATCTAAAGAAGAACTTATCACCATTATTGACCGTGTCTTGATGTTCTACGTCAGAACCGCAGATCGTTTGCAGCGCACGTCTGTATGGATGGACAACTTGGAAGGTGGTTTAGACTATCTGAAACAAGTAATACTAGAAGACTCGCTCAATATATGTAATTCACTCGATGAGCAAATGAATCTCGTAGCTGACACCTATCAATGCGAGTGGAAGAGCACCTTGGAAAATCCAACCAAATTGCAGCGTTTCCGACCTTATTTAAACAGCAATGCAGCGAGTAAAGTATTGCCGTATCAACGTGTACGTGGTCAGCGTATTCCGCTAAAAGAGGAGGTGTAAATGAATACGTTAACTTCAGTATCACTGTGTAAACTTGACGAGCTAATACCCTTTGTTGGCTCAATCGTGCTACTAGACGATGAACAAGTCGCGTTGTTCTACATTCCTGAACATGGTGTGTATGCAGTGCAAGACTGGGACCCAATAGGAAAAGCTTACGTTTTGAGTAGAGGTATAGTGGGGGATATTGACGGTGAACTTTGTGTCGCATCTCCCTTATATAAACAGCATTTCTGCTTAAAAACCGGACGTTGTGTCGAAGATGAGAAGTACCAACTTAAAACATGGAAAGTCACAATAGATGGCGGGACCGTATGTTTAACGACAGATAGATAAAAATAAGGCCAGCGAATGCTGGCCTTGTTGTAACGAATATTTGGTTGTTGATTAGCGATCGGTAATCTTAGTTAACCAATTGTGAGTGTCAGGAGCTTTACCCCATTGAATATCATTCAGTGCTTGGCGTAGTTTTGTTGCAACTGGCCCCATTTCACCTGTGCCGACTTTAAATTCTTCGCCGTTGTGAATAAGAGTACCTACAGAAGTCAAAACAGCCGCAGTGCCAGAAAGCATTGCTTCGGTGCCAGGTTTGGCTGCACGCTCAAGCAACTCTTCAACAGATACTTCTCGTTCTGTTACTGTCATACCAAGATCTTTCGCAAGCGTTAAGATACTTGCGCGTGTCACACCGTGCAAAAAGCTCGAATCTAGCGCTTTAGTGATGATCTCGTTACCGTCGACTAGTAAAAAGTTTGCAGCACCGGTCTCTGTAATATACCCGTTCGGGCAGAATAGAACCTGGTCTGCTTGATATTTTTGCTTTGCTTCTAGTGTAGGAGATAAAGCACTGGCGTAGTTGCCACCACTTTTGATCATTCCCATGTGTGGAGCACAACGTTGACCAGTTTCGTCCAGTAACAGACGTAATGCATGAGCACCGCCTGAGAAATAATCTCCCACTGGAGATAACAGGATATATACCATGGATGAAAGTGATGGTGCCGCTGCTTTACCGATTGCAGGTTCTGTACCGATGTGAGTAGGACGGATGTACATAGAACCTGGTGGTTCCGGGACATCTGATGCAAACTCAGAAACAATATCAACGATCATTTTTGATACTTGCTCTTTATCAATCTCAGGTAGAGAGAGTTGCTTACTACTTTGAGCAAAGCGTTCGACATTTTGATCCATTCGAAAAATGTGTACGCTGCCATCCTCGTGACGGAATGCTTTCAGACCTTCAAAGCAAGTGCTTGAGTAATGTAATACGTGCGCGCCCGGGTGTAGTGAAATACTATCTGCTGAAACTATCTGTGTATCAGTCCATTTGTCATTTTCGAATGTTGTTAATGCCATCCTAGGCATAAACTCAGTACCAAAAGCCGCCATTGTGACTCCCTTCTTTATTATTTATGAAGCAGATAGCTCTGCTTTGTGTGATATGCGTTTGCATCGTATGTTCTTTACAAGCGTAGCGTTAACTGACAGGTAACGGCTCTAATTGATCAAAGGTGTTTAGACTGACCATAGAACGGACTAAAAAAGTATAAAGATTTTTCAATCATGACGTTATCGGCGTTACTCAAAACTGTAAAGTAAAAAGCTTTTCTTATTTTTAAGCTATTTGTAACTTAGTCTCAAGTCAATTTTACGTATTGTTAAACAACCTTGGGATATTTACTGCTGCTAGCATGGTTTAAGTGCGTGTACTGTACAATTTGACTTCACAATATTGTAGGGATCAGTCGCTAGCTAAAAAAATCCCAAGCGGTTGCTTGGGAGAAAGGAGTTAACAAGAAGTCTTAGCTCATATTCAATGTAGTACGCTATGACGCCAGCGCAACTAAACGATTGAGTTCGTGTGCATTTCTGGAAGTAAAGTAGCGATACAATTCTAATGTTTGCATGCAAGCTATTTAATATTGTGCTCATTGTCTCTACTAAAAAATCCTAGATTGAATACAGCTAAGTCCAATCTGCTCCTTGGTTTTTTTCTTTCACTTTACAACGAGTTCTGTATATCCAGTTGATTCATCCATTTTACGGCTGAAGGTGAGGTCTGGATAGCTATGGATGATCAGCTCTGCGGTGGTATCTATCAGAGTGCCTTCCATCAGATGCCCGCCCCAGACATGTCCCTGCTTGTCCGACACAGAAATGTGAACGTGTTGATGTTCAGGAGTGAGAGTCCCCATAACAGAGACGATTTCAAACGGTTCAGATTTGGATAAAGTGGATTCCGCACCGGCCAGACGAAGATTGAGCGTAGATATACATCCGGCACATGAGGCAACGGAACCTGCCTTGATGTTATGGTCTTTAACGATCTTAGCCAGTGAGCGTTTTAGATCCATACCTTTAGTCAGCCGAGTAGCAATCACGTTTATGGACATGTTATTTCCTAATCAGAACTAAAAGGCAAGATAGAGCGGAATCTAAGTCTTCATAACGCTTGGCTTTACCGAGTACGCGCATACCTTGCATATTATTGAGAATAAACCGCGCTAGGTCGGATGGCTTAAGTGTTTTAGGGACTATTTTCTCTCTCTGTGCGTTTTCTAATGCTTCGGTCAAGATCTCGATAAGGTGATCGAATAAAAAATGCCCCATGCGCAGCACATCTTCATCTTCACCAGCATGTTCAACCAACGCATTTTGAACAAAACAGCCACAACTCCGTTTGCGCTGAAGCGCAGCAAAAGACGTTAAAAATTCTTCAATCTCACGAAGTGAAGCGCCTTCGTTTTGTAAGTTAGCGAGAGAAGGAAGGGAAACCTTTTTAAGGTACGCATCAAGGGCTTCATAATAGAGTTGTTGCTTATCACCGTACGTGTTGTAAAGACTGAACCGGTTAATATTCAACTCATCGGTTAGATCGGAGATTGATGTGTTAGCAAAGCCTTTACGCCAGAACACATCCATAGCGACCAAGAGCTTCTCTTCTCGGTCAAAGTTCGCTTTTCTTGCCATATAGTTACCTGCTGGGAAATATTGCGTTATAAAGCTTCCAATCTTACTGGCTGACTAATACTTATAATTCTTGACTGAACGTTTATAAACTGGCTACAGTATAACCTAACCGAACAGTTAGATAAAGAAAAGGGTAAAACATGAAACTGTATGAAACCGCAGTGACGCCTAGTTGTAAGCGAGTAAATATCTTTTTAAAGGAGATTGGAGGCGACGTAGAACGCGTGGCGTTAAACGTACGTGAAGGCGAGAACCTAACTGAATCTTTCAAACAGAAGAGTGTGAACGGTAAGGTGCCTCTTCTAGAGTTAGATGACGGCACAACGCTTTGTGAAAGCGTCGCGATTTGCCGTTATTTTGATGAAGAGTTTAAAAACGATTTAAACTTATTTGGTGGTAATCAACGCGAACGAGCGCAAGTAGAAATGTGGCATCGCGTTGTAGAGTTCCAGGGCTTATATGCGGCCTTTCAGGCTTTTCGAAACATCTCAGCGATTTACAAAGATCGCGAGAACTGCATTAAAGAATGGGGTGAGGAATCTAAGTCTCGCGTACTAGACTTTTTGCCGACTCTGGATAAGCGCCTAAGTGAAAGTGAGTTTATCGCTACGAATAGCTTTACCATCGTTGATATCACTGGCTTTTTGTTTGTTGGATTTGCCATCAATGCACTTCAAATCGACGTTCTTGCAACCGCGCCAAACATCGCTCGTTGGTACGAGCAGATTGCCGACCGCGAAGCTTTCCAAATTTAATCTCACTTTAGATATTCGATAAAAAATTTAAGACTTTAGTAAGTTGAGATAACAAAAAACCAAGTAAAGTAATGCTGCTTTACTTGGTTGTTAGTTTTGCTGATCAGATATTATTTTGATTCTGTTGTGTACGTTGGAGATAGTAGCGCCTCCAGTTCTTCCTGTGTAAGTAGATCATCTGTTCTGAACATGCCGTTCTCATCGTCCAGTGACATCCTAGTCCGGCTAATCAGGTACCTCTTCTGAGTTGGCGTTAAGTCCTTGAGTGAGTCAATCAGCTCTCTAAAGTTGCTGCCGTTCATTGCCATAAACCCTCCGTTTTAAGCCTGTACGGATTTGTGATTCCATTTCGTATCAATAAGCGAAAATCTACTGGTTAGATTAATAGTTAATAGCTAGTAGTTCCTATTAACTATAGTTACATCTGGTGATTCCTGTTTAATTTCTTCTAAAGCTGTGACGTCTGTTCTTTTGCTAAGTCCGTCCTCGTCTGGTTAGCACCAGTTCTTGCAGCTTTAAGAACGCAGTAATGATCAGCCTACATACTAAGTTTTACCGCTAACGTGTATTTTTAACTAGGTGTTTGAAACAAAGTCATACTGATAGGATAAAGAGATAGGAAAAAAATTCGAATTAGTGTTTAAGATGTATTGGTTCAGATTAGATCTGACACTTCAATTTGAAAAGAAAAGCGAACCCAAAGGTTCGCTTTTTAATTAATTATTCATATCTAAGCCTGTTTCTAACTACAGATCCGCTGTTTCCAACTTGATATGACATGATCAACTACTAAATTAATCTTCGTAGTTTTCAATGCTTGGGCACGAACAGATTAGGTTACGGTCGCCGTAAACGTTATCTACGCGGTTTACTGTTGGCCAGTATTTCCAAGATTTAGTTGCTTTCGACGGGAAACAGCCTAATTCACGAGAGTAAGGGCGATCCCATTCTGCTGCTGCAAGATCGACTTGAGTGTGTGGTGCGTTAACCAGAGGGTTGTTCTCTAGCGGCCATTCACCGTTCTTCACTTTAGCCATCTCTTCGCGAATAGCGATCATTGCCTCACAGAAACGGTCTAGCTCTTCCAAATCTTCTGATTCAGTTGGCTCAATCATCAGTGTGCCAGCAACTGGGAACGACATCGTCGGAGCGTGGAAACCGTAGTCCATTAGACGCTTCGCGATATCTTCTTCGCTAATGCCTGTTTCTTCTTTTAGCGGACGAATATCAACGATACATTCGTGTGCTACGCGGCCATTTTTACCACGGTAAAGAATCGGGTAGTGCGGACGTAGACGCTCCATTACGTAGTTGGCGTTAAGAATTGCAACTTCAGTCGCTTCTTTAAGGCCAGCTTCACCCATCATCGCAATGTAAGCCCAAGAGATAGGCAGGATAGAAGCGCTACCTAAATCTGCTGCAGAAACTGCGTATTCTTTACCTTCAGTGCCATTTTCGATATGTCCCGGAAGGAAAGGAGCCAGGTGAGATTTAACACCGATAGGACCCATGCCCGGACCACCGCCACCGTGTGGAATACAGAAGGTTTTGTGCAAGTTCAGGTGTGAAACGTCAGAACCGATAATCCCCGGAGAGGTTAGGCCAACCTGTGCGTTCATGTTTGCACCGTCCAGGTATACCTGACCGCCAGCAGCATGAACCATTTCACACACTTCTTTAACTTGCTCTTCGTATACGCCGTGCGTAGAAGGGTAAGTGATCATGATGCTTGATAGATTGTCTTTATGCTTCTCAATCTTGTCAGCAAGATCGGACATGTCGATGTTGCCGTTTTCGTCACACTTAACTACTACCACTTTCATTGACACCATTGACGCTGTCGCAGGGTTAGTGCCGTGCGCAGAGCTTGGGATCAAACATACGTTACGGTGACCTTCGCCACGGCTGTCGTGGTAACGCTGAATCGCAATAAGACCCGCGTACTCACCAGATGCACCAGAGTTAGGCTGTAGTGAGAAATCATCGTAACCTGTGATTTCACATAGCTTCTCTTTTAGATCTTTTGCAAGAGCAGCGTAACCAGCCGCTTGCTCAAGAGGTGCGAACGGGTGGATAGAACCAAACTCAGGCCATGTTACAGGAATCATCTCTGCTGCTGCGTTCAGTTTCATCGTACAACTACCCAACGGGATCATACCGTGAGTCAGTGAGAAGTCTTTGTTCTCTAGCTGTTTCAGGTAACGCATCATTTGAGTTTCGCTGTGGTGCGTATTGAATACTGGGTGAGTCAGGAACTCAGAAGTACGGCGTAACGCTTCTGGGATTGAAGCAAACTCGTTGCTTGCGATTTCTGAAGACAACGCGTTAACGTCTTGCTTCACAAAAACACAGCAAATAGCGCTTCGATGTCAGCCGTTGTCGTTGTTTCGTCGAAGCTGATTCCTAGCTTACCATTCAATTTGCGTAGGTTGATGTCTGCAGCTTGTGCTTTAGCGTAAAGCTCTTCAGTTTTGCCATTCGTGTTAATAGTAATGGTGTCGAAGAAGCTATTGTGAGCCAGCTCGTAACCTGATTTTGTCAGGCCAGCAGCCAAGATTGCAGTCATGTGGTGAGTGCGGCGAGCGATGGTACGAAGACCTTCTGCGCCGTGGAATACAGCGTAGAAAGACGCCATGTTCGCTAGTAGTGCTTGCGCAGTACAGATGTTCGATGTCGCTTTTTCACGACGGATGTGCTGCTCACGCGTCTGCATTGCCATGCGAAGTGCCTGGTTGCCGTTTACGTCGATAGAAACACCAATAACGCGACCTGGCATTGTACGTTTATGCTTGTCACGAGTTGCCATGAATGCAGCGTGTGGACCACCGTAACCCATTGGTACGCCAAAACGTTGAGCTGAACCAATTACTACGTCTGCGCCCATTTCGCCTGCTGGTTTCAGCAGAGTAGAAGCAAGTAGGTCAGTGGCAACCGTCACTAGCGTTTTGTTTGCTTGTGCTTTTGCGATGATGTCCGTTAGGTCACGAACTTCACCCGTTGTGCCCGGGTATTGAACTAGTGCGCCAAATACGTCTTGCTCTGGAAGTGATTCAAGCGAACCAACTTGCACGTCAAAGCCAATGTACTTCGCACGAGTTTTAACTACTTCCAGTGTTTGTGGGTGAACGTCGTCAGCCACGAAGAATACATTACTCTTGCTCTTACCAGCGCGCTTACACAGAGTCATAGCTTCAGCGGCAGCGGTTGCTTCGTCAAGTAGGGAGGCGTTCGCGATTTCCATACCAGTCAGGTCCATGACCATTTGCTGGTAGTTTAGTAGCGCTTCAAGACGACCTTGAGAGATTTCTGGCTGGTAAGGTGTGTAAGCTGTGTACCAGCCTGGGTTTTCTAGTACGTTACGTAGAATAACGTTTGGCGTAAAGGTGTTGTAGTAACCTTGGCCTATAAACGTACGTTTAATTTGGTTCTGGTCAGCAAATTTACGCATCGCGACAAGCATATCTGATTCGCTTTTCGCTTCTGCTAGAGATAGCGGTTTTTCCAGACGAATTTGTGCAGGAACCGTTTCTTCGATAAGTGCGTCAAGGTTAGCAACATTGATCGCGTCCAACATTTTTTGTTGGTCAGATTTGTTTGGGCCGTTGTGGCGAGCAACGAACTCATTTTGTGTGCTGAGGCTTTGAAGTAATTCAGTCATTGTCCTTTACCTACTCCTTGTTCGGGTAACGGATTGGCTCGTTACTGATAAGCTTAATTATACTTCCGAACATTTAAAAAAAGCTGCCTTCTAAGCG
Source organism: Vibrio sp. B1FLJ16 (assembly GCF_905175385.1). NCBI lineage: Bacteria > Pseudomonadati > Pseudomonadota > Gammaproteobacteria > Vibrionales > Vibrionaceae > Vibrio > Vibrio sp. B1FLJ16. Next base: position 862,152 of record NZ_HG992750.1, read on the forward strand.
GAGGCAGCTTTGTTAATCTTCCTAATTACTCTTCTTCAATCGAGTTTAGGTATTCTTCTGCGTCTTTCAGATTGTCTAGTTCTGATGGGTCAGACATCTTCACTTTAACAATCCAGCCGCCTTCGTACGGTTCTTCGTTGATTAGCTCTGGGCTATCTTCAAGCTCTTCGTTGATTTCTACAATTTCACCACTGATTGGTGCGTAGATATCTGAAGCAGCTTTTACAGACTCAACAAGAGAGAAGCTATCACCCGCTTCAATTTCGTCTTCCACTTCTGGTAGGTCTACGAATACTACGTCACCTAACATTTCTTGTGCGTGCTCAGAAATACCGATAGTTACTGTGCCATCGCCATTATCGCGTACCCACTCGTGGCTATCTGCAAACTTCAATGTGTTGTCCATTGCTTAATCTCCAAAAAATAACTGCGTTTAAATTGTTTATTGGTAAAGAGGGAAGCGATTACACAGCGCTTTCACTTCTTTGCGAACGCGTTGTTCTACTTCCGTGTTACCTTCAGGGTTTTCAACTAACCCATCCAGTACATCGCCAATCCAATTACCGATGAGCTTGAATTCTTCTTCGCCAAAGCCGCGGCTTGTGCCTGCTGGTGTACCTAAGCGGATACCCGATGTAATCATAGGCTTCTCTGAATCGAATGGGATGCCATTTTTATTACATGTGATCCCAGCACGTTCGAGAGCTTCTTCAGTTTTATTACCTTTCAAACCCTTAGGGCGAAGGTCAACTAACATCAGGTGAGTATCCGTACCGCCAGTCACAATATCGCACCCGCGAGTTTGCAATACTTCGGCTAATACTTTTGCGTTATTGATCACTGAATCAATATAAGTTTTAAACTCAGGGCCAAGCGCTTCGCCAAATGCGACTGCTTTTGCTGCGATAACATGCATTAGCGGGCCGCCTTGAAGGCCAGGGAATACCGCTGAGTTAATTTTCTTAATGATATCTTCGTAGTTGGTCAGGATCATGCCGCCACGAGGGCCGCGTAGTGTTTTGTGTGTTGTCGTCGTTACTACGTGCGCATGTGGAAGCGGGCTAGGGTGAGCACCGGTCGCGATAAGACCGGCGATGTGTGCCATATCAACCATTAGGACTGCATCTACTTCGTCTGCGATTTCACGGAATTTAGCGAAATCGATAGTACGTGGAATTGCACTACCACCTGCGATGATCATCTTTGGTTTGTGTTCAAGTGCAAGGGCACGAACATCTTCGTAATTAATTTCTAATGTTTCGCGATCAACACCGTACTGTACTGCGTTGAACCATTTACCAGATAGAGCTGGACGCGCACCGTGTGTAAGGTGGCCTCCGGCGTCCAGTGACATGCCTAAAATGGTGTCGCCTGGTTGAAGAAGTGCCAGTTTTACTGCACCGTTAGCCTGAGCACCAGAGTGAGGTTGAACGTTTGCGTATTCGCAACTAAAAAGCTTTTTCGCACGTTCGATAGCGATAGCCTCGACGGTATCGACGTGCTCACAACCACCGTAGTAACGACGTCCTGGGTAACCTTCAGCGTATTTGTTTGTTAGGCAAGTGCCCTGAGCTTGCATTACTGCTTTAGAAACAATGTTCTCAGAAGCGATAAGCTCGATTTGTTCGTTTTGGCGAGCGGATTCCGCCTGAATTCCGGCAAAGACAGCATCATCTGTCGCAGAGAGATTGGTAGAGAAAAAGTTTTCCAAGCTGTGGTTAGGGTAACTCTTATTCATGGTAGTTGACCTTCCAAATCTGAAAATGAACCCGCAGTAGATTTGTTTATTGAATTGCGATTAGGTTCATTTGTCCTCAAACAGCTGAACTGCGTAGCAGAACAGAGCGAACATCCAGCCCTAAAAGTGGGCAAAAACTCCGTTGAAACGCGCGTTAACTAATCCAATCTCACACGCCAATCTTAACGGAAAAGTGCATCTCTACATCTAACAAGGCTGTAACATAGCGTTTGCGACAAGAACAATCAATAAAAAATTTCCTATAGGAAACTAGATTTCTAAATTTGTTAACGAGAACACGGTTTAATTAACGTGGTGGACTTTTATCCACTATAGTGATCATGCACAATGGCTTTAATAACAAAATAAGGATATCAACAGAGGGATTTATGGCCGATAGTATTTACGACGAGTACCCATCGATGACGTTGGCGAAAGAAAATAATGGTGACAACATAGAACCACTTAAACTCGGTCAGCGCATCAAAGATATCCGCTCGAAACTCGGTATTACTTTGGAAGAGGCGAGCCAGCGAACCGGACTCGCCCGTTCCACACTTAGCAAAATCGAGAATGAACAGATTTCACCAACCTTCCAGGCGATGCAGAAGTTGGCACTCGGCTTACAAATAGATATGCCGCAACTATTTGAACCGCCAAGGAAAAAGGTGGCAGCGGGTCGCAGGGATATCACAAAGAAAAATGAAGGCAAACCTCACCCGACTCAAACCTATGAGCATGAGCTGCTGGCAACACAACTTTCCAATAAGAAAATGATGCCTTTCAAAAGCCAGATCCGTGCACGAAGTTTTGACGAATACAAAGATTGGGTACGTCACGACGGTGAAGAGTTTTTACTTATCTTATCGGGCGAAGTTAGGTTCTATTCTGAGTTCTACGAGCCTGTTGTTTTGAGTGAAGGAGATAGTGTCTATTACGATGCTAATATGGGACATATGTTAACCAGCGTGAGTGAAGAAGATGCACAGATTCTTTGGGTCACTGCGAAGTAATGATAAAAAGCTGTAAATTTCCTATAGTGAAGGCAAACGATTGCTATTGATCGGAAATCAGTTAAAATGGCGCTCTGTTGATGATATATCAATCAATTTAGCGCCTTTTTTATGCGCTTTAATGTGATTGAAATGTTAAAAGTCACACTTTTGAAAGCTGACAGTCGTCTTGTTCGTGCAAAATTAGAGTAAGCGTGTTTATTATTGGAAACACACCGACATCATCCTCGGGTCTATCTAAACGGAGACGAAAATGACTCAAGAACTTCTTAAAACACCACTGCATGCACTTCATGTTGAAGTTGGCGCAAAGATGGTCCCGTTCGCGGGTTACGATATGCCAGTTCAGTACCCACTAGGCGTTAAAAAGGAACACTTACACACTCGTGATGCCGCTGGTCTGTTTGATGTTTCTCACATGGGTCAACTTCGTTTGATTGGTGAGGGCGCAGCAGCATTCCTGGAGACATTGGTTCCTGTAGATATTATCGATCTTCCTCAAGGTAACCAACGCTACGCTTTCTTCACCAATGAGCAAGGCGGAATCATGGATGACCTGATGGTAGCGAATCTTGGCGATCATCTGTTCGTTGTTGTAAACGCGGCTTGTAAAGATCAGGACATCAACCATCTTAAAACTCACCTGCCTGCAGGTGTAGAGCTGGAAGTGATTGAAGATCGCGCACTGCTTGCTCTTCAAGGGCCAAAAGCGGCAGAAGTACTTAAGCGTTTTAACGCTGAAGTAGCGGATATGCTGTTTATGGACGTGAAGAAGTTAGAAATCTCAGGTGTCGAATGTATTGTCAGCCGCAGTGGTTACACTGGCGAAGATGGTTACGAAATCTCGGTACCTAACACTCATGCGGAAGAGCTGGCACGTAAGCTAACTGTAGAATCTGAAGTAGAGTGGATCGGCCTTGGCGCACGTGATTCATTACGTCTCGAATGTGGCCTTTGCCTGTACGGTCACGACTTGGATACAACAACGACACCAGTTGAAGCTAGTCTGCTATGGGGCATCCAAAAAGTTCGTCGCGCGGGCGGTGAGCGTGAAGGTGGTTTCCCTGGTGCTGACGTTATTCTTAAGCAAATTGAAAGCAAAGATGTTGCACGCAAACGTGTTGGCCTAGTTGGTCAGACAAAAGCACCTGTTCGTGAAGGCGTTGAACTGTTTGATGCTGACGGAAATCAGATCGGTGTAGTTACCAGTGGTACTGCAGGTCCGAATGCAGGCAAACCGGTTTCTATGGGTTATGTTCGCGCAGACCTTGCGGCTATCGGTACTGAGCTTTTTGCAGAAGTACGCGGTAAAATGCTACCTATGACAGTAGAAAAAATGCCATTCGTACCTCAACGCTACTATCGTGGTTAATTAGCGCGCTGTTAAGTGAAGCGTGGGTAAGTAAAGCGCGCTTCGTGAAGGTTTTACTAAAATGCCGGGCTATTTAGCCCGGCATTTTTTATAGTTTTGAATTTATATGCTATCTATGCTGTCAAGTTTTTAGGCCAAGATATCAATGAATTAGCTGACGGCACTATCGATAGTACAACACATGTCAATTACGATATCTTCCAGTTTCTCTGGATGGATCATTTCTTCTTTCGCAATGTTGAACTGACTTGCCACAATTGTGTTAAACAACTCCCAATGTTTGATCAGCATACGTTCTTTATTATCAGCTATATCAGGCCAAGTTTGCTGCATCATTGGCGCTAAGCTAACAGCCCCATGTGCGAAAAGCAGCATTTGCCATTTTGATTCCCAATGATCAATTTGCGCGTCTGGGTATTCTTTGTTGTAGAGTTCAAAAATACCTGAAAATACGGATGCAAACTTTTCTTTAGACTTTACGAAGTAATCAAACAGGGGTTCGTTACCTTCACGAATTGAATCTGCGATGATCTGTATAGGGTGCGGGTTAACTAAAGCAAATGCCAGCATGCGGACCATAAACAGGTAAATCTTTTTGTTTGAAGGCGTATCTTCCGGCATTTGGTTGATGAGTTCGGCCATGTAGTCCTGCATGTACTCGTCCATGGTGTCACTCACCGCTTGCCAGATTTTTTCTTTGCTGCCGAAGTGGTGGCGAATCAAACTATGTGAAACACCGGCTTTTTCACTGATGTTTCTGAGCGAGACGCGAGAAAAACCAAGTTCACAAAACATATCTGCTGCCACTTTGAGAATGACGCATTTTGTGTGTTCTGCTGCTTCAGCACTTCGTCTGCCTTGCTTTCTTTCACTCATAGTTCGAAGTTATCCCGAATAATAATCAACGCGTTACTTTTACCAGAACTGTGCCTATTTGACTAATTTATTTATTACACGTATGGAAAATATATTGATCTATCTCAATTTCCAAATATACTGCACGAGTGTGTAGTATATTTGCTTATGGAGAAAACGGTGCGTAAACAAAATTTAAAACGCACTTTGGTTGGTGCTGCTGTGACGTTGAGTCTTGCTGGTGTGCTAACCGGGTGTAACAAGGCTGTATCAGAGCCACTAGAGACTTTGGTCAAACCGGTAAAACTACTGGCAGTCAAAGATCTGTCTGTTGAAGATTCTGATGCCTTTCTTGCACGGATTGATGCAACGCACCGTGCACAGCTTTCTTTTCAGGTTAGTGGAGAAATCGAGCAGTTGTTAGTCCGAATGGGCCATGAGGTTAAAGAAGGCGACGTATTAGCCACATTAGATCCTAAAGACCTCCAACTGGCTTTAGATTCCGCCCAGGCACAATATGCACTGGCTAAAACTAAATGGCAGCGTGCGAAGAGTTTACATAGTAAGAAGCTCATCAGTACCGACGAGTATGATCAACAAGAAACGCAGTATAAAGCGGCTTTAGCCAGCCTTGAGCAGGCAAAAACTGACCTGAGTTACACAAAAATACAAGCACCTTTTGATGGCGTAGTTTCTTACACCTACGTAAAACCTTTCCAGGTGGTTGGTGAAAAGCAGGAAATCTTAAACCTTATCGACAACACTTCGCTGGATGTCTCTTTTACGTTACCTGTAACTTATGCCGAATCTGTTTCACTTTCTTCTCTTCAAAATGCTGATATGTGGGTAACGATGGACAGCGAACCGGGTAAGCGAATACCGGGCACTTTCAAAGAGATTTCTACTCAGCCTAATACAGACACCAACAGCTATGAAGCCATCGTGACCATTACGCGTCCTTCTGATCGTAATTTGCTTACTGGTATGACAGGGCAGGTGCACATTGCGAAGCAGGATGTGTCTGATGTTCAAACATTGCCGGAGTCTGCATGGGTGAATAAAGAGAGTAAAAAAGGTCAAGTCTGGGTGATGGACGGAAAAACTCAGAAAGTACAAAAGGTGACCGTGTCATTAAACGATGCTGGAGGTGTTGAGTCTGGTTTAGATAAGGATGATTACGTGGTGATTGCAGGTGTTGAACGTCTGGCAGAAGGCCAGGTTGTAAAAGCCTGGGTTAGGGAGGGGGGCATTTAATGAAACGTTCATTGTTTACGATTTCAGCGATATCCCTAGCTTTACTTACCGGATGTCAAGGTGATAACCAAGAGGCTACTGACCACCCGCTTTATGTTTCTACAGTATCGGTCGATTCGCCTGTAAAGAGCCAGTTTCGTGGATTTAAAGGCCTTGTTGTCCCGGCAGAGCAGACACCGATTGCATTTCGTCGCGCAGGTGAGATTCAGCACGTGCTTGTTAAATCGGGGGACGTGGTCAAGCAAGGTCAGATGCTGGCAAAGCTTGATGATAGCAAAGAGAAGCAAGCTGTGAACGATGCAGAAGCGCAATACAACTTAGCCATACGTCAATTGAAGCGTGGCGAAGAGCTGCATGAACGCCAGATGATCTCGAAAGCGGAACTAGATGAACTCACCGCCAATAAAGAGCTGGCAGAAGCGAACTTTCACAGCGCGACCAACCAGTTAAACTATACCCGCCTGTTTGCACCATTTTCAGGCAAGGTCTCTGACGTTTTCAAAGAGCGTTTTGAGCGTGTTGCCGCAGGCGAGTCAGTACTCGAACTGTATCAAAACAATTTGGTTTATGTACGTATTGAACTGTCGGATAACGTGCTGGCGCAAGTGAATCCGAATTCAGAAAACATGAGCTACAAACCTCGTGCGACATTTTCGGGCGTTACAAACAGCTATTCACTCGATTACCTGGAACATACGAGTGAGCCTAACGCTGAGACGCAAACTTACGAACTTTATTTAACGATGCCTCAGCCAGAAAAAGAAATTCTGCCTGGTACGAGTGTCAGCGTGATGGTCGACATGGTTGAAGCCGGTATCAGTTCCATTTACGGTTACAAGATTCCTGTGACTGCACTTCAGGCAGGAAGTGAGAGTCATGCATTTTCTGTATGGAAGATAAACGGTGATGTTGTCACTGAAGTACCGGTAAATATTTCTCAGGTTAACGGAGAAGGTGCGATTGTCTCATCGGGTATTAACCAGGGGGACGTGTTGGTTAACTCAAACCTTCGTAAGTTACGCGAAGGCAAACATGTGGAAGTTGTGGAGAAGGGACAATAATGAACATTGCTGAGTATTCCATAAAAAACAGAGTCATCAGTTGGCTGTTCATTGTTATTCTTGCCATTGGTGGTGTTACGTCATTTCTTGAACTCGGAAGACTGGAAGACCCTGCTTTCACCATCAAAGATGCGATGATTGTAGCCACGTATCCAGGAGCGACGTCTAAGGAAGTTGAAGAAGAGCTCACGTATCCGCTAGAAAAGGAAATTCGAAAGCTGCCGTACATCGACAATATTACGTCCACGTCGTCGGATGGTATGTCGCAAATCATGGTGAGCATGAAAATGGACTACGGTCCTGACGAGTTACCGCAAATCTGGGATGAAATGCGACGTCAAATCAATGATCTACGACCAAACTTTCCGCAAGGTGTGCAATCTCTTCAGATCATAGATGACTTTGGTGATGTTTATGGTGTGATGTTGATGCTGACGGGAGACGATTATAACTACGTTGAGCTTAAGCGCTACGCAGATCACCTGACTCGTGAGCTGGAGTTAGTCGACGGTGTCGGAAAAGTGGATGTTGCTGGTGATCAACAGGAAATGCTGTTTGTCGAAATATCTCTTGATCGTCTCGCTTCTCTGAACCTGGATATGAATGTCATTTCTAGCCTGTTAAACGAGCAGAACAATGTGGTTTCAGCTGGCGAAGTAATGGTAAACGGTGAAAGTCTTATCATTCGTCCAAGTGGTACGCTAAATACAGTAGAAGAACTCGGTAACCTGATCATTCACGGACGCGATACCGGTAACCTTATCCGCTTAAAGGATGTGGCTACCATTACACGCGGCATTCAGGAAAAGCCGGGCAACGTTATTCTGTTTAATGGCAAGAAAGCAATTAACATCGGTATCTCATTCGCTTCTGGCGTTAACGTTGTTGAAGTCGGTGAGCGCCTTGACGCTGAACTTAGCAGCCTTGAGTCGATTAAGCCTGCCGGGATTGATTTAAGCTACTTCTATAATCAGGCAAATGAAGTTGATCAGTCTGTTAAAGCGTTTGTTGTCAGCTTAGGTGAAGCCGTAGCGATCGTTATTATTGTACTGCTGTTTACGATGGGATTACGTAGCGGTGTGATCATTGGCGTTGTTCTGCTACTGACGGTGTTTGGTACCTTCATACTGATGAACTACAACAATATCGAACTGCACCGAATTTCTCTAGGCGCGTTGATCATTGCTTTAGGTATGTTGGTGGATAATGCCATTGTTGTGGTCGAAGGGATATTAGTCGGACTTCAGAAAGGCAGAACGAAACTACAAGCTGCGGTTGATATTGTAAAACAGACTCAGTGGCCGTTGCTCGGTGCGACGATTATTGCGATTACTGCTTTTGCGCCAATTGGTCTCTCTCAGGATGCGACCGGTGAATTTATGGGATCGCTTTTCTGGGTACTTTGCTTTTCACTGTTCCTGAGTTGGGTTACCGCAATTACACTGACTCCGTTCTTGGCTGACTTACTGCTAAAAGAGCAAGACAAAGAGGTTGGCTCTGAAAATGAAGACCCTTATAAAGGCTGGCTGTTCGTTGTGTTCGGTGCGTCTTTAAAATTTGCTTTGCGATTCCGTTGGCTAACGGTTGTCGGTATGGTGGCATTACTTGCCGCGGCTGTTGTGGCATTCGGGAATGTTAAGCAGCAGTTCTTCCCGCCTTCCAACACACCGATGTTCTATGTCGATATGTGGATGCCTGAAGGGACGGATATCCGTGAGACGATCAAAAAAGCTGAAGCAGTAGAGAGCTATATAAGACAACAGGAAGACATCGACTTTGTATCAGTGTCGATTGGTCAGGGCTTGCAGCGTTTTGTACTGACCTATCAACCGGAGAAAAGCTACGAAGCGTATGCTCAATTTCAGGTCAGAACAACTGATCGTGAGAATATGTTTAAGCTTTTGGATAAGCTCGATGCCAGCTTAGCGAAGGCGTTTAATGAGCCAACATTCCAGTTTAAGCTGATGGAGTTTGGCCCATCTCCAGCATCGAAAATTGAAGCCCGAATCACCGGACCGGATCCGCAGGTATTGCGTGATATTGCGGTTAAAGTTGAAGATGTTCTGAGTACCGATCCTGGTGCGCGTAACATACGTCATGACTGGCGCGAGCGTACTAAAGAGTTGGTTCCGGTATTTAACGAGTCCAAAGCCCGTCGTCTGGGAATTTCGAAAGAAGATCTTTCGAGCACATTACAGATGTCATTTGGTGGCAGCACGCTGGGTTATCTGCGTGATGGTACGCATACGCTACCAATCATGACGCGCCTGCCAGAGGCGGAACGTGTTGACTTCGAGTCACTTCAAAATGTGAAAATCTGGAGCCCTTCACTTCAAACTTATATACCTGTAGATCAGGTGATAGATGGTGTGAAACTAGACTGGGGTGAGCCACTGATCCAGCGCCGAGACCGCAAACGTACTCTGACCGTTCTGGCGGACCACGATGTACTGAGTGATGATACCGCAGCGAGTTTGTTCGCGCGCGTTCAACCAAAAGTAATGGAGCTACACCTGCCTGATGGCTACGAAATTACGTGGGGCGGGGAGTACGAATCATCGAAAGATGCACAAGAAGGCTTGTTTGGCTCATTGCCAATGGGTTACTTGCTGATGTTCATCATTACCATCTTGCTGTTTAACTCGATCAAAAAGCCGCTGGTTATCTGGTTTACTGTGCCGTTGTCCATTATTGGTGTGTCATTCGGTTTGTTGACGACAAATATGCCATTCAGTTTCACCGCTTTCTTAGGTTTATTGAGTCTGAGCGGAATGATATTGAAAAACGGTATTGTGTTACTCGACCAAATTAACCTTGAACTGGAGTCAGGTAAAGACCCGTACCTTGCGATTGTAGACAGTGCGATCAGCCGTGTGCGTCCGGTGAGTATGGCGGCGTTGACCACAATACTAGGGTTGATTCCGCTAATGTTTGATGCCTTCTTTGGCTCAATGGCAATTACGATTATGGCAGGACTTGGTTTTGCTACAGTACTGACACTCATAGTTGTGCCGGTAATGTTTGCGATTCTGTTTAGGATTAGATCGACCACTGCATAAGGGACCCCTGACAATAATACCAATCGTAGTAAATAACTGGTCACTATAGCTTGTTAAAACCCTTGATAACTGCGTTAAAAATTTTGATTGTAGAATAACTACTTATCGAAAATTTTTGCCTTGTTCTCAAGCATTTTTCCTACGCTACTTCTGATCACTTATTTGCTGTGATTGGTATAAGTCAGTTTCCTGCCTGGCCCTGAGGATTTTCCTCAGGGCTTTTTTCGTTAATAAAAAAGCCTCCCTATACCGGAGTATGAGGGAGGCATTGGGTGCCAAATGAGGGTGGCGTTTATAAACGGTTTAAATTAAGCAGTGACTTCTTGTTTTGCTTCTGCTTTATTTTTCAGGAATGCGTAGGTGAAACCTGTAACCGCTGTACCTGCAGCAATCGCTACCAGGTACATCAATACTGGTGTAATAGCGTTAGGAATAAGCAGTACGAACAGACCACCGTGTGGTGCCATTAGTTTTGCACCAAACAGCATTGAAAGTGCACCCGTTAGAGCACCACCAGCCATACAAGCTGGGATTACACGCATTGGGTCCTTTGCTGCAAATGGGATTGCACCCTCAGAGATGAAACATAAGCCCAGAACAAATGATGCTTTACCTGCCTCACGCTCACTCTCTTCAAACTTGTTCTTAGCAATGAAAGTCGCTAAACCCATACCAAGCGCAGGAACCATACCCGCCGCCATAATTGCCGCCATTGGCGCGTAAGTTTGAGAAGCTAAAAGGCCAACACCAAATGCGTAAGCGGCTTTGTTTACCGGGCCACCTAAGTCGAAACACATCATCGCGCCAAGGATAATACCCAGTAGTACCGCGCGTTCTGAACCCATGTTGTTTAGGAATTCAGTCAATCCATTCATGATGCCAGCAACCGGACCACCAACGATGTAAATCATCACCAAGCCAGTGAACAGGGTCGCGACAAATGGAATGATAAGGATCGGTTTCAATGCTTCCATCGACTGAGGCAGGCTGACTTTATCTGCAAGAAATTTTGCTGCGTAACCTGCAATGAAACCTGCGGCGATACCACCCAGGAAACCTGAGCCGATAGAGCTGGCCAGCATACCACCAACCAGACCCGGAGCCAGACCAGGACGGTCCGCGATAGAGAACGCAATGTAGCCAGCAAGAACAGGGATCATCAGAGCAAACGCGGAACCGCCACCAATATTCATCAGTGCTGCAGCTAATGTACCTTCCTCTTTAAACGCTTCGATACCAAATACGAAGGACAGGGCAATGATCAAACCGCCGGCAACAACAACAGGAAGCATGTGTGACACACCTGTCATGAGGTGCTTATAAACACCTTTTTTCTCTTCAGTTGCTGATGCACTTGAAGAGCCTGTGTGTTGATACACTGTCGCTTGTTCAAAGGCTTTATCCATCTCTTCGGCGGTTTTCTTAAGTGCAGGGCCAGTTTTTGTGCGGTACATTTTTTTACCGTTGAAGCGATCAAGCGGTACTTCTATGTCGGCTGCGATGATCACCAGATCTGCGTCTGCGATTTCCTGATCGGTTAGCTGGTTCTTCGCACCCACAGAGCCGCGAGTTTCAACCTTGATTTGGTGACCACGACGTTTGCCTTCTTCATCCAGTGCTTCTGCTGCCATGAAGGTATGTGCAACACCTGTCGGACAAGCGGTGATTGCCACAATTTTCTTCACGGAAGAAGCTGTGCTTTCAAGTTCAGCTGGTGCGGTAATGGTTGTCGCTTGCTCAAGCACGTCTGCGTTTTCAACAGCAGTTTGTAGAAATGTAATCGCATCCTTTGCTACAGAACTGATATCTGCTTGATATACTTTTTTGCCAACGAAACGGGAAGTATCAACTGGTGTATTTGCCGCGATGATGATGGCTTCAGCCTGTTCAATGTCAGTGTTTGATAACAGAGTTGGCTCAATGACGCTCGATTGGCATTCAATTTTGGCGCTCCAGCCAAGTTTAGAAGCCGCTTGTTCTAATAATCCTGCAGCAAGGATGCTGTTTGCAACACCACTTGGACAGGCTGTAATAATGGCAATATTCATCTTCCGTTCCTTAGTTATTGTCTAAGTCTGTAATAGGGTTAAGCTCACTAACCTGAGTTTGCAGCTTAATGTTTTCCAGTTCTTCATGACTGGTAAGTCCAACGCCAACCTGGCTAACTGCAAGCGCAGATAGTGCAGTGGCGAAGCGTAGTAAATCGTGTTTAGGCATCACTTGCATGTGACCCCAGCACAAGCCTGCTACCAGTGTGTCACCAGCGCCTACGGTGCTGACTACGTCCATTTTTGGTGGTTGCGCGCGCAGCCATTTACCTTGGTTTAACCACATCACACCATCGGCTCCCATAGAAACAACAATGTTCTCAATGCCTTTATCGCTAAGCGTCTGTGCTGCTTTCTGGCACTGCTGTGGTGTTTCCAGATGCACACCAACGAAATCACTGAGCTCTTCATCGTTTGGTTTGATAAGCCAAGGATGCGCTTCAATACCTGCGCTTAGTGCTGCTTTGCTGCTATCAAACAGAACTTTTTTACCCAGCTGATGGAGTTTTTCAATCCATGCAGCGCATAGCTCAGGCGTCACGCCGCCCGGCAGACTGCCAGCTAACACAAAGTAGTCATGTGTTTCTGCCAGTGTGAACAGCGTCTGTTCGAAACGAGAGATGTCATCAGCAGTAACTTGAACACCAGGGAAGTTGATGTCGCTGACCTCACCATTTGATTCAACTAACTTCACGTTGATGCGGGTGGAGCCATTGACTTCAACAAACTCGTTTTTAACACCAATGTCTTCAAATAGCTGGTGGAACAGCTCAGGATTGTCTTTACCTAAAAAGCCAGTCACGGTAACGTCTGCACCCAAATCGCTAAGAACTTTTGCCACGTTAACGCCTTTGCCGGCGGCGTGCAGGCTGCTCTGTTGAACCAGGCTAACTGACCCGACTTTTAACGTTTCAACAGCACCCGTCAAATCCAGTGCGGGGTTGAGCGTAACTGTGACAACTTTGCTTGTTTTTGTGCTAGTCCGTGTTTGCGTATTTGTCATGGAAGCTCCTTAACCTTCGCCGAGGCCTGAAGCGATTGCATTACCGATTGATTCGAGCGCTTGCGCGGCATCAGGGCCTTCAGCAGAAAACTGCAGTTGGTGGCCGTGTTTCACGCCCAACGCAATCACTTTCATCAAGCTTTTTGCGTTTACCGCTTTACCGTCTCCATCCAGGTTTGCAACGCGAATGGTAGATTCAAACTTCTTGGCTTCTGCAACGAGCATTGCGCCAGGGCGAGCATGCAGACCGTGTGAGTTTTTGATCTTAAATACGGCAGTGTTGCCATCTTCGGCTGCGACAGGTGCCACTTCTTCGCCTTTAAACAGAGCAAGGATTTGTTCAGTAGACGCGTCTAGTAATTTGCTGTGCTCTTTGTTGAACACCATATTTGAAAGTGATTTTAGAATGGGCTGGTGTGCGTTATTACATGCAGCAAAAGCAACCAGTCCACGTACTTTTTGTCCTTCGTATTCACAGTCGTTTGCCGTTGAAACAAAAGAGACGCCGGTACGAGACACCTGTTTGTCACTTCCCACTAGCCATAAACCATTACCAAGGTTAGTTGGCGCTTTTGTCACAAGGTCAGCGACAAACTCTTTGTCTGCACATCCGGTGTTTTTAAGTAGTCCACCCGCAACTGCACTCATCTGAACCATGTCGCTGGCAGGAAAGTTAAGTTGGATCAGTGAAGCATCAAAGTCTGCTTCTAGTTGAATGTCACCGTGAAGTAGGGCAATGATGTCATCTTCGCTGTTGGCATTGCGCAGACGATCTTCAACGCCATCAGCACCAAGTACTTTAGTTAGCTGTTTAAGAATGCCAAGGTGTTCATCTGATTTAGCCGCGATGCCGATAGCAACGAACACTTTGTTACCATCTCCCCAGTCGACGCCTTGCGGGAAGTGATGAACAGCGACGCCGGTTGTTTTAACCATTAAACGTGTGTCTGTTGTTCCGTGAGGGATGGCAATGCCGTTGCCCAAAAAGGTTGAGTTTTGGTTTTCACGGTTAAGCATGCCTTCTACATAACCGGCTTCAACCAAACCTTTTTCTGTCAGGCTCTGGGCAATGTTTTTGATTGCCTGAAACTTATCTGTTGCAGATTGTGAAAGGGTAATGTCGTTCTTACTTAGCTTAAGCATGGTGCTTCTCCAGCTCTAAAGTCCATTCCAGTTGAGCTACGTTCCCTTTGTAGGCAACTGTATCTGCGCTCAACATTTATATTTTTTGCTTTCGTTCTTTGCTTTTTACCTAGCTGAAACGATTCAGCTAGGTGGCAAATTTTTTAAGACATTCAGCGAAGCTTCGTTAAATCAGTCGCTAACCATCATTCTTCTAATCCTAGACTAAGCTACTGAGTAATGCCGTGTTTAGGTGATTTAGGTCGCTTTTTAAGCCTCTGCTGAATCCTTTCAGCTTTTATACTGAAACGGTTCAGCATATAATTCAACTTATCGTAAGATCATTGATGTATTAATATGATCATGCGCACAGAATAAGGTAAAGAATATGACACTGGATGAAGTGGCTAAATTAGCAGGTGTTTCTAAGACCACTGCAAGCTATGTGATTAACGGCAAAGCGCAGAAATACCGTATTAGCGAGAAGACGCAGAAGAAGGTAATGGCAGTGGTTGATGAGTATAACTATCAGCCAGACCATGCAGCTTCTGCTTTGCGTGCCGGTAACTCACGTTCGTTTGGGCTTATCATTCCAGACTTAGAAAACACCAGTTACGCACGTTTAGCCAAACTAATAGAACAGAACTCGCGTAAAGCTGGATACCAAATTTTGATTGGTTGCTCTGATGACGATCCGGATACCGAGCAGAAGGTTGCAGAAGCACTGATCAGTCGTCGCGTTGATGCATTATTTGTTGCTAGTGGTATGCCGACTGCAAATGAATTTTACCTCAAACTGCAAAAGTCAGGGACACCGGTTATCGCACTCGACCGTCCGATGGATGACGAACATTTTTGCTGCGTAATCAGCGAGGATTTTGACGCCGCGTTAGAACTGACTGAGTCAGTACTTTCTCCAGATATCAGTTCTATCGGTTTGATTGGCGCATTAAAAGATCTGCAAATTTCTAAGGAACGGGAACAGGGCTTCCGCACCGCTTGTAACCAAGGCAACAGAGTTGTCATGGTTGGTTATGGTCAGCAATTCTCGCGAGAAGAAGGGAAGAAGGTATTGGCCAAATGGTTGGCTGAAAATACGCTTCCTGATGCGATAGTTACCACGTCCTACACCTTACTGGAAGGCGTGCTGGACATGATGTTAGAAAAACCTGAGTTAATGAGCAAAGTTCGTCTGGCGACGTTTGGTGACAATCGATTACTGGACTTCCTGCCAGTCAAAATTAACTCGTTACCGCAACAGTTTGAGGTGATTGCCGACAGTGCAATGGAGTTAGCATTAAACGCTTCGGCGAAACGATATAAGCCCGGCGTAGAGTTAATTCCGCGCAAGATCGTTAAGAGACAATAGTTTTAACTTAGCGCCTTTATATTACAATTTTAATTCTACGGTCAGCGCCACAAATGCGTGGTCGCTGGCATACTTATCCCGCTCGTAAGACGGATTAATCAAATGTTGATCCAACACTTGATAGTCTGTCACTTCTGCGATGGACACTTCTGAGTGTGCATCAAATTCCTGAGAAAGCAGAATGTAGTCGAGTACATTGCCTTTTGAAAAGTGGTAGTGGGTGGCTGGGCGGCCAGTGAGTGGCGGAGTGACTTGTAAATCCCACCCGTCACTGAGCTGCAAATCAGTGACATTGTCACCTAAAAACTCAGTTAATAGACGGTTTACGCCATCGATAGTAATAGGTTGATTCATATCACCCATCAGAACCGTTGGCATAGGTTTGTCTTTATATTGTTTTTGCATCGAATCCCTGAGCATTGCTGCTTCCCAGCCTCGTTGTTGGGTTGATAGCCAACGAGCCATAACAGGGCTGGCAACTTCGCTATTGTCGGTGTCTGCAGGACGCTGAGATTTTAAGTGCGTGACGTAAACCGCAATATGCCCAAGCGTCGGGTGTATGATTTGTGCGTAAATGGGCTTGCGGCTAAATTCCGGTGCCTCGTGTACACCAAAAGGAGCAAGAGACTCTTTGTCAAAAGTGACCGGTTGTATTTGCTCTATCGGATATCGGGATGCGATAGCAACCACTGGGCGTGAATAAATATAATCTTTTTCCACATGGGGAGTATCGACAGCCGCAAAGTAGGGATATCCCAACTTTAGGAAGAATGACTTTGCCTGCTCGATACTGAACACTTCTTGTAAACCGATAATGTCTGGCTCAAGTTTTTTCAGTTGATTCTGAGTCCAGTTAAGTTTTCCCTTCCATTGTTCGGCAGAGTAGATGTTTTCAAAATCGTAGTAGGCATCGGGTGGCGCAATAAAATTAAACAGGTTCGCCGTAACAAAAGTAATCTGACTCGTTGTAGACAAAATGTGTTCTCGTTATAGGAATTATGCAGCCAGTATATACCTAAGCAACGCCCACTTTTAGGGTTACAGATTCAACTTCGCAGAAATTGGTGCATTAATAAATGCTTTGTTAATTATGACGAGGTTTCTATTTGTTTGTAATCCGTTTACACTCCCGCTTAACAAGATAAGTGAGTAAATGACATGACCCCAGATTACGACCAGGATGCCTATTTAGATAACAAAGAGTTGGGCGCTGAAGAGTTCGATGGCGAAGAGATTGAAATCGAAGCAATAGGTATCGAGGTCGATGCGCACCCGATCGAACTTTACAAGCTTTTCAAAATCGCAAACTTGGTAAGTGGTGGCGGTGAAGCGAAACATATTATCGATGAAGGTTATGTTGCCGTTAACGGTGAACTTGAAACCCGCAAGCGCCGAAAAATGTACGATGGTGACTTTTTCGAGTTCAACCAAGAGTACTATGTTGTCGTTTGTGATGCTCCTGTGACTGAGCCGGAAGCAAAAGAGACGAAAGCTAAGCATCAGGAACAGCAGCCAGCACAAAAGCAGCAGAGAACGCAGTCTTCTTCTAAGAAGCAAAAAACAGCCAGTAAGCCGAACAAAGGCAAGGCAGAGAAAAGCAGTTCCGTTCAAGGTAATAAGGCATCTAAACCAAAGAGCAGTAAGAAGAAAACTGACGAAAACAAACCGAAGCCGACGCGCGATCCTAAAAGCGGACGTAACTCTATCGATTTCTTTTGATCCTGTTGTGTTAAAACATCAAAATTAAATAGAAGCGTCGACAACAAGTTCGGCGCTTTTTTATTATTGGACTCAGTAAGAGTACGACTTCGACTTACTCTCGACATAGCGGAAAAAGAGTGAGAGTCCAAAGCAGACCAAGAAGTAGGTAAGCCCGACAAGTAACCAAATTTCAAATATATAGCCTGAAGAATTCGCTATCTCAGTACCGACGAAAGTCATCTCTTGTATTGAAATCAGAGAGACTATCGAGGTGTCTTTGACCAGAGAGATGATCTGTCCGGCGAGTGCAGGGGTAATGGCTTTAAGAACTTGCGGGGCGATGATGAAGCGATATTTGATCCAGCGTGAAAGTCCTAAAGAATCTGCCGCTTCCCATTGGCCTTGATCAATACTTTGTAAACCAGCGCGGATGACTTCCGCAATGTATGCCGAGGATAGCAAACCCACACAGAGTACACCGGATGCGAGATTTTCCCATAGCTGTGCCGGACCAAATAAAAAGTGTTGGATAGCGTTCGGTTCACCACCGTAATTTCTCAATATAGCTTCTAACCCGAGTAACGGGATTAGTTGATTTGAAATAAAGAAGTAAAAAATGAAGACAAACACTAATGGTGGAACATTGCGAACTAACTGAATAAACGTGTTGGCAGGAGTTCGTAGCCAAACCGACTTTGAAAATCGGGATAATCCAAGTAGTGTACCTAACATGAGTGCTAAGGCGAGCCCCCAAAGGCTTAATCGTAGCGTAGAAATCAAACCCTGGAAGAAGTAAGGTAGACTGCCGTTAGCTCTTGGGGTAAACAGTAATGTTAATGCCTCCGCCCAGTTCCAAATGTAATTCACCCCAACCGTTGAGCGGTAGTAAAGCCAAATTCCAACCGCTACACAGATAGCGATCAACACTACGTCAAGCAGGTTAAACCGTCTGAGTATCGAACCTGAGTTAGCTCTTTGTGACGCGATTTTGGCACTGGATTGTCCGCTCAAACTGGCTGCCTCTAATCATAACCTTTGTCGGTTGAGGCTCGCTTAAAAGGCGAGCCTATTCTGAGATATACCCAAATAACCTCAAGATGCTACCCGCCCTTTGGGTATAATTTACTTAGTTACTGTCCTTCGGCGACCTGATCTTGCCAGTCTAATGTTGAGAACCAGTAATCATACCGCTCTGTTAACCACCCATCTTCAGTGCGTTCTATTATCCAGTTATCGAAGAATGCTTTTTTGTCCTCTTCACCTAAGCGGACTGCAAAGGCTTCGTTACCTTTAGAAAGTCGATCAGCAAACGGTAGGAACAACTTGTCGCTATGTTTAACGGTCTCGTGTTCAGGTTTAGGACTCGACGCAATCACGGCATGAGCATTGCCGTTGAGTACTTCCTGAAACGCTTGTGCGTCATCATCAAACTGTAAAAGCTTCGCTTTCGGGAACGTCTTGCGAGCCACCTGAACAGTAAATGCGCCGCGACGTACGGCAATATTCACTTTGCGAGAATCAAAGTCAGATAGCTTAGTAAAGCCGGCTGCGAGTTCTTTATTTGCTGCGACCTGAACCCCTGAATGGGAATAGGGCACAGTAAACAATACGCTTTTTGAGCGCTCTGGCGTTATAGACATACCGCCGATGATGACATCAAATTTCTTAGCCAGAAGCGCAGGAATGATGCCGTCCCACGCGGTAGGTACAAACTCGACTTTCAGATTAGTATCCGCTGCCAGACGTTTTGCTACGTCAATCTCAAAGCCGATCAGTTCGCCTTGTTTATTGCGCATAGCCCAGGGAACGAAGGTCGACATGCCAACGCGCAGAGTACCCCTTTCTTTTATCTGATCTAAATTTGGTGTTGCTGTTTCATTGCTTGCTAACGAAGGTAAAGCGAGAGCAAGCCCGAGTATTGCAGTAATGGTCGCTGTAAATAACTTCATGTTATCTCCTCATAATTTGCGCCAACTGGCTCCTAATTTATGTTCCAGCAGAGCTGAAAAACCGGATAGAGATAGTGTGAGAGCCAGGTAAATCGCTGCCACGGTAAACCAAATTTCAAACGGCATCGCCGTCTCTGAGACAATGTTGCGTGCTTCGGTAGTCAGGTCGAAAATTGCCATTACGCTGACGATCGAAGAGTTTTTTATCAGTGAAACAACTTCGTTCGTCAGAGGTGGCAAAGTACGTTGCAAGACCTGAGGTAAGATAACGTCTTTATAACTATAGAATGGTGAAAGGCCGAGTGTTTTGGCGGCTTCAAATTGCCCTTTTGGAATGCTATTTAAACCAGCCCTGAATATTTCTGCGGTATAGGCTCCCTGAAAAAGTGACAGTGCCAACACTGCAGTGCTGAACCTGTCGAGCCCGATGACAGGGCCGAACACGAAGTACAGTAAATAGATTTGCACCAATAACGGTGTGTTCCGTATCAGCTCAACATACGCAGTGCCAATGGCATTACCGACTTTTGAATCGCTGAGTCTAAGAAGTGCTGTAACTAAACCGAATACTAAGGTGAAAAACAAACTGATGGCGGAAATTTTGAGCGTGATGAGTAAACCGCTTATCAGCTCTGCAGACCACCATTCACCATCTTCGTAAAATGCGATGTAATCCGGTACACGTTCCCATTGCCATTGATAACCCATGGCTCGCGCGCCAGAGTCTAGTACCCATACAATGGCAGCAAACAGAATCACCATCTGTACAAGGGCTTGTAATGCAGGTCTGAATACTTGTCTTATCATCAATAGCTTAAAATATGGTTTAAGAAAGCCTGCGTTCTGGGGTGCTGAGGCGAATCGAATAAGGCAGCAGGCGAGTTTATTTCTAAGATTTGTCCTTCATCCATAAACACGACACGGTTGGCTACTTTTTTAGCGAACCCCATTTCGTGAGTTACACAAATCATCGTCATACCGGTTTTCGCAAGTTCTACCATGACATCAAGAACTTCGTTGATCATCTCGGGATCAAGTGCTGAGGTCGGCTCATCAAATAATAGCAGGTCTGGCTCCATGCATAGTGATCGAGCTATCGCGACACGTTGTTGTTGCCCACCTGAAAGCTGGATTGGGTATTTGTCAGCTTGTTCTCCAATGTCGACTCGTTTGAGATAGTGACGAGCTCTTTGTTCAGCGTCTTTTTTGGACATTTTGAGAGTTCGCATAGGCGCTAGCATGAGGTTATCAAGTACAGTCAAATGGGGAAACAGGTGAAAGTGTTGAAATACCATACCTATCTTGCCGGGCTTGATTGTTTTTCTATCGGATGGGTGACCAAAGACGCAAAGCTCGCCTTCTTGTATTGATTCTAAGTTATTGATACAGCGAATAAGTGTTGATTTTCCTGAACCTGACGGACCACAAACCACCACGATTTCACCGGAATGAACGGAGAAATTGATGTCTTTCAGGGCTTGGTAATCACCGTACCACTTGTTTACGTTGCTAAATTCAACGACAGGTGTGTTTTCTTTCAAAAGGTTACGTTTTCAAAGGAACCGTTGTTTTAACATAGCAAGTGGTGAGTCTGATTGTATTGAGTGAGAACACATATTGACGAACAAAAAAGGACCTGCCAGATGGCAGGCCAAATCCCTATGGAGCAAGGTGTTGGGGGGGAAGGGATAAATTCAAGCTTGAACTTGAATAACGGGGGAGTAATCATTTTATTAAGCGACTTCCGCCTCCGCTTGGCTGACTTTCGCTGATGCATTTAAGTTGAGCAAGCGGCAGGCGTTAATCTCACCCATGCCCTCTATCGAATCTAACTGTGTCATCAGAATAGAAGAGATACTCGCCTGAACTGCTTTACTGCGCAATGACTCGACCAGTTGTGGAGCAATGTCGGTATTGCTGTCTTCAGCTTTAAAATACAGCGGTTCAACACCACGTAAAATTGTCAGCTGCGCTAATAGTGCAGGGTTGTCACTCAGAGCCCATATTTTGGTTTTACTCTGACAACGGGACATCAGCAGAGGGGTTTCACCATCTTTGGTTAAAATGGCAACACCAAGGTCACGGTGTACACGAGCAGCCGAAATCATAGAGGAGAGGGCGAAACTCTTACCCGGTTCTGAACATAAATGTTGGAGCGTATTCCAGCAATCGTGGTTGCATTCGAGTTCCAGTTCAGCGCCTTTTGCAATTCTTACCATCGCTTCTACCGCTTCTATCGGGTATTTTCCGGCTGCAGATTCAGCGGAAAGCATCACCGCATCTGTACCGTCAATGATTGCGTTTGCCACATCGAGCACTTCCGCACGGGTTGGAAGCGGGTTTTCAATCATGGATTCCAGCATCTGAGTTGCGGTAATGACAGGCTTACCCCAGTACTTTGAACGTTCGATAAGAGATTTCTGAACCATTGGTAATCTTGCATCACCGATTTCTACACCGAGATCGCCGCGAGCAACCATGATGACGTCTGATGCTCTGATCACATCGTCCATTGCATCACGGGTTTCTACCACTTCGGCACGTTCTACTTTGGCAACTATTTTTGCCTTGCAACCTGCTTTCAGGGCAAGAGAGCGCGCGTAATTGATATCTTCGGCGTTGCGCGGGAAAGAAATAGCGAGGAAGTCAGCACGCAGTTTAGCTGCAGTATCGATATCCCGAATGTCTTTCTCCGTCAGAGCCGGTGCAGACAATCCACCACCCAACAGGTTAATACCTTTACGGTTAGAAAGCTTTCCGCTGTTCAGTACGGTTGTTTTAATCCATTGCTGCTCACGGTCTACAGAAGTTGCCTTAAGCTGAATCCGACCATCATCGAGTAAAAGGATGTCACCGATATTGACGTCCTGAATCAGAGCAGGGTAGTCGAGCCCGACCACTTCCTGGTTCCCTGCCTGAGCATCTAATGTTCCGCTTAGTGTGAACTCGTCTCCCAGGCTAAGCTGAACCGCACCCTGCTCAAAACAAGATATGCGGATCTTTGGTCCTTGTAAGTCAACCAGTACGCCAACATGAGTATTAAGTTCTGCTGCTATATCACGAACCAGGTTCGCGCGCGCGATATGTTCTTCTGCCGTGCCGTGTGAAAAGTTAAGTCTGACAACATTTGCGCCGGCTCTAATCAGCTTAGTCAGGGTTTCTCGGCTTTCACTGGCTGGGCCTAAGGTCGCCACAATTTTCGTTTTACACATCTTTCACCTCAATCGACACTTAAAAAGTACATAAAAAACAGGGGATTCCAATCTCATAAAGGCACTTCACGAGAACCCTTATGGCATTGAACATATTATTTTTAATATTCATTTTCAGAGAATGGGCGGGAGTGTTACCTCCCGCTCAGGGATTATTAGTTGCTAGGACGAACTTCCAGTTCTTTTTCTTCAACCGGGTCGATGTCGACAACTTTCTTCGCATTCCACACCGTCAGTGCAAGAAGCAGGGAAACTACACCAGCTGCTAACCAGAAGTACTGAGCTTGTGAGAAGTCGTACTTAGTAACGCCGTCAACTTCAGTGATCTTGATAAGCGATGCAGATACTAGTTCCTGACCAGATGCTGCGATGTATGAGAACAGACCGATAAAGCCTTTTACTGCGCCTACTGCGTTCTTTGGCATCAGGTCACAAGCTGTCAGACCAGCAAGGAACACGACCAGACCACCGATTGCGAAACCGATCAGACCAAGTGCTACTGCATCAATGATGCGGTTGTCAGGACCGAAGAACATCAGACACATACCAGCGATGTTTGCGATACCGTAAAGCAGAGTCGGAATGTGACGGTTAGAGTTAAACAGTTTGTCTGAAACAATACCTGATAGGATCGCACCTGCCAGACCCGCAATAGGGTACGTAGACATTGCGAAACCAGCGTCAATCAGTGAGTAACCTTTTGACTCCTGAAGGTAAAGTACAGCCCAAGAAGACATTGCGTAGCGAGAGATGTACATCGCTGCACACGCAGCTGCTATTAGCCAAACTACAGGTTGTTTAAGGATAAACAGCTGTGCACGACGAGTCTCTTTAGGATCGTTCTGCTTTTTGATCTCTGGTTCTTCGTCGAATGCTGTTGCTGCATCTGGTAGACCGTAAGTTTGTGGGCGGTCTTTCAGCATGAAGAACATACATAGTGCTGCTGCCATTGCTGCGATACCTGCACCAATGAAACCTGCGCGCCAACCGAAGTAGCTCACTAGTGAAGCGGTAAGAATCCAGGTGATACCTTCACCGATATTACGAGAACCACCCCAGATTGAGTAACGGCTACCACGTTGTTTTGGTGAGAACCACTGGAACAAAGACACACAAGACGGTGCAGAACCAACAGACTGGAACCAACCGTTCAGACCCCAAAGCAGAATAAAGAAGAACGCTGTGGTGTTCATACCCATAAATACTGCTGTAGCACCAGACAGTAGTAAGGAGAACGACATAAATCGGCCAATGTTGGCATAGTCAGAGAGGAAACCGTTCGAGAACTTACCAAAAGCGTAAGTGAAGAAGAAAGCCGAACCCATGATACCGAGCTCTTCAATCGTTACGATGCCTGCATCCAGCATCGGTTTTTTAACCACACCTAAACTCATACGGACTACGTAAAAGACGGCGTAACCAAAAACCAATCCTAAAAATACTTGCCACTGATAGCGTTTGAAACGCGCTTGCATTTCACCTTTAGACCCATCCGAGAGAGGGAGGTCTGGGCGTGTTTTAAAGAAATTAAACATCTTGCACTCCAAGTTTTTATCACAAATGTTTTGTTGCAGGGCCATCTTGGAGTGATAGATTGAACAGTACAAAGGAGCGAATTTGAGACACAATTGACCCATATTGATATTTTGGCTGGGTCAAAAACGGGAATTTAAAACATCAGAGCAGAATGACTTACTGATAGAATACACACAGTTCTTGTTGAAGTGCGTCAATAATGACTCAATCGCACCGAGTAAGATTTTCTTACCATTTGTCATAGATTTGAGTTGCCGCACATTATTTAAGGTTTTTGGTTATTTTGATGTTTGGTTTTCTTAAATGTTGGCATCGATTACTGCTTGGCGCTGTACTCAATTCGCCGCTTATCTATTCTCAATCTGCAATGGCCACTGATAACGAGTTGGTCATCCTTACCACGTTTTCACAAGCGCCGATCACAGCTTTAGTGGATGACTTTAAGCAACATTATCCGGAAGCTGAGGTACGAGTGGTTCACCGTCGTACCCAATCTAGTCTCCAGCTGCTCAGTAAAAGTTACATGCAGGACATCGACTTAGTCTTAAGCTCATCACCATTTTTAATGCAGGATCTTGTCAATCAGCATCGCTTAACCGATATGTCCTCTCGTGTTCAGGTTCCTGAATGGTTAGCGCCGTATCTGTTACCGAATAAAGACAAAGTTATTGCATTTGGTTATTCGGGCGCGGGAGTTGTGTGGAACAAAGACTACGTGACTGCGAATCAACTTCCAGAGCCGTCTCGCTTTCAGGATCTAACTAATCCTCTTTATTTTGGTCATGTCACCATGAGCACGCCAAGCCGATCAGGCACTACCCAGCTAATGGTGGAAAGTGTACTTAGCCAATACGGCTGGGAAAAAGGGTGGAGTATATTACTTAATATCGGAGCGAACCTCGCGACCATCTCTTCGCGTAGCTTTGGTGTCGCCGATTACATTGCTAAAGGTAAGCTTGGTCTGGGGCCGACGATTGATAGTTATGCACTGATTGCAAAGCGTAAATTTGATTACGTCGGATTTTCCTACGATAAAGATTTTACATTAATGCCCACGTACATTGCTCAGGTCAATCGGGGCAAAAGCGACAAGTTGGCCGAGTCTTTTATCTCACACATACTTTCGCAAGGCGTTCAGGAGCAGATGGAAGCGAGCACGTTTGCAAAAACTGCGTTGAATGATGCGGCCCGATATTACGGAGAAAATCCGGTTTTAAATATGGATCAGGTCATGCCCAGAGAAAGGCTGATCAACTTGGTCTTTGATACCGCGATTACTAAGCGTCTCCCGGAACTTCAAGATGCCTGGCTTACTCTGATCAAAATGAAACGGCAAGCGCACGGAAACCCTAAAAAACTAAATGCACTTAAAGAGATCGAGCATAAGTTATTTGATTTGCCGATCAGCAACGAAGACGTTGCCATCGTTGCACAAAAGTTATCTGCGATGGATAAAAACTCAGAAGTTGGTATGACCCAGTATCAGGCGGCACTTGCGGAGTTTTCCCATAACTTAGGCCGTGCCATGTCGCTTAAACTGGATACGGTAAACAAAGAACTGGCACAGTGGCGAGGGAAAGATAACTCGTGATACCTCCTAAGTACCAAACCATAGGGGCGAGGTTAATCGCTGCATTTACCTGCAGTACGCTGCTGCTTACTGCTGTCTGTTTAGTTGCGTGGGCAACTTGGAACAGTCTGGATAATCAGGTGCAGACTCTGTTGGAAGACAGCGTACCAAAATACAACGCCAGTTACTTTCTCGAAAGTAAAACCAGCGAAATAAACCGACGCGTGGAAGCCCTGCAGAGTGCTGATAATAAAGTGCAGCTGACAGAGCAGGCCCTGCAAATTAATGAGCAGCTGACATCCATTTCTACCGCGCTCAAAAACAACAAAATGAGCAAGGAGTTTTATCAGCTACTTGAATCAGAAGCCGGGTTAGCGTCGTTGTTGGATAAATATGTCGATATGATTTCCGAGCGGATTGATCGGACTCGTCGCATGGATCAGCTGATGGAGCAAATTGACTGGCTTCATCAGGATATCCGCTCTGAACTGAAACCTGTCCGGCAGGAAGTGCACTGGCAGATAGAGCGGGTCAGCGATTCAAAGGAAGTACAGAGTCTGCTCGTTCAACTCAGCACTTTGCAACGCGTGATTGATATTGAGTCTGCGCTTTATGATATGGCGCTTGACGTCGCGGGTGCTTCAATGCCGGAACAAGTCGACAATGGTATTAAAGTGATTCACTTTGGTTTGATTGATCTGCAAGAAAGCAGCAAAACCCTGATGAGTCAGCCCACATCAATTGCCTATAAACAACTCTTACAAGAGCTGGTTTTATTGCTCAGTACAGACGGAGAATTTGATAACCAGCTGATGTCACTGGTGACGCTAAATGTGGAAATTCGTCAGATGCAGGAGAAAATCTCTCTCAGCATGGATGCCATTCACCAGCAAATCGGAGAACTGGTTTCAACAGCAGATCAAACGTTTAAGCTGGTGAAGAGTGAAACGGCCGAGCGAGTGTCATATGGGAACCATGTTCTGATTGTCTGCTTCAGCATATCCATCCTCACCAGTATGTTTTTGACTTATTACTTTATCAACCGTCGAATTGTGGCTCGTCTTATCGGGTTAGGCGATAGCATTGATGCCATTATCAAAAATGATCATACCCATCCAGTTGTTGTCGATGGCAATGATGAAATCGGTCGACTGAGTGAAAAGCTTATCGAGTATGGAGAGAAGGTTCAGGAAATTCAGCAAACCAACGCCCTTAGCCTTATCAATAATACAACCGCAAGTCTGATCACCAGTGACTTAAATGGTGTTGTGGAGTCCGCAAACCTGAGTGCCCGTAAGTTATTAAAACTGGGGGACGTAACCGAAATTCACCCAATCTGGGAGTATTTTCCAGAGCGTTGCCGTCAGCAACTTAAAAAGGTATTCCATGGTTCACATCTATGGGTGAAACTGGGGAAAATTAATGTGACATTGTCACTGGGAGATGACGAACCCAAGTATGTACGTTTTGATATTCGCCCGTTCAAGCATGGCTCTGAAGACAAGTTGATCATGACCATCACGGATGTCACACATCAAGAGGTAACCACCCGCACTCTAGAGAGTTTGGTGGAAGAAAAGACCCAAGATTTACTGATTAAAAACCACCAGTTAGAGAGCGAAATCGAAGAACGTATACGTACCGAAGAGAATCTGAAGAAAACGCAAGATGAGCTGATACAGGCTGCCAAAATGGCCGTGGTAGGGCAAACCATGACAAGTTTAGCGCATGAGCTTAATCAGCCACTTAATGCGATGTCGACGTATCTATATAGTGCCCGAATGTTTCTAGAGCAACACTCTCCCGAGAAAGTGGATGAGTCGATCACTCATATCGAAGGTTTAGCAACGCGTATGAGTAAAATCATCAACAGCTTGCGTCAGTTTGCACGTAAGCCAGATGGTGAAAGGAAAGCGACATCAGTATCGCTTAATGAAGTGGTTGAACAAGCGACCACGATTGTGAATACACGAGCTAAACGTCAGCAAATTTCGATTGAAAATCGCTTGCCGAATGAGTTGATGGTACAGGGCGATATATTGGCGTTAGAGCAGGTCTTTATCAATGTATTGGTAAATAGTTGTGACGCGTTAATGGAAAGCGCTAGAAATGAACAGAAGCGTATTCAAATAGAGCTGGTGGCCGCCGCTGATAGCGCGTCTTTGATTTCTATCAGTGATAACGCTTTCGGCTTTGGTGAAGAAATTGTTCAACGAATTTTTCAACCTTTTGTATCAACAAAAGAGGTTGGATTAGGCTTGGGCATGAATATTTGTAAATCATTAATAGAACGAAATAACGGAAGCATTTATCTCGCTTCCTCATTAGAAAAAGGTGCGATGGTTGTGTTGGAGTTACCGAATGAGCAATAACCCATATTCAGTATTGTTGGTCGATGATGATCAGGACGTATTAGACTCTTACTCGTATCTAATGAACATATCGTCTATTAAATCCAAAGCGATTAACGATCCTACACAAGCGCTGCATTACCTGTCAGCCGAGTGGGCAGGCGTTGTTATTCTTGATATGTATATGCCTCAGATGCACGGTTTGGAGCTGCTTAAATTAATTAAAAAGGTTGATGAGCGAATTCCGGTGATTGTTATTACTGGTCATGGCGATATTCCAATGGCCGTGGATGCAGTAAAGAAGGGGGCTTGTGAGTTTCTTGAAAAGCCAATCAATCCCCCTGAGTTACTGACGCTGGTTAAACAGCAACTTGAAACCCGTCGAGGTCAGGTGGAACTCCAATTTCAAGCTGAGAAGTCTATATCACGTTCGCTGGTTGGTAAGTCTGCTCATATGGAGCAGATCCGTAAGCTGGTGGCTCAATATGCGCTTTTAGACACACATGTGGTCGTCTATGGTGAATCCGGTACCGGACGACACAGTGTTGCAGGGCTGATCAAAGATATGATGGCGAAAAGCAAAGATACCGCTTTCAACTCCTTACCGCTAAGCCATACAACGACGAAAGAGTGTATCGATGAAGCAACGAACGTAGAAGAGAACTGCGTTCTCGTGCTCGAAAATTTACCTGAACTTCCTGAAGACGCTCAAAGGCATTTGGCTCAATTACTTTTAGCTCGCGAACGCAATGGAAAAAAGAACCTCCGTGTTGTGACCATTTTTGATTCAGAACCAGAAGAGTACATCAGAAAAAACCAGTTGTTGCCTGAGCTTTACTACTTACTTAATCAAGGTGTCGTGAATGTACCACCACTGCGCCAGCGGCCAGATGATATCGTGACCATATTCCACCATTTCTTAAAGCTAAGCTGTAAGAAATTAGGGAAGACTTTACCTAGTGTCGATACCAGCTACCTTGCATTATTGAGAAACTACCAATGGCCGGGCAACATACGTGAGCTTAGAAATATTGCGGAGCTATATGCTATCGGGATCATTAAGCTCACAGGCAAGGAGCGCATCTACTCAAAAAATGATACTCAGCTGCCTTTGGATGAGCTCGTCGATGATTTTGAGAAGCAGCTTATCGAAGATGCTTTGTTTCTTCATTCTGGCCGAGTGACAGATGCGGCAAACCATCTACAAATACCGCGTAAAAAGCTCTATTTGAGAATGAAAAAACACGGTATTGAGAAAGTGAATTATAAGTCTCGATAAACAAAGTTACGCCTCTAATATCTCGCAAGCACGTCTACAAAATCGGTATTGTGATTTCAATTCACAATACCGAAACCTGTTCGATCCTCTCAATTTTTAGTTCAAAAAACATGTAAACCAACAACTATTCTCAACAGAGCCTTAGTGATCTTTACTCAAAAACTGCAACTTAATTTCTAGTCTTTATTAAAATGCGACGAGCCTATTTATTTGTGCCAAAAAATTAGCGATTGGTGCCATTTATTAAGATTTATTTTGCAAGGCTGTAGTGGATTCTTGAGAGGTGCTATTGAAAATGCATCAGTAGATAGTGTGAATTGTTTTACTTGTACTTAAGTTATTTCACGTCGAAATATAAGTGTAAACGCGTTAGCTCATACGCGTTTATTATTGTTTTAGCAATAACTTAAGGAAAAGCGAATATGCACCTTAAAAACGGGAAAGCAGTAAAAAGTGTTTTTACACTGAGCACGCTCACTGCGTCTTGTCTTATGGCATTCAACAGTTACGCAGCTGTTGATTGTGGACCTTTAGAAGCATGGGAATCATCAGCTGTTTACACTGGTGGTGATCAAGTTCAGTACGAAGGTAACGCCTATAAAGCGCGTTACTGGACTCAGAATAACAATCCTGCGCAGTCTGGTCAGTGGGGAGAATGGGAGAACTTAGGTGCTTGTGAAAGCACAACCGATCCTGTTGAACCGACTGACCCAGTTGATCCGCCACAAAATGAAGCGCCGACAGTTACTTTAACTTCTCCTGTTGCATCTGACACAGTAGTAGCAGGCGATATTGTTACTTTATCTGCTGATGCGACTGACGCAGACGGCACAATCAGTAAGGTTGAATTCCTTGTAGATGGCGTTGTCGTTGGTCAGGCAACATCGGCACCTTTCTCTGCTTCTTGGACAGCGACGGAAGGTCAGCATAGCATTTCAACGTTGGCGTACGATGATGCTGGTGCGGTAAGTACAGCAAGCAGTGTAGCGCTCACTGTTGAATCCGCAGTTCCTGGTAACGAAGCTCCAACAGTTGATGTCGCACTATCAGCAACATCAGTCGAGCTAGGTGGAAGTGTTACTCTGACTGCCAATGCTGCAGATACAGACGGCACGGTGGCTAAAGTTGACTTTTATGTAGCAGGTGCCTTGGCTGGCACAGTAACTAGCGCGCCATACACTTTAGATGTGACTCCTTCACAGGCGGGCTCTTTGGCCGTTTATGCGAAAGCAACGGATGATGCTGGTGCGACGACAGACTCGTCATTGGTAACTCTTACTGTAAATGGCGGCGATGTTGCGGCTAACTGTCGCCCTGACGGTCTATACCAAACTTCCGGTGTAGAAGTACCTTACTGTACGATTTACGATGAAGAAGGTCGTGAGAAGATGGGTGCTGATCACCCACGCCGTGTGATTGGTTACTTCACAAGCTGGCGTAGTGGTGACGATCCGCAAGCTACTTACCTTGTAAAAGATATCCCTTGGGAACAGTTAACTCACATCAACTACGCATTCGTTAGCATCGGTTCAGATGGTAAGGTTAACGTTGGCGATGTAAATGATCCAAACAACCCTGCAACAGGTAAGACTTGGCCTGGAGTAGAAGTCGATCCTGCATTAGGCTTCCAGGGCCATTTTGGTGCGCTGGCAACTTACAAGCAGAAACACGATGTTAAAACGCTGATCTCTATCGGTGGTTGGGCTGAAACTGGCGGTCACTTTGATGCCAACGGCGACCGTGTCGCAGATGGTGGTTTCTACACCATGACAACTAATGCTGATGGTTCAATCAACCATGCTGGCATTGAGAAGTTTGCAGCTTCTGCTGTAGAAATGATGCGTACATATAAGTTCGATGGTCTTGATATTGACTACGAATACCCGACTTCGATGGCTGGCGCGGGTAACCCGTACGATGCAGATTTCATGGAGCCACGTCGTCAATACCTATGGGCATCATACCAGGAGTTGATGAAAGTACTGCGTGAAAAACTTGATGCAGCTTCAGCTCAGGATGGTAATCACTACATGCTGACTATCGCAGCGCCTTCGTCAGGCTACTTGCTGCGCGGTATGGAAACATTCGACGTTACTAAGTACCTGGACTACGTAAACATCATGTCTTACGACTTGCACGGTGCGTGGAACGATCATGTTGGTCACAACGCTGCGTTGTTTGATACTGGTAAAGACTCTGAGCTTGCTCAGTGGAACGTATATGGTACAGCGGCTTACGGCGGCATTGGTTACCTGAACACGGATTGGGCTTACCACTACTTCCGCGGCTCTATGCCGGCAGGCCGTATAAACATCGGTGTTCCATACTACACCCGTGGCTGGCAAGGCGTAACAGGCGGCGACAATGGTTTATGGGGCCGAGCAGCGTTACCTAACCAGGCTGAATGTGCGGCAGGTACAGGTGAAGGTGAGAGCAACAACTGTGGTCATGGTGCTATGGGTATCGACAACATGTGGCACGATCTAGACCCTGCTGGTAACGAGATGGGCGCGGGTTCTAACCCTATGTGGCATGCGAAGAACCTGGAAAATGGTATCTGGGGTTCTTATGCTGATGCGTACGGCCTAGATCCTGTCAATGATTCTTCTGATCAACTAGTTGGTACATATACGCGTCATTATGATGATGTTGCGGTAGCACCTTGGTTGTGGAACGCAGAGAAGAGCGTGTTCCTGTCTACAGAAGATAAAGCGTCAATTGAAGTTAAAGCTGACTACGTTATCGACAAAGAAATCGGTGGCATCATGTTCTGGGAACTGGCAGGTGACTACAATTGTTACGTCCTAGATGCAAATGGCAACCGTACAACAGTCGATACTACTGAACAAGCTTGTGCCGCGGGTAACGGTGAATATCACATGGGTAATACCATGACTAAAGCTATCTACGACAAGTTTAAGTCTGCAACGCCTTACGGTAATACGGTTGCAACTGGTGCAATACCGACAGAAGCTGTTGATATTTCAGTGAGTGTTGGTGGCTTTAAAGTTGGTGATCAAAACTACCCGATTAACCCGAAAATTACCTTTACTAACAACACTGGCCAAGCAATCCCTGGCGGTACAGAGTTCCAGTTTGATATTCCTGTATCCGCTCCGGATAATGCGAAAGATCAGTCTGGCGGTGGCTTATCAGTAATTTCATCTGGTCATACTCGAGCAGACAACATCGGTGGTTTGGATGGTGTAATGCACCGTGTGTCTTTCTCTCTACCGGCTTGGAAAGAACTACCAGCAGGCGGTACTTACGAGCTTGATATGGTTTACTACCTACCAATCTCTGGTCCTGCAAACTACACAGTAATTTCAGGTGGTAAAGAGTTTGCGTTCAAGTTTGAGCAACCAGATCTACCAATTGGTGAGCTGACTTCAGGCACTGGAAGTGATGGTGGTACAACAGAACCAGGTTCTTGTGATGCTACCGGATTGGTAAAGTACCCTGATTTCCCTCAGACTGACTGGGCGGGTAACCCAAGCCACGCAAACCAAGGCGATAAAGTTATCTACAACGGCGTTGTATACCAGGCTAACTGGTGGACTTCTTCAGTACCTGGAAGCGATGGTAGCTGGTCTACCGTATGTAACATCTAGTCTTAACTAGTACTATCAAAACGTAAAGCGCACGATTTATATCGTGCGCTTTTTTCATTCTATTTTAAAAAGCTATTTAGAATTCGTAGCTTTCTTAGAATTCATAGCTTTCTGGAATAACGACGATACCTTTTTCAGACACATGAAAGCGTTTTGCATCTTCAACTTTGTTCACGCCAATTTTAGTATTGGGAGGAATACGGACGTGTTTGTCGACGATGCAGTTTACGAGTTCACAGCCTTCGCCAACTTCTACGCCATCGAAAATAATACTGTCTGCGACAGTTGCACTGTCATGAATACGAACATTACAAAATATGATTGAATGGTGGACGGAACCGCCCGAATTAATCACTCCATTTGCAATTATGGAGTTAATAAAGATACCTTCATTACCTGTCGCTGATGAAACCGTTCTTGCTGGTGGGTATTGCGGCTCGTAAGTACGAATCGACCAGTTTGACTGGTACAAATTCATCGGTGGAAGCGGTTCAAGTAAATCCATGTTTGCTTCATAGTAAGAGTCAATTGTACCTACATCTCGCCAGTAACAATCTTTGTCTACACGGCCTTTGCTACCACAGAACTTATAGGCGTACACAGACTCAGTATCGATGAGTTTAGGAATGATGTCTTTACCAAAATCGTGACTTGATGACTCTTGTTGTGCGTCTTCGTGCAGCGCAGATTTAAGAACGTCCATATCAAAAATGTAGATGCCCATTGAAGCAAGGCTTTTTGATGGGTCTTCAGGCAAAGTTGGCGGGTTTGATGGCTTTTCTACAAAGGATTTTACCAGCCCATTTTCTGCAGTACCCATTACACCAAACGCTGTAGCTTCATCTACAGGGACATCCATACACGCAACGGTGAGTTTAGCGCCTTTCTTTTTGTGCTCTTCAAGCATTGCTGCATAGTCCATGCGATAGATATGGTCTCCAGACAATACGACAACATACTTTGCATCATTTCGGGACAACAGCCATAAGTTGTGATAAATGGCGTCTGCGGTACCTTCGTACCATGCACCACCTTTGCGCATTTGAGGTGGGATAGTGGTGATGTATTCACCAAGTTCGGGATTAAAGATAGACCAACCGTCACGGAGGTGTTTTTGTAGTGAGTGAGACTTATATTGAGTCAGAACCAGAATTTTACGTAAACCTGAATTAAGACAATTAGTTAGTGTGAAATCGATAATGCGATATTTACCACCAAATGGTACTGCAGGTTTAGCGCGGTGATCAGTCAATGGGCTAAGTCTTGAGCCCACACCTCCAGCTAGAATTACAGCGAGTGCGTCTTGCATAGTGTTCCCTTTCCCTTGTTAATACATGACCCAAAACAGTGCTTAACTGGGGAGTTTTAGTGTTAAGCAAACGATGTTTAGAATGTCATGTGCTGATGTGTTTATGTTCTACTGAAAACTGTAGTACAAGAATCGAGCCATAGAATAATTTTTTAAAAATCAAAGGGATTTATTTAAACTTGGCTTATTAACGCACTGCATTAGGGAAGGGGTATTATAGTGCGCACCAAATTGATGCAGCACTGGAGACGGTATGGTATGGATAAGATTTACAATGTAAAGTGATGAATAAACAACAAGATAAAGAGAGCGTGCTGCTCTCTTTATTTCAAGCCTGCGTTACTTAGCAGCTAAAGTCTTTGTTAAGAAAGTCCGACAATGTTGCCTTCATCGTCCAAGTCAAGATTCATAAAAGCAGGCTTGTCAGGTAAGCCCGGCATCGTCATCACGCTGCCGGATAGCGCATAAACGAACCCCGCACCAGCACATAAGCGCAGTTCACGAATAGGCACTGAAAATCCGCCAGGGGCACCTTTAATTGCAGAGTCTGTAGTGATAGAGAGGGGCGTTTTAGCAACACATACTGCCAGGTTATCAAAACCTAGTTCTTCGAATCGTTTCAGTTGTGATCTGGCTAAATCACTTAGTTCCACATTCGATGCTCCGTAACCCGCTTCACATACAGACATTAACTTTTCTTTAAGTGTTTGTTCTTGCGTATAAAGGGGGGTGAAAGTTGTTGGAGTGCGACAAGTATCAACTACACATTGTGCGAGTTCTTGCGCGCCATCTCCACCTTTGGCGAAAGCATTACTCACGGAAACTTTAACATCAGGGTGATAGGTGTGAATTAAGTCTTTTAGTGCTAACAGCTCAAGCTCACAGTCTTGTGGGAACTGGTTGATAGCAACAACGGCAGGGATACCATATTTATGAACATTGTTAATATGCCAATTCAGATTTTCAAAACCGGCTTTTAAAGCAGATTCATCGGCGTTAAAGATAGAGTCCGGTATTTCTGCTCCCGGACGCAAATCATAAAGCCCTGAGTTTGCTTTTAGACCACGAAGCGTTGCGACAATTACCACACAGTCGGGGGATCGGTTTGCAGCAGCAGCTTTTATGTTACACGCTTTCTCGAAACCCATATCCGATCCAAAACCCGCTTCAGTTACGGTGTAACTAGATAGTTTTAATGCAATCTCATCAGCGATGATGGAAGAGTTTCCATGAGCAATGTTGGCAAAAGGACCAGCGTGAATAAGCGTCGGTACACCTTCTAGAGTCTGCATCAGTGTTGGTGCAATCGTCTCCTTTAGGGTAACCGCCATCGCACCTGCAACTTGCAGGTCTTCCGTCGTAATGGGTTGCTCATTAAGATCATAGGCAACGACAATACGCCCGATTCGCTTTCGTAAATCTTTTAGATCTTTGGCCAGAGCGATAATAGCCATCAGTTCAGATGCGGCAGAGATATCGAAACCTTCATCTCTCTGATTACCATTGATGCTTTTACCGGGTTCATTTAAACCAATTTTAACCATTCTCAAAGCACGGTCGTTATGATCCATCACGCGTTTCCAGGTAATGCTGCTCGCATTGATTTTTAGTGCTTTCAATCCCGTGCGCGCTTCAAATGCGTCATAACCTTCACGATGCTCATGATAAAGGCGTGCATCAAGTGCTGCTGAAGCGAGGTTATGAGCTGCAGTAACCGCGTGAATATCACCGGTTAAGTGAAGGTTAAGTTCGTCCATTGGTGCAACTTGAGAGTAACCACCACCGGCTGCACCGCCCTTAATACCGAAAACCGGTCCCATTGATGGTTGTCTGATACAAGCCATGACTGATTGATCCAGTTTTGAGAGTCCTTGAGCAAGGCCAATGGTTGTTACGGTTTTACCTTCACCAAGCGGGGTAGGTGTGATGGCCGTGACTAATACCAGTTTTCCGTCTTTGTTTTCTTTCAGTCGATTAAGAGAGCTCGGGTACACTTTGGCTTTATGTTTACCGTGAGTCTCATATTCATGCGGTTTTAGACCAGCGTTGCTTGCAATAGCCTCAATGGAGGAAAGTGGGGTGTTTCGGCAAATTTCAATATCAGACTGCATGGGTACTCCCAAAAGTGACTAACACGTGGTGTTCACATAAACCTATGTGAAGCGCTACTAACTGTTGCGTAAACGTTTGCGCAAGGATAATACGGGGAAGAAAATATCTGTAAAGAACTTAATTCGATTTAGCGGGTATGATAATAGCAAAAACAACCATGTACTGTGCTAGATCAAAACAAAAAGGCCACCAAACGGTGACCCACTTATATTTTCGATTATAACGCTCAGTCTTTATCGATCCCAGTAGGTCTCTTCTAAGCTATCTTCCCGCTCAGGCAGCGCACGAGACAGACGAGGGGAGTGCTGGGTTAATACTTCATAGCTCACTCGGTTGGCGTACTTACAAATTTGTGAGAGAGAAGAGTAAGTTAAGCAACGGACTTCATGCTTTTCAGAGTTTGGTACTTCTTTCTGGTGGAAAGAGTTAGCGGCCATATCGTGCAACAGTGCAGACAGGGCTGCATCACCTGCGCCGTTAGTATTCTTAATTTTCAACGGCCCGCCTAAGTACGGACCTATATGGGAGTATACTTTTACTGCGTTTTCGCAATCTGTTTTACGCATCGCTCGGCTAAATTCAAACTTATTGAACTCATCAATTGAGCCTTCAAGCGTGTCGTGAGTTGTTTCACGTTTTACTTTTTCATCTGTGTAAGCAGCCATATACAGACCGTTTGGACCTGCTGTACATAACACAAGATCGACCCAATCCAGTGCTTTATCTGCGGCAGCAAGCGGATCAGAAAGTCCCGTAAGTGCAGCGCCTTCTTCTTCATTCATGGCTACGACAGACACGTTTTCGCGAATGTATTCCTGCCACCACTCAGCATTACCCTCAATCACGTATTTAGTACCCAGAGTAAGCACAACTGGTACTTCGTGTTTCTTAGCAAACTCAATCGCTCTTTGTACCGCTTGCGGCATCGGATCTTCTTCTTTGCCTCGCATCAAATAAGAAGACACGACCAATGCCGATGCCTTACTGAATACTTCTTCAGGGATACTTTCTGGCGAAAGTTGGTTCATGTGACCTTCGTTTATCGCGAAAGTACGTTCACCATCCTGAGTTATAAGGGTATAACAGCGGCCGATAGGGCCATCTACCGTTTGCAAGTGGTTCAGGTTCATTCGGGAAGAAGTGCGGCAAAGGTAGCGATAAGCAAATGACCCGACTTGGATGTTCTTTGACATAACGCCAAGCAGTACGGATTTGCTGTCTGCAAGCACAGAATAGTTGTGAAGCGTATTACCGATAGTATCGCCGGGATATTGATGAGTAATCAGTCCTTGCTCGACAAGTTCTTCATACAGGGCGTCAGCTTTGCTCTCTTCAAGAACGAGAGAGTGTCCTTTACTTAAGTTGTGCTTTTCTAAAAACGCATCATCTACACGGGCTTCGATATCTACGATAGTTTGACCTACACCGACAATCGTCGGGCGATATAGCTTCGGTGTCTGTCGTATTTGGTTAACTAATGGATCTCGAGCGTGCGTTGGGAAGTAGTGTTTAGATTTTCGCTGACCAGGAAACTTCATGCTTGTTCTTGAGTGAGAAAAAAGAAGCGGGATTGTATCACAAAAATATGAAATGGAATTATATGTTGCAAATAAAATTGCCCACCAGTGCACGTGATGGGCTGAACGATACTGCAGAATTAGTTGGCTTTCGCTTCCGTTGGTGCAACGTAAGCTTTGGTTCCCCACAGCGGTACTGTTGACAAACTGTGCTTATGGCTGCCTGAACTCTCTTTAGTTGAGTAGGAGAGATACATTAATGTTTGATTGTCCTGATCAAAGATACGACGGATTTTCATAGACTTGAAAAAGATACTTTTAGATTTCTTAAAAACCACCTCGCCTGATTTACTCTTGTCGACATTAGCGAGCATCTCTTGTGTGATTTCTCCGGTTTGACGACAAGATATTGAGCTGTCGCTCGGGTCGGCGAAGCTCAGGTCGGCTTCGACACTGGCAATGTGGCAAGTCACGCCTGGGACTTCTGGATCGACGAGCATATTGAGCTTAATATCTTTCAAAGTGAACATACCCAGCGAAACATCGCCAACTTCATCGGCACCACACCCAGCCAGTAGGGTTACTAAACTTAGAGCGAGTAAGCTTTTTTTCATTATTCCGTCCTTAACTACAAAAGATTATTGATTCAATCTAGCAGACGTTTGCATGTAAAACAAAATTAGGCATTACCTCAGGGCTTTAGCTAGGTTTGTCATAGGCTTCGTGCTAAGGTACGACCTCAAAGTCAAAGGTTGCTTAATCTTCTTGTGAAGACGTTGATACAGAAAAGGTTGTTTGTAACATGCGAGCTCGCTTTTGTTTTTGACTTGCTACCTCGTTGTAGCCTGAAATAGTTAAGGTACTTAAATGAATGAACAACAGTTAGCCAGTATAGAGCGTAAAAATTCGTGGCTGCATGAATTAGTCGACGTCGAATTTCCTACTCCTGAGAGCTTAAAAGGGCGAGACATCTATTTTCAAGCGTTAAAACAGGCTGATTATCAGATAGTTGATAAAGGCTCTCTTTTATCGGGTGAGTCTGCGTTCAAAGCAGAAGATATATTTCTCGTTGATTTCCACCGACTCACTATCATGTTTTCTATTCTTCAGTCGCAACGCTGGGTTAACCAACATGATCAGCAGATGATTGTGGAATATCTCACTCAAATCATACTCACGCCGGACTTTGAACTTTACGTTGGTTTTATTGAGGGTAGTCCAGCTGGTGCGGCCATAGTCAGTCAGTTTGAAGGGAGCACTCTGGTTTCCGATATTGCAGTCTCCGGAACATCAGACAAAAGTCAGTTTATCGGTTCTCTTTTAAAGAAACTAGATAACAGCAATAAACTGTCCGAAACCATCATCTGCGAATGCTAACTTAAACTTGTCTCACTTTTGTGTGAGGCAAGCTTCTTTTATCCTTTCCGGCATTCCCATGCCAATTTCTCCGCGTTTTGATAGCAACTTTTATTTCACTGTTAGAATGATGAAAACTAAGTAATTACATTGTTATTCAGTATGAAATCCGTGACCTTGATATAGAAACAGACAATTGTTCGATAAGATTTGTCTGAAATGCCGAACCCATCGTTTAAATAAGCCTAAACTCAAATATTATTGTCTCTCACAACAAAATAGGCGTTTAAGGGTAAGCTATGGCAATAAACAATATAAAATGCGTAATTTTTGATTGTGATGGAACACTTGTCGATAGTGAACGCCTGTGTTGTCAGGCCTTAGTTAACGTATTTAATCAGCATGGTGCACAGCTAACAATGAAAGAGTGCGTGTCGCACTTCAAAGGCGGCAAGCTTGCAGACATTCTGATTGATACACAAAAATTAAAGAAACTTAACGTTCCTATCGATGTGTTAGAGCCCGAGTACAGACAAGAAGTTCAAAAGCTATTTGTTCGTCATTTGCAACCTATGGATGGCACGAAACGGCTGCTTAAATTTTTTGACTCACACAATATTGAGTATTGCGTCGTATCGAACGGACCAAAAGATAAAATTGAATATGTGTTGGAGCTAACGGGTTTATTGGACTTTTTTACCGGTAAGATATTTTCAGCTTTTGATGCGAATAGTTGGAAACCCGAGCCTGATTTGATTATGTATTGTGCAATGAATATGGGGTTCTTACCCAGCGAATGTCTTTATATCGACGATACGCCAAAGGGAGTAGAAGCAGGTTTGAATGCTGGTATCAAAACGGTGCAGTTATTTAATGGTGAAGAGATCAATCGTGTTGATGATGAGCGTGTTATCCGAATCCATCATTTAGATGAATTAAAAGAGCAGCTGTTAGGCTGCTCTATTTAAGTTACCTAGTGACAAACTCTACTCAGGCTATGTACATGCTTTAGTTTAGATTGCAAATAAGGCGTTTGGTGTAAACATTGGATTGAAGAGAAGTTTTTAGTGTGAAATCCACAAGCCGCGCAAGTGAATTTCTCGCCATCTGAAGAGATCAGATACTCATCACATTGGCATAGAGGGCATTGTAGGTTTTCATTGTCTTTTGTATCTTTGTAATTATTCATATTTTTATTTCCAGCAGCAAATTGGAATCTTCACGTTCAAGCATAGCGGAACACTAAGTTGTTGAACATTATTTCATCATATACAAAGCTAACTTTCGATTGACTTCAAAAAAAATGTATTAGTTCAACCAGTTGCATCTAGCAGAGTTAGGGACAAACAAAAAAGAATGGGCTCCTTTTTAGGAACCCATTTTAATCAATATTTAGAATAATTATTTAGTATGATATCTAACTAATACTTCACCAAGATTTATGGATGCTTTAGTTAAGTTAGCCACGCCGATTGTCGATTGTTCAGCAACTTCTTTAAGCATACTAGACTGAGTACGTATATCTGTTAGCTCTGAAGCAATATCATTGGCAACAGCGCTTTGTTCTTCCGCAGAAGTAGATATTTGAATACTCATGTCCATTTGCGAACGTGCTGATTCAGCGATCGAAGAAATATCGTCACCGATATCGCCAATTAACTGAGTACTGGTTTGCGCCTGTTTTACTGTACGGGCAGTAATAGAAGCAATGTTTTGGCTTTCATTTTGCAACTTCTCAATCATGGCTTGGATCTCAACCGTTGCTTGTTGCGTACGGCTTGCCAAAGTGCGCACCTCATCAGCAACAACTGCAAAACCACGGCCTTGCTCTCCGGCACGAGCTGCTTCAATCGCAGCGTTCAGAGCAAGCAGATTAGTCTGTTCAGAAATCGCGTTGATGGTGGTTATTACTTCATTTATTTGCGTTGTATTGTCATTTAAATGAGTCACTGAGGCGGAAGCTTGTTCGATGTAACTAGATAGTGTTTCAATTTCGCCAATAACATTTTGTACGCGGCTACGGCTTAGCTCAATTTTTTGCGCATCTTGGTCAGACTGTGTCGCAGCTAGTTGAGAAATACTGGATACTTCATTTGCAGACGCCGTCATCTCCTCCATTGCAGTCGCAACGGAATCAAGAGTTTGATATTGATGTGATACCTGAGTCTCACTCAGCTTCATGTCGCTTTCAAATGCAGAAGAGGTTTCGCTTAATGTGTTCGCGCTTTCTTTGACGCTGTTAACGAGCTCCGTTAACGTGTCCATTGATTTATCTAGCGCACACCCAATTGTGCCAAATTCATCTCGTCCTGGATGAAAGCCAAGACGTGAGGTTAAATCACCGTCACCAATTTTCTGAGTCGTTGTGTAGAGAACCCATAAAGCACCACCAATGAAGGTTGCTACCCAGTAACAAAACAGTGCGAACGGAAGTACCCAAACAAAACTGAGAAGAAATGAGGTAAGTGCGTTTGACTTGGCTTCCTGATACTCACTAGTTACGTTATCTGATAACTTAACTGTTTCACCATTATTAGTTTTAGCGTAAACGGTGACAGTTCCGTTTTGGAATGTATGAGCTTGCAGGCTGTTTGTTTTAGTGATGCCACCGATCTTATCAATGTCTTGTGGTTTTGCTTCTATGATCCCGGAGAGTTTCGCTTGTGTAGCAACGATTGATTGTTGTTCAAACTGGTCTATCTCGGTGTAGTAACGGCTTCCCGCGATAGAAGTGAGGGCAATTATAAATAGTAGGAAAATAACCCAGA
Organism: Vibrio sp. B1FLJ16; assembly: GCF_905175385.1. Taxonomy (NCBI): domain Bacteria; kingdom Pseudomonadati; phylum Pseudomonadota; class Gammaproteobacteria; order Vibrionales; family Vibrionaceae; genus Vibrio; species Vibrio sp. B1FLJ16. The sequence continues at coordinate 904,317 of NZ_HG992750.1, forward strand.
TTTTGTCATTGATAGACATCTTAATAAAGAGTCGGTCTATCGTCCTAAACTCAACTTCTTTCATTTATTACTCCATTTGAGATGTAATGTGGCTTACATTGTTATCGTCAAATGTAACGAAAACATGAGAGATTAGTCATTAAAAATGTAATTCAAAACAATTGCATTGTTCAAAACGAGATCTAAATCACCATATTGAGGGATTGGATTGCTTTTAATATCTAAACAAAACTCAGTTTTAACATTTGTTTAGGGGAGGATATGCCAGCCTTATGTACTGTTAAGCTGGTGTGGCAAATAGCTTTTGTTTCTTGTTGTAATAAACTTGTCATAGACAGGAGATAAAACGAAGTCGCTGATACAAAATGGATAATGTACAGCTAAAAGGAAGGAGCAAATTGCTTCACGGTTAATTAAAGGAGAACTTAATGAACGATCAATATCATAACGAAGAGAGCCTTGAGGTGTTAGACGCGCTTGAAATTGGCATGAACTTATCGGATTACATGGAATTCGAGAATGAGTCAGAGTGACGGACGTTTTTTCTATACATGGTGAGCCAAGCATTACACTCAAATAAAGTTAAACAAGTTATAAAACCGATTACGGCATCTAATGAACTTTCTTGCCCATTTACATATCGCGGATCACTGTAGTAGTCATTTGCTGGGAAACCTACTCGGGGATTTTGTGAAAGGTGATCCCAGTAAACAGTATTCGGCCCACATATCTAATGGTATTAAACTCCACCGTTTTGTCGACACTATCACCGATCAACATCCTATTGTTGAAGAGTGTAAACCTCTCTTCACTGGTGTCTCGCGTAGGTTTGCCCCGATCGCTCTAGATATGTTTTGGGATCATTGCCTGGCTAAGCACTGGCTGTCTTTTCACGATCAACCACTCAATCGTTTTGTTAATGATGCTTACCAAATAGTCGACAGAGAAGTAAACGATGAAATGCCGCCCCGATTTTTATTGCTGCACAGTAGGATGTGGACGGGCGGTTGGTTCCAATCTTATCAGGAGCTGGACAATATTGAATTTGCGCTGCACAGGATGTCGAAAAGAAGCCCTAGAATGGCTAACCTTGCGACGACATTTACAGTACTAGAGAACGAGTATTCAACATTAGAAGCCCATTTCCCATCGTTATATACAGATGTACTGGCTAAAGCGGTTAGGCAGCATAAACAATTGGTCAAGGCGTAGCCCCTGATAATGTCAATGTCTAAAGGTAGTATGGTCAAAGGGGCTCTGGTAAACTCTGCGCTCCGAAAATTATGAGGTTTATCATGTCCGTTAATTTTGCTGACCTTGGCATTGAACAAAAACTGGTGGAGACCCTGAGCAATTTGAATATTGTTACTCCAACGCCAGTACAACAAAAGTCGATCCCCCACGTATTGGAAGGTAAAAACCTGCTTGCGGCAGCACAGACTGGTACGGGTAAAACGGCTGCATTTGGACTGCCGATTATTCAAAGAGTACAGCAACAGAAACTTAACGGAACGCCTCATGCGTTAATTCTCGTCCCTACACGTGAGTTGGCGCAGCAAGTTTTCGATAGTCTGACTCAGTATGCATCTAAAACTGAACTACGAATTGTATGTGTTTATGGTGGTACAAGCATTGGCGTACAAAAGAATAAGCTGGAAGAAGGAGCAGACATTCTGGTAGCTACTCCAGGCCGTTTGCTAGATCACCTGTTTAACGGCAACGTAAACATCTCTAAAACGGGCACACTCGTGCTCGATGAAGCTGACAGAATGATGGACATGGGATTCTGGCCGGATTTACAAAGAATCTTGCGCAGATTGCCAGCAGACAAACAGATTATGCTGTTTTCTGCTACGTTCGAAGAACGGATTAAAACCATCGCTTATAAGTTAATGGAATCGCCGGTTGAAGTTGAAGTAACTCCGCCAAATACCACTGCAGAAACGGTCGAGCAGATTGTATATCCGGTTGATAAAAAGCGTAAGCGTGAACTGTTGGCATACTTAATTGGATCGCGTAACTGGCAACAAGTCCTTGTTTTTACGAAAACAAAGCAGGGTAGTGACGAACTGGCAAAAGAGCTAAAGTTGGATGGTATTAAGGCGATTTCCATAAATGGTGATAAATCGCAAGGTGCGCGCCAACGCGCTTTAGATGAATTTAAACAGGGTAAAGTTCGCGCTCTTATAGCGACAGATGTTGCTGCCCGTGGATTGGATATCCAGGAACTGGAGCAAGTCGTTAACTTCGATATGCCTTTCAAAGCCGAAGATTATGTTCACCGTATCGGGCGGACAGGTCGCGCTGGTAATTCTGGATTAGCGGTGTCTCTGATGAGCCGAGACGAAGAATACTTATTACATGCGATTGAGAATTTGCTTGATAAGCGTTTGCCACAAGAATGGTTGGCAGGCTTTGAACCAAGTTTAATTGAAGAGGTCGAGCCTGAACGAAATGGCGGAGGACGTCGTAAGAGCCGCTCGTCAGAAAAGCGAAAGCTCAAAGCTAAACTGGCAATTCATAAGAATCGCGGAAAAAATCGTCGCTAGGCTGTCTTAGCGTGATCATAAACGTCTAAAGTTTGTGGAAGCGCAAGCAAATAGCCTTGATACATATCGAAACCGAGCTTTTTCATTAAATTAAGTTGATGTTCGGTTTCAATACCTTCAATAACGGTTTTCGAACGAAGATTTTTCGCCAGCAACAGCGCGCCCAGCAGTGCAGAAAAATCGCCCTGTTCATATTGTAATAGGAGTGACCTGTCTATTTTGATGATGTCAGGTCGCACACATTTTACGCGCTCAATTGTAGAGGCGTTAATCCCGAAATCATCTATTGCAAGCTTAAAGCCCGAATCACTGAGTTGTTTGGTCGCTTTATAAAGCAAAGACGAGTCACTTGCGTCAAGTTCGACTAACTCCATGACGATTTGTTCGGTACTAAGGCCACACTGGCGAATAACTTGTTTTAGCAGGTGGCTATAAGATAGATCCTTCATCGCCATTTCCGCCGCTTTTGGCAGTACATTAAGAAATAGTCGTTTATCCCGGTAATGAGATTGTCCAAAATTTTTGACATGAATTAATCGACTTAAGCGTTCAACATTCAATTGCTGTATTTCAGAAAAGGTTTCCGATTGGAAAAAGTGATCAGGTCGAAGCATTGAACCGTTAGAGTCAGTGATTCTGACTAGTGCTTCTAGTCCTACGACGTTAAGGTCTTTCGTATAAATCGGTTGGAATACACTTCTAAGCGTTAAATTTTCGCAGCGCGCGATGTATTGTCCGTCTACTTGTTTTGAAATGCAGCTAAATAGCTGCGAAGTGCTCATCATTATTACAACCTAGATCATGCTTATCGGAGAAGTGCGTTCATCAATTTAATGTGATTCAGAAAGAATAAAGTTGGGCTCTTCGTTGTGGCAAGTGCGTTAGTCTGAGTTAGTTAGATTTAGCGAGCTGTTTCAAATTAATTGATGAATACGTTGATAGTTTGCCGATAGCAATTTGATACTACCACTGCAGTACTGCATAGAGTTGAATGTATTTACGTACGAGTTGTTGTTTGTTAGTGCGGCGTAAAGGATGTCCATACTTTATGTAACATGGCGTGATATCAAAACGTTCGTTCAGAGATTGCGTTAGCTGCGTTTCACTGCTGTAAAGAGTGATACCTTGTTCCGTATATTCGCTAATAGGAGCAGGTAGTTCTCCCATCCACCAATGCAGCAGCTCTCTGCTTGCTTTACTTCTGCTGATCCAATGATCGCAAACTAGAAGAAGAAGATCATTGGGCTGCAAAGCATAGCCATACTCAGTTTGCCATTCAGTAATTGAAGAAAGCATCTTTTCCCGACAAGAATTACCAGCACTAACCATGTGATAACTTAATACCCATACAGTACCAATCTCTGAAGTAATACGATAATGATGGGGTAGATCCGGTGGGTTTAGTACCTCGAGAGATTTGACAACACTACTGTGGCCAAACTGACGAAGCGTATGATCCATACGCCTTGAAAACGCAAGACCTAAGTGATGCTCGCTCATTCCCTGATTATGAACTGCGGGATAATGCTTTTCACAGATCTTCAGACAGTCTCCTTGAAAATCATTAACACTTTGAATTACTAGATCGAGTAGCAAAGAATATCCCTTAAAGGTTTCGGCAATGAACGGCGAAAGGTTAGCATAGTCTTTTTAGATTAGGCTAATTTAGAACGGCAACTTCTTGATCTAAACATCAAAATTAGGAATCCTACCTATAAACGGAACTAAATGTTCATACCATGTTCGGAAGTATCAATTCCTACCGCACAAAATAATCAAACGTAAAAATCTAAGGATAACTCATGATTAATTTAGAAAGGGCACAAAAAGAAGCGCTGGCAACTGCCATTCAGGACTACATGCAAGATGAGTTAAGCATCGAAATTGGCCAGTTTGATAGTGAGTTTTTGATTGATTTTATTACTGATAAACTTGGAGCGGTGTACTATAACAAAGGTGTTGAAGACGCTAAATCATTGATTGAACGCCGTATGTTGGAAGTTTCTGACGAGCTTTACGAGATTGAAAAAGAAATAAAGATATAAAATTCAAAGTTTCTTACATTTAAGTTATTCAAATTTTTCGAACAGGTTGGTAGATAAGCTGTAATTGGCTGGGTGTAAATAATGGTAAATAATCTGTTTCATATTCAGTAAATCGGTTAATGTCGTGTTTAATTAATGACTTTGGCAAGAGAATAACTTCTGGAAATTGAGATGGATACACCTGTACAAAACTACAACCTGGTCGCACGCGTCATGCACTGGATTTCGGCACTGGCAATTATAGGCTTATTTGCAGTAGGTCTGTGGATGGTGGAGCTGAGTTACTACAGTGAGTGGTATCGTACTGCTCCTCATTACCATCGTTCAATCGGGATTTTGCTTGCTATCGTTACTATAGCGCGAATCGCATGGAAACATATTTCAGTATCGCCAAAGGCGGAAGGTAAGGCTTATGAAGTCGCTGCTGCCAAGTTAGCACACGCAGTGATGTATGTTCTTCTTATCACGATTTTTATCACTGGTTATCTGATCTCTACATCTGACGGCCGCGGTATCGAAGTCTTTAACTGGTTTACCGTACCGGGAGCAGGTGAGTTATTCCCAAATCAATCAGATCTGGCCGGTGAAATCCATTTCTACTCAGCGTGGGCAGTGATCCTTATTGCGGGTTTACATGCTCTTGCTGCACTTAAACATCACTTTATCGATAAAGACAACACATTAAGAAAAATGTTAGGAGCTTCAAAATGAAAAAGTCACTCTTTGCTACAGGATTAGCGTTGGCTATGGCACTACCGTTGGGTGCTCAAGCAGCCGATTATGTTATCGATACGAAAGGAGCTCACGCTTCTGTTAACTTTAAAGTTAGCCACTTAGGTTACAGCTTCATCAAAGGACGTTTTAATACATTTTCTGGTGACTTTTCTTTTGATGAGAACAACATTGCTGCGTCTAAAGTGAATGTGGTTGTTGATACTACCAGCCTGGATTCAAACCACGCAGAGCGTGATAAACACATCCGTAGTGGTGATTTCATCGATGCGGGCAAATTCGGCCAAGCAACGTTCACAAGTACAAAAGTAACTGATAAAGGTAACGGTAAACTGGATGTGGCTGGTGATTTAACGCTGCATGGCGTAACTAAACCAATTGTGATTGAAGCTGAGTTTGTTGGTGCAGGTAATGACCCTTGGGGTGGCCAGCGTGCGGGCTTTGTTGGTCAAACTCGACTTGAGCTTGCTGACTTTGATATTCCGGTGATGGGCGCTTCTAGCTATGTAGATATGGAACTTCATATCGAAGGTGTTAAGAAGTAAGCTTCTACCACAGTAGAAATTAGTAAAGCGCTCTTCATATGAAGAGCGCTTTTTTGTTACCAACTGAAAAATTTACTACATTCAGGCGGTTTCTAGTTCGTTTTTTTCCACGAGATTTAACCGTTCGCCATACACCGGGCGCAGTGCGTTAAGAATCTCCATACGCGATACTACACCAACCATTTGGCCATTCTCTAGTACTGGTAACACTTGTGGCTTACTTACTTTCATGCTTTTTGCACGTTCTTCCAGCGAGAGAGAGGTTAAGCGCGTGGCAATCCCCATGCTGCTTGTCGGGAATAACTTGTCTTTGTCGATACACAAGAATTCAACAACATCTACCAATCTATCTCCTGCGTCGATAGCGACGACATCACGGCTCATCAAATCAACGACTTTTTGCCCCTGAACTGGTATGTAGTCCTCACACCATAGATCCACCATTACATCATGTGCAGAGAAGAATCCAACTAAGCGGCTATGCAAATCAACAACTGGTGCACTGAAAAGATTGTGATCTAGTAAGGTATCAAGTGCGGTTGCCACAGGCGTTTCTGCGTTTATTGTGATAGGGCTAGGGTTCATGATGTCCTTTACAAATAAGCTGTTTTTCATAGTCGATTCCTTAACTGACAAGAGTGGTGTTGATTTGCTGATGGTTAAAATGTTTACGGCTTTTAATTCTGGACGACGGTAAATACACCAGTTTGCCAGGCCGACTAATACTGCGCCGCCGACGATATTGCCGAGGGTTACCGGTATCAGGTTTGTGGTAACAAAATTTGAGATAGTTAAGTCTGCGTAATTCGAAGCGGGCACCCCGACTAATGTCCAGAATGACACCGGAGCAAAGTTCGCGATAACAATACCTAACGGCACCATGAACATGTTTGCTACACAGTGTTCAAAACCACTGCTTACGAACATTGCTACGGGTAAGATAGTCATGGCTGCTTTAGTTAATGCATTGGCAGAGCTAAATGTCAGCCAAATCGCTAGGCAGACTAATAGATTGCATAATATGCCTAGTGCGAACGCTTGAATGAGTGTGTGATGAAGTTTGTGCTGGGCAATGTTTAAGGCGTTTAGACCCCATTGACCGCCATCCATCTGATATAAGCCGGCAGCAGTAACTAAAACGAGCAAGAACATAGCTCCAATAAAGTTACCGGCATATACCTTGCCCCAAATCATCAGCATTTTGCCGAAAGAGATCTGTTTGTTTGCCCAGGATATGCTTGAAAGCACTGAACTGGTAAACAGTTCCCCACCGCAGAGCACAATTAGAATCAACCCCATGCTAAATGCCACACCGCCGGCAAAGCGACTCAGCCCCCATCCGGCACCAGAACTACCTGTTGTGACCGTGATATAGAACAAGAATGCTAAGCCAATAAATGCACCGGCCATCATGGCAAGGCTTAAGGTCATACTGCTGGTTTTCTGCGATTTGCTCAGAGCAAACTTTTCCGCTTCGGCCATCATTTCTTTCGGAGAAAAATACTGGTGATTGTCAGAACGGATCACCTCCATAGGAACTCCTTAGTTTTTGACTCCATAAAAACTCCTTGATTATTAAAGTTATTGTTTTATTTCTGCGGCTTTCCTCAGCCGCACAGTCAGACTAGTAGGAAAATTCCCACATGAAAAATTGATAATGTTTAAGAACTTTATCAATTCATTTGATAACTACATTTAGAGGAGTAAAATGCATGCTATTGCTTATACCAAGTGAGAGTATTAGGAATACTCGCTCGTAAAGGAGGACACGTTGCGCTATTCACTTAAGCAGTTGGCCGTTTTTAATGCGGTCGCTGATACCGGTAGTGTCAGCCAGGCAGCAGAAAAACTGGCTCTGACACAATCTGCGACCAGTATGTCGCTTGCACAATTAGAAAAGATGTTAGGACGCCCTTTATTTGAAAGGCAGGGCAAGCAGATGGCATTAACACATTGGGGAATGTGGTTGAGGCCGAAAGCAAAGCGCTTGTTACAAGATGCGTTGCAGATCGAAATGGGGCTCTACGAGCAACACTTACTGAGTGGTGAGATTCGTATAGGTGCAAGCCAAACGCCGGCAGAACACCTTGTGCCAGACCTTATCAGTATTATTGATAATGACTTTCCTGAGATGCGTATCTCTCTCGATGTGAAAAGTACTAAAGGTGTCCTCGAGGGTGTACTTGATTACAAATACGATGTAGGGATCATTGAAGGCCGTTGTGACGACAACCGTTTACACCAAGAAGTGTGGTGCCGGGATCATCTTACGGTCGTGGCAGCTTCCCATCACCCTTTTGCAAAACACAGGACGGTTAGTTTGGCTCAGTTAGAGCAGGCTAAATGGGTATTGCGTGAGCAAGGGTCAGGTACACGGAAAACCTTTGATAGCTCGGTAAATCAACTCATCGAAGATTTAGATGTCTGGCGCGAATATGAACACGTTCCGGTCCTGAGAAGCCTTGTTGCTAAAGGGCAGTATTTGACTTGCTTACCTTACTTGGACGTTGAGCGCTTCATCGACGCAGGACTTCTTGTTGCACTCGATGTCCCTGAATTAAAAATGGAACGTACGCTTTCTTTCATATGGCGAGCCGACATGGCAGAGAATCCACTGGTAGACTGTATCAAACGTGAAGGTCTGAGAATGATGAAAGGAAAACCGTCGGTCCTATAGTTCATTTTATTAGCGAAGTTCTAGCTTGCTTAAAGTTTCTTAACACAGACATTTGGGTGAAATTTGCTCTTTTGTTATTTACCAAATCTGTTGATTTATCGGTTGCATCAAATTTTTTATGTAATAAATGAAAGTAAGAATGGTATCATTGTGATCAATGTCACCGATGGGTTGAGAAAATACCCTTAGTATCGGTATCTGATTTCAATGTATGAAGGCAGTTATCAAACCAGAGGGTATGATACTCGCATAGTAGGTACGAATACCATGACGACACTTTTAGCTATTTCAATTACAACTGGCATTTTGTCTGGCATTTGGGGCTGGATTGCCATTTCCCTTGGTCTTTTAACTTGGGCCGGCTTTTTAGGCTGTACTAGCTTTTTTGCTTCTCCAACCAGTGGGCTGAAGGGGCTTGCAACAAGTCTGATTACCAACTTGACGGGTGTGTTTTGGGCAATGGTTATTATTTATGCTTCCACCTACGTTGGATTAGAGATCTTAGGCTATGTAATTACGGCCGTCGTGGCGTTTTTCATGTGTATTCAGGCTAAGCAAGCTTGGTTATCGTACATTCCAGGTACATTTATTGGCTCATGTGCAACTTTTGCTTCTGACGGTAACTGGCAACTGGTTGTGCCTTCGCTGATTTTAGGTGGTGTGTTTGGCTACCTGATGAAATCTACAGGCCTTTGGTTACATGCGAAATCAACAGCTACGTCTACTTCTCTTACTGAGCAAGTGCAGCAGTAATCCGGATTTTAAAGTATCTGCGTCTTATTGAGCATTATTCCGCTCGGTACGAATCATCAATTTGATTGATATTTGATAAAGCACACTGTGATAGTGTGCTTTTTTGTTGTTGTGACCCTATGTATTACCACTGGCCATGGTAACGATGCGCTTGAGTGTCCAGCGTATCAGCACGGGAATACATTCCACTCCATTCTTCTCGCAATGTGAAACAATCGCTAAGGCTAGATCAGGTTTGGCATGTTTTTTCAGTACCCGATTAACCACTTTTTTCGCTGGAATTTGGTGGTCATGAGGTATTTTTATCATGTCTTTAAAAAATACCTCAAAGCCGTGATTGTAGAGGAAGTGTTCGATGTCCTGATCTGGTAACTCTGTTAAGCGATGACGTTCCTGGTCATTTTCTAACTGTGCACGTACAGTATGTGCGTATTTTTTACCTGCCGCATCGCCGTCTGTGACCACGTGCCAGTCTATACCGAACTCTTTAGCGACTTTGATAATTGAACGCAGTCCTGATTGGGCAAACTCCACAATTTGAACTCCTTCCGCCGCTAAGTCATAACCACATTGCCGAGCAAGTTCATTGAACAGCCATACTTCTGTTTCTCCTTCGACTAATAGCCAGCACCGAGCAAAGAGTGCTCCAGCCCGATGAAAGCGAATGTGAAAGCCAATACGCCTTAGCTCATCGCGTCCGAATTTTGATGAAGTCAGGCTTTTAGCGATTGTCCGGTCGGAAAGGCGGTATAAACGGCGAATAGAGTACAGAGGCACTGCACCGAGCAGGCTACCGCTATTTGTCGTAAGAATTTTTTGCATTGGCAAAAGCTGTAGCAATGACCAGGCTCTGGCTAAGTGAGTTGGATGCAATCTCCCCTCAGGATCTTCAATGATCAAGATTGGTCGCGAGCAGCGCCTTAAGTCTGTCGGTCCTTTAGCCTGAAGATAGGCATTGAGTAAGCCCATTAAAAGCAGGCGGCTCTGCTTGTCTTTTGTTTCTTTCAGGTACTGGCTTAAGCCTTTGTCGGACGGGTGGCTATTATAAAAAAGGCCGTCTCTGGGTTTTCTTGGGTTCCCTCTGCTTGTGCTTTGAAAAGCAAAATAGTGATCGATCAACGTCTGCATTGAAGCTAGGCTACTGCGTATTTCCCCTTTGTTGACTTGCCCGGGCATCGCTAACAATCGCCGGCATGTATTATCAATTCGTTTTTCAATACGTGCATTTTTGTTGTCACTGTTTGCCTGAGAAATACTGGGGAAGCGGCGAGAGTCCCTTAATCGGATTACAGGATGGAGAGTTATTAACTCGACCGCGAGTTTTTCTGAATGGTGAATTTGTTTTGGCTTTCCATCACGATCAAGAAAGGTATATTGGGTCGTGATGTCATGATTAACGCGTGAACCGCTGATACGATAGTAGATGACATGAGCGCCGTTCTCTTTTGAACACCAAGCGGGTTTAAGACTGCGGTAACGTCCGGCCTTTACCTCTTGTTTATCCTGCGCTTTAAAACAAAGAATGATTTCAATATGTTGTGACTGCGGATGAGAAATAGAGTAATCAACGTGGAAATCTTTAAGTTCAAACTCATAAAGTTTTCCATCGGTAGGTAAAGCGATGGAAAGGGCATCTAATAATGAAGATTTACCCCATGTGTTCTCACCAATAAGCGTAGTGAGCTCGTCAAATGAGAGAGAAAGGCGTTTGATGCCTCTAAACCCGGAGATTTCGATGCGTTCTAGTCTCATCTCAATCCTCCCTGCAATTATTTGAATTATAGAAAGTTACTTGCTAGTTGTTAGCATATATTAAATCTAAATTATTGAGCCAATCTCAGTTCACAAAATTACGCGAGTATGTTGTCCGGTAAGAATCGAGAGAGCTTAGGTTCTGAATCGAAGGCGTAAAATCATGATCACGTAAATATGAAATAGACTTTCGCTGTTTCATAAAATTCATGATTCTGTCATGATTCACTTCTTATTATTATAAGGAATGAAACGAGAGAAGATGAAAATGAATAAAAATCATAAGCCAGTAAGAATCAAACTGGCACACATCAATGACACTCATTCCTACTTTGAGCCAACGTCATTACAGCTAAAACTAAAAATAAATAACGAAGTTACCTTAGAACCTTATGTGAGTGCGGGTGGTTTTTCACGCATCGCAACCCGTGTGGAACAACTCCGTGACGATGCAAAGCGTCAGGGTCACGGCATGTTATTTCTCCATGCCGGTGATTGCTTTCAGGGAACGTTGTATTTCTCGCTGTTTAAAGGCCGAGCGAACGCTGATCTTCTAAACACATTAAAGATCGATGCGATGGCTCTGGGCAATCATGAATTAGACATGGGTAATGAACCTGTCGCACAGTTCTGCCAGCGAACAAATTTTCCTTTACTGGCAGGAAACTGGGACTTATCTAACGAGTCAGAAGTTAAATCTCACCGTATTAGCGATTGTGGCAATGTATTGAGTTATCTGCCACGCACACAAAGTGCACAATATTTGGTTAAAGAGTTTGATGGTGTGAGAGTCGCGATATTTGGATTGTCGATAGATAAGATGAGTGACATCGCGAACCCTGATGCAGACACACCTTTTGTCGCTGCAATTGAGACTGCGAAAGAAACGGTAAAGCAAATCCATGCCGCAGGAATAAAAAATATCATTCTACTTAGCCACCTCGGATATGAAGGCGACTTAGAACTTGCAGAAAAGGTGGACGGTATTGGTATCATCGTTGGTGGGCACAGCCATCGCTTGCAAGGGGACTTTTCGGCTATCGGTTTAGGTAAAGATGACCAGTATGGTGTGAAGATTAACGGTACTTACATAGTGCAAGCTGGTTATCACGCTTTGACGATGGGACATTGTTTACTTGAGTTTGATCAAGACGGAAAGGCAACGATGATTAACGGGCAGAATGAGCTGTTACTTGGCCGTCGGATATTCTGGGATTCATCATTAAACCAACAGTTAGACCAAGACGTATTTGAAAGGGCTTGCGACTTTATTCATGGACAGCCGAATGTGGTGGTGTGTAAAAAGCACCCTGAAACTCAGGCTATTTTAACGGACAAGTACATTCCGCGAGTAAGAGCATTACAATCGCAAGTGATAGCGAATGTGGAAAACAAAAAGCGTCATGTGCGAATTCCCGATGAGTTTGGAGGAAGTGAGCTCGCTTCAGCGGTAGCTCGCTCATTTTTGCACAGTTTAAACCAGCGCGGGCATGGTATTCAGTTTGCGATCCACAATGCTGGTGGTGTTCGCACGTCATTGAACCCGGGAAATATCACTATAGCTGATGTGGCCGGAAGATTATTGCCATTTGCCGTTCCAATCGGCTTTTATGATGTCCAGGGCAACACGATTCGCCGTGCGCTGGAAGGTGCTATCAATAATGCCCTGAATAATGGCGTTGAAGGGACGGGGTCTGGTAGCTATCCATACACATATAACCTTAACTTCGATTACGATGCAGATCTTCCTAAGGGTAAGCGAATCACGTTATTAGAAATCTTTTTAGAAAACGATTGGGTAAACGTCGAAGATGAGGTTTGGTATCGGGGTACTTCATCGGCGTACACAATGAAAGGCAAAGAAGGCTATGAAGCACTGCTCGATATGGAAGGTGAGGGCAGTGTAAGTAACTTGTCTATGGCGGATTGCTTCATTGAATTGCTGACGGATGAACCTAACTGCTTAAATCAAAATCACAAGATTTATTCTCAATTTTCCGTCTAGCTATTCTTGGTATCCATTTTGCTTAACCTTCTGAACTAGGTATGTTTTTGAGGGTGGGAAGTATGTGGAGAAAAGCTTGGGCAGATGTAGCAATATTTATTGCATGGATAGCGGCTTGGTCAATGTTAGTCCATTTCGTGCCTGTCAATATATAAGACAATGAGAAGTGGGGCATACTGTGCTCCTTTCTCTCCTGATATTTATCCGATCGATTGTTCTGACGCCCTAAAATTTACTCAATCTATCGATAACAAATCTTTGTTGGAAACAAGAAATCTTCGGCGTATTATTGCCATGTTTGGGGAGTAGTTAGCGCAAGTTTACTTATCGTCATCTCGTTAAGCAGTCGCTTATCCGGTAAGTAAAGGTGTCTCTTTTGTCTATTCAGGCAAGGCACTTCAACGAGACCAACGCATTCAGTAACTAGCAGGCACATGTGTGATTGCTGGTTTTAATTGTATGCGGAAGGTCACCAAACTAGTGTTTCTTCCGCGCAGGAGGAAGCATGTCTCTGATAGAAAACACCACTCAGTTAAGCCAATCTGTTCTGTTTCAAGATTCACTCACCATGTACGCGGCTTTCGGCCTGATCACACTGTTTTTCGTTGCTCTCGATATATATCAAACGCGAGGTGGTGTCATCACGATGAGAAAGGCTATTGTATGGAGTTTGTTCTGGTTCTTGCTCGCTTTTGTTTTTGCAGGAGCCATCTATTTTTACTGGGATTTTTACACTCCTCACAGTGATTACTCGAATGAAAGCGCTACGGTGGCGTTCGTCACGGGTTATCTGCTGGAAAAGTCGCTCAGCGTTGATAACCTTTTTGTGTTCGCTATCATATTTGCCCAATACAAAGTGCCTGAGCATCTCCGCCCCAGAGCACTGCTCTATGGGGTTATCGGCGCTTTATTATTACGTGCTGTCATGATCACGATTGGGGCGCAGTTACTGGCGCAATACCACTGGGTGTTATATCTGTTTGCCGCTTTCCTGATTTGGACTGGTATTCAACTCGCGGTGGATAAAGGTGAGGAGGAAGAGGTTAATCCGTACCCGGAAAAGATAATCCGGAAGCTTGTTCCTGTTACTGATGATTACCAGGGGAAATCCATCTTAGTCAAACAGGCAGGAAAGTACATTGCGACACCGATGTTGATTGTCGTGGGCGTTATCGCGGTGATGGATGTGATGTTTGCCCTAGATTCAATTCCTGCTATTTTCGCGGTCACTCGCGAACCGTTTTTGGTTCTGGCAGCTAATGTATTTGCTTTACTTGGGTTACGGTCTTTGTATTTTGTATTACAAGCGATGCTGGATAAGTTCTTATACCTGAAACCCGCTTTGTCAGTGATCATGACATTTATTGGTGTGAAGATGTTATTGGTCGGCACGCAGTATGAAATACCTACGGTTTGGTCGCTTACATTTCTAGTTGTGGTTATGTTTACTGCAGTTATGGCTTCAGTCTATAAGAGTAAAGACAACAGAGTATCTAGCGTTAATATTACTAATCAAAAATATTAGCTAGGCATCAGAATTAGACCGTAATCGAATAAATTTTAGTTAATGAAATGTTGCTTTGAAGGTGGGTGTTATATGCCTAACTGTAAGTTATTCATCCTAAAAAGACTAATTTAGAATAAATATTCACCTAGAGGTGATTTTTATTGCATTGTAATGTAAATGGTTTGTTTTATTAGTAAAAGTAATCTGAATGGGTAAATTTTGTCATTTTTTAAACTGAAATTAGGTGACTATTATTAACCCAACAAAACCTATTACTGCTTTTAAAGAGAGGCAATCATGGCTCAAGCAATGCAAATGACAAATGTAGCTTTACCAACCTCTATGGATAAGAGAACCTATTCGGTTAACTTCAAAGGATTGATTGCACACTTAATGGATATTCTTTTTGTAGATAACTCTGCTCCGCGCGGTTACTACGCAGAAGAACTATCAGTTCACGTTCAGAAAGATATCGGTATGTATCGTTAATCTTAATGAATACTGCAGATGAAGAAAGCCAGCTACCTTGCTGGCTTTTTAGTATTTGTAAAATGCTCAGCCTCTCATATCGCAAAGATCGCAATGAATGTATTAAGCATCCAGAAATAAAAACAGGGTTCCGATTGGAACCCTGTTTAGTCACTAATGTATGTGAACTACTTCTTACGGCAGTATTCAGCGATTACGTACATTGACTGACCGCCATTCGCCTTACCAGAAACAAGCTTAGGATCATCACCAAGGCTAATACCACGGATAACAGTACCTTGTTTAATCACTTGGTTTGTACCTTTAACAGGAAGGTCTTTGATGACTGTTACGTCGTCACCTTTTTTTAGCTCAGTGCCGTTGCAGTCTACAGTTTTGTCATCTGCTGACATGCCTTTCATCGCCCAGTTCATTTGCTCTTCTTCCATGTACATCATGTCAAGAGCGTCCTGAGCCCAGCTTTCAGTATTCAGGCGAGTAAGCTGGCGCCATGCAGTGACTTGTACTGCTGGTACCTGGCTCCACATGCTGTCATTCAGACAGCGCCAGTGGTTAATGTCTTTAGGTTCATCGATCTCGCTCAGGCATTTGTCACAAACCATAATAGCTGTATCAACTGTTACATTACCGTGTGGTGGCACCGCGTAAGCAGTTAATTGAGATTCAGATGAACATAGTTCACATTTCGACTCGCAGCGTGCAAGCAAAGTAGTTTCGATAGACATAAGGACTCACCTTAGTAATGTTATTTTGTGGCGGTATTATCCACTTTATCCTGATAAATAAAAGGGTGTTAGGGGATTAAGCCGGGTATTTTACAATATTCCAACCTGAAACAAGAGAAGTTGTAAAATATCGGCTAATAAAATAGTTTTTAGAATATAAAAACTATGCTTAATTACTATTAGATATGAATCATTTTTCACTTAACTGACACAATGAGTTTAGGTAGAGTCGTAAATGACTTCAAGATGCACAATTGGCTGGAAAGTAGCAGTGTGTCGTAGCTTAGGAACGTAAAAAGCTCAGCCGAAGCTGAGCTTTTAAAATGTTGATAGACTAAGCGACTATTTAAGAACAGACGTGTTAGATACACCCGATAGCGCATTGTCTATCAGGAAATCTGCGTTTGCAGTTTGCATTTCAACATGGTGATCGTAGTCAGCGAGTGTGCCAGCTGGTGATGCAAACGTGCTGTGCGTTGCTGGCGCGCCAAACTGAACAAAGCTCGCTGTAGGTGACACAGATGTGCTTGAGCTATCTACTTCTGCTAAACCAAGTTTAGCTGCAAGTGCCTCTGTACCTGCGAACGGGGCACCGTCAACGCTATTTGGTACGACAGAGTCACCATCCACCTCTGTCATAAAGAACGGAGTAGACAGTGTGCCTGATGCAACTAAATCACTAGCATTAGTAAATGGATCTACCGTGTCGAGTGTTGTCTGCGCCGCATAGATGAACTGAGAGAAACCAGAACTTAGTGCAGCAAGTTGCTCTGGAGTTGCCAGGCCTTCAAAGGTTTCAAAACAGGATTTAGCATCCAAATCTGTACATTGTGCGCCTGCAAATGAAGCGTAATCTGTAGAAGCTGCATAGGCTAGATTGTGCTTAATCTGTGGGCCGAACTCCTCAGAACCTAGCAACAAGTTGCCAATCTGACCGCCAGAGTTATGGATCGAGGCTGCGCTAAATGTGTAAAGCGCATCCGCGGTCGGACTTCCTAATGAATTGTTTGCTGCTGCAACTGCGGAAGTACCTACGATACCACCCAGAGAGTGTCCAAGCATTTTAACTTGTGAACCTCCGAGTGGATTGAATCCTTGTAGTGGGCTATCAGTAAGAAGTCCACCTTGTGCAGAGACGACCAAGCTAGCTCGAAGACCTAACACGTCCAGCACACTTTGACGAAGGTTGTCACGTGCTACTGCCAGATTAGACAAGTTCAAATAGGCAAGTACATTCGCATTTGCTGAACGTTGTTCATCCAGGCTGCGTGTACCGTGGATTGGTAAGTCAATTGCAATTACGGCAACACCTTCTTTGACCATGTTGTATGCGAATGCATAAGCCGTTTCTTTAGATGAAGTAATCCCGTGTTGATAAACCACAACGTCTGTTGCAACCCCTGATTGTGGTGTAAACAGTAGAAATTCGACTTCCTCAAGCGACTTAACTGCAGGAACCGGAGAGTAACGGGTGATAATTCGTTCGCTATCCAGCTGGCTCCCATCTGTGAGGTATAGCTTAGAGCCAACCAGTTTCAATTGCTCAGTCGGATCGGTCGCTAATTTAGCAATATCAACAGGATTTTCTGCGAAAACGCCGGTAGAAAGCTGCTGAACCATATTCGCTTGTTCATTTGAATCGGACAATGCTGCACTGATTTTTGCAAGGCTTGGCATTGCAGAAACCATAGGCTGCATATTCCAATCGGCGTCTTTTTCAAGGTAGTACGGCAGTTTTACCGCACCTTGAGTTACATTAACGCCAGCGCCTGAAGCACCGTAAAGACCTTTAATGGCCGTTTTTGCAGCATCCAGATCACTCACGTATTGATTAAAGTCTTCATCACTGTCCAGAGCAGTCAAGAAATCCTGTGTTGTACCGAATGTCATGGTATAAGCGGCTGAAAGATCAACCGAGTCATCACTTGAATCCGCTTTATACACGTCGTTAAGCGTGTTTGCGCCAGTCGAGAAACCAGTGGCGGTTACTCCTTTGACTGCCGCAAGAGTGTCACCCACAGATTGAGTGCTAAACCAGGATGAATAGACGATATCTTCTGAGCTGACACCAGCTAAGCCGAAGATACCTTCAACTGCTGTTGTTACGGCCTGAACGCTAGCAAGATCACCGGTTTCATAAACGACTTCTTTACTTTTCGCGATCGCGTAATTTGATGAAGTTCCAATCGGGTCGCCATTTATATCGGTTATATCTTGGGTTACAGCAAAGATATATTCGCTGGATTCATCCAAAGCATCCTTAAATTGGATGTAAAGTGAATTGCCGTTTGCTACAACCTTGAAATCAGTGCCAAGTGTGAGTATTTCTTCAACTGGGTTGCTTGCTCCGTCCCAATCCGTCAGACGAGTATTGATTTTGATGACTTTAACGCCTGATGACAACATTCCCGTCGCAAATCCGGCACCGTCGAAATCCAACACGATAGGCATAGATGTAGACCAGCCATCCATTGTATTCATTGCTGCTCTTGGGTTGGTAAGCGAGTCATCGCCGCCAGTGGGTAAACCTAAAGTACCATCAGACGAATCCATTAACAGGTAAGACGGGGCAGGGACAGTTGCATTCGAACCTTGAAGTACAAACTTAATTGATGTTTGTCGATCGAGCAGGGCTTGAACACCAGTTTCAAAACCTACCTGTGCAGAAGCGCCTCTGCTTCCCGATTCGTCGCCACAGCCAGCAAGTAGGATCGCAGAACAAAGCAGTGATAATTTAAAAGTATGTTTCATTGGTTTACTCCGTTAAACCTACTAGTTGAAGGTGTAATTCATCTGTAATGAAGTGATGTACGCGACACCGTCGGAATCAAACGTAATTTCCTGACCTGATGCGTTGACTTCGCTGAAAGAAATATCGTCACAGTGAACTAATGCAAAACCTGCATCAAATGTCAGACTATCGCTCCACGTGTAAGTTAAGCCAGTGCTATACCAGTAACGATCAGTATCAGGGATACTTAAAGTCGGCTTACCTGCCTGTTCGTCATAAGCCACACCTGCACGGAATGTCCAGTCACTGTTCAGAGTGTAAGTTGCACCAACGGCATAGCGGTTGTTGTCTTCATAGTGTTCTTGTTTTGAGAAGCATATACCGTCATTACATTGGTTACTGGTTGCGCGCAGCTCTGTAAACTCACTCCAGTTAGTCAGCATCCAGCTGTAGTGAAATGCCCACTGTTTGTTTACCTGGTGAAAACCTGAAAGTTCGAAAATTTGTGGAAGATGGATTTTAATACGTCCTTCAACTTTAGCGGCTGATGCGATTCCTGAGTCGTAGCTACTAAATTCACCTTCATCAAAATCAAGGTCGATTTTAGAACGGTATCCGAAACCAAAGCGGTTGGATTCGTTAACTTCGTAAAGTGCGCCTACGTTCCACCCCCAGGCAAATGTCTCGTCCTTCATACCAATCAGTTTGTCTGACGTTTTACTGCCAGGGCCAAATAATGGGGCAAGGGAACCTTTATTGCGATCCAGTTCTGCTTCGGCATAAACCAGACTGAGACCGCCCGCGATACTAAATGCATCATTGATGCGGTACGCAAGGTTAGGGTTGATGCTGACAGACATCAGAGAGGTGTAACCGGCTAAATCACCAGCTGAAATGTCATCTGGGTAATCCGTCGCTACACCGTAAGTGGTAAACATACCGATACCCCAGGCGAACTGATCATTAATAGGGCTTACGTAGTAACTGGCAGGTACAAATGCTAATGGCGCTATATCGTCTGAGTGTTCATCATGAAAAGTGTCATAAATATTAACTTCAGGATCAATAAAGCTGATAGCGCCTGAAAACTGTGCTTGGTCGAAAAGTGTCATTGCCGCAGGATTTCGTGCCAGTACAGCGGCATTATCTGCAACGGCAGCTTCGCCGGAAAATGCTCTACCGAGTCCAGACGCTGAATGCTCAACGACCTGAAAACCTGCCGAATGGGCATTACATGCAAACATTATTGAAATTGTAAGCAGAGAGCAGTGCTTCTTGTTCATCCTTGACCCTCCTAGGGTGTCCTTATCTAGACCGAAGTCCTTGTAATTTTTCTATGGTGATTAGACCAGTTCTTGTTATTGGTAATGTGTATTTTGTAAATGCAATGTTAAACGTATGTTTAATTAATTGTCAAAGATTGTTCGAGTTTTGTTTTGAAAATTTGCTGCCTAGGTCAAAGGCTTGTTGGTAACGTACTGTATTAAAGGTATATTTTCTCAGCTGTTGGTAAGACCAGAACCGTTTTAGCAAGGTAATGGCTAAAGATTGTTTAAAACGACAATCCAGAAAATTTATTTAATCTTTGCTTGCTTTGTGTCGCATTGACTAATCAGTAAGGCGATGTGGGTACTTAAGGGTTGGTATTGTTTTAAACAGTTGAAGAGAGGAAGACTTCTGCGTCTCAGCTAGGCTTTTGTCTTGGCGTTATTTAACGAAGCTGGAAAGTTCCTTAGTTAAAAGCTTAGGAACACAGAAAGCTCGTCAAACGTAGCGAGTGGAGTGAATTAGGACGCTACATGAAGCAGGAAAAGTAAATTCAGTGGAACAAGATCGTAATGGTATAAGTTAAATTAGTTTCATATTTTTTATTAAACTCGTTTTCCTGAAACTTATAAAAACTATTTCCGATTAGAGATTAGGGTAATCATCCTCCAACTGATATTCCTTGATGGTGAAATAATGGCCAGTTAATGTCAGATAATTTCTTTATTCTTTTGTTTTTGTAATATTTATCTCTTCAACAATACCTTCAATACTACGCATTTTTTACAGTCTCTAATAAGGAGTTGTATCTTTAATGTGTAGTATTGTTCTTATGCGGCTGTATGGTTATTTTCTAGTCGACATTACTGGTTGTTTTTACTAATAAAACTTGGCTCATATGGCCGTTTTTCTAAGCAGGACAATGGTTCCAAAATAAGTAAATTAGCCTTTACCACACCCCTTACATTGTTAAAATTCGCGACCCAATTAAAACTATTTAATGGCGCGTCTATTCATCCATTTTGCGCCAAGAATTAATATAAAAACAATTTATGAGAAGTATTTTTACTGCCGCCTTTTGTGGCATTCTTAGCGGGTGTGCATCCAGTAACATACCTGATGTTGAGTTTACTTCAATTCAGTCTGAATATAACTCACAGCATGAAGCCGCTATAGCATTTTACGATAGTCATTCAGACAAAATATTAGAGCTAATGCCCACAAGAAATGAAATTATTGGCCTGATTTTGAAGTGCAAAGATAAATATATGCATACAAACTATTATACTAGCGGGTTATATAATCCTTTTTTTCCTGTTGTTAAGGGACGCTGCAAAATGCATGCAATCGCGCATACTCATCCTGACCTAAGGGGAAATCAGAATCAGTTCAGTGAGCCAGATCTTTTAACTTCTAATAACATAGATGTATACCTCCAATCTCCGGATATGAAGATAAGGCATGCAACTAACAGTGAAGTTAGTATCATCAGAGAGTGAGTATACGATAGTTCGTGTAGAAGAGAGGATAGGGAACCCTTCCTCTCTTTTCGAACCTGAGGGAGACAGTGGTAGGCTTTGTTAACTGTCATTCATAAGGTTTTGCTGAGCAATGCTTAACCACATTTAGGTGCTTTTACGTTGTAGCTCGGCAGTTTATTAATTGTCGCTTGTAAATCTTTAATACGAGTACTGTGTGAAGGGTGTGTCGAGAAAAACTCAGGTGGTTGATTTCCGCCGGATGCGGCACTCATGTTTTTCCACAAATCGATACTCTGGTTTGGATCGAAACCGGCTTTAGCCATGTAGCCCAAACCAACAATATCGGCTTCTGATTCTTGAGTTCTTCCGTAAGGCATGATTACACCATACTGAACACCGACGCCCAAAGCGGCCATTGTAAGTTCTTGATACTGTTTGTATTCAGATGCACTGATTGCAACGTTGGCCAAGGTTAAACCAGCATTTGCCAATTGGCTTTGAGAAAGTCGCTCATTGCTGTGCTCTACAAGCACGTGTGCAACCTCGTGACCAATAACGGTCGCCAATTGATCTTGGTTTTTAGCAACACCAAGAAGGCCGGTGTACACGCCAATTTTACCCCCAGGCAGAGCAAAAGCATTGACCTGTTCACTATCGAATACGACGACTTCCCAGCTTTGGAATCCAGCTTGTTGTGGAATAACATCAGTGACGTGTTTAGCTACGCATTGAACGTAGGCGTTGATCTTTCTATCTTTACTGACAGGGGTGTCTTTCTTCATCTGGTCGAAGGATTTCGCACCGAGTGAAGACATTTCCTGGTCAGAAAACATTAAGAGTTGATTACGGCCAGTAGGAGATGCACTACAAGCTGTCAAACCTGCGACGGCTAAAAGAGAAGAAGCTTTTATCCATACCTTCATGATTGGTTCCACGTGTTCAATTTATGTTTTGAGACAATAGTATATACGTAATTATTTCTTATTAAAGAGCATCTTGCTTTGGTCATACCTTGAAGTTAACGGGTAATAAAGCTTATGCTAAGAAATCCTAATCCATAATTATTAACATTTAAGAATAAGAGCAAAAAATGAGCATTTGGAAAAAGCCGATCAGTGTAGAGATACTCAACGCTACGTCAAAAAATACTATGATGGAGCATCTACAAATTGAATATACCAACTTCACGGAAGACTCAATCAGCGCGACTATGCCTGTATGCAGTTTTACCCACCAGCCTTTAGGCATGCTACATGGTGGCGCTTCAGTAGTACTGGCTGAAACGCTAGGTTCAATAGCAGCAAACTTTTGTGTAAGTGAAGGGAGCTACTGCGTCGGTCTTGATATCAATGCAAACCATGTTAGAGCGATGCGTAGTGGTTATGTTATCGGCACCGCTAAACCAATACATTTAGGTATTTCGACTCAGGTGTGGCAGATCAACATTACTGATGAGCGTGATCGCCTGGTTTGCACCAGTCGTTTAACGATCGCTGTAAAGCAACAGAAAGCTCAGTGAGTACAGACTGATGGTTATTGAATTTTCGCTGGGCAAAATCATCGCTACCCAACGTGAAATTGTCATAAAATTAACCGGCGATTCCATGGTTACGCTTCAGGCTCAGACCGATGCTATTCAATTGCTCGGAAGAGGGGCAAACGTGGTTCTGTCTCACGGCGCTGAGTGTAAGTGGTCTGTTAAGCTCGATAATGAGGATCAACTTAAGCAACTTTCACAAGAAATTGGTCTAGATATTCAATAAATTACCTTTCTTAATTTGCACTTTCTTATAAAAATGAGGAAACTTGTCTTATTGTTATCCAGATAAGATTTTCCTCTTTATGAGTAGCCCACGCCTACGTGTTCAGTTTGAAACCCTTTTCGAGAAATTTGCCGGTAATGATTCAGACGTTCAGCTTGAAGACATCACTGAAACGCTTTTTTGCACTAGGCGAAATGCCCGTATCGTCCTTAATAAATTAGAAGAGGAAGGCTGGATTGAGTGGCATCCGGCAGCAGGGCGCGGAAAGCTCTCTAAACTGGTGTTTAAGCGAAACCGCAATGACGTGAGTGAAAATCTCGCCAGACGCTATTTGGATGAAGGAAAAATTGGTCAGGCACTGGAAGCACTGGATAATGATGCAACGCGACTCACTCAGGTGATTCAAGGTTATCTCGGGCTCCAGCACCGCCAGGGTGAACAGGTTATCCGTTTGCCATATTACCGACCATTAGCGATGCTCAACCCTCAAAAGCCAATGCGTCGTTCAGAGCAACATATCGCAAGGCAAGTCTTCAGCGGACTGACTCGTCTTGATGAGCATGAACAGCTCAAACCCGACTTGGCCCATACCTGGGAATCGATAAGCGAAACACATTGGCGTTTCTATTTACGCCGTGGGGTACGCTTCCACAATGGCGAACCGCTGACAACCGATTGTGTTCTAGAAAGTCTTCAGGCCCTCAGTAGTCTTAATTTATTCTCGCATATCGCGAAAGTCTCTTCACCGCTACCCTGGACCATTGATATTGAACTTATGCGTCCCGATCGTTATTTACCTTTAGCTCTGAGTGAGTCGCAGGCAAAGATCCTCTTGCCCAAAGCGTCACGCTCAGAAGAGTTCGATACAATGCCGATTGGTACCGGTCCTTTTCAGGTTAAGATGAATGATGAAAAACGCCTTATATTAACGGCGTTTGATGGTTATTTCGGATTCAGACCGTTATTGGATCAGGTAGAAGTATGGGTGATTGATGAAGCCTATTCATCGATGGTTTATCCAAGCCTGTCTAAACCTCAAATGGATAAACATGCTTCGTCTGACGAAGTTGAGCTCGATCCTGGTTGTACCTTCTTGTTACTAAACAAAAATACAGGTATTGCCAAAGATCCTCGCTGGGCAGAATTTCTTAGTCAAACGCTCAACAGTCATCAGATATACGCTCATGTACCACAAGATAAGTTAATAGAGCTTGGCGTTTTGCAGGCCTTTGGTATCAAACCTGGCTGGATTGATTTGAGACCAACGCAGACTGGTGTTGTCCCGCAACAAGGCAAGACTTTATCCGTGGCATACCAGAAGAAACATCCGATGTTTCCGGTCATCGCTAAAGCGATTAAAAATCTCTTGAAACCCCATGACGTAGAGGTCGAGTTCATTCGATATGACAACCAACCGCCTGAGCCTTCCGAAGTAGATATCTGGGTAAAAGCGATGGGCATTGCAACGAACAGAAATGATGCTCTTGCCGGTTGGTTACTAGACTATAGTGATATCGAGACATTTAGCTCTGGTCATGACTTTTCCGAATGGGCAGCGCTTGTCGATCAGTGGCGTGCCGGAGCATATCCAGAGTTTCCTGCACGAGAGTTAGGACGACAATTAGTAAAAAGTTGCCAGGTGATTCCGATGTTTCATTGCTGGCTCGGCGTAAACAAAGATCACAGTGGTGCATTACAAAATGCGAAATGTAATGCATTGGGTTGGTTCGATTTCAGTAACGTATGGGTAAAACCTGATATTAAAAATGGCGAAACCGAATAAAAAACAGCCGACGAAAACCGTCGGGATCTATTGTGCTAAATGTAAAACCCAACTGTTTAAATATCGTAAAGGTGGCAAAGGTGCGCTGGTCAAATGTTTTAAAGAGCGAATCGTAGATGACTTCACCCAGACGCCTTGTATGTGTCCCGAATGCAACCAGGAGTTTGCGAGAGAAACGTTAGTCAGAGGAACGCCCGCTTATAAGATGATTGGCGGTAAAGTAACCATGAAGTAGGGGGAAATAATGGCGAAAAGGAAAGATTACTGTGTAGTGTTAAGTACCACTGGTAATGAAAAGAACCGAGATAAGATCATTAAGGGGCTTTTAGATGCAAAGTTGGCGGCATGTATTCAGACAATGCAAATCGACAGTCACTATGTCTGGAAAGGGGAAATCTGTAATGACTCTGAGTGGCTTTTGGTCATTAAGACGCGTCGTGACCTTTACGAGTTAGTAGAAGAAAAAATTGAGGAATTGCACGATTATGAAGTCCCTCAAATCGTGCAAGTTCCAATAGTGGACGGGTTTAATCCGTATTTAGAATGGATTCGCGAGTCGACGTTGAGCCGACATTAAAAGCAGAGACACGATTGCCCCTGTAGTATCACATAGCATGTCTTTCTGGGCGTCCCATATATCACCCTGGGAGCCCAGAAATGCGATTCCTTCATCGCCACCAGCGAGTGCCGCATACCACCATTCAATGATCTCATAGCTTGCGGCTAGCGCCATAATGGCAAATAAAGCAAACCAGCAGGAAAACTTAACGTTAAATTTCTTTTTACCAATCAGATACTCTGCAATTGGGTAGGCGTATAAGCCGATTGCGAAGTGCGCCACCCGATCAAAATTGTTCCGTTCAGAACCAATCAAGTCGTTGAACCAGTCAAAGGGAACGTCGGCAAAGGTATATTTTGCTCCAATGGTATGCAGGCAGAGCCAGACAAACATGAGAACGTAAGCGGTGTTGCTGAACTGATATCGATTTGAAATGATCCATATCGATATAAGGATACCAATTGCAGGGAAGATCTCAGCAAACCAAACCGCTCTAGAGTTTGGTTCCAGGGCTGAGAACAAGAAAACGACGGCATAAAAGATCGTCAGACCTAACAGAGTAGAAGTACTTTTCATCAATGTATTCGATCCTTCAATTAGTTTCTTACTGAAATTTAACTTGTTACGAAAATTCGAACTAGGATGTGTTGTTCAACTAGAGATAAACATCATTGCACTTAATTGAACGCCGTGCAATTGTTTGTTTTTTGAAACTAATGATAACTATTAGTGTTGAATAATGAACATAATGCTCAACATTAAACCATTATGGCGTACACATTTCATTAAAGTTTGATTTACAACATGTCCGTCCATAGAATCCCACGCTCATTCTAATAAAAAAGAAGTAAAGTCATGAAACTGGAAACTGTCGATTACCTTGCTGATGATGCTGCCCAGCAGTTTGTTGCATCGCTCCGTGAAACTGGGTTTGGTGTTCTGAAGAACCATCCGATTCCCAAAGAGCTGGTGGAATCAATTTATAAAAACTGGCAAGAGTTTTTCTACTCAGAGAAGAAAAACGAATTTCACTTTAATGTAGATACGCAAGACGGTTACTTTCCTCCTTCAGTATCTGAAGTGGCAAAAGGGCACAGCGTGAAAGATATTAAGGAATACTTTCATGTTTACCCTTGGGGACAGATCCCAGAGCAACTGAAAGCAGAGATCCTTGAATACTACGAACGAGCAAATACATTTGCTCAAGAGTTGTTAGGCTGGGTTGAACAACATGCGCCAATAGAGGTTCAGGAAAAGTTTTCTATCGCTTTGTCAGAAATGATCAATAACAGTCAGAAAACTCTGCTTCGTGTTCTGCATTACCCGCCAATGACAGGTGAAGAAGAACCAGGAGCAATTCGCGCTGCCGCCCATGAAGACATCAACTTATTGACTGTGCTACCAGCGGCTAACGAGCCAGGTTTACAGGTTAAGGGCAGAG
Source organism: Vibrio sp. B1FLJ16 (assembly GCF_905175385.1). Classification (NCBI taxonomy): domain Bacteria; kingdom Pseudomonadati; phylum Pseudomonadota; class Gammaproteobacteria; order Vibrionales; family Vibrionaceae; genus Vibrio; species Vibrio sp. B1FLJ16. The sequence continues at coordinate 931,120 of NZ_HG992750.1, forward strand.
ACGGTGAGTGGATTGATGTACCATGTGATTTCGGCAACTTGATCATCAATATTGGTGACATGTTGCAAGAGGCATCAGGCGGTTATTTCCCATCAACTACGCACAGAGTCATTAACCCGACTGGTGGGCGTCAGGAGAAGTCACGTATTTCTCTGCCGCTGTTCTTACATCCAAAACCGGATGTAGTTCTTTCAGAGCGTTATACTGCACATAGCTATTTAATGGAACGTTTGCGTGAACTTGGCGTAATCTAAAAATTTAGCCCTCGTTCAAAGGCCGATGCTTTACGCTATCGGCCTTTTTTGGTTTATGGTAGAAGTTATCAGTCATTGTTGTTTGAGAAATAGGTGGTAGTGTGAATGGCGCAGTCAGGAGCTATGTGTAAAAGTGATGAAATCGAAAACCCTCTCGTCTGGCCAATATTGGAAATCCTCAGAGCCCAACCAACAGGCTGGAAAGTTCATACTTTAGCGAGTCAGCTAGGAGAGCAAGGCTATATACACCAATTTGACGCGATTCCAGAGAAAGACCTATTTAAGAGAAACTTTCTTATCATGAACGCATTATACCAACTGCAGGAGGCGGTTTATCCGGAGCATTGGCTGAGCGTCGATGCAATGAACATTACACTTATAAAACCGAATGGGTTACCACGTAACGGTATAGATGTCAGCGAACCTTTACGCGAGTACTATTTAGACTGGAGTCACTATGAAGCAAATGCAGACGAGGTGAAAAGGTTGCTTAATGAGTTTTGGCAAACTTACCAGCGTTATATTGGTGGAAACTTTACATCTGAAATAGACAGGCCCAGAGCGTTAGCTCTTTTTGAATTAGATAGCTCTGCAACGCGCGGAGAAATCAGAAAGCAATGGCGTAAACTGGCTTTACGTTGGCATCCTGATCGCGAAAATGGTAACACAGAACGTTTTAGGGTGCTTTGTGAAGCGTGGAACGTGCTTCGAAACTAATACCAATCGTAGTAAATAACTGGTCATTCTAGCTTGTTAAAATACTCGATAACTGCGTTAACTTTTCGTTTCAAAGTGAGTTAATTGTAGAATAACTACTTATCTAAAATGTTTGCCTGGTTCTCAAGTATTTTTCCTACGCTATTACTGAACACTTATTTACTGTGATTGGTATAAAAAAGGCAGCCTATAAAGGCTGCCTTGATACAACAACGTATTAAATACTTAATGCGATGGTTTGAACTGAGATTTACGCATACGGTTAAGCGCCGCCATCACATCCAAAGTACGAGGTTTAGCCAGGTCACCTTGTTTTGGTAAAGGTGCATGCCACTCGCCGTCCAGCATTTCTTCGATCTCTTTCGCTGGATTGTTACACCAACCAGGAAGTTGTGCTAACTGGAACCATAGCCATCCTATGGTATTGACTTCATCTGCGGATTCCAACTGTTCCAGGGCTCCCAGATCAGTAAACTCTTTTCCGAAGCGCAGAGAGTCTTTTCCTTTGGCATTTATGCGGAACTTGCCGTCGGTAAGTATGTTCATCAAAGCGACACGATTTAGCGCTCGAGGACGGAATGTTTTCAGTGCCTCTTCAGACTCGTTATGTCGCTGAGTAGGATGCTGGGCGATAACCTGTTTGGCTTTTTCCGTCACATCAACTGCCTGGTAGTCATGCATTTGGATAACGGTGTCAGCGACGTCAAGATAGTCACCAGAGCCGCCCATAACAATGATGGTTGAGATATCCAGTTCATCACGAAGTTGTCCGATACGATCGACAAGAGGTGTGATTGGCTCATCCCCTTTTGCAACAAGTGCCTGCATACGCTCGTCACGAATCATAAAGTTTGTTGCAGACGTATCTTCGTCAATAAGCAGAGAGGTTGCGCCTGCTTCAATAGACTCTTGCAACCATGCCGCCTGAGAAGTGGATCCGGATGCATCCTGAGTCGTAAAGTCAGCAGTATCTTTCCCCATAGGAAGATGATTGATGTAATTCGATAAGTTCAGGTGATGAACACAGCGGCCATCTTCAGCTCGAATCTTGATCGCTTTGTTGTCAGTAACAACATATTCGCGACCATCTCCCGGGATGTGATCATAGATAGAACGTTCGATCGCGTTTAATAGTGTTGATTTACCATGGAAACCACCACCAACGATCAACGAGATACCTTTTGGAATTCCTAGCCCACTGACGTATCCCTTATTTGGGGCGTGCAAAGTGACTTGAAGAGATGCTGGTGCTTTAAACTCAACCGCGTCTTTCATTGGTAAATCACAGTTACCCGCGATACGAGGAAGAATACTTCCGTTCGCCACGAATGCCACTAAGTTGTTTGCTTCTAATTGGCCTCTAAGTGCATCTTGATCTTCGATCACCTGACAGTGCTTCAACATCGCTTCTTTATCCAGTTCTCGTTCCAGCGTTGCACGACGAATGAACTTAGGTAAATAGAAGGTCAGTATGTTGTTGGCTTTCTTGCCGAGTACGGAGCGACCTTCTGCAGGAAGATTGACTCTAAAGCGTAGCTCGATGCCTTCTTCGGTAAAGAGAACGGCGGTATTATCCAATACCGTTTGTCCGCTAAGCGCAATTGAAACCGAGTTTTCCTGCTTGGCAAACTGCTCAAAACTACGAGCAATAAAATCTCGTGCCGCACGTTGGAAAGCCGGGGATTCATCTTTCAGCCACTCAAGCCCCGTTAAAGACCATGCTCTGGTCGCTCTTAGGCGAGAGGCTGATGCGTAAGGGTCGCCTTGAACATGATCGATAAACAGTGTGAAATCATTAAAGTCATACTGACCTTTAATTGTCTGGTAAGCACGGTAGTTCTGCTTTTCGATTTTCTTAAGGGCGGCAGTTAGCTGATCCATGAAAATATTGGCCTTTTTAATAGAAGCGGGCGGCGATTATAGGAATCACAGTCGAGAGAGTAAAGCAGTATAGCCATTTGCTTTTAATACCGTACATAACTAGGCCAACACCAGTGACAATGTTTATTTAGGTAAGAGCTCAGGTGAATTTAATAGCTGCCCACCCAATGGACGCTGATTAAGTAAACCTTGTTCGAACTCATTACCAGGCAAAGGCTTTCCGTAAAGGAATCCTTGTAATAGGTCGCAGCCTTCCTGAACTAAAAAACGCTCTTGGGATGCTGATTCAACGCCTTCAGCTACAACTTGTAAATCCAGTTTTTTTGCTATCTGTATGATTGAACTAATGATAGCTCGGTCATTGTCTGAGTTTTCCAGTTGCTGAATAAAACTCTTGTCTATTTTTATGGCGTCGAACGGGTATTTTTTCAAATAGCTAAACGACGCAAAGCCAGTACCAAAGTCATCAAGTGACAGCGTAACACCGAGTTGATGTAGCTTATTTAGCGTTGTTAAAGCGACAAGCTCATTGGCGATTAAGGCACTTTCTGTAATTTCCAGTTCTAATAACTGGGCAGGAAGATGAAAGGTTTCTAACAGGTAGCTAACCTGTTCAGCGAAATTCACATTTTGCAGTTGAATCGGGGAGACGTTAACGGCAACTTTGAAATTATTAACGAGCTCTGACCATTGCTTGGCCTTTGATATCGCTTTGCGAAGAACAAATAAACCAACCTCAAATATTAGCCCGTTCTGCTCCGCCATTCTAATCAATGCTTCATTGGATACGTCGCCTAAAACGGGGTGCCGCCAGCGAAGCAGCGCTTCTGTTCCGGACCATTTGTGAGTGTGGGGGTGCACTTTAGGTTGAAAATAGAGCATCAGGTCGTCATTGCGAACTGCCTGCAGTAAATATCCTTCCAACTCATTATGGTTGTTGAGTTCGTTGGATTGATTCTCAAAAAAGTAACGATATGACTCTCCGGACTCCTTACAGAGCAACATGGCATAGCAAGCGTTTTGTAGGAGTTGCTTTGCATCACTGTTTCGATTTGCTTTAACGACGCCAATATAAGAGTGCAGATGAATTTTCGTAGTATTAATGTAAAAATCACCCAAGCTGATATCGGTAATCTCTTCAAGCAATTTTTCTAACTTGTCATCCGCGTCGTCACCACCGATTAATAGCACCAAATCATTTGAGCTAGGCCTACCAGTAACAAGTTCGTATTCTTGTTGAACGAGTCGGTCATGGAATTCTTTAAGAACTTCATCAAATGCTTCAAAGCCAAATCGAGTCTGTATACTCCGCGCGTTACTGAAACCAATATTTATAACGATGAGCGATTGCTTATGGCCATCAAGAGATTGTATTGCATTTTCAACGACATTCTCCAGAGCAGAGCGGTTTAAAAATCCCGTGCCTTGGTCGTGTGTTTTTTGATAATTGACTTGTTTTTCTGCAGCTTTTCTGCGGTCAATTTCTTTGGTGAGTGAAAAGCTAAGTTGGGCGAGGTCGGTAGTGCGGTTTTCAACACGATTTTGCAGTTCGTGGTTTTTCCGCAATAACTTGTACTGCTGAAAGACAACGGCGAGTTGAGCTTCGATAGAGTCTTTAAACGTTACTAACAGTTGCCGAAAAGTCTGATTGAAGTCATTCGCTTGTCTGTCGAGCATACAGATGGTTCCAAAAGTGTCACCATTTGGCCAGAAAAGTGGAAGACCAGAGTATGAAATAAAGCCAAGTTTTACATCTGGATTGTCACGCCACGATTTATCAGATGACGCGTTTGGTACAATCAGCCCCCGTTTACTGCGAATAACATGTTCACAATACAAGCCATTTCCAATGTTTTCTTTATCGCCGGGTTTAAACGGATTATCAATTGTGTCACTAGAAGTATTAACTTCTAGATGATCGTGGTGGGCGCGTATGATGAGCGCAGCAGGCACTTCGCCGATTTGTGCGAGCAAATTGACAATGTCCTGCCAGCTTTTTTGCATAGAGTCAGGGATTTTATAGTTTAGGGTTTGAAGTTTCCCCATGAGGCCATCCTTTACCGTAGATTCACATCCTGTGAACTGATGCTTTATTTCATTATTTATACTCGTTAAGTATAGGAGGAGGTCAGAGCGAAACAAAAAAAAAGTCCTGAAAACGATTCAGGACTCTTAATAGATTCAAACTATCTCATAAGTGGGACGTTTAGATTGGCGTTAAGGCTCCAATAACTTCAATTCTTCGATAGAAAATTCTTGTGAGTAATCGACGTTCTCAAAATCAAAGCCGTTGAGTTTCATAAATTCCTCTTTGAAACCCTGGTAATCGCCGATCTGTTTGAAGTTATCACCGTTCATCTGCTCAACAAGTTGCTTCACTTCTTGCTGTACTGCTGGGTCAAGCTCAAGATCGTCGATACGGATGAGTCTCTCACCATCCAGCGGTACCTTAGAGCCTGTGTACAGTTTTGTCGTGAACAAACGTTGCATTTGTTCGATACAGCGCTCATGCGTGCCTTTTTCCTTCATAACACGGTAAAGTGCCAGAAGGTATGGAGACAATCCTGGAATGAAAACACTCGCCTTAGTGACTAATGCTTTACATACGGTCGCATAAGCACCACCACCGAAATTGGCCATCTTAAGATTTAACGCATGACTAGTTTGGTGTAAATCTATCTTCGCACGACCTAGAGTACCGTCTAAATAAATAGGGTGGGTAAGCTCTGGTCCCATATACGAAAACGCGATAGTTTGGCAACCTTCGGCAAGAGACTCTGCGTTGATCAAGGTATCAATCCAGCTTTCCCAGTCTTCACCACCCATTACTCTGATGGTTGCTTCCGCTTCTTCTTCCGTTGCAGGTTGGAGCGTGCTCTCTACCCACTGGTCGTTTTCCAGCATGATAGAAGCGCCTGTGACTGATTCACCTATTGGTTTAATCACACTACGCCAGTATTCGTCTCTGTTTGGTTTTGGACGAACCCCCGTAGCCAGACTGTAGATCACTAAGTCTACTTCACCTTCGAAATAGGTTTCTATCGCTTCGATGACTTCGGTGCGGACCGAATCTGAAAATGCATCACCGACAATATTAACTGCAGTACGGCCAACGCGAGTCGCTTCTTGCTTGAAAAAGATATTATTATACCAACCGGCGCTGCCAACCCCTTTTTCAGAAGGACTGTGTTCAAAAGAGACCCCGATAGTATCAGCGTTCGCGCCACCAAAGGTAAGGGCAATACGAGCCGCTAATCCAAATCCTGAGGATGCGCCAATAATCAAAACCCGTTTTGGGCCTTCTTTGATCTGTGGTGCTTGTTTTACGTATTCTATTTGCTCTTTTATTGATGCATGACACCCGTGTGGATGCGCAGAACGAGCAACAACACCTTGAATTAAAGGTTCTATTCGCATGTTGTTATCTAACCTCGATGAATGAAATCTCAACTAGAGTAACGTAAAGTAAGATGCCACTTATTGAGCTAGACCATTAAAAGTAGGGATATTTAATTAATTCCTGGGCGACAAAATCGGCAATCCATGGCTGAGCTTCTGGTTTTGGGTGAAGACCATCAGGCATAATCCAGTCGGGTTTTGTGACCAGATGCTCGAGAAAAAAGGGCATTAATTGTATCTGCTGATGGTCAGCCAGTTTCGGGTATATATCGTAAAACATGTCACTGTAACGCTTACCATAGTTAGGCGGGACTCGGATTTGCATCACAATAGCTTCCGCCCCGAAATCTTTAATCATAGTAATCATTTTTGACAGGTTAGCCGTAATAAGTTTAGGAGGAAATCCGCGCAGGCCGTCATTTGCACCCAGTTCAATCAGGACGATATCCGGAGAATGTTGTTCAAGTAACTGCGGAAGACGGGCTAAACCGTTGCCAGTAGTATCTCCTGAGATACTACCATTAATAACTGTTACATTTTGACCGTGTTCTAAAAGCACGTCCGGGAGTAAGCTAGGCCAACTGTTCTCAATTGGCATGTTATAACCAGCACTCAGGCTGTCACCCAAGACCAGAAGTTTTTCGTTCGCGTGTGCGGTAATAGAAAGACAAAAAAAAGAAAACTAAGGAAAGTAATCGAATCATGCAAACACCTGTACTCAAAGCACCTATTGTTCAAGCAAATTTAGTTTCTAAACAAGTGTCTACTAATAACGAGCGTTTAACAATCCTTAAAAATGTAAATATTGACATCAGGAAAGGCGAAAAAATAGCGATAGTTGGCACCTCTGGGGCAGGTAAATCGACGCTTATGACATTGTTAGCTGGCCTTGATACGCCGACGTCAGGCGAAATTACGCTACTTGGTAACGAACTCTCCAAATTAGACGATGAAGCGCGGGCAAAAATTCGTGCTGAGTCTCTGGGGTTTGTTTTTCAGAGCTTTTTACTTATACCAAGCCTGACCGCATTACGTAATGTTACGTTGCCATGTCTGTTGCGTGGAGAAGCTGAAAACGAAGCGAGGGCTTCTGAGTTGTTAAAAGCTGTTGGGTTAGAAAAGCGTCTGGAGCACTTACCAAGCCAACTCTCTGGTGGAGAACAGCAGCGTGTCGCACTGGCCCGTGCTTTCATGACTCAGCCTGAACTGCTGTTTGCTGATGAACCGACGGGAAACCTCGATCACCAGACCGCAGACAAAGTAATAGAGTTATTGTTTGAGCTTAACGAACAGCACGGTACTACGCTGATCTTAGTCACCCATGATAGCCACTTGGCGGAACGATGTGACCGGGTTTATCGCATGGAGGCGGGTGAGCTTAAGGAGGACGTGTAATGTCTGTAATATCTTCAAGTGAACAAAGTGCAGAAGATCAGCGAGTGGCAGAGAAGCATTCTCCGAATAAAAGTTTGATTCGCTGGAGCCTCGGGGAAATAAGGCAGGGTAGTCTTTGGCCTATCAGTGTCGCTCTCGTTCTTGTTATCGCAAGTATCTTTGCCTTATCTGCTCTGGCATCTCGTATGGAGCAGGTGATCGTTAAACAGGGGAAAGATGCTTTAACTGCCGATGCTGTGTTTGTTTCAGCTAACCCTATCCCAGAAGCGTTGTTAACATCGACAGAGGAGTTTGAGCGGTCGGTGATGACGCGTTTTCCCACTATGGCATTTAGTGAACAAGGCATGCAGTTAATATCGGTGCGTGCCGTAGATAATCAGTATCCACTAATGGGGGACTTAGTATTAGAGGGTAATCCTTCTGGTCGAGTAAAAGCAGGGCAGCTGTGGCTAGACGAACGTATTATGGCTCAGTTAGATGTATCTAAGGGTGACGTTGTAACTGTTGGTGACGCCGACTTTACGGTTACCGGAGCGGTGTTACTAGAACCAGGTTTAAGCTTCAACCCTTTCCAGCAAATGCCTTCGGCTTATATACACCAAAGTGATGTCCCTAAAACCGGAGCTATTCAAGTTGGTAGCAGGGTGCAATACCGTTTGTTTTTGAAGGCAGACGATAAAACGTTAAAACAACTGCAAGAAACAACTGAATTAACGCCGAGTGATCGCTGGCGCACTCAAGACAGTGCAAGCCGCAGCAATGAAATATTCGAAAGAACGACACAGTATTTATCTTTGACTGTGGCGATTGTCATCATCATGGCCTCTACAACCCTGGTGCTTACCTGTCAGAACTATGTGAACAGTCGTACTCAAACCATTGCGATGCTAAAAAGCCTGGGGGCGAGTCGTCGCTGGATCGAAAAGTGGCTGTTTATTCAGGTGGCTATCTTGCTCTTAAGTGCAAGTATCGTTGGCTTGCTGTTAGGAAGCGGGCTTGAATACCTGCTACGTATTCCATTGAAAGACCTTTTGCCCGACCCGCTTCCTAGTTTCGGGGTCATGCCATTTTTTATTGCTTTTGCGTCGGCAGTGCTGATAACCGTCCCCGCGCTTGGTATACCGCTACTCGGTCTTATAAAAACGCCTGCTCTTGAAGTACTTCAGCAAGGTAAGGCCCAACGTTCATGGAAAAGAATGTTATTGGTACTCGTTCCCGTAATTCCATTGTTGGCTTTGTACGCAAATAACACTCTGGTCTGGATTGTGCTCATAGGTATCGCAATATTGTTCATTGTCTTAGCTGCAGTGAGCGTCACGTTGACAAAACTGCTAGCACGTTTTTCAACACATCCTGCGATGAAACTGGCACTTAGCCGGATCAACAGGACACCCGTCACCAGCGGGTTACAATTTGGTGCTTTATCGCTTTCTCTGATGTTGCTGTCCATTATCTGGTTAGTACGCAGTGATATTCTTGCCGACTGGGAAAGAACCTTACCGGAAGATGCCCCAAATGTGTTTGCACTGAACATTTCAGAATTTGAACTAGACAACTATTTGACAACACTAGATAAGAACGGTGTTACGCGGTCACAGGCGTTTCCGATAATTCGTGGCCGTCTGGCCGAAATTAACGGTCAAAACGTGAAAGATGTTGATCATGAGGGAGAAGGCTCGGACGCTATCCGACGCGAGCTTAACCTGACATGGGGAGACAGCCTGCCAGATTACAATGATGTCCTTGACGGTGAGTGGAAAAATAAAGGAAGTGTCTCAGTAGAATCGGATGTTGCCAGAGACTTGGGTATAAAGCTTGGTGACAAATTACGCTTTGTTATCAACAGTCAGAACTTTGATGCCGTTGTCGACAGTATTCGTCATGTAGAGTGGCGGGATATGAAGCCTAACTTTTACTTCATCTTCTCCTCTGATGTGGTAGAAAGCTTGCCTGGCTCATATCTTATTAGCTACCGGATAAACGAAGAGAACCAAGAATTACTGACCAAGATGTCTCGCGCGCACCCTACGGTTTCTGTCTTAGACATTCGCACAATGGGACAGAAAATACAGGCTCTACTCGAACAAATTGTGTCGGCAATTACCATTCTAGCGCTCTTGGGCGTAGTGGCTGGCTTATTGCTCATTTTTACGCTTTTACGTTTGAGCTTGTCCCAGCGTCAACAGGAAATTCGGTTGTATCGTACTTTAGGGTCGAGTAAAAAAAGAATTAATACTACCTTGTGGGCTGAGTATGGCGTAATGGCGTTAATTGCAAGTAGCGTTGCGGTGTTAGCATCAGAACTGTGCGTTGCTGCGTTGATGACTTTTGGGTTGGATCTCGATACACGAATTCACCCTGAATTGTGGATAGCTTTACCGCTGGCTACCTTTGTTACTCTGGCACTTGTAGTAATGAGTTTGCTAAAAAGATTGTTAACACCAATAAACACTTAATCGGTATAGTTCTGAAAGAGTTGTAAGAAATCAATTACACTTTTATGTTAGTTATCCACAAAAACAGTGGATAACTTTTGGGATAACTGAGAAGTGAAAAAGGAAGGTATTTCTGTAACCTTTACGTCGTGGGTGTTGGGGTAAATATCTTATTCACATCAGCGTAAAATTCGCTTTCATTCATAACGTCGTCAAGTACTTTTTTCAATTTTTTTTCAATTTTTTTCTTGAAAAAAACAAGTTTTGACGACAGTACAAGCCCATGAACTTTTTGTGATTTTAATCAAGGTCAAAGACGAGTAGAATTGGCGGATAGTTAAGAATTCCCTTTATAAAATTTTCCGAGAAGCAATGACGTCTGAGTTTCCAAGTTATAAACAAAAACACATCGTAGTCGTTGGCGGCGGAGTCGCCGGTGCAACAGCAGCAATACATTTTGCAGAACTCGGTTTTCAAGTCTCTGTTATCGAGAAAGGTCTGTCTTTGGTGAACGGTCCGCCAATCTGTCATCTGCACGCGGGCGGAAACTTATACCGAGAAATATCAGAGCAACAATGTTTAGACTTGCTTTCTCAATCTATCGATACCATTCGTTTATACCCGAGTTCACTGAATATTCGTCCGACCGTTATCGCTGTGCCGCACTCAGACGGTGGAGACCCAGAGACGCTTATTCCTCGTCTTGAGGTCATAAAAAGCGCATACCAGTCTCTGGTAGATAAAGACGAAAGTAATAAAGTATTGGGCGAACCAGGCGAGTACTATAAGTTGTACTCAAAAGAAGAGTTGCTGGAACTTGCCAAGCAGAACCAGCCTGAACAGCCTGTTACTTTTGATGACTGGTGTATTCCGTTTGCACAGCACGCTGACTTAGACGAGTTAAAATATCCTGTTGTGGCGGTACAAGAATATGGTTGGAGTGTTTTCCGTCTTGCTGCAATCGCAAACCTGACGCTATCGCATTTACCTAATGTGAATGTATTCACTCAAGCTGAACTGAAACAGGCGGATTGGAAGGGCGACCACTGGTTACTAACTTACGATCATAACGGAACTGCCCAAACCTTAACAGGTGATTACCTAGTCAATGCTTGCGGCTTCGAAACTGGCTCTGTTGATAATGCTGTCGGCGCTAAACGAGACCGTTTGGTAGAGTTTAAGGCAGCTTACGTTACACATTGGCAAGAGTGTTACCAACAATGGCCGGAAGTCATTTTTCATGGTCCTCGCGGTACTGATAAGGGAATGGCGCAGCTAACGCCATACGGTGATGGTTATTTCCAGCTTCACGGTATGACAAAAGGTATTACCTTATTTGATGATGGACTGGTTGCAAGCACTAAGGAATCTGCACAACCAGAGCTTCCGGGACTTTTACTCTCGAAAATACGTTCTGGATGGAAAGAAGCAGCTCTGGAAGAGAGAACCAATAATGCCATTCAGCATATGGCACAATTTATTCCTGATTACAGCTCTGCTATTAAAGGCGGTAAAGCGTTATTCGGTGCCCAGCAGATCCCGGGCAGTGATCCGGTATTAAGAGCGGCAGATGTTACTTTCGAAGACAATAACTATGCCCGAATTGAAATCGTAAAAGCATCTTCAACATTACTAGCCGCACAAAAAATACTGCAGCATTGGTTTGAGATTGAGCCGCTGCGTAATGTCGAGCTACAACACCCGGTTACGGTGCACTGGACAGAAAAGGAAGTCGAGCAATACGCATTACAGCTTACCCAAGAGCGAGACTATCCTAAATCCTTAGCGGAACGTTACGGCATGTAACTTTTTCGACTGAGGATGAATGGGCTTAGTATCCGAAAAACTGAGCCCATTGACACCACAAGTCTTGCAGTTTCCACCTGTCACCTTTAACAAACTCGACTTTTTGTCCGGGCTTTGCTTGCGCGAGTCTTGGTAAATCTATTCTTGCTACGCAACCTATTTTTGGATATCCGCCAATCGTCTGATGATCGTTTAACAGTACGATAGGATTCCCGTCATCTGGGATTTGAATGGCCCCGAGTGCAATACCCTCAGAGAGCACACCATTATAGGGTGGTTGTATGATATTGCCTTCCAAGCGATAGCCCATACGATTCGAGTCCGGAGAGATAGTAAACTCGCTGGAGTAAAACGTCTCTAAGACTTTGTCGTCGAAATCCTCGTTCTGGTAGCTTTCAATTACACGTAGCTTGACCGGTAAATTGTAATCAGGCTTAAAACGGAAGGTTATCTGCCGCGGTTTATGTTTTGAGAGTTGATGGGGGGCAAATGGCAGAATATCGCCTGATTTTATTGGGCTTCCTTTTGCATCAAGCCCACCAAGTGATTCACGCGTGACGGTAGAAGCGCTACCAAGATGTTCCGAGATGCCGAACCCGCCTTTTACTGCAAGATATGCACGTAGTCCGTTTTTAGGCATACCAAAACGAAGTTGTTGTCCTTTCTTCAGATTAAAGTCAGACCAATTTGAAATACGGTCGCCATCAACCGTTGCATTTAAATCACCGCCACAGATTGCGAGATGGCAATTATGGAGTGCGACGAAACTCGCATTACCTAATGTGATCTCTATAGTAGAGCAGTTAACGGGATTGCCCAGAAGATAATTTGCCCAGTTATATGCGTAGCTATCAACTGGCCCTCCTTGGGTAATGCCGATGTGTCCTAAGCCAAAGCGACCAAAGTCTTGTATCAGTGAAAGTGGACCCGGTTTTTCGACTAATAACCCTGCGTCGCTCATAAAGTGCCTCCTAATTCAATAAACTCTTGTTTTGAAATAGACACAAACGTCACGCTGTCACCGACCTCAAAAGGGATAAATGGTGGGGTATCAGAAAATAGTGCCACAGGGCTTCGTCCGATAATATTCCATCCAGCAGGGCTATCTGACGGGTAGACTGCTGTTTTACTATCCGCTATACCGACACTGCCTGCGGGAACACTGGTTCTTGGTGTCGTAAGCCTTGGCATGATTAACTCGTCTGATACGTCGGAGAGAAAGGCAAACCCTGGGGCAAATCCTATAGCAGAAACGGTGTATTCCGTTTGGGTATGTAAGTTGATGATATCTTGCAGAGACAAACCATTGTCTGTAAATCGCGATAAGTCTAAGGCCGTTTCTTCTGAATAGTAAACAGGGATAGAGATACTTTTTGGCTGAGGGAAATTTTGTGTATCAGGACTGAACTGCGTGATGATTTGGTTTAATCCGTCGACGAGGTTAGAGTCGTCTATTACAAACGGCAGGTAATCTATTAAGATTGTCCGGTAAGATGGAATCACGTTCATAACAGCACTGGTAAGCTGTTCTCTTATTTGATGTGCCAGCTCGCCAATGTGGGTTTCTGGTACCGTATCTTCAAATTTTACGAAAACGCTGCATTCTGAAACGAATGAAATATTAAACTTTTCCTGATCCATTAATTTCCTCCAGCATAAAGGCTTTGGCGGATTTTCTTTATCAAGGCTATGGACTCGTCGTTATCCCCATGTACACAAATAGTATCTGCTTCAAGAAGAATGTACTGTCCTGAAGCTGTTCTCACGCGACCTGACTCTGCAAGTTTCCTCACTTGCTCAAGGATCTCATGCTCTGTTTTTAGCACAGCATTAGGCTGTGTTCTTGGTGTCAGCATGCCATCATCCTGATACAATCTGTCTGCAAACGCTTCGAACAACAACGGTACGTCATAATCGTCTGCGATTTCGAGATACTTTTCATTTTCCTGGGAAGCGAGAATCATCAACGGAACTTTAAACAAAGCAGCGGCCTTTACGACGGCACGAAAAACCGAGTCACTTTTCATCATGTCGTTATAAAGAGCACCATGAGGCTTGATATAACAGATATCCGTGTATTGAGCCCGGCAAAGGGCTTGTAAAGCACCCACCTGATAAACAATCATGTTAGTAATTTCATCACCTGACATGCTTAATGAGCGTCTTCCGAACCCTTGTAAATCTGGATATCCGGGATGCGCTCCGATCTCTACGTCGTTCATATTGGCCAAAGTGATAGTGTCGTGCATAACATTAGGGTCAGATGCATGAAAACCACAGGCGATATTAGCCATATCAACATGCGACATTACTTCTTCATCAGCACCCATCTTCCAGGAGCCGAAACTTTCTCCCATGTCGCAGTTCAATGTTAGTTGTTGTTTGTTCAATGTCATATGTTTAGCTTCTAACCAAGATATGATGCCACGATGCAGCAAACCATCCTTACGTTCAGTGATTTAGTTCATTATTCCAACATTAGTATCAGCTTTTACTCGACAGACCCTAATCACCAGGAAAACTTTTTCATTTATTTGAATCGTTTCGAATTTTAACTTAATTCATTCAATTTCAATCTAATTCTCGAGAGGTTGGTGATGATTCAAATCATCATCATGCTATTCTTGGCTCCCTTAATGAGAGATGGATTGCATAACGATCCTTCTGTTATTCAGTTAATGTTTGGCAACTGGGATATATATGTCATTACGAGTAAAGCTTATCTGGCCATATTTGGTTGTTATCGCCGTCACTTTTGCAATCAATCGAGGTTACCTCAGTTTCACATCACTCCAATCAGCACCTCGTGATCTTACTGCAGAAATTCACAGTATTTCTCATTCAATTAAAGATGCGCTTAGTTCAAACGACAAGCTCAAGGTACAGACATTAGTTGATGAACTGCTATTACTGGAAACAGTTTCTGCTGTCCAACTCTATACTCAAGAAAGCAATCCTATAATTTTGTTTGAGAAAAGTGATGGTGAAGTGCCGTTCATTAAACCGGATAAAATATTTACTCCGAACAACGATGAGCATAACAACTATTTCTATATTGTAGAGCCGATCGTTTATGGCAGTAATAAGGAAGCGAATTTGGGTATAACCCTAGTGCGCAAACCTATCATTCATAACACTCAGACTTTAATGGAAGATACCGCGCTACTTGCAGCACTTCTAATCATTAGTAGTATTTTTCTGTACGCCTACACTGGCCGCATAATTATTAAACCATTACTTAAGCTCAATGGGACTATACAAGAACTGCTTCACGAACATACAAACTATAATCAAATACGTCATCACGCCAAAGATGAATTTGGCGAGTTAATATATTCGTTTGATCGGATGATGATTAAGCTTCTTCAGCGAGAAAAGCAGCGCCATCATTCATTCGAGGTGCTCAAACAAAAAAGTTCAGTTTCTGAAGATCTAATAGAGTCCATACAATACTCTCTCATCATTACAGACAACCTAGGTACAATCATTCAGTGTAATTCCGCAACCTATAAGATGTTTGATAGAAACCGAGATAAGGTGCTGCAAAGCAATATATGTGATCTTATTAAGACAAAGGCACCCACTGAACTAAAACAAATTCTGGATAAAGGAATAGAACGAAGTGAAATCAAATTAAGGAGTGTTGATAACAAACATCAATATAGCCTTACAAGCAGGTTTTTATCAAAACAAGGTCATTTACTGTTCGAAGTCAGGGATATTACAGAACTTGAAGAGGTAATGAGCCGAGAGCGCATTGCAGGAAGAGTCTTTGAAAATAGCCAGGATGGACTGATTGTAATTAATGAAAATGGCTTGATCACCGTAGTTAATCCAGCAGTTACCAAACTTTTAGGGGTAGAAGCCGAGCAGTTAATAGGGCAGTCAATTGTAAGTGCTATTCGTAGCCACAAACTTCGAAAAATGCTCCCTGGTATAATCAAATCCATAGATAACTTTGGTATTTGGCAGGGAGAAGTCATTGAAAAAATCCTTTCTGGTCAATTAATTCCTTTGTTTGCAAAGGTGAATCGCATCTTGAAGTGCGAGAACCACAAGCTCTATGATTCGGTCATCGTTCTTACCGATCTCTCAGATGCTAAAGAAATGGAGCGGTTAGAATATCTTACACACCATGATTCACTGACAGGATTAGCAAATCGTTCTAAGTTTAATTTGGTGTTGGAAGAACTGGTCAAAAGATCAGCCTACGTACGTGATGAATTTGCAATACTTTATTTAGATTTGGATGGCTTTAAAGCGGTAAACGATACTTATGGCCATGATGCCGGCGACGCAGTGCTCAAAATAGTCTCTGAGCGAATGGCCTCTGTCACGCGCCACACCGATTTGATTGCAAGGTTAGCCGGGGATGAATTTGTTATGCTTATTAATCCAGCGAATCAGGCGATCGTTACTCGTGTCTCAGAGCAGTTACTTGAGAGTATTTCTGCACCAATTTCATATAAAGGTGATACGCTTAATGTTGGTGTAAGTATCGGAGTGAAATTAGTTGGTTTGAATGAAAGGGATGCTGAGAGAGTATTAAAAAGTGCAGATACGGCGATGTATCAGGCGAAGAAATCTGGAAAAGGGCGAGCAATACTCATGGGATATGAGTTGTAATACTGTTTAAATTACTACATGAAAAGCTTAGACTATTCACATTCGCGTCAGAGGGAACAATAAATGAAAGTACTTGTTACAGGTGGTATGGGGTATATCGGAAGCCACACTTGTATTCAAATGATTGAAGCTGGCATGACTCCGGTCATTTTCGATAACTTATATAACAGCAAACCGACGGTGTTAGAGCGAATTGAAAAGGTTTGTAGCGTAAAACCAACATTCATTCAGGCCGATATCCGTGATAAAGCGGCGCTAGTTGAAGCATTGAAATCAAATAATATTGAGGCGGTTATTCATTTCGCAGGTCTGAAAGCGGTTGGTGAATCTGTCGAGAAACCACTTGAGTATTACGACAATAACGTAAACGGTACGTTGGTACTGGTTGATGCCATGCGTGATGCCGGGGTTAAATCACTGGTATTTAGTTCTTCGGCGACTGTTTACGGTGATCCTGCTACTGTACCGATCACTGAAGACTTTCCTACGAGTGCGACGAATCCATATGGCCGCAGTAAGTTAATGGTAGAAGAGTGCTTAACAGACTTCCAAAAAGCAAACCCGGATTGGAGTATCACACTTCTTCGCTATTTCAACCCTGTAGGTTCTCATCCAACGGGTGAACTCGGAGAAGACCCTCAGGGCATCCCAAACAACCTTATGCCTTTTATTTCTCAAGTTGCAGTCGGGCGCCGTGAGTTCCTCTCGGTTTTTGGTAGCGATTATCCGACGAAAGATGGAACGGGCGTCCGAGACTATATTCACGTAATGGATTTGTCTGATGGCCATGTTGCGGCATTAGAAAGAGTTGGTACGAAAGCAGGCCTGCATATTTATAACTTAGGCACTGGCAATGGTTACAGTGTTTTAGAAATGGTAGATGCTTTTAAAAAGGCGAGTGGTAAGGATGTTCCTTACAAGCTGGTGGATCGTCGTCCTGGTGATATAGCAGAATGTTGGGCAGACCCATGCAAAGCTACTACTGAGCTAGGCTGGAAGGCTTCACGCACATTAGAAGAGATGACAGCTGACACGTGGCGTTGGCAATCAGGCAACCCTCAAGGTTACCCAGACTCAGAATAGTCAGTTTACAAAATAGTAACAAAAAGGCGCATTATTGCGCCTTTTTTGATCTGAATCGGAAAAAACGTAAATTTGAGGTTAAAAGGTCGCAACGAACGGTAGAAACGAATAATAGAACTGCTACACTATGCTCGACTTTAACTTTAGGTCGTTAATTTATCTTCATTATTGGGGTCGTTCATGGAGCTAGGTTTAATCATCGCGTTCATCGTCGCAGCTGCTGTGATGGTGAAAAAAGAGATGGCACAACAGTAAGTTTTTCATTTCTCATACTTTTCTTTAACTTTTTTAGAAATGAAAACTAATAAAAAAGCCAGCATTATGCTGGCTTTGTTGTTTCTGTCGGTAAATCCCTAGAATTGGTAATCTACTGAAACACCCCAGTTGCGACCTGGTTGACTATAGTAGTCTTTGTTATCAGTACTATCTAAGCCACGAACATCTTGATACGTCCAGTATTTCTTATCGAATGCGTTAAACAGGCCTGCTGAGATTGTAAGATCTTTCAGTGGTGCGTAGTAAGCGGTAATGTCCATAACGCCATAGCCCGCAGAATCGATTTGATCTTCATCAGCCCAATTGTCTTTCTTTGCAGCTAGTTTAACAGAGGCTAGTGCACCAAATTGATGCTCTTGATTATCGTAACCTAAACCGAGAACTGACGACAGTGGGGCGACAGATTCCAATGCCTCGCCAGTCGATTTATCTTCGCTATCCATATAGGTAATAGAAGCTTTAGCATACAGACCTTTAGGAGCTGACAAGCTTTCGTCTAGCAGTAGAGTAGAACTAAACTCGATACCAGAGATATCAACTTCATCACGGTTAACTATGGTAAAACGCTCTTTGTCAGGATCAATACTATCTAGGTCTTGTGAATCGATGAAATCTTTGTATTGGGTGATAAAGCCTGTTAGCTCAAATTTTGCAAAGTTGTATTGACCGCGTAACCCAAGTTCGTAGGATAAGCTCTTCTCAGCCTCTAGATCTGAGTTTGGAACAAATTCTGCACCTGTGTTGTATTCATAATACAACTGCTCAACAGTCGGAGCTTTAAATCCTTGGCTGACTTGACCGAACGTACTTAGGTTGTCGTTTAGGTGGTACACCGCACCCAGTTTACCAGTCCAGGCGTCGTTACTGTTCTTTTTACGGTCAGTAGTGAAACCCTCATCGGAAGATGGATCAGCTTCGAAAGAGTCATAACGGATACCAGCGTTTAAGACTAATGTATCTTCGAGTAAGAATGCGTTGTCTTGTAAGAAAATACCCCACTGGTTTACTTTCGCGTCCGGGATTGTAGTCGATCCTGGCTTGCTGGTATTCGTGTCGTGGTAGATATCAACGTTGTCGAGTTCAAAGTCAGTATGTGCGTAGTTTACGCCGTATGTCAGCTCATGAATTGAGTTTTCTAGTGTTATGACCTTACCGAACTGGCCATCAAATTGAATGGTTTGATCTTCAGCGGAACGAACGCGTGTACGGTTTCCGTAGTTGAACATAGCCATGCCACTCGATACGAATGCGTAGTTTTCGTTTACTGTTTCCGTTGTCTGATAGTTCAGATCAAGCTTCATTGTGTCGAAAGCAACGTTCGCTTGGGTAAACTCATAGTTCACACCATAACGAGTTCGAGTGGTTTCGTCATTACTTTGAGAATCGTCATAAGTTAGCATTCCTCCTAAAGAGTAATTACCTTTCTGATTATCCTCGTCGTATTGATAATTGTAACGCTCAAATACAAAACCGATTTTATTAGTGTCATTTAAGCGGTAGTACAACTTAGCAAGTACGTTGTTAAGTTCTTTATCCGCAGGGTTTTCTAAACCGCGTTCAGTACCAGGAATGTCTTCACCATCGCCATAAGTCTTTAGTTCACCGCCTGTTGCGTAGGTACCGATTAGCAGCGCTTCAAGATCGCCATGGCGCATTGCCCATGTTAGGGTATTCTTGAATTGTTCATCTGCTGAGTAGTAACTCGATTTAATGCCGAAGCGGTTTTCATCACCATCAGTTTTTAAAACATCAGAAGGATCTTTTGTTTTTAGAACGACAACGCCAGCCATAGCATCTGACCCATATAGTGTCGATGAAGGGCCTTTGTTAATCTCAATGTTGATTAGCGTATCGAGTTCAATAGCATTTGGATAAATAGCCTGTACACCACCGCCACCCGGATTGAATGGTGTCGCTTGTTGAACACCATCTACAACGATTTTAACTCGATCGCCTTCCATGCCTCGAATGTTAAATCCTGAGATACCAAAGCGTCCATCGGTAGTCGCTTCAACACCAGGAGTGTACTGAACCGCGTCGTAAAGGTTTTTAGAAAGAGTACGGTCAATATCTTTTGATGACACTGATTCAACTGAAGCAGATACATCAGTGATGTTTTGCTCAGTTCGTGTTGCAGAAACGACAACTTCTTTGAACTGAGAAGTATCTTGAGCTTGAGCAGTATTTGTGAGAGCTAGTACAATGGAAACTGATAATAATGATTTTTTATACATTGACTTCAATACCTTAAATCCGTGGTAGGTAATAACAACACGGCGATATTAAGTGATCTAAATGGTAATTACTATCATTACGATTGTCATTATTGATGAGTTCAGCATGAACCGAATTACTGAAAATTCAAATTAATACCTTATATATCAACATATTAATTGTATTTTGTTGGTGTTCTGATAAAACTATTCAAATTCTGTCAATGTGACAAAAGTCACGTAATAGGGAGTTAGCGTGCATAGCCCAATCACTTTAGAAGCACTTCATATACTTGATGCAATCGACCGCAGAGGAAGCTTTGCAGCTGCTGCGAATGAGTTAGATCGAGCGCCTTCTTCACTCAGTTATCAAATTCAAAAGATTGAACAAGACTTAGATATCAATATCTTTGATCGTTCTGGTCATAAGGCCCATTTCACAGAGGCAGGTAAGCTCATTTTAGAGAGGGGAAGGGACATTCTAAAAGCGAGTGAAAAGCTGGTAAATGATGCCACCGTTCTTGCGAATGGATGGGAGTTAGATATCACGATTGCATTCGATGGAATAATACCTGTTTCAAACTTCTTCCCGATGGTTGATGCACTTTCTGAAGTAAGCTCTACCAGAGTGAGACTGCAAGAAGAAATACTGGCGGGTAGCTGGGAGTCATTAAATATGGGGCGCGCCGACCTTTTGGTTTGTCCATCTCTGGATACACTTCCGCAAGAAGTAAAATCAGAAAAGATTGGGAAAATGGCCATGCTTTGGGTTGCTGCGGCCGATCATTATGTACATAAGCGTAGTGGCGATTTTGATGATGCGGCGAGAGAGAAATATCGCATTATTGCTATTGCTGATACGGCTAGGGAACAGCCGGCTCTTTCGATGAACATTATACAAAAGCAACCTAGGTTAACCGTGACCAATTTTACAGCGAAGGTCGATGCGCTAAAAGCAGGGTTGGGTATTGGTACACTTCCTAGCCAAATCGCTCAACCGCTTATTGATAGCGGTGAACTACAACAAATCGAAGGTACTGAGCCATTACCGATGGATATTATTCTTGCTTGGCGAAGAAACACCATGGGCGAAGCTAAATCCTGGTGCATACAGTATCTGAAAAAGAACTGGACACTTAAGTGACATTGTCACTCGAATCAATAAGACTATTAAAAATAGTCTTATTTTTGGTTAACTATATGATAAAGATAACTTTTAGCTTAATTCAAAGTTAGCACCATATCGGCAGTGCCATCTTCAAACTGCACATCGATATCAAACCCAAGGCTTTGCGCCAGCATTAGCATTCCGCGGTTAGTTGGCATCGTCATTCCCGAGATTTGCTTGGTACCTTTAACCTTACAATAGCTAATAATCTTATTCATTAGCACCTTACCGAGTCCTTTACCTTTCAAATCTGAACGGATGAGGATTGCAAACTCTGCATCGCTGTTATCTGGTGTGATGAGCGCACGAGCGACACCGATGATTGATGGTCCGTTGCTATCAAAAGCAACGGCCACAAAAGCCATTTCGCGGTCATAATCAATTTGGGTAAAGTTAGCCAGAGCTTCATGGTTGAACTCGCCAACCTCAGAGAAAAATCGTTTATAGAGATCTTCTCTTGATACGCTATTTATAAATTGAGCGTGAAGTGGTTCATCTTCGGGTAAAATAGGGCGAAGCAGTACCGGTTGTCCGTCACGTAAAGTAACTGTTTCTACAAACTCAGCAGGGAACGGGCGAATAGCCAGACGTTTTTGTGCATCGCCTTCATATCTCGCTAACGTAACATCAGCATCAATAATGGTGAGGTCACTACCTGACACTAGCACTGGATGAATATCCAGTCTTTGTATTTCAGGTAACTCAACCGCCATTTGTGATATGCGAACTAAGAACTTCGAAAGCTCTGTAATGTCTAATGCGTCTCTATGCTTCTGCAAACGAATCTTGCCGGATTTCAGAGCTACAACCACGAGGTAACGAGCAAGTGTCATATTTAAAGGAGGTAAAGCGGCCACTGCATCTTGCGAAATGTTCCATTCTGAACCTCCTTGGCCAAGCAAAATGACCGGCCCAAAAACCTTGTCGACGACGATACTGATCCGAAGCTCTTCGGCGCTACCGAGCTTAGCCATGCCTTGTACTAATAGGCCATGAACGTTCGCGGAGGGATAACTGAGTTTCACTGCATCTAAAATAGACTGCGAAGCGTTAGATACCTCATTACTGTTCCTCAGATTTAAAGCAACGCCATGAACATCTGATTTATGCGGAATATCAGGTGAGCGAAGTTTTACCGCCACCGGATAGCCAATGTTTTCTGCCATGTGCACTGCTTCTATAGAATCTGAGGCAATCCAAGTTGGTAGTACGTTAAAGCCAAATAATTTAAAAAGCGGGCTTGTTTGGTGAGTATCTAATGATACTGTTTTTTTATCCAGCAACTGATTGTTTGCCCATTCAATTGCGGTATCAACGCTACCGGAGTGTAATGGTTCTGCCGTGGTCGGTGTCTCCATCAATTGTTTCTGATTTCGTCTGTATTCTACAAGGTGCATGTAGGCAACGACGGCGCTTTCAGGCGTCCGATATGTTGGTATTCCTGCTTTAGTAAATGCAAGGCGTGCTTCTCGAGAGGTTTGTTCACCCGACCAGTTAGTCAGAATATTGAAGTGTTTTTGCCTTGGATGAGACTTAATTGTTTCAATCACGGCTTGAGCAGTTTCAAGCGGGTCGGAAACAGCTGAGGGACTATGCATAATCAAAATAGCATCGGCACAGTCGTTATTCATTAGCGCATTGACGGTATCTGCGTATCTTTTTTTAGTCGCATCGCCAGAAAGATCGATAGGATTAACTTCACGCCAACTTGGGGGGAGTACGGATTTTAGCTGCTCGGTGGATGCTTCATCGAGTTTCGCTAAGTTACCACCGCGTTCGATCAATGTATCTACGGCCATTACCGCAGGTCCGCCTCCATTGGTAATAATCGCCAGGCGCTCACCGCGGAGTGGTACAGAATGAGTAAGGGTTTCAACCGCTGCGAAAAGCTCATGAGTATTACTCACCCGCAACATACCTGTCCTGCGAATCGCTGAATCATAGATAATATCTAAAGTACCACCGTCTTGTTGTTCAATCGCATTCACTTCTTTTGAACGTCCTGCCTTTAACACCAGAATACGGCGGTTTCGTGAGGCGGCACGGGCAGCAGAAAGGAAACGTCGAGCATCTTGTATTGAATCGACATATAGCAAAATAGCTTCTGTATGCCCGTCCATACTTAAGTGATCGAGTAAATCTGCAAAATCGATATCTTGTCCGCGACCTATGGAGATAAATGAAGAAAATCCAATGTTTTTATCGTTCGCCCAATCTAAAACGGTTGTACAGACTGCGGCAGATTGTGAGATAAAGGCAATCTTACCGGGTTTGGCGGCAACAGGTGAAAAAGTGCAGTTGAAATTATGCCATGGCAGTATGATTCCCAGACTATTAGAACCTAGGACCCGGATGTTAAGTGAAGAAACGTCAATGACCTTAGCATCGTCAGAAATAACGATCGCAAACTGGGTGCCTCGTTCGTCTAACTCTTTCAGGAGTTGCTCATTACGAGAAGACTGGGTACACAGGATCGCAATGTCGGGGGTGAAGGGTAGGGAAGCAATGTCTGGATAAGCAATTACGCCCAATACACTTTTGTATTTGGGTGTTACAGGCATGATCGCGCCACCAAATCCACTCTGAAGTAAGTTACGCATTACAACATGACCTGCACGTAACTCCCTTTGTGATGCGCCAACCACCGCAACAGAATCAGGTTTAAAAAGCTTATGTAGTTTATTCATGCGGATTCCTTGCCTCTAACACAATAATGCGGAAAGCCTTAAGCCTTGCTGCTGGATATCAATAATCATAAACGAATAACCTGCAGATAAAATACTCGCGTAATACACAACGTCTAAAAACTGTGCGAGGCATGTAGAGTTTGTGTTACTCATCACACCAAATCAGAAGATTATTGTATTAGAAGCTTGATAATCTAGCTTCCTATCGGCATGATTTGCCGTAGTATTTATTCAGAGCGTTTGTTAATTCATGAAAAAGACCGCAATCATCGGCTTAGCCCTTCTTCTTTCCGCCTGTGCATCTGAAACCTACGTTACAGATACCACCTCAGAGAGTTACCAAGAAGACTACAAACAAGATGTAATATCGAAACCAATAATGGCGTCGGAAAACGCAGTGGTTGAGAAAGATGTTAAGCCAGTAATAGTCAAAGTTCCTGTAAAACCAGAAGAGAAGAAAGTCGTGAAACTCGCTCCTCAGGAAGAGCAGGCAAAACCAGTTAAGATCTTACCGCCGACTAACAAACAACCGGATGCTCAACGATTTGGATACACGATTCAGGTTGCTGCGGTTGGCAGTGAATCAAAAGTCGCTCAGTATGCGACTAAATTACCGCAAAATGACCAACCGATTTGGGAAAACTACAAAGTAGTCAACAATACCAAATGGTATTCGATCCTATATGGAGATTACGCAACTAGTGCAGAGGCACAGCAAGCAATATCAACATTGCCTGCCCAGTTTCAAAAACTGAAGCCATTTGTTAAGAGTATTGATTCGATAAAAAGCTCTGCGTATCCAACACTAAATAAACTAAACTGATAGAACTAAAAAGGGAGCATAGTGCTCCCTTTTTAGTTGTTTAGTTCGTACTCGAACGAATCCTATCACAGTAAAATAACTGTACCTCACTGCTCAAAGGGTTATCATAATACCCAGTATCTTTGTAAGGCTCGGAACGATTGATTCATGATTAAAAATATTCTTCTGCTATGCGGTGGTGGCTCTTCGGAGCATGAAATTTCATTACTGTCTGCTAATTTTGTTGAACAACAACTAAAGCTTATTGAAAACATCCAGGTTACGCGCGTAGAAATCAAAAACGAAGGCTGGATTAATGACCAAGGTGAGTTGGTTTATTTAGATCTCAATACAAAACACTTATGTTCTGATAACGCTAATCAAACAATCGACTTCATCGTTCCTTGCATTCATGGCTTTCCCGGCGAAACAGGTGATATTCAATCACTTTTCGAAATTGCAGGCATTCCTTATCTAGGTTGTGGGCCAGAAGCGAGCAGTAACAGTTTCAACAAAATAACGTCGAAGCTTTGGTACGATGCGTTAGGTATTCCTAATACACCATATCTGTTCTTAACTAAGAATGATGAACACGCTCATACTCAGGCTAAACAAGCATTTGAAAAGTGGGGAAAAGTATTCGTAAAGGCTGCTCGTCAGGGATCATCTGTAGGTTGTTACAGCGTCACTCAAGAAGAGGCGCTCTCGGATGCGGTTAATGCAGCTTTCGGATATTCCGACCAAGTTTTGGTAGAAAAGTCCGTTAAACCAAGAGAGCTAGAAGTTGCAGCTTATGAAATGAACGGACAACTACATATAACTAACCCTGGTGAAGTAATTGCGCCAGATGGTGCGTTTTACTCTTATGATGAAAAATACAGTAGCTCTAGCCACTCATTAACGGAAGTTGAAGCAAAGAACCTTACGCAAGAGCAAATCGCAACGATAAAGCAAGAGTCAGAGACAGTGTTTAAACAGATGAAACTTCGTCATCTATCTCGTATCGACTTTTTCTTAACTGAAGATGGTGAAATTTATTTAAATGAAGTCAACACCTTTCCGGGTATGACACCAATCTCTATGTTCCCGAAAATGCTCGAGAACAATGGCCACAAATTCCACAATTTCCTTGCAGACTGTATCAAAAATGCATGATAACTAACGTTAAATGGTAAAATGTTATGGTAATAGTACGATTGCAGAGCAAAAGATAATTGGAAGCTCAGAATAATTTTAGCAACGTACTAAACTGTGGGTCACTGATATGGCAGTTACAATTTACAGAGGCTATAGGCTACAGTCTAATTTAGAAGGTAACCTTTGGAAAGTAAGGTTAAAGAACCAAGTTTTACAAGGTACATTAACTGCAGTTAAAAAAAGTATTGATTGGTGGTGTGATACAGCGTCGATTATAGAGCCAAAAGAGTTCGAGTTGCTTAGCCCAAGGTATACAAACACTTCAGTAGAACAATCAGAGCTTTTTAACGGCTATACTTTACGCAATGACACTGGCGAAAAAAATGCTTGGTATTGCATGTTCAATGGCAAATTGATTAAAGGTGGAAAA
Source organism: Vibrio sp. B1FLJ16 (assembly GCF_905175385.1). Lineage (NCBI taxonomy): Bacteria > Pseudomonadati > Pseudomonadota > Gammaproteobacteria > Vibrionales > Vibrionaceae > Vibrio > Vibrio sp. B1FLJ16. Next base: position 957,429 of record NZ_HG992750.1, read on the forward strand.
CTTGCTATTCAGCGTTATATAGAGGCTTATTTGGCGGCGAAGCAAAAAGCGTTGCTGGCTCAACAACAAAAGAAATAACAGTATGACCTTAGTATATTCAACGGAAACCGGCCGTATCAAACCGGAAGAAGAAAAAGTTTCACGTCCTACCGGTGATGGGATTGTTCGCATTCAACGCCAGACAAAAGGCCGAAAAGGTAAGGGCGTTTGCATAGTAACAGGTTTGGATCTTGATGACGCTCCACTTAAATTATTAGCAGCGGAGCTTAAGAAAGTTTGTGGCTGCGGCGGCTCCGTTAAAGATGGCAATATCGAAATTCAAGGTGACGCAAGAGATAAAATCAAAGCACACTTAGAAAAGAAAGGTATGATCGTTAAGCTAGCTGGTGGTTAAACGACGATTGGCTAAGCCCATATAATGTGGGCTTAGCCTCTACCACATATTAAAAATTGGTTTAATAACCTGTCACATATTGAGAATATGACTTATTTCTTAAAATAGCTTTAACGAAAAGAACAATAAGCATACTTACTGATAAAGTAAACGCTAGGGTTAGTATGAAAAAGAAAATATTAGTTTCTGAATTACTTGCATAATCATATAGTGGAGTACGCTTTAATATTGTGAGAACCCAAGGGTGAATGAAAAATATACCAAAACTAGTTTTAGCTAATAACGACAGGATACGGTTTTTAAACTGATACACTTCGAACAGATAAAATAAAGCCAACACCATACAGACCTTTTGGACAAACATTGTATCTATGCCTCCAAACACTAACATTTCCTTGATGTAGTTCCCTCTATGACCGATTGAGGCTTCGTAAATACAAAGTAATATTATAATAAAGACTAACGCAACTAGTTTAACCTTTGCGTTCAATAACAAAATATCGCGATATTTTGAAAAGCTACAACCAAGCAGATAGAGTGGAGTAAAATATACGAGCATTTGAAAAGGGTTGGTGTTCTCGTAAGATCGATGAACGAGTAGCGATAGAATACACAGAACTGTAATAATAGTGGTTTGGTACTTGCCGTTGAGTTCGATAAACTTGATATGTAGTGGAGTCATTGAAAACAGAAGAAACGCAAACGGAATGTACCAATAGGCGGTTAGCATTCGTCCCGTAAGCATATACTTAATCGTCGTTATAAAAGTAGTGTCTTCACTGTTAAAGAGCATTCGCGGGTCAATTTGGACATCAGCCTCATAAAAACCTGTACCCGTTACGTATAGTAAAGACGTTGCTAACGTACCTAAAACGAGATACGGAACTATGACTGCTTTAAACTTAGATGCATAAAAATCACTAACCTTTGACTTCCGAGAATAAAACACATGATGGAACATGTATCCAGAAATAAAGACAAATAACGCAGTAGAACCGTAAAAAACGTTTTGAAAAGCGAGCCAGGCGCCAGAATTAGTACTCATTCCGTAATGAAAACAGTGAACCGCAACGATACAAATAATTGCTAAGCCCCGATAGTTTTCAATTGATTGTAGGTAAGGTCGCATACAATGATCTCTAATCTAAAAATCAGCAAAATAGCATTCATAATATGCATATTGTATAGCGAGAAATTAAACTCATTATATATTCAATACTAAAGTTTATTTGGTCATACTTTTTTAAGACTTTACGCAAGGGCAATGGAGAACTTTCGTTCTCGTAATCATTTCGCCATTACTGCTTGAACAAACTGTATGTTCCATAAATTGTGAAACGTATAGAACCTTTTGTAGTACAAAACAAATCATAACGTTGTTGGGAAACGATTTAAAAAATGCGAAACAAATGATCTGATGTAGGTATGGGCAATAGCTAGAAAGCGGTTAGCTTTAATATAGATCTTAACAATCGATAGATTATTAAGATCTATATTAAGAATTTTATGGTAAATAGCGATTATGTTTAATCACAGCCTCTAAATTACAGATGAAATTCCAATAGTAGCGGGATAGGTGTCTGAACTAGTAAAGATTTGGCGTAGCGCCATATTGTATTTAACATAATATACATAATGCGCACTAAGGGTTAGAAGATTAGCATTGGTGAATTAAGCTTAGTTACGCCATATTTATTCTTAGCTTCCTTACAAGCTTCTTCGGCTGTCTTGTATGGACCGTGAACTTCGATTTCTCCACAGCGGCCCAGTCATCAACTTTAAAGCCATACTGCTTATTAAGTTCTTGTACTGTATCTTTTGTTACGTTCGATACCATACACGTTGGTTCTGCATCTTGTTCATTCAAATAGCCGAACAACTGGATTGGATATTCCATTAGCTATTTCCTTGCGTATTGAGTAATAAAGCTGAACCGCAGCGCACTTGGTTTATCAACTCAAGCTGACACTCTTGAAGATTTGGCACTAAATATTCTGGGCATGAGCCTGAACTTAAGAACTCGGTTATATCAGATAAACAACTTAATGATTTCCTAAAGTCTTCGTATGTAAAATTCATAGCTCAACTTCCATTTGAATTAGTTTCATGCCGTATTTTGTATCCGTAGCTATTGATTACGAAGCTTGAGCTATCAACTGTGTAAGTTCCTGCTCGATACATACTGTCATCTTTCTCTAATGATCACTGTTAAATCTTGTTTAAATATTAAATTGAATTCATATTAAAACAAGATTAACCTATACATCCCCATATGATTAGCAAGGATATTTGACATGGATAAATTATTAGAGTCTGCATTAAAAATAAAACAGCGGACCATGGTTACAGGCCTTTTTGCTCGGAATGGATTTAAGATAGCAATGACGGATTTCGATGATGTAACATTTGAGCGAGAAGGCGTTCAGGTTGATGTACACTTCGATATGGACTCGAACGCTGAATCAGCTTCAGTTCGAACATTAGAACTTAGCGCATCAACCAAATAAAGCGTTGAACATTCCAGCCGAGCAAATATAGCTCGGCTTTCAAACCTATCTATTCATCTTGAAGATAGACAACCAACATATCGGCCTCTACCGAGTTGGCTACTTTTGGAACTGAAGAAAACAATCGACTTAACAGGTTATGGTGGTGCCCGCATACGACCAAATCAATATTGCTCTGCTTAACGAGACCTTTCAATTTGACGTGCAGATCACCGTTTACCACCATGATCTCGTTGACAGGATAGCCACATTGATCAGCAAGTTCCTGTAGTTCTTGAAGTAAATCCAGTTCTTTTTTAGGTTCTAATACAACTCTGTCTACATCGACATACACGAAGGAAAGCTTACTGTTAGAATCTCTTGCTTGCTTAATTGCTTTATCTATCACGATTTTACTAGACTCAGATAAATCGACCGCGACTAATATATGCGCGTAGTTCATCACTCTTACCCCCAACAATCTTACCAGACTAACTACAAGTCTAGTTCAACTGGACTAATTCAACGCGGCAGATGTGGACAGAAAATTTGCGTTATTCCTATCACTAATATAGTTACCACGTCACCAAGAGCTTAGATCTGTCTCTTAGTACTAACCTCAGTTGTGAAAATCCAACAACATGAATCACCTTATCTTAGCTCACAATATTTATTATCGAATACCTTAATTAGCCCATTTCTCGTAAAGAAAACAACGCTCTCTCTTCGGCATATCAAAACATTTGCAAGCGCTTACTGTTTCTCAACTACAAGCAATTACGAAGCTAAAACTTAAGCAATTAATGTTACAGCGTCTCTTTTGTAAATTATTAGAATAATATTCTAAAGAAAATCCCGCTCATGCCTGGACTGTAATTTTATTACATGCACACTTAAACTTAAGCTCCTTGCTAGACAAAACAACTACGATAAATACTTGTTAATTATAGTTATTTTATAAATAAAGCTTTAATACAACGTTCTTCACCTGCTACATCGCAAGGTAGTTAAACTAAACAGGTAAAACTTTACTAGTTATCTAATATACTTTTTTGTTTTTGCAGTATGGGTACAATCAGGAATATAAGTGACGATGTCACGTAAAGACTCTTTGTAAGATATGTAGAAAAGAAGAGTAAGTTTAGGTAGGTACAAAAAAACAGGGCCTGTGCCCTGCTTCTTAATTTTTACTGTTGTCTCTGACTTTCTGCGTAATCAGCTCGAATTTGTTTAGCAACAATTTTAATGGCTTCAGCTGTGCTTATACCCTTTGCCATTAACTCTTGAATTTGTTCTACGGCTTGTTGTTGCGCTTCGTGTGATAGAGGGGGTAGATCATCAAACATAAAAAAGCTCCTCAAAATGAGGAGCTGACTATAACGATTCGTTTAATAGGTCGCAAGGAAATTAATCGATACTCCCATTGCGTTTTCATTGGTATACCGTGCGGCTATATCAAGTTCAACCAAGTTTAGCGGAGACAAGCCAATACCTGCAGTAATAGTACCTTCGTCATTACTTCGAGCTAAGTTTGTCATGTACCCTGCTCTTAGTGCCATTTGACGTAAAATGTCGATTTCAACACCGGCACGAATCATTTGTGTATTGTCATCAAAGGAAGAAAAACGTTTTTCTTCATTCAAATCATAATCCACACTCATGGTAAAGTAATCCGCTACGATTCCGGCTCCAACGGTAAAAACAGGTCGCATGCTGTATTGGTATGAACGGATCGAGTCTCCGTTATATTGAATCGATTTAGTTTCAATATCTCTGCCAATTAGGTTTTTAGCAGAAATTCCTACTCGGTAAGGCCCAAAGAACCAAAGTGCACCCGCATCCAAGTTGAACATTGTTTCTGCGGTTTCATTTTCACGTAAATCAGCGGCATCAAAGTTACTGAAACTCGTGGCGTACGAGTAAGTGTAAACACGCTGAAGTTTAGGCGTAATACCCAATGAAAGGTGTTGCCCCATGTAGTTTGTGTATTTCGCTAATGAGACACCAGCCTCTGCGACACCAATACTTACTCCTTGGACATAGCTGTCTTCAAGAGGATCTGTGCCTGTTTTATCAATAGTTGGTTGTACAAAAGATTCCGTATAGAGTTTTCCGTATACCGTCGCAGATAGGAACCGATTCGGAATACCAACGGCCACTACTCCACCTAGGTCAAAGTTAACTTTCTGGCCATTAATCTCATCCAATGCATTATTGATTTCAACAGGATCGCTAAGCTTGCTGATCCTATCGATTTCATCAATCAAACCGTATTGATCGTCAAAGCTGAATCCAAAGCTAGGAACAATCATACCCGCGTCATCGTTACGACGATAGATTGCAGTAAGAGCGGGGTTAAAGAATGGTGCAGTTAGATAGGTTGCGGACACAGTACCAACGCCCCCCATCGCATCACTGCGTGCTTCTATTGCATATGTGGCTGCCGAAGATAGATTAGCAAACAGTGATGTGGAGATAGCAATGGTTAAAATCTTGAATTGTTTTTTCATACTACATTTATGTTTTCGTTCGTCCTGAACTTATATCGGCATAAATGTTATTTCTTTAACTATTCTTCTTGCGAAAGGTCATAAGTACGGCTAATAGTTTGAGCTTGTTCAATGATTATGTCTCCCTGCCATCGTCGACTGTTGATGCTCACGGCTAAAACATATCGATCATTGGGAACGCCAGCGAGTTCTAATGAATCTGGGTAGTTGGATTCATAAGTTTTTTTCCACACCTGTTCATATTGCCCTTCTACATAGTCGTATAATCCGACTTCAAGTTGCGGCAATGGGCAGTGCGGATTTCTTAATGCGCTTTTCTCTACTTTCCAGTTCTCTTTCGATGTCCAGCGGACATATTGGCTTGAATTGGAATCACCCAAAATGACCCATGTACGGTACTCTTTTTGATCTTTAGCAACAACGGAAAGATGATACAAACCAGATTCAAGCTTACCTGTTAAATTGTAACGTTTGAGAAAACTACGTTCGTTAGCAATTTCACTGCCTTTTGGCATCTCTTCTATGCCAAATGAACTGTCTGCCGAAATTGAGGTATCCACCCAGCGGCGGAAAGAGATATGATCTATGTCGGTTGTTGCTCTGAGCTTAATAACCAACCTAAAAGTATCTCGTCCCGGACTCTGGATAGTCTGCTGAATGACATTAACGCCACTTATCCATTCAGGTAGAGTCACACCAGTAAGTGCCTTACCACAATCTGTGGTTAAAGATTGCCCTAACAGCTCATTAAGGTGAGAGTTCAACTCTTTATTAGGCTCTGTCTGCCAGAGTTCCACTAATGACGTGAACATTGCTGAAAGGTCATCTTCCAAGAGATGTTGATGAGCCTGCGTCAAAGGTGTATTCGATTGAAACCAATCCATGGAATGGACTGGTTTCACTAACGCTAATGACAAAACTACAGGGAGTAGTATTTTCATTCTTGATTATGCTTTCATTTTGTAGCCAACACCACGCAGTGTTTCAATTTCCAAACCCGGAAGTTTTTGGCGCAGCTGCAATACGTGTGTATCAACGGTACGTGTTGTTGGGAAATGGTTGTAACCCCATACATGATCAAGCAGTTCATCACGAGTAAATACTCGGCCTAAGTTTGAAGCTAGGAAAAGTAGCAAATCAAACTCGGTACGCGTTAAAGTGATTATCTCACCTTTAAACGTGACTTCACGAGTAGCACGATCAATTTCCAACTCTTTTGTCACGACTTTATCTGCGCTGTCCTGATCAGCGGCATCGGGCGCTCTTAGCTGAGCGCGAATCCGAGCAAATAACTCCGCTTCAGCAAAAGGTTTAGTCAAATAGTCATTTGCACCTGAATCAAGACCCGCTACCTTATCTTTTACCGTAACAAGTGCTGTAAGTAAGATGACCGGAACGTCTTTTATTTTTTTCCAGTTAGAGAGATGTTGTACAGAATCACCATCAGGTAATTGTCGATCCAGAATAACTAAATCGGCTTTTTTCCAGACAGGCTCTACATCAGCAATACGCTCCACATGTAAACACTCATATCCTGCTTGTTCCAGGCTAACTAATAAGCCATCAGCTAAGTTTTTGTCGTCCTCAACGAGAAGCAGCGTCTGTTTCACAAGGTATCTCCAATATAAAGGTTGTAGGTGGCCCTATAAGGGACATTTTTCCGCCCATGCGGCCTACCATAGATTCAACAATGGTTAATCCAAGTCCTAACCCGCTCTCACTTACGAACGGTTTTCTTAAACTAGTCCAATCTTTGGCAGTTAAGTTACCGGAATCACGGACTTGGAAAACGATTTTTTCTTCGCTGGTTTGAACATTAAACTCAACCGGCGGAACGCCATACTTAAGAGCATTACGAAGCAGGTTATCAATACAGGTCCCAAGCCAATATACATTAACTTTAGCAGCCACATCTTCGTTTATGCGTAAAAGTACAGCGTTATCAAACTCTTCTTCAATTTTATACTCTAACCACTCAGCAACGGATGGAACCCAATCTGTTGCCAGCATCTGATTATCAGATTGCAAATAATCTTTACTCGCTTCTGCCAATTGGCGCAGGCGTCGTGTATCTTCGCATAGTCTACGGAATTCGTCATAAACACTTTCTGGCAAGTGTTCGAACTCTCTGCGAAACCCTTCAACTGTAAGTGACAGAGACGCAATTGGTGTTCTTAATTCGTGTGTAAGAATTTGCAGTACTAGCATACGGCTGCGAAGTTCTTCACGTTTGCTATTCCAACGATAGACCGCCCAGCCAATCGCCAAAAGAATGTTTGCAATCACGAGAATAATCATGCTGATGCGCACGATCTGGGACTGATCTTCTACATCCCAGCAAATATTTCCTCGTTTAACAAAACAGCTTTTGTTTTCTGACGTCAGCGTATAAGACAACCCTGCCTCATCAACATTATCCCGCCATATTTTTTTTGCGAACACAAAGTAACGGTCACCACGACGCAGCCAGAATTCTCCGTCTTCAATAAACATACTCGCCCCTGCAATCAAAGCATTAATGGCGTCATCGTTCATGTTTTGCAAGCTTTGAAGTAGCTCATCGCCCTCTTCATTGCCACGTTCTTTAATGTGCATGTACTGAGCGAGCTTGGGTTTCAACTCTGGATACTTATCGACATAGCGTGCAGCGTATGTACCGCCGCCAGGGTGAATAAGTCCACTACGAGAAAACCAACGTGGTGTCAGCTCCGTGCCTTTACAAATCGCGCGGGTGAAAACGAGTGGTTCAGTGATCAAGGGGCTTAAAGGCAATTGACCACGACAAGTCTTCGCCAAGCTATAAAGCTGCTGTATATCTTTTAGCGGATAATCTGATGTTTTAGGTAACAGGGAATCAGGCGCCAGTAACTTGGTAGGATAGTTTGATTGCAGAATACGAATATCATACGATTTCAGAGCTTCTTCATGCTTAAAGAGCTCAGTAAACGTATCTATCCTTTCTGGTAATGAATCGGCTAATGCAGTCGCAGAAAAAAGCGACAATAATGGTGCAAAACCGAGCAAAATCTTTTTAATCAAACTGTTACCGTTACTTATTAAATTGAGCCAAACTATACAATAATCTAGATCCAATTGACATTAGGTCACATCAGGATTTGCAGTACTATAACATTGATCACGCACAAAAAAGGCCAGCTAATGCTGGCCTTGGCTAGTTTTAAAACAATCATTGATTATAGTGCTTTAAAAATATTCTCTACGCTTTCTTTTGCATCACCAAACAACATTGATGTGTTTTCTTTAAAGAACAACGGGTTTTGTACACCAGCGTAACCAGTATTCATTGAGCGTTTGAATACAACTACGTTCTTAGCGTTCCAAACTTCCAGTACAGGCATACCTGCAATCGGACTGTTCGGATCTTCTAACGCTGCCGGGTTAACTGTGTCGTTCGCACCAATGACTAGCACGGTATCAGTTTCAGGGAAGTCATCATTGATTTCATCCATTTCCAGAACGATATCATACGGAACCTTCGCTTCTGCCAACAATACGTTCATGTGACCAGGTAGACGGCCAGCTACTGGGTGAATACCAAAGCGCACTTCAATACCTTGAGAACGAAGGGCATCTGTGATTTCATGAACTGGGTATTGTGCCTGTGCTACCGCCATGCCGTATCCCGGAGTGATGATTACAGACTTTGAGTTTTTCAGCATTTCTGCAACTTCTTCAGCGCTAGTTTCGCGGTGCTCGCCCTGCTCTTCATCACCAGAAATTACGATCTCTTGACCAAAGCCACCAGCAATAACACTGACGAAAGAACGGTTCATTGCTTTACACATGATGTAAGACAGAATGGCACCAGAAGAACCTACCAACGCACCTGTTACGATTAGAAGGTCGTTTGCAAGCATGAAACCTGCCGCTGCTGCAGCCCAACCAGAGTAAGAGTTAAGCATCGACACAACGACCGGCATATCCGCACCGCCAATTGATGCTACCAGGTGGTAACCAAACGCAAATGCAATCAACGTCATTATTATAAGAGCGAACATGCTGCCGTCTGCTTTAACGAAATAAATCATTAGAAGCACAGAAACAACAACCGCAGCCAGGTTCATTTTGTGTTTATGAGGAAGATTAAGCGGAGAAGAAGAAATTACACCACGTAACTTACCAAACGCAACAATCGACCCCGTAAACGTCACAGCACCGATGAACACGCCTAGGAATACTTCCACAAGGTGAATAACGTGCTCAGCGTGTGTTGCTGCCTCTGGAGCGTCAAGGTAACTGTTGTAACCTACTAGAACCGCAGCCAAACCCACGAAACTGTGTAGAATTGCAACCAATTCTGGCATTTCAGTCATTTCTACTTTCTTGGCGTAGAAAATACCGATCGCACCACCGATCGCCATAGCGATAATGATCCATCCAAAACCTTGAGCATCAGGGCTAAAGATCGTCGCGATCAGCGCGATCGTCATACCCGCGATACCGTAGTAGTTACCGTTACGAGCTGACTCTTGCTTAGAAAGTCCCGCTAAACTCATGATGAAAAATAATGCAGCTACAATGTAAGCTGCTTGTACTAATCCTGCAGACATTGTGACTCCTTATTTATCTTTACGGAACATTTCAAGCATACGCTTGGTGACGGTGAAACCACCGAAAATGTTGATACTCGCGATCAACACAGCAATAAAGGATAGGAACGAAACAACCCCGTTACCTTGTCCAATCTGAAGTAATGCACCTACAACAATAATGCCTGATATAGCATTGGTCACCGACATCAGTGGAGTATGCAGTGCATGCGTTACGTTCCAAACTACGTAGTAACCCACGACACACGCCAAAACAAACACCGTGAAGTGTGAAAGGAAAGCTGCCGGAGCGACCGATGCAATCCATGCGAAAGCACCTACAGCTGCAACTAAACCAATCAGCTTTTTAGTTGGTGAGGTTGGTTCTTCAACTTTTGGCTCTTTCTTAACAACAGGTTCTTGTTTAGCTTGAGGCTGAGCTGATACCTGAATTGGTGGCGCTGGCCAGGTTATTTCACCTTCTTTAATAACGGTGACACCACGAAGTACAACGTCTTCAAAATCGATGTCGATGTTTCCGTCTTTTTCTTTGCAGAGAAGTTTGATCAGATTTACAAGGTTTGTTGCGTAAAGCTGAGAGGATTGCGTTGGTAAACGGCCAACCATGTCGGTGTAACCAACAATTTTCACGCCATTGTCCGTCATGAACACTTGATCTTTCACTGTGTACTCGCAGTTACCGCCGTTCGCTGCCGCCAAATCGACAATTACGCTACCTGCTTTCATACTGTCGACCATTTCTTTGGTGATCAGCTTCGGTGCAGGCTTTCCTGGGATCAGTGCTGTTGTGATAATGATATCAACATCTTTTGCTTGCTCAGCATATAACTCAGCCGCTTTTTTGTTGAAATCATCAGACATCTCTTTAGCGTAACCGTCACCCGAGCCAGAGTCTTCCTGGAAGTCTACTGTGAGGAACTCAGCACCCATTGACTCAACTTGCTCTTTTACTTCAGGGCGTACGTCGAATGAACGAACAATCGCACCAAGACTCCCTGCTGCTCCGATAGCAGCCAAACCTGCTACACCAGCACCCGCAACAAGCACTTTCGCTGGTGGCACTTTACCCGCAGCGGTAATTTGCCCGGTAAAGAAACGGCCAAATTCATGTGCTGCTTCAACTACTGCACGGTAACCTGCGATGTTCGCCATTGAAGAAAGTGCATCTAAAGCTTGAGCTCGTGAGATACGAGGAACAGAGTCCATTGCAAGGACATTAATATTCTTACTGGAAAGCTGTTCCATCAGTTCTGCATTTTGTGCAGGCCAGATAAAACTGACTAAAGTCGCACCGTCTTGCAGCAACGCAATCTCGTCAATTTCTTTGTCTGCATCAACGATTGGCGCATTCACTTTTAGAATAAGACCAGATGTCCACACTTCTTCACTAGAAACAATCTTCGCGCCAGCAGCCTCATAAGCGGCATCATCGAAACTTGCCAACACCCCTGCTTGAGTTTCGATAGCGACATCGAATCCCAATTTAATTAACTGCTCAACCGACTTTGGCGATGCAGCAACTCGCGATTCACCCGCGAGTATCTCTTTAGGTACACCGATTTGCAAAACGCATACTCCTTGTATACATATAAATTAATGAGTCCCCAAAAGAGCTAAGCTCCACTCTAGTTTTTTATTTCTATCCGTTTAACGCAAGATATTGGCACATAAAACAACGATGCTTTGGGTTCATCTAATTGCACTGTAACATCTCACTTAATAGCCCTGCTATATTCTTTTTGTATCTAAGCCGCTTCACGACTTCAAGCTATTTGTTATAAATATGCTAAATTTAATTAGACATAATGTTAACTAATTTACATTTCATGCATAGACCAACGTAAATGTGGAATAAACCACAAACATCAGAGGTCTAACCAGTTTCGAGTAATGCGTTAATTAACAGTTATTTAAGCCTTAAAAAGAAAGAGCCATCAGCATATATACTAATGGCTCTTATTAAGATGATTCGTGTCAAATTAGAGTGATTTGTTAATCGAAGATCTTGTCACCCATTTGGTCGATAAACATTTGAGATTTTTTCAGCATCAATTGGTTGGCGTCATCTTCTGTGCCCAATAAATCAGAACGAATAAAACGATGGCTTTTCACTTCGCCATCGAAACTTTTTTCAATGCGCCCTGCTATTCGAAATTGACCACCTTCAGCGATACTCTCAGGATAAATTTGAAACCCTTGATACTCCACCGGTTCTACCGATTTTACTTCGACAGATTTTTCGCTGCCACCAAACAAACGTGAAAAAAATCCCACAGTGCCTCCTTGGGCGAACCCGACGATACATAGTTTTTCGCTGGGCTACGTGCTTACTGATTAATATTTACATTAAGGAACGGTTTTTCATACCAATCCAGTTCTCTGTCTCCATCATAACGGGTATGTGAGAAAATAACAGGTTCTGCATCATCGCGATTTTTTCGGTTATCTTTTTGAATCATCTTGGCTGCATTCTCCACAGCGGTACAAGCGCTTTGCTTGAACTGCGTGAGTTTTTGTTCCGGTAGCGAAGAGAGAAAATCGATATCATGTCGAATATATACAGGTTTGAGCTGGATAAGAGCAAGGCATGCAATGTCTGCTAACTGTTCAGTATCAAACTCCTTCGCGTATTTTTCCCTGTTAAGAACTTGACCTACCATGGTTTCCATATAGTTATGTACTTCAGAACTAATGTGCATTAGCGACTCTCCTTTGTCTAATTGTATACAAGTATAGGTTTCGACTGTTTATTCGGAATTTTTAGACTTATGATTTGAGACACTGATTGTGGTTATTTACTTATCACTCCTGATTAAAGAACAATACAATGCTTCCACCTTTAAGCGCACTACCGTAATTTATTGTTAACCCTAAGCCTACGTTATCTATCCAGCTAGACTTAAACGGTGGTGTCATAAGCCAACCAAGGCTAAATTCATAGTAATGTGAGGCATTCATAGGCTGACTTGTGTCTCCTCCGATATCAACTCGATTCAAGCTCGAGTATACTGTCTGAATCGTGGTTCCAATATGGCTGAAGTCGTAGAATACTTTTACGCCGTTCACCCAATACCAACCCTCTGGATTACCGACATCGCCGTCATTAGCATCGCCCCATGCGGTGCCGTAAAAATAATGCGGGGCAGACCAGAGGTACCATTTTCCCCAAGGTTGGTTTTCCTGATATTTTAGCTTTGCGTTTATCTCTCCCACTGCTGCCCAAGCATCAGTATTAAAATAGACCCCATCTAGCAACGGACGATATAAATCCAATGCATCACTACGATACTCATAATCATTTTTGAAATACATGAGGTGGTAGCCGAAGCCTCCCCCCAGCGTTAACTTATCAATTAATTGCTTGTCAGAAAAAAACTCGATGTAGCCGCCGAACGTTTGATTTGAGGATTTATCTGGTTCTTTTTCTTTTACTACCGTTACGTCCTGCTCCATTCCAAGTGCATAGACCCGACCTCTAAGTTGGTATTGAATAGCACTCTTGTCTTCATCTTCGAAAATATTGAAGTCGAATGGCAGCGTAATAACACTGACTTGCTTACGCAGATTAACAGAGTCACTGGAGCCAATATCCTCATTATTTAAATTAAACGAATCATTCGGGTCAAAGTCACTAAAGCCAACCGTAAAAACATCACTGTCCGATAACACCACACTCACAGCGAAGTTTCGCTCATACTCTTTTTTTAGTTCTTCACGCAAAGTTCTTGCCTCTATGGAGATAGAGACAAGTGACAATGTAACTAATATCGAGTTTACTAAGTGATTTATCTTCACAGCCAGCCACCAGTGTATGGGCAAACAAGCAGTTAATTGGATTATCCGAAAGCTAACCCATTGTATTTTTTACTTTACGTCTATTAAACATATACCATAGCCATTCGTCTGTTACATTATGTTTACAAATTAATGCTTTATTTTTGCTTCATCGTCACGGAATCACACGACTTTCGCAATTAAACTCTGAGTTAATCCAAGGTCCAGCGTAGCTTACTTGCATTTAACGCCTGCTTAGCTATAGCTATTTGATGGATTTGGTATTAACATTCCCGCCTTTTGTAATGAGAGACACACCATGTCAGAAGAAACTAAAAGCGAAAGCAAAAAAATTGATTTAGAGACCATTTCTCCAGAACTACGCAAAGTCATCGAGTTTGATGAAGTTCCTGAACAAATGTTCGAGATGGTTACCTCGATCCATGAAGTGTCTGAAGAAGCCGTCCGTTCATCTTGGGACGAAATGCCAGCAAGTGCTCAAAATATCCTAGATAATTTTGAACAGTTCCACGCTTTAGTATCGGTTGGACAAGCATTCGCGGGTATTAACGTGATGGAAGAGTTCCCTACTCTTAACCTGCCAGAAGACATGACAGACGATGATAAAGAAGAGTACCGTGCTCAATTGCTTGATAATGTGCTTCACAACTGCGTGAAAGACATGGTTAAGCAACTGAAGAAAGCACGTCGAGACCCGATTCTTAAACGGGAGTTTAAAGAAGTATTCGTAAAATAACGCTTTATCATTTTTAGATAAGGGCCGCGTTTGCGGCCTTTTTTGATCTATTAACTGATCAAATTAGTCGTATACAAACTAGGGTCTGTTGACCTTTCGAGCTGATTTTTGCAGCAGTTTGTGGGTTCTTTATACAAGGCAGAGGCTTTGAAGTGTAATTGCCCTACCTGATAAGCCGATAACGCAGTAGAAAGGATCCACAAACGCTGCCTGAAGGGTTCGGCTAAAAGCGTTTTACTCTTTGTTGAGAGGTGTTTTGCTTAGAATGACTAGGCTACAAACCTCTCGCCGCGATTAAAACGCTTTTATCTCGAACAAAATTTAACCGCGAAAGGCCAACAGACCCTAAATAATCCCGAGCTGAGGTTACTTATCCAGGCTGATATAACGCTATGTCTTTTTGAGTCACACTCACACCTTTGACTTGAGCAAATACCCTGTCGCCAACTCGCAGATTCAGATCGTCCAATGCCCAAGGTGTAATGGTTGCTGACAAGTAGCATTTATCATCCAGCTTTAATGAAACACTGATACTTTGTTTGTCATCTGATGTGTTGAACACTTCAATCGAACTAACTGTTGCTGGCAAAATATTACGAATTGATGTCCCTTTAGGCTCTTCCAGTGCAATCGACACATCATTCGCACGTACCTGTAGTCTTATGGGAGTACCAGGTTCACCATCTATCTTTTGTACCCACAGAGATGCATTAGGTGCGAGGCTCACACACGTCAGCGCATATTTATCATGATGCGTGGCAATTTTTCCCCGAAATAAACTACTTTGATCTGAAAACGATTGCCAAGGACGCATCGCCTGGGAAGCCCACACATCCTCTAAATAGCCTGAAGTTCTCACTCTGCCGTTATCAATAATCACGAGATGTTGAGCCAGTCTTAAAATCTCTTGGAGGCTATGTGTAACGTAGACAATAGGAATCTTGACCTTATCAGACAGCTCTTCTAGAAAAGGCATTACCTCCCGTTTTCTTGGCATGTCCAGTGAGGCTAAAGGTTCATCCATTAACAGAAGATTGGGTTTGGATAACAATGCACGTGCTATTGCAACTCGCTGCTTCTCCCCACCGGACAGCGAAGCGGGAAAACGCTTTAATAACGGCTCAATATTAAGAAGCTCGACGACGGCTTTAAAATAGGATTGATCCTTCTCGTCAACGCCATACATTAGATTTCCCAACACAGAAAAATGAGGGAACAATCGAGAGTCCTGAAACACATAACCAATCTTACGTTTATGCGTTGGCAGATTGACTCCCCGTTCACTATCAAACAGAACATGGTCTCCGATCTGTACTTTGCCTTGATCCGGAGTAACTAATCCACTGATAACATTGATTAGTGTGGTTTTCCCCGCGCCTGAACGTCCAAATAACGCACTTATTTTGTTACAGGGTAACTCTAGATTTATGTCAAAATCGGTTTCACCAAGTTGCTGTTTAAAGTTGATTTTTATACTCATCGCTTCGCTCCTAATCGGTTAGAAGCTTTGCGATTCAACCACTCAGAAATCATCAACGTCGATAACGCTAACAGAATTGAAATGACACACAACCGAGCAGCTTGCATTTCCGCCCCCGGAGTTTCGATAAAATTGTACATTGCAAGCGGTATTGTCTGGGTTTCGCCAGGTATATTAGAAACAAAACTTATTGTTGCTCCGAATTCTCCCAGACTACGCGCAAACGACAACATGGTCCCTGAAATAATTCCTGGAATAGTCAGTGGTAAAGTAATGGTCATAAAAACTTTAAGTGGCGAAGCCCCTAGCGTTGATGCTGCGTGCTCCAGCTTTGAATCAACACTTTCAAGGCTCAGCCTGACAGAGCGCACCATAAGTGGCAGAGCTACGACAATACAAGCGACTACCGCACCTTTCCAGTCAAAGCTAAATACCAAACCGAAATGTTCATACAGCCAACTGCCTAAAAAGCCCTGACGCCCCAGAGACACCAGTAATAAATAGCCGATAACCACCGGGGGTAACACTAGCGGTAAATGAATCAGGCTGTCGAGAATCGATTTACCCCAAAACTCTTTACGAGAAAGTAACCAGGCAAGCAAAATCCCCAGCGGAATTAGCCATAACACTGCATAGGCACCGACTTTTAAACTTAATATTAAGGCTTGGTATTCCAGTTCTGTCACTCTGTATCCTTGTTACTGAAAACCATATTTCGTAAAGACGGTCTTCGCATCATCCGACTTCAAGTATTGGAAGAATTGCTTAGATTCAGTTCTGTCGTTTACCAGTGCAGCAGGATAAACAATCGCGTTATGTGTGTTATCAGCAAATTCTCCAACGACTTTTACTTTATCTGTTAAATGTGCATCGGTTTTATACACCACGCCCAATGGTGCTTCACCTCGTTCGACTAAAGCCAATGCAAGACGAACATTTTTTGTTGGTGCGACTTTACTTTGGATGTCATTCCATACACCCAGTGTAGTCAGAGATTCTTTGGCATACATACCTGCTGGCACAGAGCTCGGATTTCCTAATGCCAGACGTCGACCATTTAACGCTGTTTCCCAGGCGTTAGCATCTGATAGTTCAAAATGAAGCGAATCAGAAGTTGTCGGCGCAATCAAAACCAAACTATTGAGCACCAGACTAGTGACATTGTCACGATTAACAATACCTTCGGCGACCAAATAGTCCATCCACTTAGTGTTCGCGGAGATAAAAACATCAGCTGGCGCGCCATTCATTATTTGTCGCGCAATTGAAGGCGAACCACCATAAACAGGTGTGACGGTAACATTGTGTTTATCCTGAAAGTTCTGTGCGATTTCGTCAATCGCGTTTGTCATTGAGGATGCAGCATAAACCTTTAAGTCACTTGCGGCACTTACCGCAAATGACATAGTTAATAATGCCGTAAGGCAAGCATGAGTCTTCCATGCTTTCATAGATTTACTCCATCACTAGGTAAGCTCAGAATCTATTTGAACAGAAAGTCCAGATTCATATGTTGTTCTATCGCATCTGCAATACGATTAATTCCACGCTCTTTAAGTTCCTGAAAGTTCTGTTGCTTCACTTGTGAACCATTTACCCATTCAGTAACAAGGTTCAGAACATCAACTTCATCAAAAAAACCGTGTAAATAAGTACCCATGACTTGGCCACATTCACTTATCGCACCATCAGTAAGCCCACTGTCCAACCTAAGTGGTGTTTCTCCCGAGACTTCACTTCTGCCTACGTGAATTTCATAGCCTTTAGCGAGAGCTTCTTTCCCGTTCAGCGTGACAATCGCTTCGGTTCTGGTCAGCTGCTTACTGTTTGTAAGTACTGTGTGTACATCAAGCAAGCCCAAGCCTTCGCTCTGGCCCGGCGCACTTTCTACACCATTAGGGTCAGCAATAGTTTTACCCAACATCTGATAGCCGCCACAAATTCCAATTACCTTCCCACCCAGACGGATATGACGCAGAATATCTGTATCCCAACCCTGGCTTCTCAGATAATCCAGGTCGTCCCGTACAGATTTAGTACCTGGAAGAATAACTAAATCTGCTTTATCTATTCTCTCGCCTTTCCCAACATAGCGTAAATTAATATCTGGGTTCAGGCGGAGTACGTCAAAATCGGTATGGTTACTAGTGCGAGTCAATACAGGTACTACAACATTGAGTTTTACATTAGTGCTTAACTCTTGTTGTTCTGTGATCGCATCTTCTGCTTCGAGATTGAACCCGTGCAAATAAGGTAACACCCCTAATACTGGCTTACCGGTTTTCTCCTCAAGCCAATCTAGACCTGATTGCAGTAGACGAATATCCCCACGGAAGCGGTTAATGACAAAGCCTTTTACGCGAGCCTGTTCGGATTCTGATAACAACTCTAACGTACCATACAAATGGGCAAATACGCCGCCACGGTCAATATCAGCAATTATAATCACAGGGACATCGGCCGCTTCGGCAAAGCCCATGTTAGCTATGTCCCCCTTTCTTAGATTAATTTCAGCCGGGCTGCCTGCTCCCTCAACCATAATTGAGTCATACTTTTTTTGGAGTCGGGAAAAGGAATCAAGGACGGTATCCATCGCCACTTTCTTGTAATCATGAAAGCTTACTGCATCCATATCAGACAAGGCTTTGCCTTGCAGGATAATTTGCGCACCGGTATCACTGTTTGGTTTGATGAGAACAGGGTTCATGTGCACACTTGATTCGATATTGCACGCTTGAGCCTGCACTTCCTGAGCACGACCTATTTCGCCCCCATCTTTAGTTACCGCACTATTGAGCGCCATATTTTGCGGTTTAAACGGGGCAACCTTGATCCCTCTTCTGGCTAATACGCGGCATAACCCTGCCACCAATACACTTTTTCCGGCATCCGAAGTAGTACCCTGAATCATTAAAGAGGGAATTGCTGATTTCATGAATATGCATTAAAGCTAAAAGTAGATGAGTAATCATAACTTTATCGTCAAGGACTTCTCAAGCAAATGAATGAATAACACCAGATTCCGCGCTTTTTCTCATCACTTTTAACAAATGTGAGTAAAGGAAAAGAGCTTTCTAAAAAAGTAGCAGTAAAAATGAGAATTTTATAATTTATGGACTAATTATTGCTTTAACTGTATTTTTGCTTTTTACAATCTTGCTCGGAGTCCCAATGCCAAGTAAAGCACTAAAGGTTACAGCCTTTGGTTTGTGTGCGATACTGCCACTTTCCGCATTTGCAAATAATTTTAACTACAATTCGATGGAATTCCGAATGGGCACGAGCCCCGGAATTTTTGGTTCCGAGTTCACAACCTACTTTACTGACAACTCCCATTTCGTTGCCCGAGCCGACAGTGAGTTTAATGGTGACTGGGATATCGCCGGTGGTGTCGGTTTTAACGGTCCTGTAGGTCAGTTCGCTGATATTTATGGGCAGATGCTCGTGCATAATGTGAAAGAAAGCGATGACAATAAAGATGCAGACGAATGGCGTACTGAAGTAAACATCGGGACCCGAATCTGGTTCACGCAAGATGTTGAATTTAATGCTCGCCTGGGGCAATTGATGGACAATGACGACTCAAACACTGTATACAGCATTGGCGCTCGTTTCCACTCTACACAGCAGCTTTCTGTAGGTGCTGATTTTAAAAACCATGGTGTCTACGGACAGCAAATGGTGATGTCAGTTCGATTTGGATTCTGAGAAAGGAATTTGAATAAAAATGGCCTCCAATCAGGAGGCCATTTTTTTATCGCCTAATCTGACTTACTTGTTACTTAGTTTGTGGTTTGCCTTGAATGTATTTTTTCGATACATCTACAACGGCAATATCCCTAAAGAAACTACGCCCGAGTAACATGGGGAACGCCATGTGAGCACGATCGGCCAAAGTAAACTCGGTCTTCTCTTTGTAATCACCTATCTGAATGTAAGCGACAACGACAGCGCGTTTAGTAATTTCCTCAGAGGACGATTGCTTCACACTAGCCCAACGCTCTACTGGAACTTTAAATTCTTTACTTTCTTTACCTTCACCCAGATCGATTTTGAACTGTACCCAATCTTTACCGTCACGCTCGAACGGAACGATATCGATGGCATTCATAGACGATGTTGTCGCACCAGTGTCAACACGTGCTTTGAACGTATCATCAAGAGCTGGAACATAAACCCACTCTTCTGAACCTAAAATCAACATGCCATCAGGTGTCTTTTTCATCACTACAGGCTTTTCCGGTTTTACTTCTGGCTCAGGCTCAGGCTGCACTTCGGGCACGGGCTCTACCACTGGTTTAATTTCTGGTTCAACCTTTACAGGTTCTTCCACTTTTGGCGTTTCTGGCTCAACAGGCTGTGTTGTCGTTTGAGTTGACGTACAAGCAATTAAACTACCACTCATCATAAGCGGCAGAATCAGTTTCCAGTTTTTCATCCACACTCCGAATTAAAGTTGAGAGACTTTTATTACTGCGCCGGCTACATAAGGAAAATGAGTTTCGGTCAGGGCTGCGATATTAATTCAGCCATCACCAAGATCATAAATGTCATCATCTTTTCGCAGTTGCGCTATTTGGTTTTCACTAAAGACTAGCACAGTAACTATGTCTTGGGGGCGCTTAATGAAGCCGAATTGATCTGTATTATGGTTATTTCTCAGTTCGTTATATCAACCGGAACAGAGATCAATCAAACACTACATTATTTCGTTCGGTTTTTGCGTAGATAATAACGTAACGAGTTTAAACACACTTTATTAAACAAAAAGCAGAGCTCACAGCTCAGTATCTGTTTCGATTCGTCCATTTCGTCTGAACTCTCTCGGGGTCATACCTGACCAGGACCGAAACCGCGTACTAAAGTTTGCACTTGTGGGATAGCCAACAATCTCACCAATATGCTGGATTGGCCACTCGGTGGAACGTAATAGCCTTGCAGCGTATTCCATTCTCATACGTGTTAAGTGTGCCATCGGGCTACGTCCGAATTGTTGCTGAGTCACTCGGAACAGATGTGCTTCTGAGCAAGGATAAAGGGCCGCCAGTTGTTCTACTGACCATTCTTTATGTAATTGCCTCTGGACCAGATCGAATACGCGCCGCAGCTTTAACTTATGACGGGAAAGCGATTCAGATTGAGGCATGTTCAACATTAACTCCAGTTGAGCAACACTATGTGCCCCGACCGCACCGCCATAGTCAATTGGTAAGTTGATGCTACGTAAAAGGGTTTGAATGCAGGCATACATCACTTCAGGCGCAGGTGTGAGTTGGTAGGTGATTTGCTCACCTACCATTGACCAGTCCGAATGTTCTGAAAGAAAAAGCCACGCGATCTGCCAGGTTTCGTCCTCCATCCCGAAACCATTCTCTATACCTGCAGGTACAATGATTAATGAGCCGGGTTCAAGTTCATAGCGAGTTCCTTCGCTGTCAAGCCAGCCTCTTCCGCGTACAGTATAAAGCAGCATATGCTTCTTTTGATTTTCCGGTATACGGAAAAAAAATCTCGGCACGTTGCGATTCCACACTGAACGATACCTCGTTCTTCCAGCGCCAGGACTCGCGTGTGATCGATCATTTCCTGATAGGTTTTATCGGAAATTAAGTAACGCTCTTGTTTATCTTCCATGTTTCGATGACTCACACTTGGTTGTTTCGTGTACCGGAAACAGTCTGGTTTGAAGGCTCTAAAGAATTGAGAGTTTTGCAAAAGTTTTGGATGCCTTTGGAAAATACAACTCTAAATCATGCGGATAAACTACTCGCATAATTCTTTACGGAGAAATGCGATGCTCTTAACAACTGAATACATTGATAAAGCCTTTTGGAAAAGGCTTATTGCTATTGCTCTTCCGGTTTCGTTGCAGTCGACATTGTTCGCTTTGTTAGGTGTTGTCGATATTTTTATGGTGAGTCAGTTAGGCGAGTCAGCAACTGCCGCTGTTGGTGTTGTTAACCGTATATTCTTCTTTAACCTCGCCGTGATCTTTGGTCTGTGCGGCGCGGTAACAGTGCTGGCATCCCAATACTATGGTTCGGGTAATATTAACGGTATACGCAGGACCCTGGCTCAGTCATGGTTTATTTCCATGCTTTTTACGATTCCGTTTATCATCATTTATCTGATGTATGCTGAAGAAATTGTTTCGTTCATGGCTCAGGAACCGGAGTATGTGGGCTATGCTCAGGACTACCTTGTTGTTACCGCAATAAGCCTGATTGCGACGGCAATCGTTGTACCTATAGAATCTGTACTTCGCTCGGTCGGTGAAGCCAAACTGGCAACACAAGCTAGCATACTGGCTATCATCGTTAATATTGTTCTCAACACAGTACTGATATTTGGTTTGCTGGGCTTCCCTCAGTGGGGCGTGTTTGGTGCTGCGGTAGGGACGTTTATTTCGCGCTTTTTTCAAACCGCGGTATTGGTTTATTTCTTTTG
Source organism: Vibrio sp. B1FLJ16 (assembly GCF_905175385.1). NCBI lineage: Bacteria > Pseudomonadati > Pseudomonadota > Gammaproteobacteria > Vibrionales > Vibrionaceae > Vibrio > Vibrio sp. B1FLJ16. The sequence continues at coordinate 979,848 of NZ_HG992750.1, forward strand.
TAAGCGATACGCTCACTATTTACCGACTAAGTTCGATTGGGAACAAGGAGCACTGAAGCAGTATCGTAAAAAGTACTTCCAAATATCGCTGCCGATGCTTATCCATGATGCACTCTGGACCGGAGGACTTATTGTATACAGCATCTTATATGGCCAATTAGGTGTGTCTGAGCTGGCGATCATCTCATTTCTGTCACCGATTGAAGGTGTATTGATCTCTACGTTTATGGGATTTGCTGTCGCTGCATCCGTTCTGCTTGGTAATGACATTGGTTCGAATAAATACGATAGAGTAGAGAAAACTGCGTGGTGGTATGTATTAACCAGTTCCGTATTGGCAATCACCTTGTTCCTTATCGTTTGGGTATGTTCTCCTCTGATATACAGGCTATTAGAGATCACTCCTCTTTCCGACACCGCTATGGCACTCAACGTATGTCTGGTGATGGCACTCGGAATGATTCTACGTGTGTTCAATATGGTTGGTATTGGTGGTGTACTGAAGAGTGGCGCTGACATAAGGTACAGCATTTTCATCGACACTTTCGGACAATGGGCGATTGGTATTCCTCTAACCTACTACACCGGTATGGTTTTAGGGTTACCCCTACACTACGTGCTGATGTCATTACTTGCTGAAGAGTTTGTAAAAGGTTTACTAACTATCCAGCGGATTAATTCCAAACGTTGGATCAATAATATGGTTGACGATGATGCCATCATGACGGTGTAACTTAAAGTTCGCCGTACTATAAGAACTGACACTAGAAAGGCACATTCGCAATTAACGAATGTGCCCTTTTCATCTTTTATACCAGTATGTTATACCCAAGTAATCTTAAGATGCCCGGTTCAGCGAGAATGACTTGGGTATAAGACAATCACTTAAAACGGTGAATGACCTGGTTAGAACTGCCACGCCATTCCAGGTTGAGGTCTTTTTTATCTAGCTCAAACTTGCCGTCAATCAGAACGTCGATGTATTCGGTTATTTCTCTTTGAGCCGAATCTAATTCAGCCAGCGTGTAACCGGTCCAAACCCAAATGTCTTTGCCGGGGCACTCTTCTCTTACACGCTTCACTAACTTGAGAATATGCGGCACATTAGCCGGATGAAGCGGATCGCCCCCAGACAAAGACAAGCCCCGACGTTTGATTCGCGCGTCGTTAAGATCCGCAATGATCTTGTCTTCTGCTTCTTGAGTAAAGAAAACACCAGAATCCAATCGCTGTGTCGACTGGTTATAACACCCCCTGCACTGATGCACACAGCCCGATACAAAGAGAGTACAGCGCGTACCAGGGCCATTTACAACATCGATTGGAAAGTATTGGTGATAGTTCATTTCAATTCTCAGAGCTCTAACGAGATAAGAAAATCAACCCGCGCGGGGTTGACTTTCAGCGTGTTCAAACTGGTATTCGTATTAACTAAAGGTTAAAGGTGTTTCACGCGGCGTTTAACTTCTTCTTGTTTACCGAAGTTAAACGGACGGGCATCAGGACTCCCCAGGTAACCGCAGACGCGGCGAGTTACTGATACTTTTGTTGAGTCATGGTTGCCACAGCTCGGGCAGGTAAAGCCTTTGCTGGTACACTCAAATTCACCGTTGTAACCGCACTCGTAACACTCATCTATTGGTGTGTTAGTGCCGTAGTAAGGTACTCGTGAATAACTGTAATCCCAGACGTTTTCCAACGCTTCGACGTTGCGCTGCATGTTCGGGAACTCGCCGTAGCAGATAAAGCCACCACTAGAGATTTCCGGATATGGCATTTCAAAATCGATCTTATCGTACGGGTTCACTTTCTTTTCAACATCTAAGTGGAAGCTGTTGGTGTAGTAACCTTTGTCTGTCACACCTTCAATAACACCGAACTCTTTGGTATCGATACGGCAGAAACGGCTGCATAGGTTTTCACTAGGCGTTGCATATAAGCTAAAGCCATAACCCGTATCTTCTGCCCACTGATTAACAGTATCTTTCAGGTGCTTGATCACCTCGACCGCTTTTTCGCGCAAAACAGCATCGTCATAGACATGTGCTTCTGTACCAAACAATGCGTTAATGGTTTCATGCAGACCAATGTAACCCAATGAAATAGACGCTCGGCCATTTTTAAAGATATCGGCTATTGAATCATCCGCTTTCAGACGTACACCACATGCGCCTTCCATATACAGAATCGGTGCAACACGCGCTTTCACGTTCTCTAATCGTGTAATGCGAGTTTCTAAAGCTCTGCGCGCAAGACGTAAACGTTCATCAAGTAACTCATAGAACTTCTTCTCACTGCCTTTCGCACGAATTGCGATACGTGGCAGGTTCAGACTGACTACGCCAAGGTTGTTACGCCCTTCATGAATAAGCTCACCCTGCTCTTCATAAGTACCAAGGAAGCTTCGGCATCCCATAGGTGTTTTGAATGAGCCAGTTACTTCGACTACTTTGTCGTAGTTGAGAATATCCGGATACATACGCTTAGACGCACACTCAAGTGCAAGCTGTTTGATGTCGTAGTTTGCGTCCTCTGGCTTGTGGTTTAGTCCATCTTTAATACCAAACACCAGTTTAGGGAACACAGCCGTTTTACGGTTTTTACCAAGGCCAGCAATACGGTTCTTTAAAATTGATTTTTGGATAAGTCGAGACGCCCAGCTTGTCCCAAGACCAAATCCAAATGTCACAAATGGTGTTTGACCGTTTGCTGTATGCAGCGTGTTTACTTCATATTCCAGAGACTGGAAGGCGTCGTAACACTCTTTCTCAGTGCGTGATTTCGCAAACTCTTCAGGTTCAGAAATGTGCCATTCGAGTGCGATTTTCAGATGCTTCTCGTAGCTGGTCATTACGTACGGCTCTAGCACTTCGTCAATACGGTTGATTGTCGTACCACCGTAAATATGGCTTGCTACCTGTGCAATGATTTGTGCAGTTACTGCGGTTGCAGTCGAAATTGATTTTGGCGTATCAATCTCTGCATTACCCATTTTAAAGCCGTGTGTCAGCATGCCTTTAAGATCGATAAGCATACAGTTAAACATCGGGAAGAATGGTGCGTAATCTAAATCGTGGTAGTGAATATCGCCGACTTCGTGCGCTTGAACCACATCACGTGGCAAAATATGTGTTTTCGCGTAGTGTTTCGCAACAATACCCGCTAAAAGGTCACGCTGAGTCGGGATAACTTTACCGTCTTTATTCGCATTTTCATTGATAAGATCGAGATTGCTTTCCTCAATCAGCCCTTCAATTTCACGTGTTAGTGCGCTTTGTTTTTCACGTGCAATATCGCGATCATGACGGTATTCAATGTATGAGCGTGCAAGAGATTTATAAGGACCTTGCATGAGTTCATTTTCAACCAGATCCTGAATTTCATGAATGTGAACTTCATCGTGATCTTCTAGCTTTAACTCAACAGCAAGAGCGACATTTAGCGCATAAATAGCAACGTCCTTTTCCTTGTTCTCCGCTGCAGATTCTACCGCTGATTGTATACGATCCCTGCAGAACGGAGCTCTCGAGCCGTCACGCTTGATTACGATTGGTTTCACTTTCTTCTCCTTATCCCAGCATACTCACAGAGTTATCCACAAACACACTATATGGGGTTGTTTTTTATTCTGATAACACAATATATTGTGGCGTATTAAACGAGAAGCACCACTCGAAAACATTGATTTTGATCAACAAAAACTGGGGGTAGGATAAGAAGAAATCGATCTTTTTACAGGTGCCATTTATTGAAAAGAAAAGCATGAAAATTGCAATTTTTGAACGCAATACACTTGCTTTTTTTAGAGGTCTTATAGAATAAAGGTTAGAAAGGAACTCATACCAAAATGGGAGTGAAACACGTCAATATGAGATCACTTATTGCTACATTCTTGTTAGTTTTTTGTTCAGCGTCATTTGCACAAAACTCGATCAATTTAACCAGCTGGAATATTGAATGGTTATCAGCACATGGAGGAAAAGTATCCCGGTCTGAAAATGACTTTGAAAAGCTGAACTACTACCTCAGTAAGACGCAAGCTGACGTGCTCGCATTTCAAGAAGTTGAAAGCACAGATGCGATTCAAAAAGTTGTCGGAAATGAATACAAAATCTACCTTTCTGATCGCTCTGATACCTCTAACCGCTACCTTCAGTTTGACAGTTCCAATCAGTACACTGGCTTTGCGGTTCGCAAAGGTATAACTGTTGTCGATGAACCTGACTTCTCTATTACACAGGGGAATAGCAAGCTACGCTTTGCAAGCTATATCGTATTGCGACCAAAACAAGGTTCTGATATTCACCTGCTCTCCATCCATTTAAAGGCGGGATGCAGTGGCGCATATCGAAATAATCGAGACTGTCAGATCGTGAAGCAACAGGGACAAGTGTTATCAAAATGGATCAAAGAGCGTGAAGCGAACAAGCAACAATATGCTGTGCTTGGAGACTTTAACCATAATTTGGGATTTCAGGGCGATTGGCTTTGGGAAACAATATCAGAGCAAACTAGTGCAGAACTGATGACTAAAAGCACCAAAGCAGAATGTAAAGTGCGCTCTAACCGTAACCCGAATAAGACTCACCAGTTCCGTTCTCTGATTGACCATATCATCGTAAGCGGTAAATTAAAGGCTGCACCAGGGAGCCAGACCACCTTTAAATCGCAAGATGTGCTTGACTATAAACTGAGTGACCATTGCCCTGTTTCAACGACGCTTAGTTATTAGCGTACCAGAGGCTGTTGTGAATAGCGGATAAGAGCTTGTGCTCATCGGTATGGCCGGACAGAAACATTGTTCATCTGATAAATCGTTTCGACATCCGCGGCTCCGTCTGAGTATGTAACGTCGGCTTTTGTTTTTTGGATTTTAAGATCACCTTTTACCCAGACAGGCTCATTGAGTAAATTGAACTTAATTCCTTTCGGATAATGAACTAAAACGATCTGATTTGCAGGCGGTGGTGGTGTATGGATACAAGCACCAGCTGTCGGCACTAAGAAAAATTTTGTAATAACGTCATCGCTAAATTCAACCGGAGTTATAAAGCCAGGAATTTCATAGTTGTCTTCATTCAGCGCTTCATTCGGCATTGACGATAACTTACGCCGGTAATTTGCGATTTCCTTACTCTTAGCGAACAACCATTCAATATCAAGCCCATCAAACTCCAGCCGTTGCTTAATATCTTCCATGGTTTGCCGCTGATCTTCATTCAAGTTTTCCGACAGACGATATTTGGCTAGTGAGATCAGCTTAAATCTTTGCTCGTCCGTTAACTCTGCAAACGGGTCTTCGATTGTGGGAACATTAACCGGAAGCAATTGAGCCCAGCTTAATTGGTCGGCCGAAACATTTGATGTGGCCAAAAAACACAATCCAGCCAATAAGTACTTCTTCATACATAACCTTGAGTAAAGTCTTTAGTGATATACCCAAATGACTTCAAGATGCAGGATTCAGAGCGTTGTCAATGGCTCAAGTTTGAGGAAAATAACGCAGTGTAATAGCAAGCCATTTCCAAGTTATTTGACGCTGAAATTATGTGAGTGACACGCTCCTAAAGGGCCCTAATTAATAAACCAAGGGGCCTTGGCTCGCAGCCCTTGTTAACGATTTTTGATTTAGAACCTCTAGATCTTCAAATCGTTGCCGCGCCTGTAAGCCAAGCCATTCTCGCTGAACCTAGAATCTTGAGGTTATTTGGGTATAGGCAAATATATGATTTAGTTTACTACAAGGTCGTTTTGTAACGGTTTCCTCTAGCCAGAATTATTCCCAATTTGTCTGAGCAATCGATTAACCAAAAAGTTCTCAAAACAACGCTGCTCGTTTAGGACTAAAGTTACAATTCCCTTGGATTGAGGATGACAACATCGCCCTGCTTCAACCCCGTTCTTACTCTGTCCTGATCACCTAACTGTATTAATCGCGTTTCAACTTCACCGCTCTCTCTCAAGACTTTTACGTAGTCCAACTGCCCTACCTGATAAACCGCTTCTTTAGGAACTCGCAAAACGACATCATCGGTTAGGGGTAAAGACACCTTGGAAAAGGTTCCCGGATAAACCGCAGTTGACGATTTAAACTGCAACTTGACCGTATAACTACGAGAGTTCGCATCGGCAGACGGCGTGACCTCTTTGATTGTCGCAACTGCACTTGCATCATAAGAAGGAAACGCCACCTCAACCTGCTTATCGTAGTTCACATATGGCATTACTGATTCTGCAAAATTGACCTCTATTTCAAGTGAGTCTGGATTGTACATTGAAAGCAAAAGGGAGCCTGGCGTTGCAGTGTCACCTTTGTTGATTGGCTTTTGTGTAATCAAGCCATCAAATGGCGCAGTGATTATACTGTATCCAAAAGTTGTTTCCGCTTCGGAAACCGCAGCCTGCGCTCGATTAAAATCTGCTTGTGCGGTTTGCAAGGTACTTTGAGCCTGATCGTACTGAGACTGCGGTATCAGTTTTTTGTTCAGCAGGGTCTTAACACGGGTAAACTCTTTTCGTGCAGCGTTAAGTCGTGCTTGTGCAGAAGACAAAGCCTGTTCACTCTGACGGACGCGAGCGTCAAGGTCATCACTTTCTAATCTGGCTAACACGTCGCCCTGCTTTACCTGGTCGCCGACTTTCACCAGAACCTCAACTACCGATGCAGTAAGTCGCGCGGCAATATCTGCTTGCTGATCAGCAACCACTACTCCCGGAAATTCCCGAACAATCGGTTCACTTGTGAGTATCATCTCATGGGTTGTTACTGAATCGAGATCAATCACATTGGTTTTTGCTGAGTGCTCCGTCGGTAGTTTTTGTGAGAAAAAACCCGCCATATAAAGAAAAAGCAGCGCGAGTAGGAGAATTAAAATGGCACCCAGTAATTTGTTATCTAGTTTCATTGTTCTTCCTCCATCTGAGGCAATCCATGTCCTTTCGTGTTCTGGTATGCAAGGTTATATACCACCGGAACAACGAGCAGTGTGAATATTGTTGAGGCGGTAATACCAAATATGATTGCCCACGCAAGACCATTAAATATAGGGTCAAGCGTAATAACGATGTTACCCAGCAATGTGGTTCCTGCTGTCAGCAGTATTGGTCTCATACGAACCACGCCTGACTCTATCAACGCATCATGTAAGCTACTACCAGTTTCAAGCGATTGTTGAATAAACTCGATAAGAACCAGAGAATTACGCACGACAATACCTGCCAGAGCAATCATCCCAATCATTGCAGTTGCAGTAAACAGTGCGGGATTCGGATAATTACCGATGTCGCTGCTTATGACATTCAGTATCCAGAAACCGGGCATAATACCAATGACAGTCAGTGGAATGGCTAACATGATAATACCCGAAACGGCGGGCAAACCGGTTTGAATCAACATAACAACAAAGACACCTAACAACGCGGCTCCGTATGCGATGCCAAGATCACGGAACACGTCCACCGTAATCTTCCATTCACCTTCACCACTCCAGACGACGTTAATATTCTCCGGAACGCTCCAGGCTGCACCCGCCCCATTACTTAAGTATGTGCGGTCTTGCCAGTGAACATGAGCGTCACTCGCGTGGTTTGTATCCTGATCTGCAATAACGTCTGCAATGATCTCGCCGGGAACTCGTCCCACTACTTCAGCATAAACATACACAACAGGCTTGAGGTTCTTGTGGAATATTGGTTTGTCAGCTATGCGCTTAACAAATTGACCAATTTCTGAAAGCTGAACGAGTGGCTGAGGCGCATCCACAAGCGCACCACCTATTTCCACTTTTGCAATCCCCGGTCTACCGCGCACATACAATTGCTCTAATCGGTTTAAATCATCTCTGTCTTCACGACGTAACTGGACTTCTATCGGCAACGGGTTTAATTCTCGGTTGTCAGCAATATGGCCAAGAACTTTAGCGTTAGCCGCGGTAATCAATGTGCTATTGACTTCAGCTACTGAGACACCTGACAACGCGGCTTTCTCCTGATCAATAACGAATTGCCACGTTTCCAAATTGCCCTGAACGCTGGTATCGACTTCAGAAACCAGTTGCTCTTTGCGCAGACGATCCGCAACAATTTCAGCCTGAACCATTAATTCTTCGTATGTGGTGGTTTCGTTGCCGTAGACTTCTGCCGTAATTGTCGCAATAACTGGAGGCCCGGGCGGAACTTCGACCAATTGGATATCGGCATTCAAACTTGAAGCAATTTCTTCCAAATCGGTTCTTAGTCGAGTCACGATCTCATGAGATTGCATCGAACGGTGTTTTTTCGGCGCTAACACAATGCGTAACTCACCCTGGTATGGCTCGCTGCGCATGAAGTAGTGGCGCACCATACCGTTGAAGTCCATTGGCGAAGCCGTACCGGCAAAACCTGAAACACTGGTCACTTCTGGAACTGTCATCAGGTAATCAGAAAACTTAGATAGTGCATTGGACGTGTCTGCAAAACTTGATGATTCTGGCATGTTGAGCACCAGTTGAAATTCGTTCTTGTTATCGTAAGGAAGTAATTTGAGAGGAACTAAACGTAATGCTGGCAGCAATGCAGCTAACGCAAACAAAATAGCAACCATCCCAAGAAAAGCCCACGCTTTTTTTCGGCTTTCTAACAACGGAATCAGAACCTGACGATACAAGCGATACATGGTTGAGGATTGAATATCGTAATGACCGCTTTCCTGAGCTCCAGTGAGGATTTTTTTCGCCAACCAAGGCGTGATCATAAACGCGACAATAGTACTGAAAATCACGCTTATCGGTACGTTAAAAGCGAGCGGTGCCATGTACGGCCCCATCATCCCGGTGATAAAGAACATCGGAGTAAACACAATGACAATCGCCACTGTCGACATTAATAACGCACTGCGAATTTCAGCCATTGCCAGCACAATCGCTTTAGTTCGGGTTAAGTCTTTGCGTTTAAGATACCGTTCAATATTGTCGATACTGGCGATTGGATCATCAACGATCAAACCTAACGCTAAGATCAACGCAAATAGAGTCACACGGTTAATTGAGTAACCGAAAAGCAAGTCCATACCGAGCGCCGCACCGTAACTGATTGGAATCGCTATCCCTACTACGAGTGCGCTTCGCCAATCAAGGAACAGACCAACGAACACCACAACAGTCAGAATTGAAATCCCAAGACTGGAAACTAAGTTCGTCACTTTAGCGTTAGCGGTTTCACCATAATCACGAATGATGGCTACTTTAACTTGAGGGGGGAACTGTTCTGCTTCCAACTGAGCGAGCTTTTCATTAACTGCCTGAGCTACATGAACCGCATTAGAACCCTTTTGCTTAGCAACTGAAATGAAAACTGCGGGGAAAGCTTGGTCACTGTTCTTATCTCTATACCAAGTATCCGATGTGGCCTCACCTGCTCCATCAAATATTCTTGCAACATCTTTCAGGTAAATTGGTTTACCGTTAAGTACAGCAATAACCAAGTTACCGACATCTTGAGCACTAGTAAGAAACTGACCAGATTCCAGCGTAAAATTGCGACCATTAACGCGAACGTTTTTACCCTGAGTTTTTACATTACTGTATTGAATAGCTTGTTCCAGATCGTCAATGGTGACTTTAAAGTTCGCCATTGCAACGGTATCGAGTTCAATCTGAATTTTTCGTGGCTCACCGCCAATCACTTCCACTTTATTAGTGGCATCAAGAGATTTGATACCCAGCGTCGCTTGGTCGGCAATTCTTCTAAGTTGTTGACGATCAAGAATAGACGGGTCCGTCGAATAGAGCGCAGCCACCACAATAGGAACATCGTCTATTTCAACAGGTTTGACTAACCAACTGGAAACGGAAGATGGGACTTTATCTAAATTGGAGTAAAGTTTGTTGTAGAGCTTAACTAATGCGTCTTCACGGTTTTCACCAACGTAAAAACGGACAATAACTTGCGCTGCGCCTTCCATTGATGAAGAGTAGACATATTCTACTCCATCGATTTGGCTGACCAGTTTTTCTAGTGGTTCGGTAAGTTGATTTTCGACCTGTGACGCGCTCAGACCAGGTGCGGAAACAAGAACATCGGCCATCGGAACGACAATTTGCGGATCTTCCTCTTTAGGCGTTAACCATAACGCAGCCGCACCGACCACAAATGCCAGTAAGATCATAATTGGAGGGAAAAAGCTGTTCATCACCGACTGAACAAAACTTCTCTTTAGTTCTTTGGGCATCCTTTTCCCTCCATATTTTCTTTAGTTCTCGATGCGTTAGTTTTACGCTTCGTTAGTACTCAACTCTTCAGTTTCGCGAGAACTCATTACGACCTTGGTTAATAAAGATCCTGCCAACATAGCAACGAAAAACAGTACGATAGTAATATTGCCATAAGAAAGGCTTGCTACTGCCGGACCGGGACAAATTCCCGCCAGTCCCCAACCTAAACCAAATATGGCAGCACCAGATAACAATCGAGAATCGATTTTTGTGTTAGTCGGGGTACACATTTCTGCACCGCTAACTGATTGTTTTCTTGGTTTGATAATTAAAAAGTAGCTTGGCAGAAATACAGCCAGTGCGCCGCCCATCACAAAAGCCAAACTTGGGTCCCAGCTTCCGGCAACATCCAGAAACCCGATAACTTTAGCAGGATCGATCATGCCTGAAACTGCCATACCCATACCAAATAAAATACCGCTCACAAGCGCAGCAAAACGAAAAACAGTGTTGTTCATGGAATCTCTCTTAAACTAGGTGAAGTCGAACAAAAACGGTTAAGCCAGCAACAGCCATAAATACACATGTCGCAACGATAGAACGTTTAGACAAACGTCCGATGCCACAAATGCCATGACCACTGGTACATCCGTTACCTAGTCTGGTTCCGATACCAACAAGCAGGCCAGCAGCTACCACCAAGCCCACAGAGAGATTAGCAGTACTTGGTACCGCTACACCGAGTAATAAAACACTAACAAAGCCACCGGCAACCATGCCAACTGCAAACAGAAGCCGCCACGAGTAATCACCTTTCTTTGGTGACATAATGCCATTCATAATTCCACTAATTCCGGCAATTTTACCGTTTACTAACAACAACATAGTGGCTGAGATCCCTAACAAAATGCCACCAAACAACGATTCCCATGGAATAACGTCTAACATTATTTACCTCAATAGTTTGTTTCTGGGCCGACTGGCCTTAGTAAGTTAACGTATTATTGTAATCAAACAGTAAACACTGTGAAGGACTAGCTGTCACTAGCCGCAAAATACACCATGTAATGCTTTGATTAATGATTCAACTCTCGGTTCAGACAGCGAGTAAAACACCTGTTGAGATGATTTACGAGCGCTGATTAAATTGTGTTTGCGCAACACAGTTAAATGTTGCGAAAAGGCAGATTGGCTGAGGACAGTGTGTTTTTGCAACTCTCCTACACCAACCTCACCTTGAGTAAGTTGACACAAGACCATCAATCTTTCTGGATGTGCCATAACTTTAAGTAGATCTGCGGCTTCATTCGCGTTTCCTTTCATCGCCGCTACGTCCTTTGCTGTATAGCTCATGACTCACCTCTACATAAATAACTAAATTAGATATTACTAAAAACAATCTTTAGTCAACACTAAATTAGTAATGATAAATTTAGTTAAATTAACATTAGACATATCTAATTTAGATGTTTATAGTAAAGAAACTAAAGGATGGCTGAATAAGCCAGACAGCACTAAGGAGAAGCGTTATGACGTTAGAAAATGCTGTAAGAGTTTTTGCTGGTACTATGGTTTTAGTCTCGGTCTTACTCACCGCGTTCGTCCATAGTAACTTCATTTGGTTTACTGTCTTTATAGGTCTGAACCTGATTCAGAGCGCCTATACTGGGATCTGTCCTGCCGCTTATATTTTGAAGAAATTTGGTTTTCGATAACCTAGTTCGGTTTTTAATAACTAGGTCGTAACGATGTTTCGGACTGGCTCTACAATTTATGTCAGTTCACCTTAAAACTTGGAGTTAATAATGACTAAGATTTTAATCGTCGGTGGTGTCGCTGGTGGCGCATCTGCAGCAGCACGTGCTCGTCGCCTAAGCGAAGACGCAGAAATTATTATGTTTGAGCGTGGCCCGTTCGTTTCTTTTGCAAACTGCGGTCTGCCTTACCACATTGGTGGCGATATCCAAGAACGCAGTAAACTCTTACTACAAACACCAGAAAGTTTCTTAGCTCGCTTCAACGTTGACGTCCGTGTGATGAACGAAGTGGTATCAGTAAACCGTCAAGACAAAACAGTTACTGTAAAAAATCTTGTTGATGGCTCAGAGTACACAGAATCTTACGACTTCTTACTGCTTAGCCCAGGCGCAGGCCCTATTGTTCCGCCAATTCCTGGTCTTGATAACCATCTGACTCACTCACTACGTAATATCCCTGATATGGATCGCATCATTGAAACGATCCAAATGAACAAGCCGGAGCACGCGACAGTTGTGGGTGGTGGTTTCATTGGCTTAGAAATGATGGAAGCGTTCCATCAGCTAGGTATCAAAACTTCGCTGATTGAAATGGCTGATCAAGTCATGACGCCAGTTGACCGTGAGATGGCTGGTTTTGCGCACGCTGAAATCCGTGGAAAAGGCATCGACCTAAAACTTGGCGTTGCTCTAGAGTCCGTTAAGTTTGTTCCTAATGAGCACGTAGCAAGCGTAGACGCCGGTGAGAGCGAAAAACACCAACACCTGGAAGGTGAACTGGAGTTAACGCTTAATAACGGAGAAAAACTCACTACCGACATCCTGATTATGGCCATTGGTGTCCGCCCAGAAACTAAGTTGGCAAAAGAAGCCGGACTAGAAATTGGGGCTCTTGGTGGTATCTACACCAATGAATACATGCAAACCAGTGATCCTTCGATTTACGCTGTTGGCGACGCTGTAGAAGAAAAAGATTTTGTCACTGGCGAGCAGACACTGGTTCCGCTTGCAGGTCCGGCTAACCGTCAAGGTCGTATGGCGGCAGATAACATGCTAGGCCGAAGTGAGACTTATCAAGGTACACAAGGTACTGCAATTTGTAAGATCTTCGACCTTGCCGTTGCTTCTACAGGCAAGAACGAGAAACAACTTAAACGTGCGGGCATTGATTACGAAAAAGTTTACGTACACACGGCGAGCCATGCAAGCTACTACCCTGGTGCTGAAGTGGTTTCATTCAAAATGTTGTTCGATCCTAAATCAGGCAAGATTTTAGGTGCACAAGCCGTTGGTAAAGATGGCATCGACAAACGCATCGACGTTATGGCTGTAGCACAGCGTGCAGGTATGACCGTTGAACAGCTTCAACATCTAGAATTAACTTACGCGCCACCATACGGCAGTGCAAAAGACGTTATCAACCAAGCAGCATTTGTGGCAAATAACATTATCAAAGGTGATGCTTCAGCGATTCACTATGATGAAATGGATTCGCTAACAGACGAGCAAGTGTTACTTGATGTACGTAATCCGGGTGAACTTGAAAACGTTGGCTTCATTAAGGACGCAATCAACATTCCTGTCGATCAGCTACGACACCGTATGGACGAGCTACCAAAAGACAAAGAGATTGTGATTTACTGTCAAGTCGGCCTGCGTGGTAACGTGGCGTACCGACAACTAGTGAATAACGGCTTTAAAGCACGTAACCTGATTGGTGGTTACCGTACTTACAAGTTTGCTAAAGTCTAAGTAGAGATTAAGTTCAATCAACTAAGAACCAGCCAGCACAATTGTGCTGGCTCATTTCATTTTAGGGATGTCAGTTCTTTTCTTTAAATTCTACCGTGTACTCACCAATACCTTCGTAGGTGATGGTTGTCGGCTTATCGAACCCCACTTCAACAATCCCGCAATATGAGCCGGTGATGATTGCTTCATTTGCTTTAAAGTCCACACCACGACGAGTCATATAGTTGATGAACCAGTATACTGGTGTCTGAGCAAGCGTATTCGGATGCTTACCCGCAAACTGCTGCGTGTTCTCTGGCTGAGCAATAGTCACGTTAACTTCGCTAGCGTTAAATGCCTTTTCACGATCAATTTCAGGACCAATGAACAAACCTTGGTTCATCAGGCCATCAGCAAGTCTTTCAAAAAACTCTGCGCCACTATCGTCTGCAAAGCGTGATTGCATTAACTCCAGAGCCATGTGACAAGAACCGATAGCATCATTTATCTGCTCTTCACTATAGCCTTCAGGGTTAGCCGCTAACGGTTTTCCAAGCACAAAAGCAATTTCAGGCTCAATTCGCGCTACACCGTTATCTCTGAACAGCTCACAAGTGTTACCACCCTGAACAGTATTAGCAAAAATAGGTGCCAGTACAAATTTGTCGTCTGCAAGAGGTTGTAGACACTTCCAACCACCCACTTTATCACTGTGTAAAACGATCATTGAAGACTGAATTTGTACTGCTTCTTCAACGCAAGTCGGGCTAAATTTATCATCCAGTTTTGGAGCTTTGATACCCGCCACGCGGCGACTTAGCAATTCTGATGCTGCTTGTTTAATCAAGTCGGTCATTTCTTACCTGCTATTTCCTGTTTAGAGCTTAAAGAGCTATTAAAAGATATTATCGGTATATGCTTAGTAACTTTTAAAACAATAAATGAAACGGCGTTTCAAATGATTAATTATGATCAATAAATCTGTCATCAATAACAAGTTAACTGGTAAGTTAGCTATTAATGTTTAAACAAATAAACGGCTGATAAAAATCAGCCATCTGTGTTTTCCCGAAAGTAAAGTACGATCTCTGTTAGCTATTGCGCCTCAATCAATGCAATCTTATCTGATGTCGATTTTTCCAGCTTAATAGCAATGAACTTTGATGTTGGGGTAAAAGTTCTGTCACCATAGCTATCCAAAGGTACTAGCGGGTTCGTTTCTGGATAGTAAGCAGCCGCCTGACCAGCAGGAACGTCATACGCAACCAAAGTAAAGCCACTCACTCGACGCTCTACACCATCTTCCCACAGCGACACCATGTCTACTTTATCACCCGGTTCAAAACCAAGTTTTCTGATATCCGACTCGTTGATAAACAAGACTTCGCGCATACCAAATACACCTCGGTAGCGATCGTTAAGACCGTACAAAGTCGTATTGTACTGATCGTGAGAACGCATGGTTTGCAAAATAAGATCCGGCTTTTCACCCTTCTCTAACAGCGCCTCACTGATCAGTTGTTTTGGCAGTTCGCTGTTACTAAACTGCGCCTTACCACTTGGTGTGTTCCATTTGCGCTCTGCGGCAGGATTCACTAAGTGGAAACCACCTGGATTTTTCAGCTTCTGATTAAAGTCGGTAAAGCCTGGAATAGTATCGGCGATAAGGTCTCGGATGCGATCGTAATCTTCTATCGCCCAGTTCCAGTCTATCGGATGCTTGCCTAACGTCGCATTTGCAATCCCTGCGATAATCGCAGGCTCAGAGCGTAAATGTTCAGAGCGAGGCTTGAGCTGACCATAAGAGATGTGAACCATGCTGAAGGTGTCTTCCACTGTAACACCTTGTGACCCTGTCACCTGATTATCAATCTCTGTTCGGCCTAAACAAGGCAGAATCAATGCGTCTTTGCCAGTAACCAAATGTGAGCGATTTAGCTTAGTGGAGATGTGTACGGTTAGGTTACAGTTACGCATTGCATTATGAGTACGTTCAGTATCAGGCGTCGCCTGAGCAAAGTTACCACCTAAACCGATAAATACTTTGGATTGGCCTTCTTC
This sequence comes from Vibrio sp. B1FLJ16, assembly GCF_905175385.1. Taxonomy (NCBI): domain Bacteria; kingdom Pseudomonadati; phylum Pseudomonadota; class Gammaproteobacteria; order Vibrionales; family Vibrionaceae; genus Vibrio; species Vibrio sp. B1FLJ16. The sequence continues at coordinate 995,590 of NZ_HG992750.1, forward strand.
CATCGCCTTAATCGCTTGAATCGTGTTGTGACCGACACCACGAGGCACTTCAAAGTTAAAGCGACGCTCAATGCTATCTAGCAACAGGTCTGTTGGCTTTTCATCAATGCCCATCGTACGGTCACCCTGAACATTACTGTGTCCCCTAACCGGTGAAAGCCCCGCTCCCGCCTTACCAACGTTACCTCGTAACATTTGTACGTTAGCCACTTCTTTAATTGTAGGTACTGAGTGGCGATGCTGGGTTAAGCCCATTGCCCAACACATGATGACTCGCTCAGAACGCAAATACATCTTGGCTACTGTTTCAATTTCGCTAAGGTCTAAACCAGATTGCTCTGCAATGTGCTCCCACGATGTGGCATCGAGCTCCGCAAGATAATCATCAAGGCCTGTTGTGTGCTCTTTAATAAACTCACGATCAAATACTGCTTTCCCATCAGTATCTAAGGCTTCACGCTCCCATTGCAGTAAGTACTTTGCAATCCCGCGGAACACAGCCATATCTCCGCCCAACGCAGGACGCAAATATGCCGTATTGGTTGGTTCGGACCCATTACTGAGCATTTCAATAGGTAGTTGCGGATTCTGGAAGCGCTCTAAGCCACGTTCCTTTAAAGGGTTGAAACATATCACTTGTGCACCGCGCTTAACCGCTTCACGCAATGGCTCCAGCATACGCGGATGGTTAGTTCCCGGATTCTGACCTATAACGAAAATGGCGTCAGCTTCTTCGAAATCATCAAAGATGACCGTACCTTTACCTACGCCAATGGTATCTTTCATTCCTAGCGCACTAGCTTCATGACACATATTTGAACAATCAGGGAAGTTATTGGTGCCAAATGCGCGTACAAACAGTTGATACAAAAAAGCGGCTTCATTACTCGCACGGCCCGACGTATAAAACTCGGCCTGGTGTGGAGACTCAAGATTGTTGAGGTGTTTCGATACCAACTGAAATGCATCTTCCCAGGAGATGGCTACATAATGATCCGTTTCGGCATCGTAGCGCATTGGATGAGTAATTCTGCCTTGGTACTCCAACCAATAATCAGTCTGAGTTGTTAAAGAAGAAACGCTGTGTTTCGAAAAGAATTGCGGATCGACTAAACGGTTGGTCGCTTCCCAGTTAACTGCTTTGGCACCGTTTTCACAAAAATTAACTTTGCCGCTATCAGGTGATTCTCCCCACGCGCAACCAGGGCAATCAAAGCCACCATTTTGGTTGGTTTTCAACATAGTGCGGATATTTTTAACTGCGTTCTCACTTCCCCACCAGCTTCTTGTTACTGCTTTTAGGGCTCCCCAACCTCCGGCCGGTCCTTTATATTCTTTTATTTTTTCTTTTTGACTCACGACTTTACTCCTCGCATATATTTCCAAATAACAGCAAACAGATTTGCCCATGAAACAAGCGCGTTATTTATATAATGCGGAAGTAATGAAGCAGTATTTCATTCGTGGTTAGTAAAAACTTAAGCGGTATAAGCTGTTTACCTCGTCTTTAGCTATCCAGATTGAGTTGTATCCAGGTCCCATCTACTGTAATTAGATTTTCAGACACAATCTTTAATGTTGTGTTTTGATCTAAATCAAAGGTTAAGCTGTGAGTTAGTAAGCGTCCAATTGATATCCCTGAACATGTGATAAACAATATCTATCACACCGCTATTAGTAGGATTCAGGTCACATTTTCAATCGATTTTGTTTATCAAAACCCCTCTATATTTGAGAACTAGATTAGATCCATGCTGTTTTAATCAATAATTTCGGACTAAATTGTAATAGAAGATATCTATCACACTATCGATAGTAGTGATTTGACCCTAACCAAATTCAGGAATAACCTTGACCTAGGTCAATTTTGGAGTGTTTTCCTATCAGCTTCGTCGCTATATTGGTCATTTTTTCGAGTTCCAATTTAATTCTTTTAACACGGTAAAAACTCACATAGCTTAAACCCAAGACTCACTATGCAAGGTTTCTTCAACCAATATGGATATAAAACAACTCAAATATTTAATTGCGCTTGAACAAACTAAACATTTTGGTCAGGCCGCCGCATTGTGTCACATAACCCAGCCAACCCTTTCAATGAGAATAAGAAGTTTAGAAGAAGAACTAGACTTAGAATTAATCAAAAGAACTCAGAGATTTGAAGGATTTACAGAAGCTGGTGAGCGAATTCTAGCATGGGCAAAAACAGTATTAGCGGCACACGATGGCTTACAAGCAGAAGCAGCAAACTGCCGTGGACAATTAGTCGGCTCACTAAGGCTGGGAATAGTGCCTTTAGCCAGTCAGAATCCTATGCAACTCCTCAAGCCTCTTGCTCAAGCGTTTCCTGAGTTACGATTTCAGGTACTGTCGATGACGACTGAACAGATCATAGACCAGCTCAATCGTAACCAACTTGATTTAGGTATGTGCTATGTCGATCAAGTGAATACAACCTATTTCGATGTCATTGAGTTGGAGTCGACGAAACTCGGCGTACTGTTTGATGAGCGCCACTTCGATTTTGCAGAGAGCGAAGTGCTGTGGGAGTCCCTAAATAACATTCCCCTAGGTTTGCTCTCCAAAGGTATGCACTACCGTCATTCGATTGACATCAGCTTTATAAGCAAAGGACTAGTTCCGCAAACCGTCATTGAAAGTAACTCTACCTTCCACTTGGTTCAAGCTGTAACAAGCGGGTTGTGTTGCGCCATCATGCCACTCAATTGCGGCCTGGAAGATCTGAACGACACATTAAAAATCATTCCGATAGAAGACGCCGTTGTTAACGCGCCGTTAGGTCTATTAAAACGAAAACAAGAGCCATACTCTGCCCTTACTGATCAGTGCTTTTCCCAAGCTAAGAAGATATTTAACTCGCTCCCGCCCATTCAGGGGTTATGAGGTCTATTGATGAGATGTAACACCCAAGCATATTTCGAACTGTCTGACTTCAACCAGGCTCCACCTCAGCCAAGCGCATTTGGCTATCGTGAAATGTTTGACGGGCGAGCTATTCATCAAGCACCGCTTGCCAGTGAATCTGCACTTGCCATTAGTTACAACGGTATTAGTCAGGCAGTGATGATGGTTACACCGGGCCATTTAGAAGATTTTGTGAAGGGTTTCAGTCTGAGCACGGGCATCATTAGCGATTTTAGAGAGATCAAAGATATTGAAATCGGTGGTGACAACCAATCACACTTCGCAGAAGTTAAAATCAGCAATCGCGCATTTTGGGCATTAAAAACTCAACGAAGAAATCTGGCGGGTACGACCGGTTGCGGTATTTGTGGTGTTGAAGCATTAGAGCAAGCCTTGCCTGATTTGCAACCTCTGCCACCTTCACTCCCTCCTCGTCTGGAAGCCTTTGAAGCGCTAAGAGATAAAGTTGCACGGCATCAAAACGCTGCTCGTGAATCCGGTGCCCTACACGCTGCGCTATTTTCTGATTTGGAAGGAAACATCATCGTGTGCCGTGAAGATATCGGTCGTCACAATGCGTTAGATAAGCTCATTGGCGCAATGGCCAATAATAATATTGAACCCCAAAGTGGTTTTGCGATTGTGACCAGTCGTTGTAGTTTAGAGCTGATTCATAAAGCGGTACGCGCGCGCATTACTACGCTAGTTTGCCTGTCTGCACCAACCGCGCTTACGGTAGAATGGGCACGAAAGAACCACCTCAACCTAATCCACTTACCCAAATCTGAATCCCCTCGACTTTATAGCCCAGCGCCATAAAAGCGACATTGATTCAAAAGCTATGTCAATAATTACAGATTGCTCAGTTGTCGTGTGTATAATAACGCGCCTTAGACTGCAGCGACTTATTATAGCTTTTGCATATCAAGTCACAGTTCAAAGCATTTTTTGCTTTATTTTGCAAAAATATTTCACGTAAATTAGATTTGTGCAGCAAATTTTTTATTAAATATACGGCGAGAATAAAGTTTAGCTAACTTATTGAAAGTAAATTGAAACTTACCCACTTTAATCTATAAACGAGCTGAATACAAACGGAAATTGACATAAAAATAGCAAAACTATCATTAAAATCGAACCAGAAATAACTACACTCTCACGAATCTCAGCTTACTAGATTTTAGAAAGGTACTTGTATGCCAAAGCCTCAAATTATAAATAATACCGTCCAAAAGTCAGTTCTTGCGGATTTAGGTACCAGCGGCAAGATCCTATCTGCTTTGGAACCTAAGTTTCACAAACCAGAAAAACGCCTTTGCTTAAGTCCTGGTTTATCGGACAGACACTTAGCTCGTCGTTGGCAAGTACTGGAACAAAGCACAAACAAAGATCTATTACTTGATTCCTTTACTCAAGATCATTGTGAGTTGTACTCAAATAACATCGAACACTTCATCGGTACCGTAATGTACCTGTTGGCGTTGCTGGCCCTCTCAGGGTAAACGGTATGTATGCTAATGACGATTATTTCGTTCCATTGGCGACAACCGAAGCCGCTCTGGTAGCATCTTACAACCGTGGTGCAAATTTAATTACCGCTGCCGGCGGTGCAAGTTCGTTATTGATTAAAGAAGGTGTAACCCGTACACCTGTCTTTGCTTTTAATAGTCTTGCGGAAGCCGGTCAGTTTGTAAGCTGGATATCAACGCAGTTCGAATCATTCAGCAAGATCGTTGCGATGACGACATCTCACGGCAAGCTTAAAGATATTAATGTAACTATCGAAGCAAACCACGTTTACCTGGTCTTTGAGTATCTGACAGGTGATGCCTCTGGTCAGAACATGGTTACGATATCGACTCACAAAGTGTTCCATCACATTTTGGCAGTAAGTCCAGTCAAGCCAGTAGAAGCTTTCCTTGATGGAAACTTGTCAGGTGATAAAAAACCAAACGCACATACTATGCGCTCAGTACGTGGTAAAAAAGCGTCCGCAGAAGTCACTATTTCCGCTGAATTGGTACAGAAATACCTACATACAACGCCAGAGACTATGGTTCAGTTTGGTAAAATGACGACTGTCGGAGGCTTGTTAAGTGGATCGATCGGCGTTAATGCACACTATGCTAATGCGCTAGCTGCTCTATATATCGCCTGTGGTCAGGATGCTGCATGTGTTGCAGAATCAGCGATTGGTATTACTCGAATGGATGTTGATGCTGACGGCAACCTTTACGCATGTGTCACCCTACCAAACATCATGGTTGGTACCGTTGGTGGCGGAACCGGGTTGCCTACACAAAAAGCGTGTCTGGATATTCTGGGATTGCATGGAAATGGTAAAGCTAGAGCGCTTGCTGAAGTTGCAGCCGCACTATGTCTTGCCGGTGAGCTATCTATAGTTGGTGCTTTTTGTGCAGACCATTTCTCTCGCGCGCACCATAAGCTGGCTCGAAAGTAAAACTGTCAACTGTTTCTCTAGCAAATATGTCGTCTGTCGAATAGAGTTTGTTCATTAAAGCTTAAACGATAGAAATGTTGGCTAACCAAGTTACAGCGTAAATGTGAGTCTACTCCTATTAGTCGCGAGCTAAGTTCACTTTTAATTAAGAGCCTCATATCGAGGCTCTTATTTATTTTTCTCACAAATAAGACGAAATTTTAAGTTCCTGCCCATTTGTTTTATTTAATTATCTGAATAGTTATACATTTTTCTCTAATAGTATTAGAAATAATCAACGGCTACTACGCAACGATAAAAAAACTAACTTGTTGAAAGAACGGCATACTCTATAAATGCTATTCTACAAGCTTCGCTCGACCGCACCTTCCGACATAGAAATAACAAATCGACACTAAAATCGGACATACAATTACTGGTACCTAGTACGAATTTTCTGGAGTACTCGTATGCCGAAGTTAAACTTTGTTAGTACTATTCAAAACTCAACTTTTTCAGGTACAGAGCTCAGTCGAAAGCTCGAATCTTCTTTAGCACCAAAGTTTCATACACCAACCAAGCGCCTCGTCCTGAGTCCACGTTTGTCGGATAAACATTTAGAACGTCGTTGGCAGGTGTTAGAAGAAATCACAAACAGAGATCTCCTGCTTGATACGTTTACTCAGGAGCACTGTGAGTCGTACTCAAACAACATAGAGCACTTCATTGGTACCGTAAATGTACCAGTTGGTGTTGCTGGCCCACTCAGGGTAAACGGCATGTACGCTAATGACGACTATTTAGTGCCATTGGCAACCACCGAAGCGGCTTTGATTGCTTCATATAATCGAGGGGCTAACCTTATCACCGCTGCCGGCGGCGCAAGTGCACTAATGATAAATGAAGGCGTCACACGAACGCCCGTTTTCGCCTTTAAGGACTTAATCGAGTCCGGAAAGTTCGTAAATTGGCTAGAGACACAGTTTGATGTGTTTGGTGAAATTGTCGAGTTGACAACATCTCACGGCAAACTTAAAGACATTAATGTGACTATTGAAGGTAATCACGTCTATTTACTTTTTGAGTATGCAACGGGCGATGCCTCCGGCCAGAACATGGTGACGATTTCAACAAACAAAGTATTTCATCACATCATGGCTAGAAGCCCGGTTAAGCCCGTCGAAGCGCTCCTTGACGGTAACTTATCCGGCGATAAAAAACCGAACGCTCATACCATGCGTTCTGTACGCGGTAAAAAAGTATCTGCAGAAGTAACGATTTCTACCGAATTAGTACAAAAATATCTCCATACTACGCCGGAAGCGATGGTGGAATTTGGCAAAATGACGACTATCGGCAGCTTGTTGAGTGGCTCGATTGGTGTTAATGCCCATTTTGCTAATGGCTTAGCCGCACTATATATTGCCTGTGGTCAGGATGCCGCATGTGTTGCTGAATCGGCGATAGGTATCACTCGAATGGATGTTGATGCTGACGGCAAACTTTACGCATGTGTCACCCTACCAAACATCATGGTTGGTACCGTTGGTGGCGGAACCGGGTTACCTACACAAAAAGCGTGTCTGGATATTCTGGGATTGCATGGAAATGGTAAAGCTAGAGCGCTTGCTGAAGTTGCAGCCGCACTATGTCTTGCCGGTGAGCTATCTATAGTTGGTGCTTTTTGTGCAGACCATTTCTCTCGCGCGCACCATAAGCTGGCTCGAAAGTAATAAGGTAAGTCGCTTTCAGAAGCAATGGATTAGAGCCTTTTCTGATGTCAACCTACCCAGATACGAAACGTAAAAAAGGGAGCTGACAGCTCCCTTTTTAATATAATTCAACTCTGCTCTGTTACTCTTCGATACGACGACGTTCATTACAAAGTTTGATAGCACGCTCCAACAACTCCAGCGCAGATTTATCACATTCAGGCAGTGCAGCATCACTCTCAGCAATAGGCGTTACGCGGTCACCCCACTTAACTACCGCAGCGCCCCATGTCAGGCCGGCACCAAACGCAGCTAACAGCATGTTGTCGCCTGGATTAACCCGACCTTGCTCTACCGCTTCACATAGAGCGATTGGCACTGTTGCTGCCGACGTGTTGCCATATTTCTGGATATTTACAAAAGCTTTCTCTTGAGGAATACCCGAAAGGTCACACAAAGTTTGGATAATACGGATATTTGCCTGGTGCGGAATAACCACATCAATTTCTTCCGTCGTCAGCTGAGACATTTTAAGGACGTTTTTAGTCGCAAGCCCCATACCTTTCACCGCACGTCTGAAGATCTCTTGTCCAACAAAATTGAAATCCCAGAAACCGTTATCTTCCGCAAAACGATCCATACATGTACCAAATTCAGGAACAGAAAGAATGTCTCGACCCTTTGCATCACAACCGATTTGAGATTGTAACAGGCCAGTCTCTTTCTCAGTACGCGACAAAACAACAGCGCCTGCACCATCGCCAAACAACACAGCGGTATCACGCATTGCCCAGTCAATGAAGAATGACAGTCTTTCAGCACCAATGATAATGGCGTTACAGTAGTTACCTGATTGAATTAAACGCGTGCCTGTTTCAAGGCCATAGACAAAACCAGTACACGCGGCGTTTAAATCGAACGCAGCAGCAGAACGGATTTCAAGGTTTTGCTGAACTTTGGACGCAATATTTGGAATCAGGGAATCTGGAGAACATGTCGCTACAATGATCAGGTCGACCTCACTCGCTTCGATACCTGCACGTGCTAAAGCATGTCTAGCAGCGACTGTAGCCATGTCAGAAGTATTCACATGACTGATGCGGCGATTTTCGATACCGGTTCGAGTACGAATCCACTCATCTGAAGTTTCAAGAAAAGTGCTAAGATCATCATTAGAAAGTACGCTTGGTGGCAGACATTTACCCCAACCTGTAATTTCAGCGTAGTAATTAGACATCACAGACCTATTTATTGTTGTAATTTAAGAAATATCTTAGAATCTATTTATATCCAAATAGCTCAAGGACGCAGATAAAGTCTGTCACCCCAAGATTATTTTGGAATAGATTCAAACCTCAGCTTGCCATCGAATGGCACGCCGAAAAATAAAAAAGCGATTATACGCCTTATGAAGCTGACTGGTAAGTCAAGTTTTCATAAAGTTGTCATAAAGGAAGAAGTCATGTCATCGTTTAAAACCCGCTGTCCGTCTTGTGGCGGTTTAAATCGTGTCCCAAACGAACGTGTTGCTGAAACGGCAACTTGCGGTAAGTGCAAAAGTCCATTGCTGGACGGTTCTCCTATTGAGGGCACACTGGATAACTTTTCCGCTCTATTACAGAGCCCTACTCCCGTTGTTGTCGATTTCTGGGCTCCTTGGTGTAACCCATGTGTTGGGTTTGCTCCTGTTTTCTCGGATGTAGCGGAAGAACAATTAGGAAAGGCTCGTTTTGTAAAAATTGACACAGAAGCGCAGCAACAGTTAGCGGCTCAATTTGGCATTCGCAGCATTCCCACTATCATGGTTTTCAAAAATGGTCAGCGTGTCGATATGATCAACGGTGCTCTGCCTAAATCTCAGTTTGAACAATGGTTAAATCAAGCTGTTAATAAGTAATCTATCAAGCCAGCATCTTCTTTTGCTGGCTATTTTTTTCTCCTATCTTCCAAAACATCTCAATAAATAAAATTTATCGATACGACTCAAATTTATCATTTTACTTGACTGCTGATTAGCACCATATTCGCGCCCGATAACTACCCGAAAAACTTCAACTAATAGGCGCAAAGCAGTGGAAAACACAGCCTTCACTTCAACATCACCACGAGTCACCGTTCCTGTCATCGCATTATCTTTATATGCAGTGGCGTCTGGCTACTTAATGAGCTTAATCCCTCTTATGCTTGGTGAATACAACATTTCATCTGACTACGCAAGTTGGTTAGCAAGTGTGTTTTATGTTGGCTTATTAATTGGTGCAATGTTCTTCGAACGTGTTGTGCGCACTTTCGGGCATCGAAAAGCATATATTGCTTGTTTAGTGGCATTCTCATTCACAATCCTTGCCCTGCCAGTCTTTGCAAATGGCTTAATATGGCTAGTCGCTCGTTTTATCGCTGGTATCACTGTTGCTGGTATATTTGTGATCGTAGAGTCTTGGCTTATGTCTGGAGATGTGTCCTCTCGTGCAAAACGACTGAGCTTATACATGCTCTCTTTATATGGCGGTTCTGCGTTAGGCCAGTTTGGCATTGGAATCCTCGGCGTAAGCGGCGGTGTTCCTTTCGTCGCAATCACTACGTTGATCTTAATGGCAGTATTGGTTCTGATGTTTATTGATTGTGAGCAGCCTAACAGCCATGAATCTACAGCTTTGTCATTCAAGCAGATCATGAAGTTAAACCATGCAGCGATCATTGGTTGTATAGTTTCCGGATTAACATTAGGCGCTATTTACGGCTTGATGCCGCTAGAGTTAGTTAAACGCGAAATCAGCCACCAAGAGGTAGGCACATTAATGGCGCTGGTCATTCTTGGTGGTATGGCAGTTCAACCGTTAGTGACGATATTAAATAAGTTCATGAGCCGTACTGTACTGATGGCATTTTTCTGCCTGTTAGGTATGTTTTCTATTGGCTTGACGTTTATTTCATCGTCAACGGTTGTTCTGGCTGCATCTTTGTTCTTGGTCGGAGCTGCAACATTCGCTTTATACCCTATTGCAATTAACCTTGGCTGTGATGGTCTGGATGAGCGTTTTATTGTTTCAGCCACTCAAGTCATGCTTTTCAGCTATAGCATTGGGTCGGTGGCTGGTCCGGTCGTAGCTGACCGATTCATGGTGCAGCAACACGGCTTACTGGGTTACTTATTTGCCGCTCTTGTTGCCACATGTATTTACATGCTCATAGCCGCAACCAAAACCAAACAGGAAATGGCAACGGGCCTGTAAGGCATGTTTGCCGCACGCGTATAAAAAACGAGAGCAGAACGCTCTCGTTTTTTATTGTGAGTATCAATAACAACTATATACCAATAACTAAAAGGCTTGATTCTTGCGTCGCTTGTAGCGATTTGAAGCATTGGCCGCTGGCTTGACTGGTACTTCTCGCGTCTCATGGATTAAATGACGAACTGCCAATATCGGATGCTTAAGTAGCATTCTTGGACCGGAATAGCGCATCACTAATCGCATTTGTTCTTTTGGTGCAGGTTTGTAGCAGTGGATCGGGCATTTGTTGCAGGTTGGCTTATCTTCACCGTATGGACAGCGGTCAAGCCTCACCTCTGCATAGTTCAGCAGTTCGCAACACTCCGCACATAGCTCGCCAGTAGTGCCATGATGATCTTTACAATAGACCTCAACCATTGCTTTCACGGTTTTAAGTTCTATGGCGAGTTTGCCAAGTAAAATGCCGCTCATTGTTCACCCTTTGTTACAGCACTACAGAGTAGAGTTCTAAAGTTCGACCATTATCGTAAGTCTGCTCTACACGTTCAAATTCAAAACCCAGTTTTTTTAGCAAATTTATGCTTCGATTGTTGTCATTGCTGGATATGGCGAACAAGTTATCTATTTTCATATCAACACGAGCAAACTCCACTACAGCTCTCGCTGCTTCCAAAGCGTATCCCTTACCATAAGCACCCGGCAAATACCCATAGCCAATATCAAACTCAGTCAGTGTATCGCGTTTCACCAACCCACAAATCCCAATCGGCCTTTGGTCTTGTTTCGTTTCAACCACCAGCAAGCTCACACCTTTTAACTCTTGCATACGCAGCATGTTGTCTTGGATGTAACGTTTTGCTTCTTCTTGAGTACGAATTTGCTTGTCTCCTACAAAACGATAAAAATCGGGATGGTTGTAGAGTTCTAATATAAATAACGCATCATCTACACTAACCAGACGTAGCGTTAGTCGCTCCGTGTTTAACGTTTTCATAAGGACTCCATTAAGGTTGTAACTTGGCGGAAAAATCACTATCCTGCCCCGCTAAATTAAAGGACCAGCACCATGAACCGCAAGAAAAAAATCAATCAAATCTTAAAGGCAAAGCAGAAGAAGCAAAACGCTAAGCTGCATAAGAGTAATAAGCCACGCTACATCTCAAAAGCCGAGCGTGCAAAGATGGAAGCGGAAGAGCAAGAGCAAGGCCAGTCACCTGAACTGACTGAACAAACGCCTAAAGCCGAAGTTACACGCGAAGATTAAAGAAGATCAAAAAAGCCGCTATGCGGCTTTATATCCATTTATTGAGTTAACAAGCGATTATCACTTTCTGATATCACGCATCTTGGCTATTATTTGCCGATTTTTCGCCAGCTTAGGGCAGTCATCGCAAAACTTTCTTCCGTCACATTTATGAACCTGACAGCAACTCTTCCTCACCAGCTGAATCGGCTGCGTAGTGGAGAGAGCGTACAGTGAGTTCGCATTATTTACGTCTAAGTCCAGCGCTTGCAGCCACAATACGGCATGCTCTTTTATTGTCGAGTTTGAAAGTTGTGGTGAACATTGCTGTAACTTCAATAAGCAAGATAATATTCCATCAGACATTAATTGATGAGTAAACCCAGGACGAATACGTATCCACTCACTCATCTGACTTTGGTAAAAGTTAAATAGCGTTCGAATTTGCTGTCCTGCCACTTCAATCAGCGCTCTCTGCTCACCTCGAGTGACCGAATCATCATTAAATCGATAACCTGTTACAAAACAAGGTTGAACATGTTGAGCCATTCCCGAGATATCAGGTAGCGACTGGAAACGATAAATAGACAGAATGGCAATATAAACTGGTTGCCAACATAACAAATCCCACGTTCTCGTTAGCCAGTATGCATTACCCGCTTCCGGATACTCCTCGGATAACTGTATGAACAGAGCCCGTATGATTGGATTTATGTCATTGTCTACATGAATAGTGTCTCGACCTATTTCCCCAAATTCTCCACTTAGATAAGGTGTAATGTCGTTCGAAGCATTAAAGAGTTGAGAAAAGAAGTGATCAGACATAAGTGAGACGTTTTATTGTATATTTTCGACCCTCTTTATACACAAACACAAACACAAACACCAATGCAAACCATTCTCTTTTGCGTTTAGTGGTTTATTTTGTATTCCATATCAAACAAACTACACAATCAAAACAGGTTAATAAACTTCGATTAACAGTTGGGCTCTGTATCGTGAGTTACTGCTAAGTATTAGACATTTCAGTTTCAGAACTAATGTAATGTGAACAACATAGGGTATTTTTTCAGAAAATACAGAAACAATGTAAGCAACTGTTTCGAATAAGGAAATCTGCTTATGTTATATCTAGAGTTTCTGTTTTTGCTCGTTATGCTTTATATCGGTTCTCGATATGGAGGCATAGGCCTTGGTGTCGTTTCTGGTATCGGTCTGGTGATAGAAGTTTTCATCTTTAAGATGCCGCCGACCTCCCCACCCGTTACGGTCATGTTAATCATACTGGCTGTTGTTACCTGTGCTTCAATTCTGGAAGCGGCTGGCGGTTTGAAATACATGCTGCAAGTCGCCGAGCGCATTCTGCGTAAAAATCCCAAACGAGTGACCTTAATAGCCCCTTTCGTTACTTATTCTATGACTTTCTTACTCGGTACCGGACACGCTGTTTATTCAATCATGCCTATCATTGGAGATGTGGCGTTAAAAAATGGTATTCGTCCTGAGCGCCCGATGGCGGCCGCCTCTGTTGCATCACAAATCGCAATAACGGCCTCACCAATCTCAGCAGCTGTCGTCTACTACCTGGCACAGTTGTCTGACATCCAACACGAGATCACATTACTTTCAATTCTGCTTGTTACCGTGCCTGCAACGCTGTTCGGTACGCTGCTGATGTCTCTCTACAGCTTAAAACGAGGTAAAGAGCTAGAAGACGATGAAGATTATCAAGAACGCTTAAAAGATCCGGTATGGCGCGAAAAGATCTTGAATACGACAGCCACATCACTGGATGAAGTGTTACCTAGCAGCGCTCGAAATTCTGTACTTATGTTCATTTCCGCGATTTTGGTGATTGTCGTCATCGCAATGTGGCCGGAAGTCAGAACCATAGCAGAGGGTTCAAAACCAATCAGTATGGCTGTTGTTATTCAAATGATGATGCTCTGCTTCGGCGGTATCATTCTTCTCGCGACGAAAACTGACCCGCGTAAAGTGCCAGACGGCGTTGTTTTTAAATCTGGTATGGTTGCGGCTATTGCAATTTTTGGTATTGCCTGGATGTCAGACACGTACTTCCAATACGCAATGCCGCAGTTCAAGTCGGGTATCGTTGAAATGGTAACGAACTACCCATGGACATTTGCACTCGCTCTATTCATCGTCTCTGTTGTAGTAAACTCTCAGGCAGCAACTGCGCGAATGATGTTACCTGTCGGCTTGGGCCTAGGTTTAGAACCAGCGTTGCTTATAGGCTTAATGCCAGCGGTATACGGCTACTTCTTTATCCCGAACTACCCTTCAGATATTGCTACTGTTAACTTTGATACATCAGGTACTACTAAGATTGGTAAGTGGTACTTTAACCACTCCTTTATGGCGGTTGGCCTAATTGGCGTTATCGGTGCGTGCTGCTTAGGATACCTTTTAGGACAGATGATCATTCCATCATAACGTTCAAATCTTAAAATGGAGGCAAGCCCCGTTCCCAAACGGCGACTCGCCTCTTTCATTCATGCAAAACTAATAACGGTTAAAGTAAAAAATGATCATCAATGGCGACAAACGTGTCCGCGCAATCTATTAAAGTCTGGGAAGTAAGCTTAGGTACGCCGTAAACGGTGACTTTCTTATTAAAACGTTGCTGAATTCGTTCCACCAACACACTGAAATCGCCATCACCAGAGACCAGTACTACTTCATCGACGTCAGGCGCAGCCTCAATAGCATCGAGCGTAATACCTACGTCCCAGTCACCTTTTGCACTACCATCACGTCTTTGAATATAGGGCTTTAACATCACTTCAAAGCCAACGCCTCGTAGGATGTGATGAAACTGGCGCTGTTTAGGGTCACTACTCGCAATCGCATAAGCCCTAGCACTGACAACCTCTTTCCCTTGCGTGGCCACGTACCAGAACTGGTTATAATCAAAGTTACTACGATACACCTCACGACAGGTGTAATACACATTCTGTACATCAACCAGAATCGCGATTTTTGCTTAGTTTCCGAAGTCATCTATTTCTACACATTATTGATTTGTTGCCTACCCTAAGCCAGATTGCTGAAAAGCACAATGAGACATTTCCACTAAACTTAACGTATAAGCAGTACGTGCATTTCTTGTGGGAGCCGATCATGTTCAAAAAGTTACTCTTGCTACTATTTTGTGGATTAGCATCAACTTCGACATTTGGCTACCCTTCATACGCCCAATACTGGCCTCACCGTAGCGTGCTTTTCTTCGCTCCAGAAAACGATGCCGCAGTAAAACAATTTCTGTTGGAATCGCTAATGAACGAATGTGAGTTAAATGACCGTGACGTGATCACTTTAGTCATTGCAGAAGATGGTTTCACTTTTCCAGATTCACTAAAAGAAGAGCTGGATCTGCATAATCTGGCACAGCGGTACCAGGTTAAAAAAGGTGAACACACGGCAATTTTGCTAGGTAAAGATGGCGAGGAGAAATACCGTTGGGGGGCCGAAACGGATTGGCAATTCATCAACGAGTTAATTGATGGCATGCCAATGCGTAAGCAAGAGATGCAAAGACAGATAAGCCCGTGTCAGATTTAGGCGCCTGATTTAGAAAACCAATCCAGTTTACTATGTAGCTCAGTCACACTACCAACCACAATGAGTGCTGGGCTGATCGCTCGTTCAGCCATTTTAGATAGCTCGCTCAACTTACCCTGAAAAACTCGTTGTTCAGGACGCGTGCCATTCTCGATAATTGCGCAAGGCATGTCAGGGTCTAATCCATGTGTAACAAGCTTATCCATAATGTGACCGCTTTGCTTCAAACCCATGTAAAACACCAAGGTATTGTTAGACTGGGCTAGTGAGTGCCACTCAATTTCACGACCATCTTTTTGCACGTGACCAGTAATAAACTGGACACTCTGCGCGTGATCGCGATGCGTTAGTGGAATACCCGCATAAGCCGTTGCGCCAGCTGCTGCCGTTATACCCGGGATCACTTCGTATTTGATGCCAAACTCAGCCAACTCTTCAAGCTCTTCCCCACCACGGCCAAAAATAAATGAGTCGCCCCCTTTTAAACGCACGACACGTTTACCTTCTTGGGCTTTTTTCACCAAGATTTGGTTAATTTGATCTTGTGGGACGCAGTGGAAATCCAGCTTTTTACCTACATAAATCAACTCGGCAGATGAACATGCTAAAGCTAAAATTTCTTTAGACACTAATCGGTCGTAAACCACCACTTCAGCCGCTTGGACCGCTTTCAAACCCTTTACGGTCAGTAAGTCTGGATCACCTGGGCCCGCTCCCACAAGAGAAACAAAACCGCTGTTTAACGAAGTGTTATTTGTAGTCATAACAATGCCTGTCGGAAAATTTAGATATAAATAGAGACTCTTTCACTGGTCAGAATCTCTATTTATAACCAAATTGCAACTCACCCAATTGAAAGAGGAGATTAGAGGGGAACCTCAATGAGATTCCCTTACTATAATTACTTTCTATCGCAAGTGGCCAATGATTTATTTAGCAATCACAGGTTCTGCTGTTACTTCTTCTTGAGCGTTAATAGCAGGCGCAGTTTTCGCGTGTGTCAGGTAAAGTGGTAAACAAGTCATCACTAAACCACCAACGATGTTACCCAAAATAGTCGGAATAAGGTTGAAGTTTAACCACGTAGCCACACCAAAGTCAGCACCTAAAATCATACCCAATGGGAATAGGAACATGTTTACCACTGTGTGCTCGAATACCAACGCGAAGAAGATGAAGATTGGGAACCACATCATCGCTACACGGCCAGAGACAGAGCGAGCAGTCATGTTGCCGATCACACCTAGGCACACCATCAGGTTACAGAACACACCACGCACGAAACAGGTGATCCATCCGTCCATGCCCATGTTTTCAAAACCAAGGCTGCGAGCGGTTGAGACAGCAATGAATTTCTTCGCTACTGCGTTGAGTTCAAGAGAGAAGTTACCAGTTAGAGATACAGCAACAAGGTAAGCAACGATTAAAGAGCCAATTAGGTTGCCTAAACCTACAAGCCCCCAACAACGTAGAATACGCCCCCAAGTGATGCCCGGACGGTTAGCGAACTTCGCCAAAGGTGCAAGGCCGAATACACCTGTAACCAGGTCGTAACCCATGACACTTAGAATGACAAAACCAACGGGGAAGACGAGCGCCCCGACTATACCGATACCGGTTTGTACCATTGTGGTGATGGCCACAACAACCGCAAGAGACAGAATTACGCCCGCCATTGTACCTCGAAGAAGCAGATCGCGAGTGCTGGTATTAGTTTTTGCTTCACCAACGTTGATCATGGTTTGCACGAACTCAGCAGGTTTAAAATCAGTAGACATGAATGTGTCCTTATTCAAAAGTTAAAGTTAAAAGTTGAAGATTGAATAGAAAAAGGCTTCCCGTAACTTCGAGCACATTCGATAACATCTCAGTTCCATTACCCCAGAGATGTTTGAAAAACCTTTATCTATTAAATCTAAGAACCCGAAAAGTTCCCTCCTCCGTAGAGGAGGGAATCAGGCTTAAGCAGCGATCTCTACTTCGCCATTAGTTACGCGCGTTTTGTACGCTTTCACATTAAAACGTTCGTCTTCCATGCAAACACCCGTTGTCAGGTTAAAGCGTTGTTTTTTAAGTGGGCTCGCCACCCAAAGCTCACCTTGATGCTCACAAATCAAACCTCGAGATAGCACGTTTGATTGGAAAAACGGGTCAGTATTACTGATCGCCAGAACTTCTTCTGCTTCAGTCGGACGGAATACCGCAACTTGCTGACCATCAACTAGCGCACAAACACCTGTACCCGGTATGATGTCGCTGATTTGGCAAATTTTTTCAAATGACATAGTCAACCTTCCCTTATGATTCAGTAATCGCTACGTGTAGGATGTCGCCTTTCGCTTCAGGGTGTTTCTCCGTGAAGGTTGCTGGGCGGTGCTGTTCACGTTCTGGTACAAACACTACGTTGTCATCGCGTTTGTCAGAATTGATAAAGTGCGCGAAGCGAGTCAGTTGCGATTCATCATTGATGGTTGCTGTCCACTCACACTCGTACTCATTAACAAGCTTCTCTACATCTGTTTCCAGTTGAGCATTAATGCCAAGTTTATCGTTCACGATGACTTCACGTAGGTAGTCGACGCCACCTTCCATATTTTCCATCCAAACTGATGTACGTTGTAATGGCGCAGCAGTACGGATGTAGAACATCATGAAGCGGTCGATGTACTTGATTAGTGTTTCTTTATCTAGGTCGCTCGCTAGCAGATCTGCATGTCGAGGTTTCATGCCGCCATTACCACATACGTACATGTTCCAACCTGCGTCAGTCGCGATGATGCCGAGGTCTTTGCCTTGTGCTTCCGCACACTCACGAGTACAGCCAGAGACACCAAACTTCATCTTATGCGGCGTACGGATGCCTTTGTAACGGTTCTCAATGTAAGAGCCTAGGCCAACAGAATCTTGCACACCGTAGCGACACCAGGTTGAGCCCACACAAGTCTTCGCCATACGAAGTGCTTTTGCGTACGCTTGACCAGTTTCAAAACCAGCATCAATCAGCTTGCCCCAGATCTGCGGAAGATCGTCTTTTTGAGCACCAAACAGACCAATACGCTGCGCACCTGTCACCTTGGTGTATAGGTTGTATTCTTCAGCAACACTAGCTAATACGCCAAGTGCTTGAGGCGTTACCTCACCACCCGCCATACGTGGGATAACAGAGTAAGTACCGTCTTTTTGGATATTACCCAAGAAGTTATCGTTGGTGTCGTGCAGCTTAACCAGTTGTGGTTTAAGAATATGTTCACCCCAGCAAGAAGCTAAGATAGAACCAGCCAGTGGTTTACACACTTCACAACCGTAGCCTTTACCGTATTTTTCTAGAAGCTCATCAAAGGTTTTGATCTCTTCAATACGGATTAGGTGGAACAACTCCTGACGAGAGTAAGCGAAATGCTCACATACATCGTTCTTCACTTCGATACCTGACTTAGCAAGCTCGGCGTTCAGTACTGAAGTCACTAGAGGGATACAACCACCACAGCCAGTACCCGCTCCCGTTACTGCTTTGATGTCAGCAAGCGTATGATTACCATCAGCAACTGCCTGAGCGATCTTTCCTTTTGTTACATCAAAACATGAACAGATAACTGCACTTTCAGGCAATGAGTCTGCGCCGAGTGCTGGTTTTTCAGCACCTGCGTGTGCTGGAAGGATAAGTGCATCTGGGTGTTCTGGCAGGTCGATTTCGTTGAGCATTAACTGAAGTAAATCACCGTAATCAGACGTATCACCAACGAGAACCGCACCTAATAGCTTCTTGTTATCCTGTGAAACGATTAGACGTTTGTAAACTTCTTGCTCTTCGTTTTGGTAAACGTAGCTCTTACAACCTTCGCTACGACCGTTCGCATCACCAATAGAACCCACTTTCACGCCAAGCAATTTCAACTTAGCGGACATATCAGCGCCTTCGAACTTGCTTTCTGTGTTACCCAGTAGGTGGTCAACCGCAACCGTCGCCATCTTGTAGCCAGGAGCAACTAGGCCGTAGAACATTTCGTTCCATGATGCACACTCACCAATTGCGTAGATATTTTCATCAGAAGTCTGACAGTGGTCGTTGATTGCTACGCCGCCGCGGGGAGCGACTTCCAGATCCATCTGGCGAGCCAGTTTGTCTTGTGGACGAATACCCGCAGAGAATACGATAAAGTCAGTTTCTAGTTCAGAACCGTCAGCGAAGCGCATCACGTTGCGTGCCGTTGTGCCCTCTGGAGCAATCTCAAGCGTGTTTTTACTGGTGTGTACATTCACCCCCATGCGCTCGATCTTTTGACGAAGTTGATTACCACCAGCAAGATCCAATTGCTCGGCCATTAGTTTGGGTGCGAATTCAACAACGTGTGTTTCCACACCCAATGCTTTTAGCGCACCTGCGGCTTCAAGACCCAATAGACCGCCGCCGATAACGACGCCTGATTTACTATTCTTCGCACAGGCTTCGATCGCTTTAAGATCTTCAATGGTGCGGTAAACAAAACAGTCTTTGCTTTCATGGCCTTTGATTGGTGGTACAAACGGAAATGATCCAGTAGCAAGGATAAGCTTGTCGTATTGAACTTCGCGGCCAGTGCTGGAATATACGATATGATTTTCGCGGTTGATGTTAATGGCGCGCTCGCCAATCAACATATTGATTCCGTGTTTTTCGTAAAAGCCTTCTTTAACTAGGGACAGTTCATCGGCCGTGTGGTGAGAAAAGTAAGAGGAAAGGTGCACGCGGTCGTATGCGACTCGAGGTTCTTCACAGAAAACCGTAATGTCTAGTTCGGAGATATCCGCTTTCTCAACTAAGTCTTCGAGATAACGGTGCCCTACCATACCGTTTCCGATAACTACTAGCTTCAACTTGCTCATTGTACTTCCTAAGGGTTAGGTTCTTATCACTGAGCGCATTGTTAATTGTGAAAGAAAATTAATACATGATGTAAATCAATTACAATTTCAAACTACCCTAAAGGGGTAGGTGGGTTGCTTGAAGCTGACATTGACAATAGATACGTAATTTAGAAACATTTTAAACAGCTTTTATCTGTTCCACTTACATATAGCCAGTTCACTGTGCTTGAGTTTTCCACTTTCATACATTTGAGTTACTAATAAAAATTGTTCCTATCAATTAATATCTTTTATTAGCCAATTGTTTGCATAGTGGGTAGTATGAGGGTTCAGTTATGTAGCTAAACGCATAACCTCATTTACATATAGAAAGCCGTCCCATATTTTTTTATGAGGCGGCCTTTTGTTTTGGGAGTCACAAAATGTCAGGAAGCAACCCTATCTATATTACAAACATAGATCTCAACAGAATTTCAGCGATGCTGGACAAGATGCCAAGTGTCGCGGAAGAGTTAAAAAAACTCGAACAAGAGCTCGACAGAGCCATCGTTCTTGAACCAGAAGCAATGCCGGATAACGTGGTTAGAATGAATTCGACCGTTGATTTTAAGTTCACCGGTGATGAGAAAGTACTAACTAGAACCCTTGTGTATCCGCAAGATCTGAAAACTGGTAACGACATTTCAATTTTTGCCCCAGTAGGTAGCGCATTAATCGGCCTGTCTGTCGGCGAAAAGCTTGACTGGCCAATGCCAAACAAGCAGACGAAGACCATCGAGATACTTAACGTCACTTTCTAGGCAGAGAAAAGTGATGAACTAACGCTATCGTTTCATGCGTCCTGGTGCAAAGTGCTTCTAAACCACTTTACACCAGGTTAGCCTCTCTTTTCATTAAGCGCCTCATATAAGCCGTAACTTGTATAAACCCCGTATGTATTGCGTTTAACGTTGATATATTGTCATTCGCCACTATTTAATATTAATCATGTCTCCCTTGCTCTTGACTGGCGGTAAGTTACCTCGAAATAATCTGTTTATCTTTACAAAGCATATATACTCTTATTTATATAAACCCGAATTCAACTGTGAAGTGTGACACTCTCCAATATCAAGCAGCCAAAGCCGTTTCCTCGAATACAATGGCTGGCTGCTTGAAGCCTAAACACTTTCTTGGACGATAATTTATCCGCGATAAAGCGAACTCTATATCGATGTCCGTCACCGTCGTTAGGTCAGTTCCTTTCTTCACATATTGCCTTAAAAGACCGTTAGCATTCTCATTAGCACCACGCTCCCAAGAGCTGTACGGATGAGCAAAGTACACATCAGCCTCTAATTCTTTTGCGATGGTTTCATGACCTGCAAACTCTCGTCCGTTATCTGCCGTAATGGTATGGACATGTTTCTTATAAGGCTTCAGTAGCTCTATTGTCGCTTTGGTGACATCATCCGCAGACTTAGATGGCACTTTCTTTACCACGTAAAATCGAGTCTTACGCTCTAAAATAGTCACCATCGCACCCGTACCATGCTTGCCTAGCACAGTGTCGATTTCCCAGTCTCCAAACCGCTCCTTACTGTCAACGATGCTTGGTCTATCATCAATCGACACGGCATTTTTTATCGCTGGCGCTTTCTCTTTTTTACCGCGACGATACCGCTTATGACCTTGTCTCAAGTGACGATATAACTTACCGCCCAAGCGTTTATCTTGTGCGACAAAGCGGTAGATCCACTCGTGGCTGACAGCGGCACCAACTTTCGTTAATACATTGGAGATCTGTTCTGGGCTCCAATCTGTTTCTAAAAGAAGGCGGATAAAATCCACTCGCTCCTTTGGTATGCGGTATTTACGCGCTGTTCTACGCTTTTTAATCGACAACAGCTGAGCTTCGTTCGGGCAATAAATGTTACCTTTACGACCTCGCTTAATCTCCCGATATACCGTTGAGCGGTGGCACTGAACTGTTTTAGCTATTTCAGAAACCGATATTCCCCGTTCCAAAAGTGCAGAAATCTGGTATCTTCTGCCTTCGGTCAACTGTTGATAATTCATGGTAGTACTGCTTGTTTCTTTGGCGAGAAGAGCGTACCACTTTCAGCAGTTGGCTTCCTCTTCTACACCTTTCCATGAATGTCGCACTTATTATCTGAAATCGGGAATAATTATTTACCGACTAATTATCTATAGCTAAAACTTGTTTAGTGTTTAATTTAACGAAATAACTTTCTTCAACGAACATAGTAGCGGATACTTTTTTAAATAAAATAAAAAAGTAAAGGGCCTAACGTTTAAACATTCTAAATTTAGAGTTAATAATCTATTGATTTGAATTAGGTCAGGCTAAATCATGTTATTAGGCAAGAATAAATGGCAACTTTCTCTCACGCCGTCGCATATATTACACTTGCAGTACATATTGGGATTGGTTATCGAAACACTATAACCACCTTACATGGTTACTTATTCTAAACTACTATATCTTATGAACTTTTTAACCACGAAAAAAAATAACGAGCACTTCCGGTACAAGCTAGTAGATTTTTCTAATTATGTAAATAGCAATACATATCATTATTTTTAAACCTATCGATATGCGCTTAGTTTGATTTAAATAAACAATATAATATGCATATAAAATTAATATGGAAAATGATTAAGCTACTGTGTTAGTGTAGCGGCACTCTAAACATCGATCAGATATTTCGCACAATTTCAGCAGTTATGATGAAACTGAATAAAAGGACGTTTTTACCAGCAAAGTCCTTGCGGTATGCAATAGTATGGCTTCTATCTATGATGATATTTCTATATTTACTTGTCTTGTCTATTTTTTAAACTCACTAGATGAATTAGCGGCTGTAGAATTGGAGCAAAGAGTCCAATTAGCTAGAAAGCTAGAATTTCGCAATGCACGGGATTTACTCGAGGAGTATACCTTCTGGGACGATGCATACGAAAACATAATCGTAGATCTTGATACAAATTGGGTCAAAGGAAATTCCGGTGACTACTTAATGAACAAGAGAGATTACGATTTTAGTGTAGCGATAGCACCTGGAAACAAAGAAGTCTACTTGATAAAAAGTGACGATGTCCCAACCCTCTCTTTTTCTGATTTAAAACAGCCGTTGTTTGAGTTGATGGACGTTTCTCACCAGCTTAGTACTCAAACCAAACTCACTAATGGCTTTTTCCGCATAAACGGGGGCGTTTATCATATCGTCGGTGGCCCTTTTATAAATGAAAAGTCACAGCTACCACGTGAAGGAACTTACTTAGCTTTAGGTAAACGAATCGATTCCGAGTACCGTAAAATACTTGAAAATGAATATCAATTATTCGGACTTCACCTAAAGGATCAATCAAACGATCTAAAAGCCTACATGCCTTTATATACACCGACGGGTAATACCGTTGGCTATGTAACCTGGAAGCCACACTCGCCGAGTAAAACAATCATCCCGACAATCACGTTTATTGCGATTTTATTTGCTTTCCTTATCACAGTTGTCACGACGTACATCTTAAAGAAGGAACAAATGAGCTGGGAAGAGTATGAGAACCAACTTTTCATAGAGGCTACAACTGACTCTCTCACCCAAGTCAAAAGCCGACGCTATTTTATGTTGATGGGCGAAAACGAGTTTAATACCTGTCGTCTAATAGAGAACAAGCAGCTATCGGCATTAATCCTTGATATCGATTATTTTAAGCAAATCAATGACGAATATGGACATGCTGTTGGAGATAAAGCTCTGATTCATTTCTCTCAACTTTGTAAAACGGCATTAAGAGGAAGAGATATCTTGGGCCGCATTGGTGGCGAAGAGTTTGCGGTGATCTTGCCTTTGACTAACGAAAAAAGAGCAGCTGAGATAGCTAACCGTATACGAGTGTTGGTTGAAAGATCCCCTTTTGTATCCAACGGTAAGATAATTAGTTTTACCGTTAGCATCGGTATATCCTCATACCGTAACCAAGAAAACCTAGAAAAATTGCTTGAAGAAGCTGACCAAGCTTTATACGACGCAAAACACCATGGTAGAAATTGCGTCATGAGTTATAAAAGTCTAACCACGGAGCCTAGCCTCATCTAAACGTAATGGCTTTTGTCGAGGCTATCTTGACCACCACTCTCGAAGAATCACACATTTGGGTATAAGCTCAAAATACTTGTTACAGGTGAGTTGGGAGTTCAAAAGCCATGTCGCTCAAATCTGCGTCTCGATTGCCACTTTATTTGGATTCCGATCTTTACTTCATACTGCCTCAATATTTTATTGACCAGTTTCGTTATGCTAGATCACTAGAAAAAGGCGTTATTCTTGGTCAAGATCCTGAATTCAATCATCAATATCGTGTGGCTCTCAGACGCATTCGTTCGCTGTGTGTGTTACTGGAAGAACTACTCTCTCCATTTGAAAGAAAGCTCATCAAACCGAACTTAAAAATGCTGATGAAACGCACCAACTTGTTACGGGATCTCGATGTTTTCTTAATCAATCAACCAAGTTATTTAGCAATACTCCCAGAGCAAGATACATCGTTAGAAAACATCTTTTCAGTGATAAAGAGCCGTCAAGTAGAAGAGCAAAAGAATGTGGCTAACTGGCTTCAAAGCAGTAAATACATCAAAGCTACTGTGATGATCCAAAACAGCCTTTTTCGAGCACTTCAATACGAGCGGAGAAGTAAGCCTATGTCCCCACTCCCTTATGCTAACAACAAAATCCTTACCCAGTTCCGAAAAGTAACTAAATCAATTAAACCGGTCACTAATAGCAGCGAAGACAGGGTCATTCATGCATTAAGGATAAAGTGTAAATCGCTGCGATACCTTCTTGAGAGTTTCTCTGCTCTCTACTCCTCAGAGCAGCACAAACAGAACGTCAAACACCTTAAGTTTCTTCAAGATCAATTAGGTGACTTTAACGACACGTCCACTCAAATAGATTTTTTTACTCACCTTCGAAAAGAAGCTGCCGTTGCAAAATCTGACCGAAAAACACTAAAAGCGGTAATTAGTGAGATAGAAGATAAACACGAACATTCCCGGCAGACAGTTTTGTCTCATGTTAATCAATTCGAGCAGTTTATAAAGGAAAGCTCGACACTAGAAGTGTACCGTGCTTAACGATATTTTTTCAAAGTCCCCTTTGTGGATCGCAGTTATTATTACGTTAAATACGCAATGAAAAGGCCACTTAAAACAGTGGCCTTTCAAACATACAAGCATTATGAGTAGTTAAAACGATTAATCCACGACTTCTAAGGTTACTGAAGCGTCAATGAATTTTGAAACATCGTCATTGTCTCTGGCTTGAACTTTAAGAGCAGCTCCAAGTAGTTTGCCAAGATCATTCGCCTCAAAAGTACCTGTTAGACCAACCGTAAACTCACAATCATAGTATTCGGTTGGACCAAGCTCTTGTTCTGCACTTGTACAAGTATGGCTAATTAGCGTGAAGTTAGCGTTATCGTTAGGATATGAAGCGTCTAGTATTGCCACATCGTTAAGTAAGATGTCTGCTGTTGGAGTGAACCTCACGTATTCAGTGTTGCCGGCATCAGCCGTAACTTTTAGATACGCCTTAACTTCAACACCAAGTGACAATGCGAAATCAGGTGAGCCAGGATCGAACTCAACTGTTGCATCATCAGTATCGAACGCTTGTCCTGCAACTGTATCTGTATCACTCACTCGTACCCAGGCGATGTTATAAACGTCTTCACTTTCATCACCCGCGACTTTAAAGGTTAGGTAACAGTACTCTTTACCTCCCGGAGCAAGACTTCTTCCAACTAACGTATTGCAATCGCCATCAACCGGTGAAGTGTCAGCAATGTTATTATCATACATCTGAGTTGGAACATTTAAGTCAAATGGCCCTTGTGCGAAATCAACGAACGAATCAATAACTATACTCTCAGGACTCGTATTATGAACCTCAAATAAATACGTGACGATAGGAGCATCTGTTATATCAGCTAACTCAAACTCTTTAACCGAAACTGAAACATCATTATATTGCGCTGGGTCCAGTGTATTTGGAGAAGCTGGCGCCATACCTACTTTCACATACTTAGTGAGGACTACTGTAGGATCAACATTTTCTACAGAAACGGTCCAGTCCCAGTCGACTTGACTACCTTTGGTTCCTTCTTCATCCGTAGGTGTCGCTTTGACAGTGTTTTTGTACATATCACCAGCATTTAAGTCTGTATACGCTGAAGCTAAGTTCACAGAGTACAGACATTCAGGTGAAGGTGATGTGGTGACAGCGAGTCCACTGATTGAACAACCAGTCAAATATCCAGTTGTAGTATTCGCACCATTTTGCATCAACAGATCGTCAAGATCGCTACTAGCAATATGTATTGTGTCCCAACCAGAGGCACTACCGAAAGTTACAGTATAATTAACGAGATCGAAGTCAGTACCGCCACTTTCATAAATACTGGTTACATTCCCTTCCTTCAGAATTGTCAGAACTGGAGGTACATCGGTGATACTGACCGTAACATTATTTGATGGCCCTACAGCTTCTGGAACCGCATCAGCAAACTTCCAGTAAGCAGAGAAGTTATTGATTTTGTCTTCTCGATATACTTCATCATTAGTAACCGTATCATCAAGATCCAGGTTGTGCCATTTAAACACGACAGTACAGGTGTAGGTTGCCCCAGGAGCTACGGTTTCTGAGCCAGAAGTTAAACACACTCCATCAGTATCCATTGCACTGACAAGATAAACTCCGTCCTCGCTTAGAGTTGGGGAAGCGGTAACATCGGCAGGAATACTGAAGTTCTGACCACCAAAATTATCGGTAAGCTCTGTGATCACCAACGGAGTCGCGCTATTAGGATTAGTAATTTTAAGGTCAAAGGTGAAGGTATTATTGCCGTTATAAATCGCTTCCTCCGTGCGGCTGGTTGGTCCCACTCCAACTTTAGTAAGAGTTGGGTTACTAGGAAGCACAGTAATTGGAATGGTAGTAACATCACAATTACATTTAGAAGGCGAACCCGGTAAAGGAAGATTGTTTTCGTCTATACCATCGTCATCGATGTTGTTACATGATCCTGAAGAATTCTGTTCCCAAGTTGCACAGTATTGCAAATCAACTAGGGTATCCCCATCAGTATCCGCACAAACGAAGGTGATTTCTTCTTCCGTAAAGACTGCATCGGTAGCTTTCGTCACGTCCGCACAGTAGTCACCGTTGGCGTCTGGGGCTGAAGATCCCCCCCCCTGTCAGGTCACCAACCCATACCAGACATGCTTCTCTATCTGTTACATCAGGAGCAGGACCATCAAGAGGAGTTGAATTAGGGTCAGTTGTTGTATAAAACGACCAATTGTATCGTGTTTGAGCGGTGGCCTTTACGCGAAAATTCAGATTTTGAGTGACAATTTCACCCGCATAACAGGTCGTTGGCTCACCAGCAGGCACTGTAATCTCCGCTAATTGCACATCGTTTGCCGTACAAGTTAAGCTATTCAAGTCTGTTGCATCTCGAATACACTCTTTTCTTGCTCCGGTACCTATCGGATCTGGCTTGTACCCGTCAGGGAAGATAGATATTTTAGCTGGTACTATTGGTGGTGGCTGTGGGGCAGCTATGAGTGTTGATGTCAATCCTAGAAAGCCCAGGCTCATTAACTTAGCTAATAACTTACCGCTCATCCATCGTCTTGCACCCGTTGTATTACTTTGAATATTCATATTTCACTCCACTTAAATTTTATTTTGTGTAGATGTGAGTGTTGACATGCCCTTATACTTTGAAATATTTTTAATAATAATTACTGGTTGATAGAACTTCATATAAATCCCTCCCTGCCCCACTAGACACAACCATAAAAAATCTAGTGAATTCAGCAATCAAGAAATTAAATAATTTTCATCTTTCATTTTTATTCCTTACAACTTTATTCAAATAAAAATTAAAAGCGCTTACTTTCGAACATATATTGGAGCAATAAGTATTCCACAAGCAATTAACTGATTTTTATAATGATATGTTTTAAAAAGTTAGAATTGAGCCCATATGTTACACTGAAATGGAACACAAATAAGTTTATATATATCAACAAGATAGAATCAAAATTAACGTACTGAGTTTTACATTAATATCTTATTGGAAATATTCATATATTTTTCAACCACTTAGATACCGACAACTCGAGATGTTACAATCTGTCACATGTGTTACAGGTTTGGCGGTACTATATTGTACTGAATTACAGCCATAGAAATTTAATAAATATGAGAAAACCTAAATACAAAACCATTTAACTTACATTATAAATTTTAAATAAAATCATTGTTTTCAACCATTTTAGATATTTTTCAACAAAAAATAGCCATTATAACTTCCTATTCCCCGGCCAAAAGTTAATTAACATTTGGTTTATCTTTCCTCCGCTTAATCCATTGATAATTAGTTTAAAAAAGAATATTGCTGAGATCCAATCATTATCCTCGGTTTTGTAAACTGGTCGTTTTCAACGTAACCAATAAGGAAGCTTGGTGTACCTCGTACTCCCAATGATTCACCGAAAGCCAAGTCTTCCTCGACTTTGTCAGAGACCGCACGATGCGTCGAACCTTAAGAAAACGCTTCCGCATTCAATGATAAATCTGTAGCGGCTTTTTGGTTCACGTATCCTTCATAATTTCTCTATAGAGTATTGTGCTGAACTTCATGAAGTAAGTGACCGTGAAACCACTCAAACGATACCAGTACGAACGCTACGCTGTTTTATGTAATCTCGCTTATCCGCGAGTTTTTAAGCAGACTCGCTACGGATTTGATCCTAATGGTCAGAGAATCATAAACAATAAACGCGGAAAAATTATGATTCGGGTACTGTGGAGTAAAAACCGGAATGAAGTTGTCGTGGTGATTAAAGGCTCGCACAGCATAACCGATTGGCTATTAAACTTTGCCTTATGGACCAGAAGCTGCCGACCATTAGGTCTTAACTATCGTATTCACGCTGGTTTCTACCATTTGTTGTTTCAGGAAAGCATGCCAAGCAGAAATGAAGATCGCCTAGGATTAACGGTTCTCGAACGCCTGGAAACAACCATTGTCCCTCTAATTCTTAAAGGTAAGCGAATCACAATAACCGGGCACTCTTCAGGCGGCGCAATAGGTAGTGTTTTCGCCGATTATATTGAGAAAAAGTATCCCAAAAGCATTAAACGTGTCGTCACTTTCGGTCAGCCAGCCATCGGCGACTGGACATTTAAAAAGCGATACCGTTTGGAACATAAAACTTACCGCATCTGTTGCGATATAGACATTGTGACTTTCATGCCCCCTGTCCCGTTCCTCTATTGGCATGTCGGTAAGATGCTGTGGTTATACAACGGCAGAATTTACGAAAACACACCGACAATGATTCGATTAGGGCGTTCGCTGATAAGTTGGTTATTACGGCCGTTCTCTTACCATTTAATGAGTAAATATATTCGTAATAAAGACTTCTTTGACGAGAGATGACAAACATGAAAGAGCTAAACTTTATCGGCTCTTTCACTGCATTACAGAGATGCGATTTCTTTATCAAGCTGATACTTACTGTCAGTCACTATTTTCTCGAGGACTTCCACACGTTTCTTTAACTCATCAACTTGGGATTTAAGACTTTCCTGCGCTTCTAGGCTCATTGCATTACGTTCCGATACCTCTAAGGCACGTAGTTCCTTTTTATGGTTAAGGATAAGCTTTACTATCCCGCCACCAAACAAAGAGCCAAACACAATAGCAACGACCAATACATCAGCAAAAGATTCCATTCTTATAGTCCTCTAGGTTACGCTTAAATAAAAATTACTCACTAAGTATATATATCAAACAACACATTGATTGTACGTATCATTTCTTAAATATAAGTACTGTGAGTCAGCTCTAACCGACAATTCTTTCAAAGGTTACGTATCTGAACCATATCCTCCAGCATTTCGGCCTTATCCATACAACATCAGTTAGTAAGTCAGCTAATCTTATAAATATGTGTTGCGATTTTATATATGTTGGAGCTTTGGTGTCATGCTTACTTTGTCTGTTGCGACTCTACTATTAGTTGCGGTCACCACAATCCCAACCCTACGGCACGAGTGGTGGTGGGTGCATGCTTTTGATTTCCCTCGGATGCAGTTTGCAATATATGGATTACTCCTGCTCACTATCGAATTCTACACACTTAATTTCAGCGATGTTTGGTCTTGGATGATACTGCTTACGATATTCATGTGCCTTGCTTATCAAGTGTGGTGGATACTTCCCTATATTCCCATCTTCTCCACCGAAGTGCATTGTTCGAAGCACAACGATCCAGAACACTCAATTAAAGTCATGTCAGCGAATGTCCTGACACCGAACCGAAACGTCAGTGCTCTGATTAAGTTAGTCAAATCCTGCAAACCGGATGTGCTGGTAACTCTTGAATCCGAAGCTTGGTGGGAAAAGTAGGAAGGAATCGAAAGTTCGGTTAAAGACCACGCTCAAGCATTAGAGAAAATTCGTTCCAAAGGAAAATCAAAGTCAGATGTACCTATTCCCGGAAGAAACTAACATCATCTCACATCGTCAGTAAGCTACCAAAATATTGCAAAAGAGAAACGACTAATACGGTTGCCAGAACGATCATTCCCAAAATTACCAATAGCAGCACAAGCACAATATAGCGTGATTGTCTGCGTGTTCGGTGTGGGCTGTCGAGATGCTCGTTGATAAGCTTGACGTTCCGTTCATTCGCTTTGTACATGAAGTCAAACATATCGCCAATGATTGGGATTACCCCAATAACTAATTCCAGTACCACGTTTATCATCATTCGTATCAAGACGATTATGGGGACATTCAGGCTTACGGCTTTAATCACTATATACGATGATAAACCCGCTCCTAAAGCATCCCCAAAGCCGGGAATAAGGCCGATAATACCATCAACCCCAATACGATAGCCGCCTGGTAACCGTATTGAACTGTCCAATACCCACGCAAGTCGCTGTAGCTGTTTACGAGTGGCCACTTCTGAGCTATCTTCCGACATTCTTTACAGCCGCCTCAACGTCTATCGGTTCGTAATAACCCAAACTGCATGAATGATTCCCGGTATATAGCCAAGCAGTGTCAGTAATATGTTGAGCCAAAAATGCTTTCCCAGACCAACATGCAGAAACACACCAAGTGGTGGTATCAAGATTGAAATAAGTATTCTTATCCAGTCCACACTATCTCTCCATCTCACTAGGGTAAAAACAGATGATAAAAACTTACATCTGCATCTCCGCTCTAGATTAATTAACTTCTGTTAACGTTCAGTATAGTCACTACTTGTCCATGGGTTCAGATAAGCATCATCACCCTAAGAACAGTACGCGATTTTGAAGCAAGAGCCATTTAGACTGAAATAAAGAATGGAGAAGCACTATCGCAATACAAGTACTTTTAGGTGAATTCAAAAACGAAAAAAGCCAGTCATGAGACTGGCTTTCTAAATAATGGAGGCGCCTCCCGGAGTCGAACCGAGGTCCACGGATTTGCAATCCGCTGCATAGCCACTCTGCCAAGGCGCCTTACATATTTTTGTTCTCTAAAGAGAGAGATTAGATGGTGCCCCGGGCCGGACTTGAACCGGCACAGCGCGAACGCCGAGGGATTTTAAATCCCTTGTGTCTACCAATTCCACCACCAGGGCACGCAATTCTTTGCGATGCCGTTTAGTACGATAAACACCATCTTTGATACCGCTAGCGCGCGTTATCATTTAATTTGGAGCGACACACGAGGTTCGAACTCGTGACCTCAACCTTGGCAAGGTTGCGCTCTACCAACTGAGCTAGTGTCGCATTGTTCTTTCTTGGCTTCGCCGTGAGAACGAGGCGTACTTTAACTGATAGAAAAATATCGTCAATAGAAAATTTCTAATTTATCAACCGGATGACTAAAATTGAACCATAACGTACAGATGCTCGACAACATGCTCAAAACTCAGTCACCACTCCGTGTTTAATTTTCGATCACGTGAGCATAGATATAGAGATCAACAATCTATTAAGTCGCCTGCCAACACCGAGCAGTTTAAACAATTAAACGTTACCGTAGTCTAAATATTGATAGTGAAGCCAAGGTTAACATTAAGATGCTCTGCATCCTGATAATCTAAAGAGTCACTGCTCAAGCCCAATGTTACTCCACGCCACTGTGTTTTCACCCCGACTGCGTTACTTTGCAGATTATAGGTGAACTGGGTAGATAAATGCTTACTCCAACTAGCAAACCACTCAAGGTCGACAAGCCATAACTCGTCTACATACAAGCTTTTTACCCCTACGGCTGTATCATCAAACAGGTAAGAGATTCGGCTATGATATTTGGTAGGTAAATTCTGAGTATAATTTGAGTAGTCTTCTTTGCCTGTAACCGTAGGTCGAATCGAAACAAACCCGTCACCATCGGTTTCTGCCGTTGCGGTGTCTGCTGTCGCACGCGTGCGTGGTGCATTTTTCCATTCAATAGTGCTAAAAAGATCTTGAGCCCAAAGGC
Source organism: Vibrio sp. B1FLJ16 (assembly GCF_905175385.1). Taxonomy (NCBI): domain Bacteria; kingdom Pseudomonadati; phylum Pseudomonadota; class Gammaproteobacteria; order Vibrionales; family Vibrionaceae; genus Vibrio; species Vibrio sp. B1FLJ16. The sequence continues at coordinate 1,028,140 of NZ_HG992750.1, forward strand.
TTAGCAACCATTGCTCTGTTGGCATCCAGTTAACGCCAACGTCTGAACTATAGCCAAAGTGGCTTCGCTGACCTTCGACTTTCCTGTCAAGTAACACATCGTCGCTGTAGATGTAGTTTAAATTGAGCAAACCATTATAGTCGTGCCCTTGAAAGGGCTGCACATGGCCATATAAACGTCCACTCATCACTTCTCTTCCTTCTAAGTAACTCACGGAAACGTAGCTACTTAACTGCTTATTCCAGTCGTGGCTCCATCCAAATTTAATTCCGTTACTTACAAGATGCTCGACATTGAGATCAACGTCGTAGACTTTACCTGCTTGCATATCCTGTCCGTTTACGGACTCACCGTACAGTTGCATGGCATCAGGACTAAAATTTAGGTACCACTCATAACGACTGAATAGTGAAAATGATAGCTCCCCTCTCACAAATCCAGCTTCAGCCTTATTAAGGGTATAAGCATGCTCTGATGTGGAATACTGTCCTGGCTTGCCTTTGATAAGTGGATAAATTTCGTTGTTTTGTGCATAGCCAGAAACATCGATATCTGTAAAGATCTGGATAGTGTTGTCAGGTTGCGAAAGCGGTGTGAAACTTAAGAATGGTGTGAATAAAATAGTGCTAACAGACATAGTTGAACAGGCTCAAAGTAAAAATAAGAAAGAGCTCGAAATCGAGCTCTTTATAGTATGGTTAGTACGGATCTTTAGAATAATGTTTCGAAGTCGCCATTGGTGTAGCGAACAACTACTGCAGTGTCTGTATCATCAATACTCGCCACTACATTACCGTTAACCTTAATTTGACCAGAAAGCTCACCCTGTTCATCCTCAGTTAACTCTGCTGTTGCGTTGTTATTACTGATAGTGATGACTGGCGCTTGGTCAGATTCCGTGTCGATAATGCTGTCAATGTTTAGCTGTTCTTCGTTATAAATAACATGACCGTCAACGACAACCGTGTTTAGTGCAGTACGAGAGACTTGAAGACTTACTTCACCCTGTTGTGGGTTTTCAGGGTTAAGCTCGGCATTCACTTTAGCTAATACAGAACCACGAATAAACTTAGTCTCTGTTTCCTCTTGAGTTAACCCTTCTTCCTCGCTAACTGAAGAATCAGACACACCATCTTTATAACTCCACATCTCGTCTACATCGTTGAACGCGACAAAACCATCTGGGTTATCAATACGAATATCAATCAGAGCACCCATGCTTTGCTGGTCATATGCAATCTCACCACTTAGCGTAAATACAAGGCTTGAGAAAGTTGCACTTTCATCAAAATTGTAGGTGTATGTGTTTTCATAAACATTGCTTTCTATCGTTTCAACAAATTGCTCTAGCTCCGCAGATGCATAGTTAAAATCGTTCAACGTAGCGGTAATTGAGCCAGTTAGCGTTACAGGAGTAGACTCTGCGTCTTGTCCGGCAATAGTTAGATCTTGCAACACAAAGCTTAGTTGATCTGCAGATGATGAAGATTCGTCTGATTCTGCGTAGTTATAACCTTCATAGCTACCGGTATATTCACTACTTTCAGAAAAGTTAGCGATAACAACTTCGCCCGATTCAGCACTGATAGTTGCAGCACCATTTTTAGCCATTAGCTGAGTGATTTTAAGATCGATGTTAGCCTGTGAGTCGAATCCGTCCTGACATTCAGTGCTATTAGCTAGTTCGTTACAAGACCCTGACTCATTTTCTTCTATTGCAATTGAACCAACGACCGTTAACTTAAGGTTGTCTGTGTCGATTACATAAGTTTTAGTCTCACCATTCGCAGTAACGTCATATTCGCCTTGCTCGTCGAACAGGTCACTATTGATATGGTAAGCAATTGAAGAGAATGCACTTGCCAGCATATCAAATGCGCCATTCACATCATCTTCAAGCAACGCAGGGATAGGCTCTAAGCTATCTTCCATGCTCGCAAAACCAACACGTAGCGCACCATCTTCTGTCGCTACAGAATCATAAACTGTGCGCACTTGTTTAACCAAGTTTTTACCTGCAGTGATTTCATCTGTTACTTCAGGCTCACTAATTGTCGGCTTAGTCTCTTTGTCTGAATCAATCTCTTGCTCTACAGAAGCCAGCAGTTCTGAATCTTCAGCTTTTTCACTAACAGAACCGATCACGTTAGTAGCCGCTGCTAATATCGCCGTTCTTAAAGTCTCGCTGTAATCTACTGCACTTGTTTGGTTAGCCCATAAGTCTTCAACAGGTTGACCTGCGTCCGCAATAGCTGCAGACAAAGTCGCCGCTTTAATTGATGCTAAATCACCACTTTCAACAGCAGCTTTTACTTGTTCCGCATCCGTTAAATCAACCGCGCCAATTTCAGATAGTTTCTGAGCATCAACACCCAGAACCTCAGCCACGTATTTCTTACCGGCATTCACACTTTCGATTGAAATTTCACTACCCGCACCAATTTCAATCGCGCGTTTTGCGGCTGCATCGGTAAGGTTTGTCATATGTGAAGTCAAAGAGTTTGACTCCGGGACGACGAGTGAAATAAGTTTAAAATCTTCAGCTACGTTAAACCAGTCACCAAACTCCACACCATCAACAGCACATGCAGCATAGTCACACTTCATACGAGTTTGTGCATCTGGGTTGTTCTGTAAAACAAATAACAATGCTTTGTTTTGCGGAAGGCCTGATACTGAATAGGCGCCCGTTTCATCTGTCACTGCATTAGCAATTACTTCATCTTCCGGACACGCTTTATCAGCAACGTTTGCTGCTGTTGCGTTACACACGGTAATTAAGCCTTGGTCTACGATACCTTTGTTCGCAACACCTGCGACAGAAGACTGAGAAACACTCTCAGGAGTTGAACTGTCGCTACCACCGCCACAGCCCGCAAGTAGCCCTGTTGCCGTCATTGCTACAACGAGTAATGATTTTTTCATGAATAAACAATCCTATTTGTATTTTCTAATAATAATGGGTGATAAAGTTTATTTTTATATGGAACTAAATTATCACCCGCGAGGATACTATATTAATCATTTATTGTTATCAATTAGCACTGTGACCTTTATTCAATAACTGCGAAACATTTGTGACTTATAAGCAACATTTAATTGAATAACACGCTTATTTATACTGAGAACTTGATAGGTCAATATCCGAGCAATTAATGAGGCCTTTAAATTGGCTTGATTGATATAATATTCTCTAGTTCAGTAAAGTCATTTGAAAGCGCATACAAATAATGATAGAGATACGGTTCACAAAAACATAACAACAATCTTATTTGGAATACCCTGTATTCCTGCTGGTTAGGAACCTCTATGGAAGAAAATCAACACTCGCTCCACCCTCCTTCAAATAGACTGCACGAGTTTACTCGATTCGATGTATGGAGCGGCTTTACCCAACTATTACCATTATCCATCTTCGTAGTGATATTCGGGCTTGCATTTGGCGTAGCTGCAGCGCAAACCGGCTTAGACGCTTTACCCACTCTGTTAATGAGTGGTCTTGTGTTTGCGGGCGCTTCTCAGTTCGCAACATTGGACATGTGGGGGACCCAAGTCCCACTAATTCCGGTTCTCATTACCGTCTTTGCCATAAACGCAAGACACCTGCTTATGGGCGCAACACTCTACCCTTGGTTAAGACAACTACCACCAGCAAAACGTTACGGTGTAATGCTTGTTGCATCAGATGCTAACTGGGCTATGGCGATGAACGCGTTTGGTAAGAAAGAGCCCGGTTTAGGTTTATTAGTCGGAGGTGGTCTCGCTCTTTGGGGCTTCTGGATCGTTGGTACCTGGATTGGTATCTACTTTGGCAGCGCGATTAAAGATCCGGTAAGTCTGGGGCTGGATATGGTAATGGGCTGTTTCTTACTCTCTATGACCATAGTTGGCCCTAAGAATCTGCGTATATTTGCTATCTGGGGCGTCGCTGCTGGTTCTTCATTACTGGCTTATTGGTATCTGCCGGAAAATAGTCACGTAGTGGTTGGCGCAATTGCGGGTGGAATACTCGGAGCGTGCTGGAAGGAGAAAAAAGCATGAATATAGAAACGACTTTCGGCGGCACACTTCTGATCATTTTTGCTATGGCAATTGTGACGCTTGCAACACGCTGGGGCGGCGTATTTGTTATGTCATTTATTCCAATCAGCGAACGGGTACAGCGTTTTATCACAGCCATGTCAGGTTCTGTATTAGTTGCCCTGATCGCCCCTCTCGCAGTTGAAGGTGACAACGGCGCACGAATGGCACTGCTTTCTACCGCGGTAGTGATGTTTATCGTTAAAAAACCGTTACCTGCAATAGCCGCCGGTATTATTGCGGCGGCTGCAGTAAGAGCAATCTGATCTCCTTACGGCTTCTTGCTTCTATTAGAAAAAGCCCCAACGCTTATTGTTTATAAATATTCGTTGAGGCTTTACATTTTATAGGTTCGGCACTTTAGCCATTTTAATATTATGCGCAGCAGTTACAATTACGCTTATATTTATCCATCTTACCAATCCCTGGGTTGAAGGTATTCGTTGGGTCAAGTTCATGATAGAACTTCTGCAACGAGTTCTCTGCTTCATATAAGTGCCCGACATTATGCTCGGCCGGGTATTTAGCGCCGCGGCTATTTAAATGCTCTAGCATAAGCTTCTTCATCAGTTTGGTATCAGTGCCCTTTTTAAACACATAATCCTGATGGAACACGTAACACATGAAATGCCCGTAGTAGAGAGACTGAACGAGATTCTTGCTTACTTCTTCCGGTAAGGTTTCCAACCACTCTTCATCGTTACGACGCAGCGCTATATCTAATGCGACAATATCTTCGACTTCATTGCGGTGAATCGTCTCATAACGAATCGCTGCGCCTGCCGCTGCAAAACGATGTAAGAAAGCTTTTTTACCCTCTTCAGGTGTACATTCGAAAAAGTCGCAATCACTTTCAACAGCCCATACTTCTTTCAGGTATTTTTGCGCTTCTGTAATACCACCGTCGCTCATTTTCAGGATAAGGTGGTGTTCGTATTTATCACGGTAATCCAGCATACGCTCAGGCAAATGCTGCGGGAATAACTTACTCGCGTAATATAAGATCGAATCTGGCAGATATTTACTTACAAAGGGGACGCGCTCTAAAAAGTTTTCTACTTTTGCTTTTAGCGCAAACATCTTAGGTAGTCTGTCCGTACCTAACTTATCAATAGATAGAAACACATCCTTACCGTACTTCTCTGCCATGTTGAAGATATCCCGATGCAGATACTCTCCCATTTCAGGCAGGTTTTCGAACGTCGACAGGAGGTCTTTTCTTAACTTAGTCAGCTTAGCCGGATCATTCGTACCAAGGTAAAAAACCTGTTCCTTTTCTGGTACCGGGTAACTGTCTACACGAACAGCAAATACTCCAAGTTTGCCTGCACAGCCACTGGCTTCGAATAGTCGGCGCTCATCGGCATTGAAGCGAGAAGGAATATCAGAGGTCACATCACGAACGCGCTCATCGTATTCTTTATCTGAAGCCATACGATCATCATGAACAATCTTGGCAGGTTCGAAGTTGCCTTCTTGCAAGTTTGTCAGAATTTCTTCCGGCGTCTCACCAAGCCCTTCAATACCAAGATGGTTAACAAGGTTTAAATTACCTTGTTTATCTACCTGAGCATATATCGCCAGTTCTGTATAAGCAGGGCCACGTTTCACCAACGCGCCACCAGAGTTATTCGCAATGCCGCCAACAACGGTAGCTCCCAGCGACGAAGAACCGATGATGGAGTGCGGAGCACGATTGACCGCTTTCAACGATTTCTCAAGGGAGTGTAAGCTTGCGCCGGGCAAACAAACCGCCTGCTTACCACCGTCAATTAGGTGAATTTTCTTAATTTTAGTAATGTTAATCACAACCACTTCACGGTCATAATCATTGCCACTCGGGGCTGAGCCTTCAGTAAGACCGGTCTTCGCCGCCTGCATGATGATGATGCAGTTAGCCTCGACACATTGTTTAATGATCTTCCATTGCTCCAACAAGGTATTGGGAAATACGACGGCAAGCGCTGTACCACTTCCTGAACGAAAACCGGAGCGGTAATATTTAGTTTTAACTTGATCAGTGAGGACGTTTTCTTCACCGACAATCGTTTTAAATTCTTCTATCAGCTGCTTTTGTTTCATATCCGTATCTCTAATTATTTTACTTTACTCATATCGCTATAGGGTAAGAGGTCGATTGAGTTTGGCTCACTATAGGCAGTGCGTTTTCCTACGTCTATTGATGGTTTTCAATCGACTCGTAACCAGTTCCTAGAAAAACCATTAAATTACTATTTTTCAGGAAGTTAAGATTTAACTCTGTGATATTTGGGCGAAGAAACAGATTGTTTCCATATAGAAACAATAACAAAACCAATCATTAACATGTGTGCGCAATATCGAGTTATTCAAGTTAACGACGAGTTAGTCGAGTTGTTTAAGTAACTAAATAGGTGGGATTTTTACGGAAAAGCAGTCGGTACAAATGAGACAGTAAGCCAATGGGGAATGTTGCATTTATGTACGCAACTTACGCAACTGAAGAGTCAAAAGCGATGGCTCTGGCTTTGAAACGTGGCGTACAAGTGATCGATAAAGATCTTCACTTTCTCTGGCTGCTGGCGTGTATAAGGGTAAACAGCATAAATACCAAGACACTTTGCTGTTTCATCTTTAAACAGCTGAATCAAACGACCTTGTTTTAGGTCTTCATACACCAAAACACGCGGTACATAGATAATACCCTGCCCGAGTAGAGCGACATTCCTTAGTACAGATGAGTTATTGATACACAAATTCCCATCAACAGTGACTTGATAAGTGTCATCTCCATTTTTGAAAGCCCATTCACGAGCTCCCGTTTCCTGATAGGCGTACACCAGACAGTTATGCTTTTCTAACTCGATTGGCTGCTTTGGAATACCGTGTCTGGCAAGATATTTCGGAGAGGCACATACGATCCAGTTTGCATCGACGAGCTTTCGGGCTATCAGGCTGGAGTCTGGTAACACACCAGTCCGTATAGCCAGATCAAACCTCTCATTCACAATATCGACGAAACGATTATCAAGCTCCATATCAATATTGATGTCAGGGTATTTGCTATTAAATTCGGCGATAGCACCAGGCAGAATTAACTCACCAGAAATAGTTGGAACGGTAATTTTGATGCTGCCGGATAAATCCTTACCTAAACCGATAATCGATTCTTCAGCGGTCGCAACTGCATGGTAAACCGATTTGGCATGTTCAAAGAAATACTGCCCAGCTTCACTTAACGTTATGTTGCGTGTGGTTCGATAAAGCAGCTGTACACCTAGGTCTTGTTCCAGCTTTGCAATGCGCTTACTAACAACGGATTTAGTCAGTTCCATTTGTCTTGCTGCGCCGCTAAACGAACCTTGCTCGACCAAATGATAAAAGATGATGTAATCGTCGGTATTTCTCATACTGCTCTTTCAATCCTTTAAGAAAGCGTATTGTAAACAAAGCAAGTCTTCAGTGCTAAATGTAGAATCACACTTATCCGATCCGCTATTGCAGTAATTCTTATTAAATCGCAATTGGGTCAAATTGCAGATACAAAAAAACCAGCTTTCGCTGGCTTGATGTTGATGCTTGAAGCACCGAGATATCGCTTAGAGCCATATCTGAACAATTTGTTATGGAGGCGCCTCCCGGAGTCGAACCGAGGTCCACGGATTTGCAATCCGCTGCATAGCCACTCTGCCAAGGCGCCGTCACATTTAACGCTTAAAAGGTCTCCCCCGTTGCGTTGGTCGCTACTTTACGGATTCAGAAAAGATAGTCAAACACAAATATCTTAATTTTTGTTTGTTTGCTTTCTTTTAAATCATTTAGACCAAGATTCGATCAGTTAGAGCCATTACCAACGCGTTTAAGGAGACGCCCAACAACATTTGGATGATACGACCAGACGTGATCAAACATCGACATTAATGCCGGATTACCATATTTAGACAAGCTGATCGCATGAAAACGGTTTTTCTTCGCTTTAAGCGCAGTCACTTTCGCCAGCAATTCGTCTTGTTGCTTTGGTGCGATAAAATCCGAAATAACTACCATGTCAGCATTCTTATATTTCTCACCACTCATCAGATCAATCGATTTAATCAGCGTTGGCTCTAAATCTGTACCACCATGAAAGCTGTACGTTAAGAAATCTGCTGCCTCACGCAAACCATCTTGTCTAGTGAGTTCGTAGGTAATGTGCTCGGTAGAAAATATAATGACGTAGCAATCACGCTGTTCGGCTAAGGCGATCTGCATCAGCGCGTACGCCATTGCTTTTGCACATTGCTCCGGAAAACCACTCATGGAACCAGACGCATCGACACAAACAATGAAAGGACCTTTTTCGATATCTACCGCTTTGTTGTCTGGGCGGTGGGCTTTCACTTTACGTAGCGTACGAGACTTACCCTGAGTACGGTAGTTCATCAGGCGTTTGTCGACAAGATGCTTATAGAACACGACTTCCAGTTCAGGATACGCCAAAAACATCGTTTCGTTTGGTAAGAGTTTATTTAAATCATCACTCTCATGGATACCTACAATGTCGTCGGTCGCTTCGTCACTTTTCTCTTCAACCATTTGCAGCTCTTCAGTGGGCGCACGGTTAAGATCGGGATCATTCACCTGCCCTGCCATACGGCCAAGTTGCTCAGCAATCTCCTGAAGCCCCTTGTGCTTTTTCAAGAACTCAGCGTGACGTTTCATCACCGTTAGGTCAGTTTTGCTTAGTTTGGCAGAAGCCATATCCCATAAACGGCCCACACTTTCGGCATCACCAGACTCGGTTACTTTATCCATGTTGCGCATGGTCTCCATACGCTGATAAAGGTCGTTGAGCACTTTTTCTTTATTCGCTTCCAGCTCACTTAGCTGAGCTTGCTTAATCGCATCGGCAAGGCTTTGATACCACTGGTCACAAAAATAGTGTGGGAACATTGGGTTATTGACCCCTTTGTTCTTTTCCATCATACGACGCGCTTGCATATAGAACGCAGAATGCCATTCGAGCTTTTTGATCACCTCTTCAATGCGCTCAAAAAACTCATCTTCGTTCCAATGAATGACTTCCTGATATAAAGCAAGCTCTTGCTGGAATCGCTCAGTTTCACATACCTTAGTAATGCGTTTCTTAACGCCGCCGCGCCATTTTAAAAGATGGTTTTTAACCGAAGATTTAACACCTCGATTTTCTGCCATCATCATAACCTGAGAGCGCGCCATCAGGTCGTTCACAGCGCTGTCTATGATGCCGGAATCCGCAATCATCAGGGCTAAGTTAAATCCGTCTGCTCCTAACATGTCGCCTCCTTAAGAGAAAAACTGTTGTAAGTTTTTAAAGCGTTGAATAATTTTCTCGCTCTCTCCCTGGATAGACTCTAACCTCTGACTTACCTGTTGCAGACTTGATTCCATTAAACGCGGTAATTCCGGGTCCACAAAACTGTGTGGCAGTGCTGCATGAAAGTTCGCTTTCACCTTACGCATGTGATGTTCAGCTTCGCTTAGCTGACTTACCGCTTTTTCACTTTGAGCAAGCCAATTGTCATAACGTTCCATATCCAAGCCATCTTGCGTTACTAATCCGACAAGAATACCCCGGTTGGCAATATCGCGGATAACCAGGTTGCTTCCCGCATCAACATCAAAACGTAAGCGACACATACTGGTGTTTTGGTTAACGTACCCATACACATCGCCGTGCCCCTCTTTGATCACTCGATCTAACTCGTCTTTTGGTACGTATACCCAACGACTATCGCCTTTTTCTGATTCAGACACTGACATGTTGCTCTGCAGCATTACCAGCTTCGCTAGGTTCGTGGCACTACCCACTTTGTAAATCTTTGCTTTTGACGTGTCGAAACGCATGGTTTCTTTACGTAAAATCCCGGTAGCTACTTCTGATGTGAGTGTCATCCGGTAGGTGTCTTCTAGCTCGTGCTGCACGTCAATGAGAGCTTCACGACAATAATCGATTTCTTGCTCTGCATCTTGCTGATCAAATGCGTGTTTAAGAGCAAACTCTTGAACTACGTCCCGAACAACATCCCGCGACTCAGGGCTATTCCATAAACAATCTTGCAAAAGCAGAAGATCTAGCGGATTGATTTCATCACGTCCGTTAAAGAATGCGCTCGCTTTAAGCAGCTTCACCGCCTTCTTCCAGCGACGGTCAGACACATACATATCGGTATTTGCAGCGTCACCAAATTCAGCTTCTACCTTGCTCTCTAACATAGTCTTGAGCTGAAATAGCTTCTCGAATGCGTCGTCTGTCAATGTCAGTTTATCGAGCTGTTGTTGCCATTGATGGTACTCTTCATCTGTAATCGCTAAACCTTCAGGAATTTGCGCTTCCTGAGAGGTACCGACAGTCAGCATCGACTTAAAGTTTTGTTTGTTTTGAATACGGTTTACGAATACGCGCACTAGCATACGGTCATAAAGTGCATCCAGACCACTATCTTCATCTGGAAGCTCATTGGATGCTGAAACCAACAAACGCATCGGAACACGCTCAATATCACTGCCGTTTTTAAACGTTTTTTCGTTCACGACGGTCAACAAGGTGTTCAGAATCGCAGGGCCTGCTTTCCAAATCTCATCCAGAAAAACAACTTGAGCCGTCGGCAGGTAGCCTTTGGTCAAACGTACGTAACGTCCGTTATCTTTCAGCTCTTGAATGCTCAGTGGGCCGAATACTTCTTCCGGTGTTGAGAAACGCGTCATTAAGTATTCAAAGTAGCTACTGTTATCAAATGCCTGAATCAATCGCTTCGCAATCAGGCTTTTTGCAATCCCCGGAGGACCGAGAAGAAACACGCTTTCACCAGCTAGAGCAGCGAGAAGACAAAGTTTGATGGTATGCTCACGCTCGTAAACCCCATCAGTCAATGCTTTAGCCAGCTTATTGATTCTTTCAGAAAGGAGAGCTTTATCGGCATTTGATGCAAAGGAAGGTTGAATCATACGGGCTCCGGCTGCTGAACTGATGTTGTATGTTTATTTTTATACATTTGTTATAACTTTGTTACAAGTTTAATTTATTCTAGTGCTCCTTATAACAGATGCGTAGTTCTGACATTTCTCAGTAATCAAAGTTTTCATTTATGAGATGCATATCACTGAAAATACGAACGTTAATTTCATCAATATTTACTTTTTCTTTTGTTTCTAGACGAATATCGTTAATGTTCAAACTAGCCTTTATCGCAAGGATACTTAATGATTAAAACCATTCATAAATGGAAGCAAATCGCTCTGGTAGAAAAAGATGTAGAGCTACCAACCGGTCAGACAATTACTCATACGACTATCCACCACCCCGGCGCAGCGGTCATTTTGCCGATCACCGATAACGGTGAAATAGTACTGGTTAATCAATTTCGGGCTTCGCTTAACAAGTGGTTGCTTGAACTTCCAGCCGGGACTCGAGAAGATGATGAAGATCCTCTTGCTTGTGCACAGCGTGAGCTAGAAGAAGAGACCGGATTTAGCGCAAAAACCTACACTTCGCTTGGTCAGGTTACGCCATTAGCGGGTTTCTGCGACGAGATACAGTATCTTTTTATTGCAGAGCACCTTAGCAAAACGAATCGTTACGAGTGTGACGAAGATGAAGTAATTGAGGTCGTGACGTTGTCACCCAGACAGCTAGAAGACAAGATTATCGACGGCACGATTACCGATGCCAAAACTATTGCATGTTTAAGCAAAGCTCGCCTTTGCGGATTTATTTAGATTACTTAGTAATAACAGCAGGAGACATTCATGGACTTTCGATCAGATACAGTGACCCAACCAACCCAGGCCATGCGAGAAGCCATGTTTACTGCGCCTGTCGGAGACGACGTCTATGGTGACGATCCCACCGTGAATGAGCTGGAAAAGTTTGCAGCCGAACTTGCTGGCTTCGAAGCGGCTCTGTTTACCACCTCAGGTACCCAAGCCAACCTTTTGGGATTGATGGCGCACTGTGAGCGCGGAGACGAATACCTGTGTGGTCAGCAAGCGCATAACTATAAATACGAAGCAGGCGGTGCGGCGGTACTTGGCTCTATTCAACCTCAGCCGATTGAAAACAATCCAGACGGAACCCTGCCTTTCGATAAGCTGGAAGCTGCAATCAAGCCAGATGATATTCACTTTGCCCGTACACGTCTGTTAAGCCTGGAAAATACGATTAATGGTAAAGTGCTTCCGCTTTCTTATCTCGCTGAAGCGCGTGAATTCGTTAATAAGCATGAACTTAAGTTACACCTTGACGGCGCTCGCGTATTTAACGCCGCGGTGGCATTGGATGTACCAGTTAAAGAAATCGGCCAGTATTTTGATTCGATGACGATATGTTTGTCGAAGGGGCTTGCAGCACCCGTTGGCTCTCTGCTGCTTGGTAGCAAAGAGTACATTACGAAAGCCCGCCGTTTGAGGAAGATGGTCGGCGGCGGCATGCGTCAAGCCGGTATTTTGGCGGCCGCGGGTAAACTAGCCATTACAGAACAAGTAGAACAACTAAAACAAGACCACCTCAACGCAAAAGCACTAGCAGAGGGTTTAGAAACGTTACCTGGTTTCTCGGTAAACCCTGACTTTGTTCAAACCAATATTGTGTTTGCTAAGTTAGATGCACATGTTGATATTCAAAGCATCGCTGAACAGCTAAAACCGCAAAACATCATCATCACCCCGGGGAACCCAATTCGCTTTGTAACGCACAAAGACATTACGGCTGAAGATATTCAAACATTTCTAACAAGCCTTAAATCTCTGCTTTAAGTTGATTTTGATCGTTGGGCTTCCCTTTAGGGGAAGCTTTATTTATATGCCCAATGATCGCAAACAAGAGAACTCATAATGTTAAAAACGCTTCTTTTTACCTTATGCATTATGCATACGAAGCCATCGGATTTGTTACATAACCAAAGGTAGATATCTTTTCTAGGAGAGTCATCAAACCAAATGCAACATCACCAATGTATTCATCTACCATATGAAACAAACTCCAACAATCACACTGTAGATCAAATATATTATGAATTTATAATTCAATAAAGCCAATTTTATTGACTTTTTATTCTATTTTATCGATATTTCATGCTTTGTTTAATTTAGCGTGAAGTAAGTTATGTCTCACACACATGCGCAGCCATCGGAAGCGGCTGCAACAAAGCAATCATGGCAGATGCCTGACACTCTAATCTTAATCTTTTTTGTTGGTATCTTTGCTGCGATTCTTACCTACGTAATTCCTGCTGGTCATTTTGATAGCCAGCAAGTGACTTACATGGTCGACGGCGCAGAAAAAACTCGTACCGTTATCGATCCTTCTTCTTTCTCATATGCAACCGATGAAAATGGTGAGTTGGTTTACAACAAAGTCGGTCTATTCGCGTCTGGCGGTGGCATTGGTCTGATGAACTTCCCTTTCGAAGGCCTGGTTTCAGGTTCTAAATGGGGCAGCGCCGTAGGCGTTATCATGTTCATGTTGGTAATCGGTGGTGCTTTTGGCGTAGTAATGCGCACAGGTACAATCGATAACGGCATCCTGCGTCTAATCGACAAAACCAAAGGTAACGAAGCCCTGTTCATACCGGTTCTGTTCTTGCTGTTCTCTTTGGGTGGCGCGGTATTTGGTATGGGTGAAGAAGCCGTAGCCTTTGCTATCATCATCGCACCACTAATGGTACGGCTTGGTTACGATGGCATTACCACTGTAATGGTGACCTATGTAGCAACGCAGATCGGCTTTGCAACCTCTTGGATGAATCCGTTCTCAGTAGCGATCGCTCAAGGCATCGCTGGTATTCCTGTACTTTCTGGTATGACAGTGCGTATGGGCCTTTGGGCTGGCTTTACTCTGATTGGTATCTCTTTCACTATGATTTACGCTGCTCGTGTTAAAGCAAATCCAAAGCTTTCATACAGCCATCGTACTGACAAATACTTCCATCAACAAGAACTAGGTAACCATGAGTCACGTTGGAACCTCGGCGATACGCTAGTCATCCTAACGGTTATTGCGACCACAATTTGGGTTGTTTGGGGTGTGGTTGCTCACGCATGGTATATTCCGGAAATCGCTTCTCAGTTTTTCACAATGGGCTTTGTCGTTGCGATCATCGGTACACTTTTCCGCCTAAACGGTATGACGCTGAACTGCGCTGCCGACGCATTCAAAGAAGGTGCGGCTATCATGCTCGCTCCAGCGCTTTTGGTTGGTTGTGCGAAAGGTGTATTACTTATCCTAGGTGGTGGTTCAACTGATGAAGCAAGCGTACTTAACTCTATCCTAAACAGTGCTGGTGGCGTGATCAGCGGTCTTCCAGATGTCGCAGCTGCTTGGTTGATGTATGTCTTCCAATCTATCTTTAATTTCTTCGTGACTTCAGGCTCTGGTCAAGCTGCGCTAACAATGCCTCTACTGTCTCCGCTTGCTGACATCGCTGGTGTGACCCGTCAGGTTGCGGTATTGGCATTCCAGCTTGGTGATGGTTTCACTAACGTTATCGTTCCAACTTCTGCATCCCTGATGGCGACACTGGGTGTATGTCGAATCGATTGGGGTGACTGGGCAAAATTCTGCTGGCGCTTTATTCTGTTACTCTTTACCCTATCTAGTATCGTCGTAGTTGCAGCTCATGTAATGGGTTTTGCTTAAACGAACAACTGAATTCAAGACGTATAAGTTCAAGGCGAGTTAGATTCTCGCCTTTTTCACGCCTAATAGATGGTTTTGGAGTAACAGCTTTCATGGCAACACAATTTCTCGATGACGTGATTCAAGGTCATCAAGTTATTCAATCTCTCGAGGTCACTGACCTAGATTCAGGTGAACACAAGTTCTGGTTCCGCATTGCAACCAACGCAATCTCTCAGTGGCAGCATCTGCCGGTGATGGTGTTTAAAGGTCACAAGCCGGGTAAGAAGATCATGATCACCGCAGGCGTCCATGGTGATGAATTCAATGGTGTGTTAGCTGCGCAAAAAATTGCCAGAGAGCTGATTGGTACCGATATCGCAGGCACAGTCACCATCGTACCCGGAATTAACCTAACGGGCATGATAAATAAATCTCGTGACTTTTGTTCTCCTGATCCCGATGCGGCTCGTTCAAACCTGAACCGTTTTTTCCCTGGCAATGAACTAGGTAACGAAGCAAATCGCTACTTGCATACGCTATGGAATAAATTGCTAAAGCCAAACGCTGATTTAGCAATAGACTTGCACACGCAAACTAGCGGTACAGCTTACCCACTCTATGTATTCGCCGATTTTCGAATTGAAGATGCATTAAAAATGGCACGCTTTATCAACCCTGATGTCATTTTGGATGATCCGGGCGAAAACGGTGTACTAGAAACCGAATGGAATAACGTTGGAGTTCCGGCTATCACCGTTGAAATAGGTGTTGGTCTTTATACCGATCAAACGCTGATAAATCGTACTGTTAATGGTGTCTTTAACATTCTAAAACACTATGAAGTTTTATCTGGTTCAACGGAAACAATAGTGCCCTGTGTTGAAGGTCGCGAGATTGTTAACGTCAGAGCAGAACTTGGTGGTTTTGTTTTACCCCAAGTCAGTATCTTAGAGCCTGTAGAGCAAGGTCAGTTGGTTGCAATACAATATGATGGATTCGGTGACGAGATACAGCGCTACACCGCTCCGACTTCTGGCACAATCATCAGCCATAACGTTGAGACAGTGCGGGCTGCCGGTTCTTTACTGGTTCGTCTGATTAAGTAACGTCATTAAAAAATCCCCTCAATATACCCAAGTGACTTCAAGATGCAGGGTTCAGAGCGTTGTCACTGGTGCTAGTTCAAGGCTTATTCACAAAGTAAGTAACGCAGTGGAATAGCGAGCTCTTTCCAAGTTATTTGACGCTGAAATAGTGCCTGTGACACGCTCCCGAAGGGCGAGTTGGCTTGGCTCACAGCCTTTGTTAACGATTTTTGATTTAGAATGACTAGATCTTCAAATCGTTGCCTCGACTGCGAACCAAGCCATTCTCGCTGAACCGAGCATCTTGAGGTTACTTGGGTATAGAAGGGGATTTTATTATTTTGAGCAGCCTATTTATTTTGTTCGACAAGAATTAACTCATCGATATTGAAGCCTTTTTCCAAGGCGGTCTTCTTAAATCTATTCAGTGTTTCTGAATCCACTTCCGGCTTACGTGATAATAACCAAAGGTAGTCATGGTTGTAGCCAGATATAAAGGTATAGTTATAGTTTTCATCAAGATCAAAGATGATATATGAAGAATAAAACGGGCCAAAGAAGGAAACTTTTAAATGGCCTGTCGATGAGTCATCAACAAAATACGCTTTACCTTCCGCTTGCTTCCAGCTTTGATCTTCTTTTGAGTAGCCGCGGTTTATTACCGTTACCCCACCATCCTCACGCAACTGATATTCAGCCGTAACATTTGATAACCCACGCTCAAACGAGTGATCCAATCTGGCTATTTCATACCATTTACCCAGATAAGGTTCTAGTTCAAAGCTCTTTACAGGCTCGATACCTTCAGGCTTGGAAGTACAACCAAATAAAACGACCAGAGACAACAACAGTAGTGACTTTATTGTTTTCATAGCAAATCCAAACTTAAATTAGTGACTGATTTTACTGAATAAACACAAGGATAGATCAAATATTAAGGTAATTTAATTCATGTAAGCGCATCGTTCTATTTATAAATATCTTTTTGATATAAAAAACATCGTTCCTACAAACATTCCTACAAATTCAGTATTTTATACCGTTAATTAACCTTGTGCGTATCGAAAGTTTACACAATATAGACATTTCTTATCTTTACCGCCTCTTATAATACGTGCCGTTATAAATTGAGGTTATTGTTATGAAGTTACAGACAGTGTCAGCAGTTGCACTTATGGTTATGTTAGTTGGCTGCCAACAATACAACCCAGAAAGTACAGCAGACATGACAGCCTCGGCAGACGTATGCAATGCTCAAGAAAATGTACCAGGTGGGTGGAGAGAGTTCGAAGCAACACCCGACGTTCAAAGGGCCATGGGCTTTGTTCTGACCAAAATGGATACACTTTCTTCATTTAAACAAATTCTTAATGTCCATGCGCAAATCGTGAGTGGAGTGAACTACGCTATCGAGTTCGAAATGGATGATGGCTCTGTATGGAATACGATTGTCTATCGTGATCTTGAGGGTAACTACGCAAGTGTACATCGCCCAAGAGAAGGTAAATTCTGCGAAGAGTGATTTCAAATCATTAAAAAGCCCCTAATTGGGGCTTTTAGGCTTTCTGATGGAAAGAAAACTACTTTTTCAGCACAGCGGTAACAATGAGTTCGACTTTTAGCTCTGGGCTGGCTAGCTTTGCCTCACCACAGGCACGCGCCGGGGCATAACCTTCTTCAAACCACTGATCCCATACGCCGTTCATTTCATCAAAGTCTTTTATATCAGCCAACCACACAGTGGTCTGCAGCACGTGCTTGCGATCACTACCTGCTTCTATAAGCAGGTTCTCTACTCGATTCAGTGCTTCTTCCGTTTGTTCAGCAACGCTTGTGCCAGGAACACCAACTTGACCACATAAATAAACCGTATCATTGTGAATCACCACTTTACTCATGCGTTGATTGGTGTACAGTCTTTGGATGTCGCTCATTGTTTACTCCTTCACTTTTGTATTTTTGCATAAATGATTTATTTGCTGGTGTTAGGCTCGCGAGTTCACCCAGTTTTAACGGTTTTATCGGATTACGTAAACGGTAATATCCCACCTCTTCCATCGATACACCAGTTTTATTACTTATAATATGAGCGACTGTCGTACCACAGTATCGACCTTGACATGGTCCCATTCCACAACGGGTAAACGCTTTTATTTGGTTGATCCCATTCGCCCCGGCGGCAGCATGTTCTCGGATTTGTCCGGCAGTGACTTCTTCACAGCGACATACGATGGTTTTATCGGATGGTGACAAAGCTTGCTTCGGCGGCGAATATAATGTGTCTAATAATGGGCGTACAGCCAACTCCCTTTTGATTAATTTTTTAAGAGCAGCGCTCTCATGACCTTCTGTCTGGTTATCACCAATATAGAGTGAATTAAGCACATTCACGGCAACCAACTCACCTTGAAGCTCTGCTACTAGTGCACCTCCGATGCCACCACTGTCTCCAGCAATGTAAACGCCTCGGCGACAGCTCATATAATTTGCGTCCAGCACTGGCTTCCAGCAAACTTGCAATTCATCCCAGTAATGATCTAACCCCATCGCTCTGGTGAGTTGCACGTTAGGAATGACACCAATATGTGCCAATACGGTTTCCGTCTCTAACGATATCGACTTGTTACCTGATTGAAATTTGAGGCGGTTTACACAGTCAGTTCCCTCGGCCTCAATGTGAGTTGTTCCTGTGTAGTGTTTTATTCCAGCTTTACGTAACTTCGCTAAAAGACCAAGGCCTTTAATTAGATACTTACGCCCTTTCCAAGCGTTTGAGGCATAACGGATTGCTTTCATGTAGCTGTCTGATTGCTGCGTGTCTACAATCGCCTTGGGTGGTGACCCAGCCTCAACCATCTGCGCAGCCAGTAGGTAAAGCAGTGGCCCCGTTCCGACCATAACCGCCTGTTTTGGTACCAGCCCTGATGTTTTCATCATGATTTGACAAGCTCCTGCGGTCATCACACCAGGTAATGTCCAGCCAGGAAACGGAAAAGAGCGCTCTATAGCCCCAGTAGCAATAATGATTTGTTTGGCAACAATCTTTTGTGCTTTACCATGTTGACTCAAATAAACAGTATTATTGTCATCAATACGCCACAATGTGGCCTCAGAGATATGAGTTATAGTAGCCTGATTAAACGCCTTAACAAGGGCAGAACCACGAAGATAATCCGGCCCAAAAACGTCTCCGTTTGGGTGACCATTTTCTCGTACCGCTCGATAAATTTGGCCACCCGGACGGGGTTGCTCATCAATCACAGAGACACTCGCTCCTGCCCTAGCACATCGCACAGCAGCTTTCATGCCCGCAGGGCCAGCCCCAATCACACATACATCAATCACAGTTTGCATTTCGACTTGCATGCTTTCTCCTGTTAAGCTCGCTGGCGGCTTATCTTCATGCCGTCTTCAATAATACTCATGCAGGCTTGAACATTCTGTTCGCCGTTGGCTTCTACACGACATTCAAAACAGCTACCCATCATGCAAAATGGTGCGCGTGGGGATCCTGATTGCGGCGTCTCACGAGTATGGTTCACATTCGACTCTAAAAGTGCCACAGCTATCGTGTCACCTTCGTATGCAGAATATTCTTTTCCTTCCCAGAAGAATCTAACGGACTTAGGCTTGGCACCCGAGTTCGCTATTCGTTGAAATTTAGAATCTGTCTTCACTGAATAACTCCAAATTTGGTGCATCAGCTGTTTGCTCTAGCCAATGAGGTAGTAAATACGAATGCGCCGCAGCTAACGTAATGCCACTGTGACAACTGACTAAGTAGGCCCCTGAGTTGGTTTTAGATTGCTGATAAATAGGCAAACCGTCCGGCGAAATAATTCGGATCGCTCCCCAGCTACGAACTAACTTGGTTTGTGCCAAAAACGGATAAACAGCGATTGCACGCTCTGCAATGGCAGCAGTCATGTCTACCGTGTCACTATCATCAAAGCCAGCGTTTTCTTTTGAGTCACCAATTTGGATGCCACCTTCGTCAACTTGACGAATAATGCCTGATGGTCGTTTCAGTGTTGGGGGCAATTTTTCAGTAATTAGTACCTGCCCTTTCTGTGGTGAGATTGGCGCAACAAACCCAAGCTTTGGCCCAAGCGTTGACGCTCCCAATCCCGCAGAAAGAATGACTTTATCACTTTGATACTGGGTACCATCATCAAGCGTCACCTGAAACTTACCGCTACTTTGTTTTATTACATCATTAACTGTCACGCCTGTAACCAGATTCGCACCGAGAACCTGAATCGCTTTGGTATAGGCTTTGAGCAGTTTTAGCGGGTTAACATGACCATCCTCGGGGCCAAAGATGGCACCAATCACATCTGGGCCTATGTAAGGGTCTTCTTTAATTAGCTGCTCTCTATTCCAAACCTCATAAGGATGGTCCGTACCCAACGCTTTTCTCAAACTCTCATATTGAGTGGCTTTAGCCATCATCTCTTTTTCAGAGAAATGAAAATCGTAGCCGCCTTGCTGTTGCAGGTTGAGGTCTTCACCTGTCGCTTGTTCTAATTCATCCGCCAACCCCCTCCATAAATTCACTGAGCGACGAGTCCAGGCTGCGTAATGCGGTGCATCTAAACCCTTGCTGGAGAGCCACACCAAGCCAAAGTTTCCACGCGATGCTCTATGTGCGCTGTCTCCACCGTCCAATACGGTAACTTTATGGCCAGCTTTTAGTAGTCCATAACTCACTGCGCAGCCCACGACACCGCCACCGACAACAATGTATTCCGGTTTCATAACATTCTCTTCAGACTGATTATTGGGGGCAGGCTTGCCCCCGGTTGCGTAACGCTTAATTCAGCGCTTTATCTAGGATTGGTTGGCTCCAGTCAGAACCGATATCGCTGATGATTTGAGGCCAAACTGTTTTACGGACTTTCTCAGCAGTTTTATTTAACTCTTCTGGCGTCACATCAATAATGGCTGCGCCTGCTTCAACCAACTTTTGCTCATTCGCTTTTTGATCGGCTTGCGCTGCAACCCAACGGCTAGACTCAAACTTCTCAGCAGCGGCTTTGAGTGCCTGTTGTTCATCGTCATCCAGATCGTTAAATCGCTCCGAGTTAATCATTAAGTACCAGATTTCAAAGTGCGTATTCAATGGAATGTACGACTTGGTCACATCACGGAATGACGCGTAGTAACCTTCAGCACCAGAACCTATCACACCATCGACTACCCCCGTTTGTACGGCAGTAAACGCTTCTGAAAATGGCAGTGGTGATCCGATGTAACCTACATTGTCAGCAAGCAACTGGAAGCTCTTAATTGGTGGTACGCGCAGCTTAATGCCTTTTGCTGAATCAGGATTACCCGCTTCTACTGCTTCACGGTTAAGAGAGATACCTCCAAAGTAAACTGGGTATGCTGCAAGAAGGGTTATATCTTGCTCCTTAAACAACTCTTCCATCGCCTCACGCACTGGCGCACCATTGCCGTAGACTTTTTCCGCCTCGTCCCAGTCATTTGCGAGGAATGGTAACAGGCCAATTTGCATTCTTCTGTCTGTCGATGTTGACGCAGGCTGTAATGCCATGTCAATTGCGCCAACCGAAATTCGCTCCTGAACGAGTGTATAATCACCCAGTGCGTTTGCAGCGTATATTTTGAGTTTTACATCACCGTCAGTAGCGCTTTTTAATTCACTACTTAACTGCTTGAGATCATTATCTACCACAGTGCCTTGCGGACGCACGTGACTAATTTTCAGAGTCGTTGCTTGAGCGGGTACTGCCGATAACGCCGCAGCAATTAATGATGCTACCACAGTGCATTTTTTCAGTGCTTTTGATGGTGTAAACATACTTGTTTTTTTCATAGGTAATTTCCTTTTAATAACCAAACACAGTAGGTAGGTACAGAGATAGATCTGACCAGAATGAAGTTAGGATTACGACTGGTAAATAGCCAAGCAAAATCAATAACATTGCTGGACCAACAACCTCGGCGAACTTAACGTTACCAATGCGCGCACCTAGATACAGAATTGAGGCGTATGGCGGTGTGACTCCACCCATCGCGGTATTCACGCCCATAATGGCCGCAAATTGAATTGGACTGATCCCAATCGCTGTCATTAGTGGTAATAGCAGTGGCGCGATAAGAATGATCGCTGTTAAGTCGTTCACCACCATACCAACTAAAAAGAGTAAAATATTAATGAAGAGAAGTAACAGAGCCTTATTTTCAGTTATGCCAAATATCGCCTCTACCAACTGTTGAGGAATGTCTTCCATCACAAACATCTGGCTCAAAATTAGGCTGAACAAAATCATAAACATGATTGAACCAACTGCCGTTGCAGACTCTTTTCCTGATTCAAGCAGTGTCTTCCAACTCAAACCTTTGTAGATCATAAAGCCAACTGGTATTGCATAAATTACTGCCACGGCAGCCGCCTCAGTTGGGGTCATAACACCGCCGTAGATACCGCCTAGAATAATCACTGGCATTAGTAACGCAGGAAACGCATTAACCGTTTTATTCGACGCTTGCTTAATGATTTCTGACATGCTTGGCTTATCATCTAACACCAACGGAAACTTACGTGACATGAACAAGTTAATTACCGCAAAGTTGAATGTAACCAGTAGTCCAGGTCCTAATGTTGCTAAGAAACAAGCAAGTATAGAGGTATCCGTTACCCAACCATAAACAATCATCGTCACGCTAGGTGGAATCAACAGCCCTAGAATAGAAGAGTTTGCAATCAATGCTGTCGCATACGCTCGAGGGTAGCCTCGCTTTTCCATTTCCGGAATCAGCAGAGGTCCGATTGCAGCCACGCCTGTCAGGCCACTACCTGAGATTGCGCCAATAATTGCACAGCTGACTGAAGCTACGACTCCTAAGCCACCACGAATATGACCAACAAATACGTTTACAAATCCGAGCAAACTTGCCGCGATACCGCTTCTGCTCATTATTGTGCCGGCTAGAACAAACAACGGAATCGCAAGCAAAACAGGATTCATTAATTGTCCTGCACCCCACATCATATTTCCCTTCATCGACATATCGCCGACAAAACTCATTACCATTAGTGCTCCGCCAAAACAGAACGGTAATGGCACTCCTAACGTTAGCAGCACGACTAAAACTGACACTGCTAACAGAGCTACTTCAACCATAATTTAAACCTTACTTATTGAGTAGGATGGAGACCTAAGTTGACGAACCAACTTAACGATATGTATTGCTATAAAGAGAGTGATCAAAAGTAATCCAATAAAAACAGAACACTCATGATAAAAAGTGGGTATATAAAGCGTTGGACTCTCTTTCCAAACTCGCCATGCGTATTTGGCATAATCCCATGCCCAGTAAGTTAACCAAGCCGAAATAACAAAACTGATCACTTCTCCAATCAGGGCAAGGATGGTATGTCCGCGCTCGGTCTTGATGAATATTTCCAGTACGTTTGCACGAATTTGTGTGTCTTCCCTAGACGCATTTACCGCACCAAGCATATATAGCCAGATGGTAGGGATCACCATTGACTCTTCTAGGCCCATAATTGGCACCTCAAAGATATATCGCGTGACTACCTGAACAAATTGCATTAAAGCAACAGAGCCTATCAGG
Organism: Vibrio sp. B1FLJ16; assembly: GCF_905175385.1. Classification (NCBI taxonomy): domain Bacteria; kingdom Pseudomonadati; phylum Pseudomonadota; class Gammaproteobacteria; order Vibrionales; family Vibrionaceae; genus Vibrio; species Vibrio sp. B1FLJ16. Next base: position 1,051,525 of record NZ_HG992750.1, read on the forward strand.
CAAGTCAGCAGATATCTGAATTTTTGCTCCACTGCACATTTCCCTTTTGTTGTATTTGTAAACATGTCGTTAATTTACTGATGACATCCAATAAAAACAAATTTAAAATTTCTCTAAAGTCATAACATTTTCTTATAGGGTGACATGAGTAACATTTCGATCAAACAACTAGAAACATTCCGGACTGTCATGCGTTCGGGCTCGGTGACTGTGGCGGCCAAAACGCTTTGCCGAACACAGCCTGCAATCAGTGCTATGCTGGTTAGCCTTGAGAAAGAGCTTGGGTTTACGCTGTTTGAGCGGCACAAAGGAAGATTAATACCGAATCCGGAAGCGTATTTTTTGCTAGAAGAGACAGATGCGATCTTGGAACGATTATCTCGCTCAACCCAGCTAATGGCAGAAGTAAAGAACCTCACCAGAGGAAAACTACGGATTGCATGCATGCCTGCTAGTGCCCTCTTCTTTATGCCCCACTTGATCGCCGAGTTTGTAAAAGACAGGCCGGAAGTAGAAGTGTCTATGATGATGCGCAGCTCAACGATGGTACAAGATTGGATAGCATCGCAGCAGTATGATATTGGCTACTCGGAACTACCAAAAGAGCGTGACTCTTTCCACGTCCAGCCGATTCATCTCGAAGGGGTTTGTGCCATACATAAAGATAACCCTCTCGCTCAAAAGAAAATGATCACTCCAACAGATCTGGACAATTTCCCTTTGGCCACTCTGTTCGCCCGCCACTCCGTGAGCGAACATGTTCGGATGTTATTCGAGGAAAGAGAGGCCACTTACCGCCCCAGGTTTGAACTGCAAAATTACATTTCAGGGCTTGAGTTTGTTGAACAAAAATTGTGTGCTTGTATTTGTGATCCTATCAGCGCAGCCAGCTACAAGCTGTATAAGTCCGGACATGGCGATATTGTATTTCGACCGTTTGCACCCGCAGTGACTTTTGCTCACGCCATACTAACGCCAGCTCACAAGCCAATGTCTAAACTCGCAAAGGTGTTTGCGGAGCATATACGGCAAGGCGTAGATAAGTTCGTATCAATGTAACTTACCCGCCAAGAGCAACAGCTAGTTATGTCGTGCTGCAAACCCTGACGACTTGCAGCACAACATACCTTTATGATTAATTGATCAAAGCCAGTTGAGATTTAACCGACACGGTTGAGCCAACACGTGACGGTTCAACATCAATTCGTTGCGCCATCTGTTCTTTAAGCTCAGATACGTGAGAAATGACACCAATCGTCCGCCCCGTCTGCTGCAAATCGACAAGGGTTTGAATTGCCAGATCCAAAGACTCTGGGTCTAAGCTACCGAATCCTTCATCAATAAACAGCGTATCCAATCGAATACCACCGCTGTATGACTGCACGACATCAGACAATCCAAGCGCGAGCGCCAGTGCAGCCATGAACGACTCACCACCGGACAGCGTGGCAACATCTCGCATTTTGCCTGTGTAACCATCTTCAATCACGAGATCAAGGCCACGGCCAGCAGCCCCTTTAAATCCTTCCGTTTTACGCGCAAGAATATAACGGCCTTTACTCATCAAGCTCAGACGCTGAGACGATTGAATCAAGACATCGTCCAGTAGTACTCCGAGAACAAAACGATGCAAACTGATACGGCTACCGGTTTTACCACTGGCCACATCATAAAGCGTACCGAAGATTTTGTATTCGTCTTCTAGCTTGCTGTTCTTAGCGTGCAAGTTCTCGATATCGCTGCGTACCTTTTCGATACGCTCAAACATAGAACGAACGGAGTCGAGCTTATTTCGCGCATCTAAGTACAACTGCTGCTGAGTGTTTAAATCAGCGTTAATAATTTCTAGATTCGGTTTTTCTAGATCTTTTAGCGCTAATTTTAAGTCGTTAAGTGTTTGCTCCAACTTGATTTGAGTCTGTTTAAATTCGTCGATTTCTGACTGCCAAGCTTGTACGTCCTGGTCTGCTGCTTTGCTTTGTATGTAGCTCGCTTCATCATCAAACCGGCTATCATCCAACGCCTTCTGCCAGTTCTGTTGCGCCTGGCCGAGCTTTTGCTCTGACTCAGTTAACCATTGCTTGTTGGTCGCCAACTGACTTTCGATATTAGATTTCGACAACACAGTTTGTTGCAGTTGAGTTTGGGCACTCTCCAAATTGTCATTCAGGCGCTTAATTTGATCCTTAACCTGTGTAATCTCATTCTCAAGTATTGCTAGTGAGCTGTACTTAGGATCGAGATTTGCCACCAGCTTGTTTAACTGATCTTGATTTGCCTTGATCGTCGATTCATTCGCTGCCATCTGGTTTTTCAGTTCATTGATTTTACTCTCTCCAACAATACAACGTTGGTTAAGCTGCTCAACGTTCTTCTCTAACTCGGAGATATCAATGCCTGACAAACGCTGTAGCTTTTCATTGAGTGATTGCAGATCCGCTTGAATTTGCCCTACTTCAGCCATGGCCAAGTCACCAAGATCCGCCGCAAGTTCATCTAACTGTTTTTGATACTGGCGCGCAACAACATAATGCTGTTCAAGTTGGTTATTCAGCTGATTGTATGATGCTAGCGCATCTCGCTCCTGAGTACGCTCAACCTGCACTTGTTCTTTCGTTACCTCATCCTCAGTAAACTGCGCGGGATGAGGATGTTCGCAACTACCACAAACCGGGCACGCCTCACCAATTTCTAGCCTTTGAGCCAAAACTGCAGCTTGAGCGTTATGCCACTTAAGCTCTAGAAGGTCAGCTGACTGCTGCGCTTTAATATACAACTGATTGGCATGCTTAACCTGTTGTAGCTTGCCTGTCGTTAAAGCATCATGTTTCGCTAACTCTTGTCTCAAGCCCGCCAGTTTTTGGACATCTTGTAAAAGCCGCTGTTTTTGCTTAATTTCTGAATCAATACTTGGAACTAAAGCGACATCAACGCGCGCTTGTTCCAGTTCCTTTTGTCCACACAGGGCTTCATGAGTCAGTTTGTCTTTTAACGCAACATATTGCAGCAACTTAGCATCGTATTGCTGCTTATCCTGTAAACCGTTTGCTACCTTTGTTTCCAAGTCGACTTTTTCAATCAACTTCTCTTTCATTCCTTCAAGAGTAAATTGCGACTGAGTAAGCTGAGGAACTTGTTCAGCATTCTGCTTAGCGGTTTTCAACTCAACGTCTTTGGCAGCAACAACATTGGCAGCATCAGCTAAGTTCTGGCTTAGCGCAGTAACCTTTTGAGCTAGTTCTTTTGATTGACCCTGGGCATTCTGCAAGGCCACATACTGCAGCTCAATTTTACTTGCGCTCTTCGCTCTGTCTAATTGCCCCTGACGTGCATGTATCGCTGCCGTACTCTCTAAATGTAACTTTAACGATGCTTCAGCTTGCTCTCGGCGGGCAAACTCATTAGAAAGCGCCTCGGCTTTTTGTAACTCAGACTTGATTTGATTCAGCTTATCTAAAGATGCTTGTTCACTCTTTCTCTCAGCCTCAAGCTGCTCAGAAACGGCTTCTTTTTGCTGAAGCAGTTCCTCTTCCGAACTTACGCCAGCAACTTGTAAAGCACCACGGATCTGGTTATCGAACTCATTCTTCGCTTTACTGATTGCACTAGCTTTATCCTTAAGCGCATACTCAATTTTTTTTGTAGATATCTGTCTGGAATAACTGACCAAAAATCTCTTCACGCTCTTTCGAACTAGCAAGAAGTAAATCGCGAAACTTACCTTGCGGCAATACCATTACCTGGCGAAACTGAGTTTCCGTTAAACCAATAATATTGGTAATTTCGGTTTTAACCTGAGTGGTTTTACTGGTAATCAGTTTTTCGCTTTCACCTAATTCATAAAGTGAAGCGGTGTGTTTACGTACCGTCGTACCGTCACCACGAGCTTTCGGTGCTTCTTGTTCGGGTGAGCGGGTAACGCGATAAATCTTGCCATGTAATGAGAATTCTAACGTAATTTCTGTCGGCAGATCTGCCGCGGCCAAATCACATCGCATCTGGATGCCTTGGCGCTCGTTACCTGTGGTTTCACCATAGAGAGCGAAACAAATAGCGTCGAGAATGGATGTTTTTCCCGATCCCGTTGGGCCATTGATTAAGAACAGAGGATTATTGCCAAGCTTTTCAAATTCAATCGTTTCTGTTTTTGCAAAAGGACCAAAAGCTTGCATGGTAAGTTTAATAGGCTTCATTTTTGATCCTTATTGCTGTGACAATTGCTTGATAATATCGTTGACGGCTTGTTCTTGTTCTGTTGATAACTGACTGTCCTGAGCCTCGATAAAAAAGTCACGGAACATATCAATTTCACTACGAGCGAGTTTAGCTTGCGCCATTTCTTGTTCGACGCCAATCAGCATGCCAGGCTTCTCAAGGTGCAATACATTAGGGTAAACCGCGCGGAGTTTTTCCATCGGGTTTAAAATGGCGTGTTTATCTAAAAGGCGAACCAGAAGGTAGTCTTCATTTTTGGGATCTGTTTTTCCTTTCTCAATGATCGCTTCCAGCTCTCCCTCAATGATTCGCATCTCGTGTGGCGCAACCAGCTCAATGTGCTCCGCAGACGCAAAACCACCTTCGTTAATCTCCACCAGCGTGAACCCTTTCTTCTGATTTTGTTCGCCAAAGCTGTATTTCATCAATGAACCGGAGTATCGAATGTAATGTTCACCCTTCTTTTGCGGCTGGTGTAAATGGCCAAGCGCAACATAGTCAAAATTTAGGAAGTGCTCATGACTGACTCGATCTGAGCCGCCGATTGAAAGGGGACGCTCCGAATCAGACTCTATCGCACCATCAACAAAACAATGGCTGATGAGTACTTTCTTTTGTTCTGGCTGAAACTGTTCAGTAATTTTTTCCGCTAGAAGTTTGTGCGCTTCATCATGAGTAGAAACAGGTTCTTTAAAAACAAACCGAACTTGCTCTGGGTCGTTATATGGCATGCCGTAAAGAGCAACCTCCCCAGCAGATTTGGTCGTGATGACCACAGGCGAAAGCATATCGTCAAAATTACTAATGATATGTAAACCCGAGTTTTTCATCTGTTCAGAACCAAAACCTAAACGCTCTGCCCCGTCATGATTACCAGAGATTAGAATCATCGGTGTCTTTAATTCCGTGCAGATGCGCTTGACCACCCGATCGAGTAATTCAATGGCGACCGTTGGTGGTACAGAACGGTCATACACATCGCCGGCCACCACAACGGCATCAACTGGATTGTCTTCAATGTATTTGATCAGTTGATCGAGAACCGCTTGTTGATCGTCTAGTAATGAAACGTTGTGGAACTGTCTGCCTAGGTGCCAATCTGAGGTATGGATAAACTTCATTCGAATTCACTTTCTGCCATAAACATAGAGCAATCTGAACCTGAGGTCCGATTGAATTATTATGTTGCTAGGATATCGTGACTTCGTAAGCTTTTCATGTGGTTTGTACTATTTAAGCGACAAGTGGCTAATCAATGCTCCAACCAAAAATCGTACCTGCTACATATCCGCCGGGTTCAACGTCGAGTTGCAGAGCCTGGAAATCTGAGTTGGGTTGTAATTTTTGTTGGTGATATAGATTGATGGCCTTGAGTAGGCCATTGCAAGCCCCGAGAGCACCAATCTTGATGTCAGAAAAATGGTATTGGGTGTTGGCTGTTATCCACGGAGACAAACCATCCAAATGATGCAACCAAATAGGATCGTCGCTACCAAGGGTAAACGCTAAATCGCTTATCTCCTTACGACTGCTGATACCTAACTGTTTAACCACTTTTTCTACTGCGATATCCTGTTTTACCGAGTCTAAATCAATTAGCGCAGTTCCTAACCTCACCCCTGGAGAGTGTTCTGTACAGGCAGCTAAAATAAACGAATCATGAGAATTTACTGCATCCGTGTATTTTGTATTGAGAGCGAGAATCCAGACTGGCTTTGCCGCCTGAGCTTCTCGGTTAATCCTTGCCAACGACATGAGAAATGAAGGTTCTCCGTATGGATAGAGGTAAATCTCCAGGTCAGGATTTCTTCCTAATACAGCGAATAGCTCATATGTAAGATTCTTAAGCACTGAACGCTCAGATATAACAGGTAAAAGTACACACAGACAACCAGAAATACAGGCTTGCTTTAAGATCTCGCTGTGGTTTCTGATAAGCGTAAACAGATCGTTTACTTCAGCTTGTTCCGTATCGACTTCTTCGATTGCCTCTAAAATACTGTGTACGTCATCCGAAATTTCTGCGTTACTAAAATGCTGATTTTGTATAACACAGTATTCGGCTTGTATGGCAAGCGCCATTTAGCCTCCAATATGCACCGAAGGCACACCAACAACCATTTTCCCCCACTGAGATACAAAGTCTCAGGTTGACGTTGCAGGCTTACCTAAACCTATTATTTTTAGTTAAGAGATATTTTCCCGGCTTTAAGCGCAATCGCGCTTCCATTGATAGCGATTTTACTTCCTTTGATATTGATCTCGCCTGAACTGGACATTTGAATAGAAGCACTACCTACTTTAATTTCAATTGATTTACCGGCATTGATAGATAACGCTTTACCAATATCAATGGAATAGTTATTGCCGATTTTTGACGTCGAGTCCTTTCCTACCTCATGATTGACATTATTGGTCACTTTTTCTGCTTTGCTGTTATCAACCAGGATATCCACGCAATCTTCAACCCGCATCTGGAAGAGTTTTTCAGCATGGAGGTAAACATGCTCTTGCCCCGGTTCGTCATCAAAGCGTAACTCATTAAAATTCGCCTCTTCTTTTTGAACCGAGCGCGACTTAAAGCCACTTTGACTTCGTTTCTCTGGTAACTGATAAGGAGGTAGTTGACTTCCGTTGTAGAGAGCGCCCGTCACGATAGGTTGATCAGGGTCACCATTCACAAACTCAACGATAACCTCCTGACCGACTCTTGGGTGAAAAACAGCGCCCCAACCCTTACCTGCTACACTTTGAGCCACCCGGATCCAGCATGAGCTATCAGAATCATACTTCCCTGTACGATCCCAATGAAACTTGACCTTAATTCGCCCGTGTTCGTCTACATAGACTTCGCCTTCTTTATTACCGGTTACAATAGCTGTCTGTATTCCTTTAATTTGTGGTCTTGAATATTCGACTGTTGGACGTAAGACCGTTTTTGAATCAACACAGGAAAAACTAACTTTAAATCCTTGTGTAGCTGTTCCGCTTAATCCTACCTGATTAGACACTGAAGCGGATATATCAACAGACTGAAGTACGTACTCGTTCCCTACCCGGGAGGCATCTTCATGACTCCTGAACTTAAACAGTTTAGCAACAGAAAAGGTACGACACGTTGCCTCACCAGTACACAAGTAAGCATCTTGCTGCAACGACTCAATTGCCCGGGTACTTTTTTGATGATACTGGTCCAACGTTTCACTTTCGCCTAAGTATTCGAATTGCTCACTTGAAGGGACAGTAACTATATCACTTCTGCCCTCTGCCATGCTGGTTGGTAAAGACTCAGGTTTGAGCATGTCAAATCCAGACGTCTGGCGTTTTTTAGTCGTTAAAATTTGTCTTTCATGCCACAGAGAAATATAACTCGACTCGGCGGTGCCAGTACTGTAATCAACCAGATATTCAACCCCTTTGTCGTAGTAATCTATAGTATCGAAGATCTCTAATGTGTGTGAATCTTTAGTATGAGAAAATATGAAAGATAAACCCTCGTCGCAAAGCAGTCTTCGTATAAAATCAAAATCTGACTCTTCATACTGAACTTTATACGTGTACTTTGAATAAGAGTGTTTGATATCGAATTTATAATCAACACCATGCTCTGTCAGAATATCAGATATGATGTCTTTCACATCTTTGCTTTGAAATATCCGACAATTTTTCCTGTAATTCGCAAAACATAATTTAGGTTCTATAACTAAACTGATATATTTATATTTATTCCCGTCATCATGAAGTACGATTCGGTTACCTTCTAAAACTGCCTGGGATACAACGCCATTAATATATCTTGCGTTAGAATTAATTTTCTCATCATTTTTAATGACAACTGTTACTTCTTTTCCAAGCAATTCGTTTAGTTCATTATTCTGTTCGTTAAAATACGCTTTAGCACGTAATGAAAAAAGTTTGGAAATTCCATCTTTATAATCAAAAGAAGTAAGGATAACTACGTCTTTACCTAGGGGTGATTTTATGCTTATAAAATTATTATCTTGAGTTGCTTTTTTCATTAGATACTAGGGTCTGTTGACCTTTTGCGGTTAAGTTTTGTTTGGGTTAAAAGCGTTTTACTCTTTATTGAAAAATGCGGAGGAACAAAATCCTCCGCACAATGTTTACATTTGCTGACCTTTAACGCCACTATATCCGTATACCAACGGAGCAGAAGTGTTGTTCTTGTCGTCGGTAGGAGTCACAGTCATCATCATTTCAGTGTATGAAATAGTGATAGTTTCTACAGGACGATCATCTTGAATAGAAACAGAATAATTTGAAATCATCGCATCCGTAAGCTCGATCTTCATGATTTCTTCAACTTTTTCACCCTGCTTAGTGATGTGGAATACTGCTGGCTTCCCTTTACCAATCGTTGCTTCCTTGAATAGGTCCGGAGATGCACGATCCTGTAGCTTAGTGATAGTCAAATCATACAAACGAGTCGCGCTCGCTTCACGATCCATTGCAGTACCAGTGTATGATGAAATCTCACGACCAACACTCCAATCTACAGATAGTAGTGTAATTAAATCCTTATACTGCTCAGCTGTAGCCTCACCTTTAATATCAGCGTATTTTAGATACGTATTAGCCTGCATGCAAATCTCCTATCGCATTTTAATTCGAACATGATTAAGTAAATAAATTATCCATAAATATATGATAATTAATGATTAATGTATCAAAAAAGTAATTTCAAATACGTCCTTTTATATCGCTTACCTTGCATTTACTTAAGTGATTTATTCAGCTCATTGCATTTATTACGAACCAACTCTCAAATATAAGTAAATGAGTAAAATTTGTTACGAAATCGATACTTCTAAATTATCTTCGATAACGCTTACTTTTATCTTATCAAATGCCTTACCAATAAGAATTTTGCTCAATATTTCATGCGAAATTTTAGGTAGCAGTTTATTTTCAATCGTAGTTTGAATGACACGAGCACCACTTCCGGACTCGTCACTATTTGTAACAATATCATTTATTAGTTGTTCATCAAAAATCAACTCTGCCACGTAATTATTACGTATACGATTAGAGACTTTATTTAACTTAATTTTTGTTATTTCGCTTAAAGTGTCTTTATTTAAAGGCAAATAAGGTAATACATTCACCCTGCCTAAAAATGCGGGCTTAAAATCTATTAACAGGTCGTCGCGTAGCGCATCTTTTAACGTCTCAGGCTCGGGAGCCAAATCTGGATCTGAGTACAGTGACATGGTTGTTTCAGTCCCGGTATTTGCAGTCATGATAATAATGGTATTTTTAAAATCTATATCCCTGCCTTCACCATCCTTTACCGAGCCTTTATCAAATATTTGATAAAAAATATCTTGTACGCCAGGATGTGCTTTTTCCATCTCATCCAACAGAATCACACTATAGGGTTTGCGACGTACCGCCTCAGTTAAAACACCTCCCTCCCCGTAGCCGACGTAACCGGGAGGAGAACCGAGAAGTAAAGATACCTTATGCTCTTCTTTATATTCAGACATGTTGATAACGGTTACGTTATCCTCACTACCGTAAACTTTTTCCGCAATTGTAAGCGCAGTCTCTGTTTTGCCGACCCCGCTCGGACCAGTTAGCAAGAACACACCATTTGGCTTAGTCTCATCAGTAAGTTGCGCACTTGCTGTTTTAATCACTTCTGACATGACAGTTAAAGCATGATCTTGTCCCACGACTCTTTTGCACAAACTTTCTTTTAAGCTGAGAATTGCCTCAATTTCATCATCTTGTAGTTTACCTAAGGGAATACCTGTCCAGTCAGAGATGACTTCTGCAACCAGCGCCTCATTAACATGCGAGAAAACCAAAGGTTGAGCGTTTTCTGCCAGGTTCGATTCTAATTCACGCAGTCTTGTTTTGTCGCATGATAGATTGTCTTCCATTACTTTCATTCTCAACTGTTTCGCTTCAGAAACCCATTGCTTTTCCTGGTCCCAAATCGATTCCAGTTCACTTACCTCAGTCGACAGAGCATCAATCTTTTGTTTTAGCTCTTGCAGCTTCTCATCATGCGCTTCTCCTAACTGCGACTCTTTTAACAACTGACGGCGTTCGGCCTCCTTTATCTGAAGCAATTTCTTTTTACTATCTAATGCACCCGGTGTCGTGGACTGGCTTAATGCCACACGGGAACAAGCCGTATCTAAAACTGATACTGCTTTATCAGGTAGTTGTCGTCCATTTATATAGCGTGAAGACAGCTGAACCGCGGCATTAAGTGCGTGACTGGTGATATAAACACCATGGTGATCTCCCATTGCATCAACTAAGCCCCGAAGCATGTCTGTGGCAAGCTCAGGTGTCGGTTCATCAACTTTTACTACCTGAAAACGTCTGGTTAACGCTGCGTCTTTCTCAAAATACTTTTTATATTCAGCCCATGTAGTAGCGGCTATAGTTCGGAGCTCGCCTCTCGCTAAAGCAGGTTTGAGTATGTTCGCCGCGTCACCTTGCCCCGCCTGTCCACCCCCACCAATAAGGCCATGGGCTTCATCGATAAACAGAATAATTGGAGTAGGCGACTGGTTAACTTCCCGGATTAGACTTTTGAGCCGGTTTTCAAACTCACCTTTCATGCCCGCCCCTGCTTGTAACAATGCAAGGTCGAGCGATTTGATTGAAACATTCTGTAGTGCGGGCGGAACATCAGAATCTACAATTTTTTGTGCCAGCCCCTCTACCACTGCGGTTTTGCCTACTCCGGCTTCACCGGTTAAGATTGGATTGTTTTGACGACGACGCAAAAGAATGTCAATCATTAAACGAATTTCATTATCCCTGCCTATTACCGGATCAACTTTCCCAGCTCTCGCTTGCTCCGTGAGATCCGTAGTAAACTGATTTAAAGACGAGTTTGTGTTACCTGATGTGTCAGATGAGCGAGTTTGTTCTTCATTGAAGCTCTCTCTCACAGAAGCCAGACGAGCCGGGTCGATTTTATCTAGCTCCGGGCTTAGCGTGCTCATCATGTTAACCAGAGTGTCATCTGAGAGATAAGCGTACAACAAGTGAATACAGTCGACTTGTTCCCGTTTAAATTCTAATGTCGCGCTCATTAATGCTCTTTGCATAATAGAAACAGTATGAGCAGAAAGTCCCGGAACGGTCTGGCATCCGGTTTTATACTTTTCAAGCTGAGCCTGAAGCTGCTCTTCTACTTTGCCCTTATCAATATCAAAAATTTTGAAAACCTCAGCGAAAATACACATTGGGTGTTGGACCATAGTAATCAGCCAATGTGTGAGTTCAATGCTGTGGTGAGTGCGAGAACTCGCCATCGCTGCCGCCTGCTCAAGCGTTTCCTTTGCTTGGGAGGATAACCTGTCAACCAATGCTGAAAGTGATAGTGAAGCCATTCTATTTCCTTTAGAGAGTTATTGTTATTTCGCGATCTTCTGTCCGCTCATGCCTTTGTAAAACTGAACCGATGCCTAACTGGCCGTGTTGCTTCGATAATCTGACTAACGGGAGTAAACTGTACTTAGTCGTCATTTTCCATTTCACTTCCTTATGGACCCCCATGAACTCTAAGGCTGTGTTTTTGATTACGCTCAGACTAAATTCGTTGCCAAGCAGTTTTTCTACCTGATTCTTTTGTTTTGGAAGAAACTCAAACGTCACCTCTGCGTTAATATTCCATGCTTTTGCACCAATTGATGCGCTCTCCCCTAGTTTTGCATGCTGGCCTTCAGGAGAATTTTTACATGCTAAGCGGGTTTGTTCTTGTTCGGGTAAATGTATCCACTGACCTTGTAATTCATGAATCCGAACGTCACAGCCAGAAAGACATTCCAGAATATTCTTTAATCCGCCTTTACTTCTTACAGGCGATGCATACAGGCCACTGTAGTGCAAAGAGAGAGCGCTTAACTGGCCGGTTAACGCCTCAATACCGTTGATAAGAGGCGAACGCCTGTCCCTCACATGGGAGCGCGCCTGAACGAGCAGTTGGCTCAACTGCCAACTCCGGTAATACAAAGAAAGAAGTCGATGGTTAAAAATGTTATAGAAGTCAACCATCGCTGTATCACCAGCCTTTTGGCGCTGCAATGCCAGTTCACTGTAATGATGAGGCATTACACCATGCTCACCCGTCAATCCGATCAAGTTGGACAGAAGTGACAGCTTGTCATTATCCATCGGCCTGACTGCCAACAATTGCGCGTACTCATACCCGAGAGACGGACTGGTTTTGAGATTAATTTTTTCATGCTTAGGCAGAGCATCACTCCCGATTAAGGATTCGGCTCTTAATGACACCTCTTCAATAGTATGAATAGCCTCAAACAGCGAGAGGCTGGTCAGCTCGTTATAAAAATCATCTGAATTCAAAGCAATACCTTGTTACCTAATAACGCAGGCCAGATATGAAAGGTAGATCCCGTCGATTTGAGTTTCACCTCAAGCTGGGTGTAAATATTGATTTCTGCATACTGAGAAAAGTAAACAGAAAGAACACTTCCCAAAAGAAATATCTGCTCTTGCGGTAATACTTGGTCAGAGACGGTCAGTATGACCTTTACGCCGTTCGCGAACCCGACTTTGCCTTTCTGACTCACTCTCCCCGTCGTTTGCACAAACTCTAATCGTACTAAAGCATCTGTAATGGCATTGATTTCACTTGTCCCTGAAAATGCGTAAAGGCTTAATACCTCCTTTAATGTTTGCAGACCATTTCCCTGTGTGAAGTGATTTAATGTTAACAGCTTGGTAAGTTGCCAGCGCGTACTCTCATCCATTTCCGGTCTGAGTGTGTCTGATAACGGAACCACGCAACGGACCGAATTAAAGTTGTGTAAATTAGCCAGACTGACATTGGGTAATCCTCCACCGTAAGGTATCTGCGATGGCAAATTCCGGTTACAACATTCTGCTTCCACATTCATGACCCAACTGGCCCGACTCTCTGAATCAGGTATCAGATTATTTTTATCGACAAGTGACATATAGATTTCCCGGCCAGGTTCATCATAACCACCAGCCCAGTTTGTATCCTCACGCCTCATCAACCAGTAAAATCCACTCGTGCTTGTGTGGCCCGTGTGTTCACCGGCATGGTAGCAAGGCAGGTTTTCGTAGGCCTTGGTCCTGCTGGCCAGCTTCACCTCCGAGACAGAAACTACTTCACAACTCTCAGCTTCACGATACTGGGGGGTGAGAAGGTATTCATAATCTAAAGACGAAAGTCGCTTAGGCTCCATCTTCGCCCTGAATAAATTCACAATCGGTACACAGCCAAGTAATACACTTTCTTCATCAACTTGCTTTGGCAGCCATTCATCACTGTCGTTAAAGTAAAACCGGACTTCAACCCGGTCTTCAATGACTTGTTGACTAAGCGCTAACTCAGTCAGGTCAAAAAACATAAATTTCTCAGGAAAATGTAAGTATTCAACCAGCAGCCTCGCCCCGCTAAATGTTCTCTTGCTATAAGGAACGACGATACTGTCATCGTCAAAACCTGCGGCTTTCAGCTGACTTTTGTTTACGGATTGTACTTCCTTACCATCGACGCAAAGCGATATTCCTATGAGGCTTTTAAATAGCAGCTGATACAATTTCAGGGTTAAACGTGTTTGTCCGTTCAGGTAAAACCTCAGTTGGTCAATTCCTAAAGCGGGCAGAGAAAGTCCTTTTTGATCAGCTCTTATTTGTAACTTCAATACCGCGTTAGCATCTGCATCCCACCTTGAGCCTACAGATTTGAAAGGGGCATTTTCAAACGTGGATGCCGTTACGTTTATCGGACACATTGTTATCGGGTAGCATGTTTTAAAATCACAATCCGAATAACCCGGAGCACCCACCAGAACCCGCTCGCCTTGTGAGATGTCAATTGCACTCTTGGTTGAATCAGAACAATTCAGCTTGATAACCGACATTGAAGGAATAGGAGCATGAAAATCAGGATACAATTGCCCCATCAGTGATTCTGTAAACTGAGGATAACTGTTGTCCAGACTTTGCCTGATTTTCGCTGTCATAAAAGCACAGCCCTCAAGCAATCTCTCTACATGAGGATCTTCAATCCGCTCTTCACTGATTCGAAGCCGTGCGGCGATTTTCGGGTATTGCTCACCAAATTCCTGCCCTTTATGGCGTAAGTAAGCCAACTCTCGATTGTAATACTTAAGAAACTCGTCGCTCATTTTGCCCTACTCAGTTTTACGCACAAGTTGACGGGCTCAATATCTGAATTGAACCTGACTTCATGAATATCTTTATCAATTAAGCAAGTTGCACTGATTTCCAGCCTCAGGGTCCGGTCAATGGTATTTGTCGTATCTGAAATTCTGACTCTCGGGTTCGTCAGTCGCGGCTCAAAGTTCTTAATCGCGCGATGTACTGTCGTACACAAACGCTTCTGACCTTCCTTGCTGCTATAAGGCATGGAAGAAAAATCTGGCAAGCCATAACTAGGGATTGAATCCCTAAGCTCAGGAAGGTCGACATCTAGCTCTTCCCAGCCGATACGACTATTCAGCATTGACTCCAGATCCCTCAATAAGCCCCCGAGCAAATCTGCCCTGCTGGCAGGAAAGTCTCTTTCGTCTTTCGTGGAAGGATCGCTGTCAATGAGCTTATCCAACAGTGAACTCATTAATGCCATCGTTGTATCTAAGCCAACTCTTTAGTCACAGCGAGGGTATGAATATCGAACAGTGGTAATGCCATTTCACCAACCAGCCAGCATTTTTGCCCGAGCCCTGAATAAACATCTTCACTGCCGAGCTGCCTCCAGTCAGTTTCACGCCCTAACTTTTGAGCATCGGTTTTTGAATCAATGTAAGTAAGTGGCATATGTCCTTCACCCTCACCTAAACCATCGATATCGAACTCTACTGGTCGCCAAATACTTTCCAACAGTGATTTTGCCGGCTTCATTTCTAAGTAGTTAACATCAGCGAGGGGAACTAAGAAGTAATTTCCTGCCGAAGAAAACAGTTCAATATAGCCCTCCAGTCGGTCATCAATGTCTCTTACATCTGAGTAAACCGTTTCATTAACTGCGAACCCTTTGACAGCCCGCGAATTTTCCAGGCTTTGAGCGTGCTGAGACGCCAGATTAAAATCATTGTTAGTCATAGCCAGATTAAGAGCGACCAGAGATTTCATCGAATCTTCACTGCTTCCCAACACTGTCGCGGTCGCAGCTCCCAATGCAAAATCTTTCCTTGCTTGTGCTGCTTTAACCAGGTGACGTAACTGACTCGCGCCCGCGATGTATTCAGGGTAGAGCTTTATAGATTGCATTAACTGGTCATCTGCACGTTCAAAATCACCGGAGATACAAAGCAGTTCAATAAAGGAACTTCTTAATCCTGCATCTTTGGGAGATGATTTTATATCCTTAATGATTAGGTCCAGAGAAGTTTGTAAATGCCCTTGTGACAGCGCATCTTTCCATTGGGTCATCGTTATTTCCTTACACCAGATGCTCCGGTGATAATTCCGTAATTAGTTTAATGCTTGATACCATCTGATCGAGTTGAAAATGCGGCCTTAAATGGATCACCGAGTAATAATGTCCGGGCATTTCCCGCTTCATCCGAAGTGAAATTTTCGCTTCGTTCAATGGGTATTTTGCTCTTAATTCTTCTGAAGCCTCATCCGAGGCCGTTGTGTATTGATGCAGCCATGCCTGAAATTCCCTTTCAAGTGCGGGGGCATCCTGATATCCGCCAATTTTATTGCGTCCCATCACTTTAATGTAATGAGCGATACGAGAAACACATAGTGTGTACTGAAGCATGGACGTGAGTTTCGCATTGGTCGCAATATGCTTTTCTTTGTAGTCCTGAGGCTCGTGTAGTGAGACATTACTTGTCATACCTATCATGTCAGTCTCAGGTATTGGTGAAATCGGTATAAAACCGCAATCAGAGAGTTCTTGCTCTTGTCGCTCAGATAGTTTTACATTCAGGGGACAACGCGTCCGGGAATTTTTTCCATACAGTTGTGTACGGTTCCTTATCGGTGCAGTAATAACACCTTGATTATATTCCCCTTGCTTGATGCCACGCATATGGGTAAACCATCCATACTCCTGAAATGCTCTTATCGAGATTGCTGCAAAGCAATAAGCGCCACTACCCCACAACAAGTCTTTATCTGAGTTATCTATGCGCTCATTGAACTCAAATAAATCTGGACGCGAACCATCAAACTTGTAAGGTTGCCGAAACAATACGTTTGGTGCGACAAACCCAAGAAACTTAGTATCATCCTGACTCCTTAACTCTCTCCATCTCGAATACTCGATTTGCTCAAACTGAGCAGAAATATTCTTTATGGATGCGAGTTCATTAAAGCTATCCACACCGAAGACGCTCGGAGCAACGGACATGACAAACGGACTAAAAGAAGCAGCCGCAGATTGCGCTATTTTACTGAGTACGGACAAATCCCTGTCAAAATGATTTTTTCTCAGATCATATCTAAGCTGATAGTCACCAATCACCAAACCAAAAGGCTCTCCACCAGCCATCCCGTACTCATTCTGATAGAGCAACTTAAATAATGCCGTCTGATCAAACTCAATGGCTTTTAACGAGTCTTTACTTATTTCATCCCATGTAGCAGAAACAAGCTTTATTTTGACCGGTATGTCAGTTTGGTTACTCAATTGATAACACAAATAATATACTCCGACCCAGCCTCGCTCTATACATTGAAAACGAGGGGAGTGGAGAATTTCATTAACCTGATCTTGCAACATTAAATCAATACGGCTAATCGCTTCCGACAAACTAAAACGGAAGCTTTCAAAATCCTTAACCCCTGCTTTTTCCGACCAGGCTCGCACCAAATGTAATGGTTCATTAATGGCTAAAAAGTTATCCAGCCAGCAATCGTCAGAACTTTCGCAACCAAACAAAATTTGTTCCAGATCGTGCTCTTGAACATCGTCAAATTCAAGTGTCTCTTTACTTACCATAACTGATTTCAACTTTCGCATTAGGCTGATCAATTTGACCAGCCCATTTACGTTTAACCACCAGACTGAGGAATCTTAGCGACCAACCTCAGTGAGGTCGTCAACTCTTCCATTTGCAGCCATGGTTTCAGCCATGCTACCGCATTGTAAGAGCCAGGTGCTCCCGGTATCTCTTTAACCTGTACACGGGCATCGGCGAGTGGGTACTTGGCACGAATTTCCTGACCACCACCTTCAGAGGCGTTGACATAGCTGAGTATCCATCGGTTTAGCCAGGACTCAACGTCTTCTGCTTCCATAAAACTACCGATCTTGTCACGTGCCATCACCTTTAAATAGTGGGCAAAGCGAGACGTAGCCATCATGTATGGCAATCTCGCTGAAATCGCTGCATTCGCCGTCACCTCAGGAGAATCGTGTATCGCTGGTTTCTGACAGGTCTGCGCACCGAAGAACACAGCATAGTTAGTGTTCTTATAGTGACATAGCGGCAAGAAACCAAGTTTACCTAGTTCCGCTTCTCGACGGTCTGTTATCCCAATCTCTGTCGGGCATTTCATGTCAGGGTCACCATCATCACTCATAAAAAAGTGAGTCGGAAGGTTGTCTACACGACCGCCGCCTTCTGCACCACGAATAGCAGTACAGAAGCCATATTTGGAAAACGCATCCGTCAGTTTAGCACCCAGGACATAAGAAGAGTTCATCCAGCAATAGTCATTGTGTTCCGCGTTCACGGCAATGCCCGAGACCGGATCCACTTCAAATTCCTCAAATCCGAACTCTTCAATAGGCGACGTCGCCTCTCCATATGGCAAACGTGCAAGTACTTTTGGCATTGTTAAGCTGACAAAGCGAGAGTCTGCGCTTTCACGAAACGAGCGCCACTGAGTATACTCGAGGGATTCAAATACCTTGTCCAAATCACGCGGCTTAGAAAGCTCACTCCATTCATCAAAGCCGAAAAGAGCCGGAGATGCCGCGGACAAAAATGGCGAGAAGCCCGAAGCAGCGACGTTTGACATAAGTCGGAGAGATTCAATATCTTCCGGGTGATTGGTAAACTCGTAATCTCCTATCAATGCTCCATAAGGTTCACCACCTGCGCTGCCAAATTCGGATTCGTACACTTTTTTGAATATCTGACTTTGATCAAACTCAACGGCTTTACTCAGATCTTTGTGCAACTCTTTCTTAGTAATACTAATCATGCGCACTTTGAGGGTTGTGCTCGTTTCCGAGTTCATGATCAAATAGTTCAGACCTCTCCAGGAACCCTCTAACTTTTGTAAGTCAGGATGATGCATAACTTCAGAAAGCTGTTCAGAGATTTGCTTGTCCAGCAACGTAATCGCTTCGCGGAATGTAACCGTAAGGTTTTTATTCCAGGATACAGTGCCTTTCATCGCTTCTTCAGTAAGCGTCTTGATCAGCTCCTCAGCCCTTGAAGCTTCCGTTTGCTTAGTCGCCCCTATTGCTTGCTCAAGAAATGAAACAGACTGTTCGGTTACCTCTGGAGTACTTTGCTTTTCAACTTGGGTGCTCATCACTCTGCCCCCTCTGTATTTTCTGACGTTGCCTTATCACCGAGATTCAACTCTCCGGCAAGTTTTGTCAGATTGTCAGTGTTGTTCAAAACTTCCTCAAGAATATTCTCAAGCTCTTCAGAGCGATCAACTTTCGTCATTAAATCACGCAATTTATTACGTGTTTCCATGAGTTTTCTTAACGGGTCAACCTGGTTTACAATCGCGGCCGGCTCGAAATCCTGCATCGATTTAAAGTTCAGATCGACAGAAAACTCAGAGCCATCGTTTGATAGTTTGTTTGCCACTTTGAATCTCACAGACGGATTCATCTTCTTCAGCACATCATCAAAGTTGTCCCGATCGATCTGAATAAAGCGTCTGTCCTTCAATGGCTTAAGCCCTTCAGTGTTGTGACCGGCAAAATCCCCCATCACACCTACCACAAAAGGAAGCTCTTTCTTCAGAGTTGTCCCCTCAGTTTCTACATCATAGGTAATATGAACACGAGGCTTCCGAACCCGTGACAGTTTCGAGTGAATACTCGTCATACCGTTCTCCCTTTAATCATTTTCATTATGTTCCGCTATGCCAACCAATCGGAAGTAGCTTCTTTTTGCATCTCCATCGGAGATCAGTTCCGCCAGTAACTCCGGCAGAGGCATTCCACACCAACGAATAATCTGCTCGATGGAGTAAGAAACAGGTGAATGTGGCTCACTTTCCCTGAAGAAGTCAGCAACAAACTGAAGTTGTTGAATTGCTTGTTCTCTAGACTGCATGTTTGTTGCCAGCAAGTTCTGCGAAGCAATGTCTGTAGTAGATACTTTCGTATCGTCAGACTCGCTTAACTCAGTTGTCTCTTCCGGCTTAACAGCTTGCCGCTTAAAACGGTCACCAAGAAGGTGCTTTAATGCCGAATGTATTGCATCTAGTCTTTTGGAAATATAAGAGCTTGGGGTAACATCACCGACTGCGGTATCAAGCTTCTGACTGAAATCAGTAAAAGCATCAATAGCGAATTCAAGGTCTGTAATTAACAGGTTATAGAATTCGTTGGATGTGGATTTGACGGTTTGTTCGATAGTAGACAGCTCTATAGCCCCGTGGTCGACTCTCAACCTGCGCTTATCTTCATCCAGGCGCTCTAACTCAATAGCTTGCTGGTACTGCCAATAAGCATAAGCTTGCTCCACACCCAAGTCGGTTAACGGGATTGAAGCCAACGGGAACAATAGCGTGCCTTCACTTTCTATTCCATTAAGCCCGGTTATCGCTGCAATTCTCGTTTCTATCCCGTCCTCATCTGGTCTTGGATACAATTCTTCCCAATATTCCTCAATAAATGCGCTGGCGACGTTATAACCTATTCCCATACCGCGAAATCCATGTAGTCTCGTCAGAGCTTCGATCAGCCATGCAACCAGTTCAAAATCTTTTGACTGCGTAGACAAAACCTCTGGCACTTCTTCCAGAAAGACACGCCACATGTTGTTATGAGAATGAATACTCTCTTCTTCGATTAACGCATTGCGTTCCGCATTGCGTGCTGCCATACGCTGATCTTTGAGGCGAAAGTAGGAAGACTGAGGTGATACATCCTCTCTGGGGTCAATACCTGTCGGGTTTTCTTCTGAAACAGGCATCAAAACACGTTCATACCACTCAAAAGTTGAATCAGTCATAAGACTTGCTCCTTAAAAAAACAGGAATAGTCGCGTCGTCCCTGGGGCTGCATTTCGGCTCAGCACTCCGCTGGCAAACTTTGATCAGAGCGCAAGTCACATTATCACTCGCTCCTCTTACTAATGCAGAGTGCATCAAAGCCAGACCAGCCTGATTAACAGAATCAGCACTCAGCGTCCGATGGAGCTCGTCATTAGTCAGCTCTTTAGTTAAGCCATCACTGCACAATAAGAACTGGTCACCATCTTCAAGCTGACCAGACACCTGATCAATAGTCACTGTTTCATCTACTCCGACAGCCCGGGTTATCACATTCGATAATGGGTGGGCTTCCGCGTCTTCAAAAGCCAATAGCCCCTGTTCAACTAAGTCCATCACCTGGCTGTGATCACGGGTTTTTTGCACGAATCGCCCGTTTCTCAACTGATAAATCCTGCTGTCTCCCACCCACAAACAGTGATAGTAACTATCCTGAACAAACAACAGGACGAGAGTCGTACCCATTGTCTTTCCGTCTAAATACATTTGTGCATACTGATAGATTTCCAGATTAGCTGATTGAACGACAGCTCGGATTTCGTCAATACTTGTTTGCTTAACGTCTTTAATATGGCGCGCAATCTTATCTACCAACATCTGACTGGCTATATCACCAGCACTGTGTCCGCCCATTCCATCAGCAACAACCCATATACCGCTTTCACTCATATCGAGCAGAGCATCTTCGTTATAGGGACGAACTTTCCCCGGATGTGTTTTAGCAAAAGTAAAATAATTCCATTTCATTCTATGTTTCCTACCAGTTCCACTTTTGCCAAAACCCGTCTAACATCGCTGAAAACTGCCCGATACTTGGTAACCCATTACTGATAAACATGCATGGCTCGATATGTTCAGAGCCTTCAGTCCACCAATAGCACGGTGTTTTTCTCTGCTCATTAACAAAATAATTCAGAAGCGCGCTACCTTTTTCGGTGCTAAGGTTATTGAACACTTTCGAGAGCGGACTTTCATACAACAACTTAACTTTTTGTTCCTCTACCGGCACATTCAGCAACAAACTGTCGCTCTCCTGTTTTTTCATTTTTGTATGCCATGTATCAAATCTGAAATCATCTTCCAGCACTGCCAATGCCAGTTCCTGGCTCTCTTGTGTCCACTCGTTATGTATCCAGTATTGCGTAGCTTTGCCCGGCACCGCTTGTGCCACCGTGAAAAAGAAGTAGCGACCACTAGAATCGACGCTGGGAATAAGCGTCCCCACGTATGTAGAATCTTCCAGGTAGCTGATATCGAGGGCAAAATGCCAGACTGGCGCTGTTAAAAAGTAGTTGTTCCACTCTTCATCCAACTGCTCTTTACTCACCGCAATAACGGCTTGTAACCAGTCATACCACCGGTTACAAAACGTTTGAGGCAAGCCATCTTTCACAAAATCACCTTTAGCCGGCATTTTCCCGATATAGCCCCAATGCGAGGCTACAGAGTCTGCGGACATCGGAACCTCTCCATCTCATTCGACCAAAATGGATTAATTGCGCTAGAAGGAATTAACTCAAGCTGAACCTTATTTCCCTTCAAATCAATCATGACTATGTTGTCGTTTCTGGATTCCGGACGTGCTTTAAGAGACTGATCCAACATCTTAAATATCCCCCATTCGCCTTCATATGTATGAGAGATCTCCCGTTGCGACTCCGGAGGAGTAAATACTATCCTTGTCTGATCCTGACCCGCTGGCCACTTAAGCTCTTTTGCCCGGGAAGGTCCATGTTGATAGACTAAGCCTTGCTCGCCCAGTTCTAGCATGAATCGCATAATATGCTGATCCAGATAGACCGGTTTCATACCAAATTCAACTCGTAATGAATTATCCGCTTCAAAATACGCCTGTCTGATGCGTTTAGCGCTTTGAAACACTGCTAATGTTTCATTGCGGACACCAATCTCTTTTTCAAATCTCCACCGGCTCTTAGAAGTGTCTACAAACGGTTCCAGATAATCGTTGAAGAAAGAATCTATCGTACCTCCGTGCCCGAAGAATCGTTTAAAGTCTTTCAGCCGAACTTCTTTTTCAGAGCTTTGTTCAAATGGATATCTACCTGCAATCATTTGCTGATAAGGAACAAACACGCTAGTTTTCCAAAGTTGGTTGAGATGATCTTTAGAGCCGCTTTCTGCAAATTTAACGGATTCTTCCGAAAGCTCACTCAACCAGCTGTTAAACGGCTTTGGTAATAATTCCTTAGCTCTCGTAAACGACGCTGCTACTTCCTTCGTTACCGTCCCGTCCAGAATGCTTTTATAAGCAATCTTCTGATTATTACTCGAACTGGCCAGGTCTGTGAGGTAGGAGCGCAAGTTGACCATTGCTTGTTGAATGTCATCAAACTCCTGCTCTCCCAGACTTAAGATCTCCGTGAAATGGGATTCAACGACATCTCCGGGTAGTGAGATGCCCATTCCTTTTCCTTCAGGTAAGTACATATCCAGTTTATTTACCGTATTAGAAAATTTCACTTTAGCGACTTTTGAAGTGACTTCACCAGCGACTTGCTGATTCTCAGTCAGCGTCACTTTCGACAAACCAACTTCCTTTTGAATTGCTCTCAATAAAGTTTCAATAGGCCTTTCTACGCCGGAAAGCACTCTGGCTTGTTGCGTCGCTAAATCTAAACTAAGAGCCTGCTTGAGTTGAATATCTTCTATCAGTGTCTTCCACTCATTTACATAATCCTGAAAATAGCGGGACTGTACCCCCTCAACAGCACTCTTTTGATCAATCTCATGCGCTTTAAGATCATCGCCGTACACCCAGTTCTCTTCCATTAAACTTTTCACGGTACGACTTAACTGAATCTGGAAAATACTGTGATAACCATTGTAGGTATAAAATCCGGGTATCCCCTGAGATAAGGGTTTTCCACTTTTCCTTTCAAATTGCTCTAGCCCTCTGGGGCCCAGTAAATCTGTCAAACGAAACGAAGGAATATGACTGTTTACAAATTGCATTTTCATACGTTGGTAGGCACGTTCAGGAAGAGACATCTGAGTCAGCACATCCCTGGCTTCAGAAACTGCCTTGCTATCCATTACAAAACGTTTTTCATCGCTTTCTAATAAGTTCTTTGTATGCATTGATAAACGGCCACGCAGGTCACTATTCAGATCCCCGGGGTATTGGCGCTCAAAATAAAAACGGAACCACGCTAAAACCTCACTTTGCTCGAATTTCCCATCATTAAAAAGCATGAGGTAGGTTTTCAGTGTTTCATACAAGTACTCTCTGTGTTGCTCATTACTCTCCATCTCAGTAACAAGACTTTTGAGTAGCAAAGGCGCAAAGTGATGGGTCAATGCATCCGAATAGGCAATTTCAGCAGCTTGCGAGACTTTGTCCCCCTGATAAAGCCCAAACTTTTTCACTGAGTCGATCTCACCATACTCGCTTACTTTCCCAAGTGGCAGAGTCATGATTCGGTCTAAGGTATCGATGGAATTTATGATATCGGATTCAAAGTCTAAGCTATCGGCTCCGATCATTGCTTCAATATAACTGGCCTGTTTATTCGTATCGGAGATAAGGCGTAAATTCCATTGATAACTTAAAAACCAGACTCCGGTTGCTCCGAGCAAAAGCACGGTACAGCAAAAATATACGCTTCTTCTGATCCATCCAACCTGCTTTTGATAATGGCGATTAACGGTTCCCAGAAACTGTTCTTTCAAGATGACTCTCTCAAAAAGACTCTTAACAAAATAGCTATGAGAGGTATCTGTACTTGTTGACTGACGTAACCGCACCAAGCCGAGCCCATTTGTCGACTCGCTCATTAATTTATCGACTGGGACCCCTTCCTGAACAGAGCTGAGCATGAAAACACCACGTATTAATGCAGGCTCTTCAAAGGTGCTCTGGGCAAATATCTCGGATAGAAACTCGTCAAGATTGTCTTGTAAAACACGTAGCTGCTTAGGAAATTCGAAAATTAACGCTCGTTTCTCTAAATCGTCTTCGGTCTCCATGATTTTCAGTATTCGAGCTTCTAAACGCTCTAGTACGTTATGAAACTCTTTATTGAACAGAGAGATTACACCGCGCTCATCATCGACCTCTGGCGGGAACATAAACCCAAAAAGTTGATCTCGCTCTTCCTTACTTAAATCAACAGCGAACTCCTTAAATCCGGCCACTAAATCTAATTTTGTAAGAATCACGTAAATTGGAAACTGCATTCCAAGCTGGTTTTTCAGCTCTTGTAACCTTGATTTGATCGCTCGTGCATGCAAACTTCTTTCTGTACGCGTTTGGGACATTATGCTGGCTAAACTCACAGTAACGATGACCCCGTTGATGGGCCTTTTCGTTCTGTATTTTTTTAACAACCCTAAGAAGCCGTGCCACGCCTTAGAGTCTACTTTTTCCTGACTATCCTGAGTTGTGTAACGTCCGGCAGTATCGATAAGTACAGCTTTATTCGCAAACCACCAATCACAGTGGCGGGTTCCCCCTATGCCTGCAACTGCGTCCGCCCCCAAACTGTCCGATAACGGGAACTCCAGGCCGGACTGTTTCAACACACTTGTTTTCCCTGTGCCCGGCGGTCCGATCAGAACGTACCAAGGTAGTTCATATATGCTGCGCTTCCCTTTATGCGTTTTAGTGATGACCTGCAAAGCATGCTCAATTCGCTCCCGCATCACTTCAATTTCAGTTGCAGCTTCGGTATCAGATTGACTATCTACTTCTAGCAGACTCTGGATGCTTTCTTCTTCTCTTGCCTTGTTTTTATGCTGCTTTGTTACATTGAATAAAGCCCAGAATAAAACAATGGCCAGTATGGTGGTCAATCGCTGAAAGTCGCTTTTAAGCGGTTCATAGCCTGCTACTGCAATAAGTGGCCCAACGCCCCAAATAAATATCGAGCACGCTAAAACCCCAACGAAACCCAGAAACCACTTGTTCGTAAGGACTCTGCCTATTTCCCTAATACTCATCTGACCACCTGTTCTCAAGTTCCGACAATGATGTCAATTTCTATGCGACGGTTAAGTGCCCGGCTCTCGTCGTCGCTGTTATTTACCAATGGTCTTGCATCGCCCAGGCCCTCGGGTACAACTCTTCCTTCAAGAGAACTGTTTGAAATAAGTTGCTCAGATACGGCCGTAGCTCGTGCCAGCGACAAATGCCAGTTAGAAGGGAATTTACTAGTAAAGATTGGCCTGTCATCTGTGTGCCCAGTAACAATTATTTTGCCGTTGGTCGCTTCTAATGTGCGGGCGAGTTTAGAAATAACGGGTTGGATATACTCGACAATACTTGCACTTCCGGATTCAAACAGGTCTTGCGCTTTCAAAGAAATTCTCACACGATCCTGCAGCACTTCAACCGTTACCAATTCTTTTTCGATTTCAGTAGCCAAATATGTCGAAATTCTCTCAGCAACATGCGCAGACTTCGACTCTACAATAGGCGTGCCAGCGGACTCTACAGACTGAACTAAATTAACCAGCTGTGAAAAAGTGTGGTTCGAGGCTTTATTCAGTTCATAACTTAAATACGTAAAAATACAGACTAATAAAGCAGATGTAACCGCACAGACAACCCACATCGGCGCACGTTCATAAAGTGGTGAACCATTTAATATATGCTGCTCTACTTTATTGCTCAGCTCCTGATGAAGCACACGTCCGTGGGACTTTAATACCGACACTATTTGCTTTCTTAACTTCCTGTGGGCTTCGTGGCCATTTTTCTCCAAACGGTATTGCCCCAAAAAACCCAAAGATAAGCAAACGTACATTAGTTCTAGTAAATCAAGGTGTTTGTTCGGTTGTGCTAAACAGTTATCCAGCTGTTTAAAGAAACTTTCCCCGCCCTGGCTGCTAGCGTAAAACGAGTTCAATAGTGAATCATGAGTCCAGAAGGATTGACTTCCCCAACTTGTATTTAAAACAACCTCATCTATCGCACAACATAAGCAGTAGCGGGCAATATCGATAGATTCATGGTCAATATTATGTTGGCGCAACCTCGTCTCGTAATCTCTCAATCTCGTCGTTATCGCTTCTTTGAGGTACTGCGGATCAGAATGAGATGGTGTGGTTCTGATTTGTCCTATGATAGACAAAAGCCCGTTTGCTTCAGCCAAAATCGAGTTTTCTCCATAGGCGAGAACTGAATCGTGATTAACAAGCTCAGGGGACTGCGAAATGACAACGGTGCTATCCGCTGCTTTTGCTTCGTCCATTTTGTTAGCGCGTACTCTTCCGCCGGGAGTCGGTTTTAAAATAGTCTGTTCCATCATCTTCATTCGCTAATCTTGGCTAATGCTCCAAAGCTCGATGTCAGCATTAGGAAAATGTCCCGACAAGTGCAGCGCTATACCACCGCTTTCGCTCAGCTTCACCCAAAACGGACCTTTCTTTACAACTTCAAAATAGACATATCCTGTTTGGTAAGGTATCTGTCTGGGAACCACACTGAGGGGAACAACATTTATCCCATTCATTTGGTTATTGATTAAATCCCTTATTTGTTCAGCAGAACCTAACTTTAACTGTGCCGGGACGAGACGCCGTATTTCATCTGACGATGTGTCAGCGCTTATTGCCAAAACAAATTGACAAGAATCGAGTAAACTCTTGTCGGGTAACGGCGTTACATGAATGCCATACTGTCTGACTTCCAGAGGCAGTTTTCTCGCCTTCTGATCAAGTACGACACTAAGGTATTGACTTAACAACTGGTTCAGTTCGAAGAATACTGTTGTAAGTTCTAAGTGCTCGTAAAGTGGTAAATTGGGTACTCGCTTCGTGTTATTAGAAAACGTGGCCAACTCACCTATATAACTTTTAAGTAGTGACGCCAGTTCTAATGGGTGTACTTTCTCCAACTCATGAACATGTTTCAAAATCGCATCATATCTGTTGAGCATCTGCAGCATAATAAAATCCACTGCCGAAGCCGAAGCTGCTTTGCCCTGTATCAGTCTTTGAGCAATGGCATCTGCACGCATTTTGGTCATTGCTGTTACATTGCGTAAATACGCAGTCATTACCTTGTCATTCAGTAGATTCAGAAGCGGAGGAACAAAGGATTCATCCAGTATAATCTCACCCTCTGTCGTTACTTCTTTTATCTTCGCAACAGGCAACTCAACGTACCCCATCTGCTTTTCATTACCTGCCTTAAGTTCAACATTAAGCCTGCTCACCTGGATGACTTCTTCATCTTGGCCGCTAACGTTGTCAACCACCTCAAGATCTTCGAGTAAATACCTGGACACCACAGATTCACTCACTTCGGAGACACTTTTTCCTTTTGTGCTGTCTACGGGAATGATCACCTTAACTAGGGAACTATCTGTAATTTTCTCTACCTGCAACGGGGGAATGTTATGTTTTGAATCAGTAGTACTGATAAAAGTCATATCAGGCATAATGACATCTAAACAATCAAGTTCAATTACGCCATTCTTCAACGCCTCTTCTTTTAAGTGACATTTCCAAACGCCCCAATTATATGAACCGCCCAGCGAGTACAGACCTTTGTATTCATGGCTTATTGCTCGCTCATGTTGCTGAAAATGCTGAGGGCGCAGAAACATTCCCTCGCACCAAGCCGTGTTCGAGTATTGCGTCATTTATAATTTGCCATTTAAACTTTATTGAACGACCAGAGAGAGATCTTCTAATAGTACCTGGTAGGTGTTGTAACCTGTTTTATCTACTTTAATGACTTGTCTCCAATTAGAATTTTCAATATCTCTGAAAGCAGCGACAATACCTAAATATTCAGTTTTTGGTGACATACTCGCGTTATAGATTTCTTTTTTTCCAGGAGTCAACGATACTTCATACTTGTTAACTAAATCAGGGCCTAGTACCTGTTCATGATCTTCATAAATAGAAAAGAAATCCTGGTTTTCAAATAATGTACTTTCTGAAAGCTCAAAGATGTATACAACGACTGGCGAAGGTCTCCCATTAGAGTCTGGATTAATATCATGCTTAGCTAATATTTCCAGGTTAGAATATGGCTCAACGACTAAATTAGCTGCAGAGCAACCCGTTAGCATTACTGAAAGTAAAATTAAAATATAATATTTTCTCAAACCAACCTCTTAGTTTTCTTTCTTCAAAGCCAATTCATAATGTTTAGCAAAATCATCTAAATAAAATGGCGTTTCTTTATTGATAATTTCATCTTTTAATCCGTTATGGATACCTTCAAAAGCGCTCCAGCTCTGAGCATATTTTCTGGCTGGAATAATTTTGCTCAGAACGCTACTTTTAGATCCAGCATCTTGATAGATAGTCGCAGGCTCAACAAGTGACATGACACTTGAAACTGTGCCTCTGACTCCTTTCATTAGTGCTTTTTCATGACTTTCGATATCGGCAAAGGCTTCTTTTATTGCAGTATTCGGAGTTAGGAAGCTTGATGTTTGGCGATTGTATAAGTTATAAATCGCATCTTCCAAATTGGCAGAAAATTTCAAAGGGTTATTTTCTGATTTTTTAAATGATGTATGGCTGAGCCTGTTACTCTGTTTAAACTCAGCTCTATTGTGAAGCGTATCCATTAATCCGACTAACATCAGTGAAAAAGACTGGCCGATCTGCTCAAACCATTGTTCCCGGTTTTCGCTTGGTACTAACTTCGGGTCAATACTCATTCCGCGAATTAAAGCTTCAATTTCATTCCCGTCATTTTTGTTGCCTGGTTGTGTCGGACTTAACTGGTTTGTATTTAGTTCCGCTAGTGCTTTATCTGATATCTTTTGCTGACTTGGAACTTCGATATAATCGTCAACCAAACCTAAATCCAGCTCAAAATCAGAAGGAATCTCCTCCTTAGTGAGTTCAGCGGCAGACAGACCGAAATCATGATTCAAAAGTGCGGAAGCAGACGTAGCATCATAGGAACTCACAGAGGAGTAAGACTGTGTATCTGTGCTTTGATCAATGGTACTTGTATCAATTATCGCCTCAACCTGATAATCACCCAAGGTTAGAGTATCTCCGGAGCTCAGGCGAACTTCATTACCTTGTCCTATCGCAGTCACAGAATTATTAATGAATGTGCCATTCGTGGACAGATCTTTCACTAAATACTGATCACCAAACTTAATAACCTCACCATGTACTCCTGATATTACTCTGCCCGGATCAGGCAATGACCAATCACATTCTTCAGAACGACCGAAGTTTAACTTTGCATATTTATCTTCCGACTCAAATACAAACACACTTTCTATCTCTGGTGTGAATTTATGAAAACTGGTAATTTTTAAGATCAACTTCATCAAAACCTCACCGAAGAGACGTCTTTAGACTATATCGCTTTACTAATTCATTAACTATTAGATTAATTGAAACTATTAATCCAACATTTGGTATCAAGGTTAAGATGATGAATTAATTTTTTATCAAATCAATAACGCATGATTCAATATTTAATAATTTTCAGCGCAGTTCAAATTTTTAACTTCTAAGTTACATCGTACAAAATGGTGATGCTAGCTTGGCCTATAAAATCAGTTAAATTATTTAAACAAAAACTCAATAATATATATTATCCGTCTGCTTGAACGGAGGTTTAACAATGAAATATATAAATAATGACAGTATTACTAATACTCCATTGAACAAAGATAAAACCAAAATATTAATAAACAAAAAGCAAACTAATGAAAAAGTGCTAGAAAGTAAATTAAACAATAACTACCACTTTTCAAAAGTAAAAGAAAAGGATGAAGAGCAAGTAATAGAGGAGAAAATTTCCAAAAGTAGCCGCGAACTAAACATTCAAGCAGATAATATTCAAAGTAACTCAGATAGTGGTTCTGCTACATTACTTGGTGCGACTATTAAGAATAGATATGTTATAGAGTCGGAGCTAGGGCATGGCGGATTATGTGACGTTTATTTAGCAAAAGATAAACTACTCGAATCTTCTGGATCCGACTCCCCGTACGTAGCTTTAAAAATACTGCAAGAAGAGTTCGCAGCTCAGCCAGAAACAGCACGCATGCTAATAAGAGAAGCGCAACAAACTCAGCGACTTAGTCATCCCAATATCATTCGCGTTTTTGACTATGGCGTTGAAAAAGAAGTCTACTATCTCGTGATGGAGTACATTGACGGGGAAACACTTGAAAACCTGATTCAGCGCTCCAGACCAAGGGGTCTGAATTACAGTGCGGCAATGTCAATTCTGAATCAGGTTTTTGGCGCCATTTCTTACTCACATTCACTCGGCATCGTTCATGCTGATTTAAAGCCAGCAAACATCATTCTTAAGTCAGATGGGACAGTGAAGCTATTAGACTTTGGTGTATCGAAAACTAATCAGCTTAAACACGACCAATACTCCGCTAAACGTCACTCTGAAGAGAGAGAGACGCTTGGCTATACGCCAAATTACGCTTCCTTAAACCTTCTCTCGGGAAAGGAACCGACATTAAGCGATGATATATTTGCTCTGCTTTGCATTACTTACGAACTCTTAAGTTGCAAACACCCCTATGAGAAAACTCCGGTTGATGAAGCACTACGAAAAAAATTAAAAGTAACAAAGCCAGCAAACCTGCCTATGACTAAATGGGCTATGTTTGATCGTGTATTTTCTACTGGTCTGGTTACAAAGGACCTGGATGTTAACAGACTAAAACGAAAGCTCAACCATCGTATATGGCCTCTGGTTTCCGGTATCGCTGCCAGTATATTACTGACTACACTTATCGGTTTTACTTACTATCAGCAGCACATGTACACATTAACTTTAACGGAAGAAATATCTGCGAAGAACGACGTTATCAAAGCTACAGAGTTACTCCTTAATACATCAGCAGAGCAAAGCCGTTCAATAGTCGATAACCATAAGGAGGTTCATCCCGTCGTTATATCGGGGCTGCTTCATTTGCATAAACCTCATATCTTAAATGATTTCGAATCGCGTATCGACGATGTTTTGAATTCAGATGCAACGAGTTACCCAAATTATCAAGAGATTGAGTCTATATTAGATAAAGCTAAAAGTTACTACCCTGATTCGCATAAACTTGAAGTACTCGCTCTCGATATCCAATCGAGTAAACATTCTACTCTCTTGTCAATATCAAAAAGAATCAATAGTCAGTTAGAGAAATCTCATTATGCAAACAGTGAAGACAACAGTTCAATATATAAACTAAAGGATGAGTTAGACCAAATTCATCAAGATTACCCTTTTACTCCTAGTTCACTTTCTAGCGAGGTGTTTGGAGAGCATTTAACTGAAGCATTAATAAAACGAGACGCTGCCGCATTAGTAACCTTAATCAAAGTAGGCAACACTTTCTTTTCTAATGTAGAAGATCATAAGGCTAACCTTGCATTAAGTAATTCGATGAAAGATGCTATTTTAGAGATGAAGCTATACGACAGTGCCGTTAACTCCAACAATCCTTTGTCTTTTCCAGCAGACGCTGCTCGTACACTTTTCCAGGAAGAGTTTGAAGGTTTACACTACCGTTTAAATAAAGCATCAACGACCGCCCAATTGGATAGATTGGTCAATGATTTAAACGAATTTTCGGAAAATTTTCCTGAAGGGTTTCAAGACATTAACGAGCTAAGATTTCAAACTGCTGATAAGTACCTGCAATTTTCTGACATTCTGCTCAACAAGAGAAAAACAACGAGTGCAAGGAAAGCAATGAAAAAAGCGAATGAGCTAATGAAACAAGTAGACCAGGGTTCATAATAATCGCGGACTTAAACCAGACGTTTAATTACTTAATCGTCAAACTATTTAGAAAGCCGAAAGACTACTGTTATCACGGCAGATTAGTCAAATGTACACAAAAAGGTCTATTTTCGTTCATTCTTCATATCGGTAACCTATTAATTTTTAGAACATATTCCTAAATATTGTCATGATAATGTTATTTATTCTGCCACATTTGCACGTATAACCGAATGTTAGACTAAAATGTGATTGTGTTGGCATTTAAGGATAAAGGTTAAAAATGAAAAAGACGATACTTGCAGTGATGATGACCTTCGCACTATTTGGTTGTGACGAAGCTAATAAAACCGTAGATAGCGCCCAAGAAGCAGCGACTGAAGCTGCGGAAAGTGTACAAGAGACAGCATCTGAGGCGATGGATACTGTAGAAGAAACAGCATCTGACGCCATGGACAGTGCATCTGACGCCATGGACAATGTAGAAGAAGCTGCTTCTGATGCTATGGATAGTGCGCAAGATGCTGCCAGTGATATGGCCGACTCAATGACTGATTCGTTTGATTACGACCAATTCGCGGCAACCTCTCCGCAAGCCAAAACTTTTTCAGATTCGATCCAAGCAGCTATGGACGTAGACTTTAGTGACCCTCAAGCCGTTGATAGCATCACAAACCGCGTTGCTAATGCTTATAAATGTTATGTTGAGTCAACATCTGAGACAGAAGCACAAAGCACTTTAAGCAGCATACTTTCCTCATTAAGTAATGGTGATGTTAAGTCGCTAATACAAACCGCCATTGATAATGCGAAATACATTACTCAGTGTGCAATGTAGGCGTTTGAGGTTAGATTGGATGTACTGTTTCAAGTCGATCTAACCTCGACTTACCCCGATACACACTGACACCAAACCTTCGGAACTATTTGTATCACTATGCTCTTAAGCATCAGACAAAAGGAAATGGATTTGGATTTGGCCTTATAAACCCGAAAAATCCGGATTCAGTAACCCATACATTGTCAGCACGTTATTATAAAGATGGTTCTGAGATTCATATTAACCAGGATGGGCTTTCTGCTGAGTATCTTGAAAGAAATAAAGAGCACGGAATAAGAAAAAATCAGGAGCGTGAAAAAGAAGCGATCGCGTACGCTGATAAATTCCGAGAGGAGTACCCGGAATGCTCGGATAAGCAGTACAAAGAGATGATTAAGGAAAGGGAAAAAATACGACGATGCGAAAGGCCGTTATGCCCCTGAGTTTGATTCGCTTTACAAAACTCCTCGTCGCTTAACACCTCAGGAATGTGCCCGTCTGATGGGCTTTGAAAAACCGGTACCAGACAGAACTGAGCAAGACAAAGATTTTCGAATTGTTTGTGCTGATACTGCAGACTATAAACAGTTCGGGAACTCCGTTGTGGCCCCGGTATTCAGAGCAGTCGCTCAGCTGATGAAGCCATTTATAGAAAAAGCGAAAAGCGGAGCGTGTGATAAATCGGCTTAAGTTTTTCAGGCAGAGTAATAAGCACAAACGTCTTCTTACTCTGCAAACAATACAACCGTTAAGTGCGCCAAACATAAATAACACTGGCATCAGATGTAATATCTCATACACGATCTGACAGTGTTAGCACTTCAATTGAACACAAAGCCGTATAATTGCTGAAAGTCTGATGTTCAGACTTCTACGGATAATTTTAGATAGGGACGATTCGTATTACTTGAGTCCAAAAGAGCTTGTGCGCTGCATAGAATCTATGACAACTTCGAATTACCCCTAATAGACTGAATTTAAATCATATTTAGTTAGTCGCACCAAGCTTTTCAATAACAAAGTCTAAAAAGACTTTCACTCGTTCAGGCTGGTAATCACCTCCGCGATAGAGAGCGTTCAGCGGATACTCAAGAGGCTTAAAACCGACATCAAGCTTTTGTAATAGTCCCTTTTCTACATAAGGTGCAGCGATAATGTCGGGTTGATAACTTGCACCAACAGCTGAGAGCGTCAATTGGCGAATCATCCTTGGGCTATTACTTTTGAAAACGGCATGTACGGCTAGACTATTGCTCTGGCTCAGAGAATTGGCCACAGGCCAGCGAGTTGTGGGGTGAAGGTTGTTGTCAATAAGGCAAGGCAATTGCGATAAATCCGCGTCATGCCTGTACTGTTTTACTAAGTCTGGCGCGGCATACACTGAACTTTGAAGTGACGTTATCTTACGATATCTGAAGTTAGAGTCTTCTAATTCACTGGCACGAAAAGCAATGTCTATAGCTTGTTCCACTAGATTAAGTTTTTGATTGGTTACAATGATGTCTATCAGAATATCGGGATAGCGAACATGAAACTCAGGGATAAGCGGGCTTAATAATTCCTCTGCAAAACCCTGAGAAGCCGTTATACGTAAAGGTCCAGAGGCATCTTTATTGTTTGAACTGAGTTGGTGGTAAAGCTTGTCTAGATTGGTCAGAACCTGTTGTGCTTGAAGGTAGTATTCCTGGCCTGACTGATTGACCGAAAGCTTGCGGGTAGTGCGATGAAACAATTGGACCCCGAGCTGCTCTTCGACTTGGTTAACATATTTAGAAGCAAGAGATTTAGAAATGCCTAAACGCTCTGAAGCGGCAGTAAATGATCCTGTTTCTATCACTGCTACCACTGTTCTCATTCCATCGATAGTATCCATGAATTATCAACATATTGGAAATTATCATTCAATGCTAGCGGGGTTTTTCTTCTTAGCAAGTTGTTCTTAAATATAAAAACAAACACTGTTAGGAGAAAACAATGTTAAAGCTATACTGGCACCCCGTCTCTGGGCACGCTCACCGTGCGCATATGCTATTAAGAATGCTCAAATTGAATGTTGAGCTCATTACTGTTGATTTGCTTGCGGGAGAACATCAACAACCAGAATTTTTGGCACTTAACCCCTTTGGCCAGATCCCTGTACTGGTAGATGGTGAAACTGTCATTTCTGATTCAAATGCTATTTTAGTTTATCTCGCTACCGTTTATGACAAAGAGCGCCAATGGCTTCCCGAGTCACCCCAGGTACGTGCGAATATTGAGCAGTTTCTTTCTCTTGCAGCTCATCGGCTAGCGGGTTCAATCGCCAAACTGCGTGCAGCGAATTTATTTAATCATTACATAGATAGTGAACCGCTCACCCAAGAAGCATATAAGCTACTCAACCAACTCCAGAATTACCAAAATGGCCGCCAGTGGTTAGTAGGAACACAGCCGACTATTGCTGACTTAGCCCTCTACAGTTATATCAAGTTAGCACCAGAAGGCGGTATAAGTTTAGCTCCCTACCCTAACGTAGAAGCCTGGCTCAAACGAGTAGAAGAACTGCCTGGCTTTGTTCCTATGCTGCTTTCGAATGTAGGACTGCGGAAGGAGACACGAAATAATGAGGTTGGCGAAAAGCATTGTTAGCTTAGCAATAACTCATAAACGCCCATTCGCTGAGAAGGGTCTAACGTTTCAAGGTCATGTTCCAGGTAGTGCATCAATTTTGCCCCGGCGCGCTCGGCAATTTTGATGCTCGCTATATTCTCTTCTAAGCAATGAAACTGGATTGACTGAGCATTGCCCCTCTCTTTGAGGTACAGAACGAGTACTGTAAGCACTTGATCGATAACCTTATGCCCTCGTCCGTTATCGGCAAGCCAGTAGCCTATTTCTGCCACATGCGTTTCTGGGTGGACACCTTTTGAGCCGATCACACCTGAAAAACGCTCATCGAAGTAAATAGCACACCAACAAGCGTCCACAGCCTTATTGTTCACTCTCTGAGATATATACTGGCCCGCTTCTCTTCTGTTGGTGACAAAGTCGGTCCAGGGTAAAAAACCAGCTAACCGATTACGATTGTCATTCACTACTTCTAGCAGCACAGGAGCATGCTTAGCGGACAGAGGCTCTATCGAGATTCTTTCAGATATCCAGTGGCGCTGTTGTAACCGCTTATCTTGAAACATGTTACCCCTTTACCTTTGTTCTATAAGAGTGAATGGAGTCAATTTAGTTTTATCAACATAGTTCAACCACACGTGCTCATAAAGTTGATGCTGATTCGCAAATGGAGCCAGTTGTTTAGCTTCATCTAACGTACACCAACGATAATCAGTATGCTCGTCATTAAGGATAATACTCTGGTCAGGCTGACAAAATATGACAAAGCAAGGAATAACCATAATGCGGTTCTTTCTTGCTTCATAAAACTGTTCGAGAAAATCAGCGGTATGTAGCTCTACATTCTCAATCTGGGTCTCTTCTTTCAGCTCTCTGAGAATGGTTTGCCATCCTTGCTCTCCTTCCTCAATGCCGCCCGCAACATGACACCAATAGCCACCTTTCACGCGTTTTAAGAGCAGCATTTTCTGAATGCCGTCAATTTCAGAAATGACGACACCGGACACGTGAGTCGCTTGTATTGGGATCATGAAAAGTCCTTAGTATTGGTAAAGGCATACACGTATTAAGAACTGAACAGTGTATACGTTTGAGCTAAAAATCTCATTTTATCGGCAAAAATCAATTTATGACCTAGCTTATTTTGACCAGCTAGTATGTTAAAATGCGATCTCACGCAACAGTTGAGCATTCACATGTCTAATTCAATCAGCGCCATGGTTCCCATTGGTGTGCGCTTTATGGTTCTTTCCGCTTTTGGTTTTGCGCTCATGTCAGCGACCGTAAAGCACGTCAGTCTGCATGGTATTCCTGTCTTTGAAATCGTAGCGGCCAGGGCTTTTGTTTCTTTGGTGATCAGCTATTTAGATGTAAAGCGTAAACGGATTTCTGTCTGGGGAAATAACAAAAGATTACTTCTCGCACGTGGTGCTGTTGGTACCTTTGCCTTGATGTGTGTTTACTATTCTGTAACCACGCTACCTTTAGCAGAAGCGACCATATTCCAGTATATTCACCCGGCGTTTACCGCTCTTCTTGCGGTGTTTTTCCTTAAAGAGCGTATCCAGCCTTCTACTTTCGTGTGTATTGCATTGTGCTTGCTCGGGGTCTACGTGATGATTCGGCCAGAAACAGGGGCATCAGCAGAGCATGCGTTACCAATGGTTAGCGTGGTGGCTGCGTTGCTGGGTGCATTGGGCAGTTCTGTCGCTTACGTCATCGTCAGAAAACTAAGCCAGACAGAAGACAGTTCTGTGATTATTTTTTACTTCCCGTTAGTCGCTTTACCAGCGTCGATATTTTTAATGGGCGACAACTTTGTTATGCCGGATCTCTACCTAACCATCATGCTGATTTTGGTTGGCGTCTTCACTCAAATCGGCCAGTTGGGAATGACTAAAGCAATGCAGACTCAGGAAGCAGGTAAGGCATCAGCCTACTCCTACATTCAGATCATCTTCTCGGGACTGATTGGTATTGTCATTTTCAACGAGCTACCTTCCGTATGGACTTATATCGGCGGCAGTCTGATTGTGACAGGCGCACTGATTAACGCATTTGGAAGACACATACGATTACCGTTTGTGCGCCGGAGTGCTTAGCGTTTAGAAGAAAGCGATTAAGAACTTATGCCCGGTAACTAAAATTTACTACCGGGCATTTTTCCAAATTACCAAAGCTTTTCGTAAGGAAGGTAAATCATATTCAAAACCACTAAAGCAGCGATAATAAGAAAAGTTAATTGCATGCCTTTAACCCTTCCTTTAAAGCTCTCTTTAAGAATGCCTCTGGCGTGAATGATTCGCCCGATAACAAAAATAATACCGGTAAGGTGAATCCATACTGGCTTAGCGCTGTTGTACTCCAGTAACGCCATAAGTATCAGAGTAATGGGGATATACTCACTGGCATTACTTTGTGCACTGCGTGCAATTTGCAGCACTTTAACCCCGCCATCCGAGTAGGCAACTTGGTTAATACGTCGCTGTTTTATTACCTGAATCGCGAGCCAGATGAGTAGCCCGGCTAAAATACATGCGTACAAAGCTGTGATCATATCCATTCCTTGTGATTTATCGTTTTTAGGCTTTACACCTAAGTTAAGCAAGGATTCTGCTTGCAGCAACCTACAGACTCAATCCCTGTGCCACTGCTGTAACTCCACTCACAAAACAGAGCAAGAGAGCGCCTATACGGATTTTCTCTTTCGGTAATGACTGCGTCGTTTTCATGGCGAGCCAGTAGCCGAATGCGGCGGCGGGTAACAATGGCAGCGTGATAACCAAATGGTGCAGCGTAAAGAAGCCTGCAGGTATCTGGACGATGAGTGAAATAATTGAGCTGAAAACAAAGAATGCGGACAGATTACCACGTAACTGATTCGCTTCCTGGTGTTGTAGCAACAACGCCATTGGCGGTCCACCGATTGCAGAACTGGTACCAAACAAGCCCGAGAAGAAACCTGCCAATGTCATGCGTCCTGGTGTGGGCTCAATACGAAATGGAAGCACACTGATAATAACGGCAAACAGTACTAGGGCTCCAATCCATAGTGTCAGAACATCAGTAGACACAAAGTAAAGCACAGCGCCACCAGCTATAGAGCCGGGAATGCGCCCTATTAATGCCATTTTCAATCCGCCGATCTCAACACTACTGCGGTGTTTAAACGCATTTAGTAAAGAGATAAACAGCGCAACCAAACAGATTGGCGCTGGCACGTATTCAGGTGACCAGAGAATCAGCAGCGGCGCGGCAACAATAGCCAGGCCAAAGCCAATTGCCGTCTGAACATAAGAACCAAGAAAGATCAGTCCTATCGCTATCAAGTTTATGGAGTCTAATTCCGTCGAGATCATCTTATATACGCAACCTTAATTACCATATCCGCTCAGCGCATTCGCTTTATGCGGTAGGAAAATTCTCACTAAGCAACAATTCATTTAAATTCAATTAGTTACAAAAAACCGCGCAACACCACTAACCTTGACCAAAATGGCTAATGAATTCACGATCATAGGTGTATTTTTAACAATAAACGGGCACTAAAATATGACTTCTCACTCTTCTGCAAATACCCAGTGGTTACTCAACTTTCCTGAAGATATGAGAATTCATATGGCAAACGTTTACATCGAGGCTATGGAAGAGGACATTGCCTTGCTAAAAGAGTCATTGCAGGTGGAATCCAGTGAAACAGCATCAACGCTGCCCATTGTACATAAAATAAAAGGCGGTGCTATGCAAATAGGATTAAATAGTATCAGCCGTTCTGCGGCTGTCACTGAAAAACTGGGTAAGCTGGCTTCACCTGCTTATTCAAAAGCATTATCAGTCTTCGTGACAGACATAGAGCAAAGTATTATCGACGTGACGGATTGGAAGAACATCAATAACGTGTAGACCGATACTAACATTTCTATACCCAAATAACGTTTCATCCAAACCATTTTATTTTCGAAAGGCAACTCTATGAGTCTAAACAATAGAGATTTAAAAGTTCTGATCGCCGATGATTCCAGATTAGTAACCAACAGCATTTCAGCGATGCTTAAAAAAATCGGCGTAAAAGACATTAAATGCGTATATAAGCCATTAGAAGTCCTCAACGCATGTAAAAACGATAATTTTGATCTCGTCATTTGTGATTACAATTTTCAGACTCAACTTAACGGCTTCCAAATTATGGAAGAGCTTAAGTACCATAAATACCTGCCTGCCCATACTACGTTTGTTTTCCTTACCGGCGAAAATGATCTCAAAATCGTCCGTTCAATCATAGACAGTGAACCGGATGATTACTTACTGAAACCTTTTAGCCAGGAGTTTTTTCAGACCAGACTGCGATCTGCGATGAAACGACGTGCATCGCTAGTCAAAATTCATGAAGAGCTCAGCAATGCCAATTATGAAGGAGCGGTGACCGCTTGTGATGAGCTGCTGCCATTACATCCGAACTACTCTACTTTGATCAGACGCTATAAAGCCTACGCTTTAGTCCAGAGTAAGCAGTTTGCCAGAGCTCGCGATGAATATGAACAAATGTTAGAAGAGGACAACTTTGACTGGATAAAGACCTCACTCGCCAATACCCTAATAGAGGCGCACGAATTTGATAAAGCCCAAGAGGTTTTAGATTCACTTCAACGCAAAGACGACAACCCTTATTACCACGATGAGATGTCAAGACTTGCCGTAGAAAAAGACGATTTACCACGAGCCATCGAGCACTTAAAACTATCGGCCATGCTTTTAGATGCAGGTGCGGAAAGAGAACTTGTCATCGCGAACCTTTCCTTAGCGAAAGAGTCATACAACGATGCAGTTACCTATATGAAACGCTACTACGAGAAAAACATAAACACGTTTAGAGGTGGTGTGTTAACCAAGCTGAACTACGTAAGATGCTTTCTCTATCGTGCATTACTCTCCCCGGGCACCTACAATTTTGACAATATGCTTGCTGGCTTAAAACCATTTATCAGAGAGATTGAAAGAAGTAATGAGCTAAACACACAGTCAGATTTAATTGCTGCGCATATTGCTTTGATTCGAGGTGACCTAAAAAAGGCGGTTACCAATGTTAAGCAGGCATTAAAAGCTAACGATTTGACTCATTTCTACGACCAATACCATCTTTGTGTGCTTCTTGAACGCTGTTCATATATGAAAGACGTCAAGATACTCCTACCTAAAGCCCGCTCTGCTATCGCTAAAGAACAGCATCCAAGTATTCTCCGTAGCCAAATTCATATGTTCCAGAGTTTTGAGGTACGTATTCAAGAATCTCAGAAAGAAATTGCCCAGATAAGAGAACACCTTGTTGGCCAAAAAACCATTGCCGCAGCAGAGATTTCCACACATTTTGACCACTATTTTAAATTGCACGAATTGCTACCGAATTCAGCCAGAATTTGCCTGGCAATCATTAAACTGGCATCAATACGCCCATTTAACTACCAGGGTAACTATCACATTCTGAGTAAAATTGAAGCATGTCATAAGGTTATGGAAAGTTTATGCAGTAAAGAGCAACTTGGGGATATGGAGTATCACTCCATGTACGACAAGGCAAAAAGCAATATCAGGAAGGTGATCTAACTGGGCTAAATCCTTTTAACGCAGTTAGAGTTTCTACTAGATATACCCAAGTTCTTCATGATACTTGGGTATAGTAGTTAACTTAATTTAACTTAAAGAATCGAATTTGATCCGATAAGTTGATGGACATTTTCGCCAGCTCGTCCGCAGCCTGATTCGTGTCTTGAATCATGTGCACAGTTTGATCGACTTTTTCTCTTACTGAAACAACGCTTTGGTTGATCATTTCGGCCGTTGCGCTCTGTTCTTCTGTCGCTGCTGCAATTTGCGTATTTAGATCATTGGTCGAATCAATATTTGTTGAGATACTAATGAAAGCGCCATTTGCCGATTCTGCTTGTTTCACAGTCTCTTCCAGCATTAACTGGCCAGCGTCAATCGATTCAACGACCTGAGACGTATTCTGTTGCAATGTCGTAATACGATCACCAATCTGCTCAACCGCTTTTTGTGTTTGCTGAGCTAGCTGTCTGACTTCATCAGCTACAACAGCAAATCCACGACCTTGATCTCCTGCCCTAGCCGCTTCAATAGCTGCATTTAATGCGAGTAAGTTAGTTTGCTCTGCAATACTCTGAATAACAGAAGTTATGTCTGCCACTTCAGCGGTACCGTTAGTCAGTGTTGCAACTTCTTGGCTAATTGAGCCCATTTGACTCGCAAGCCCGCCCACTTTATCCATTGTTGTGCCCATCATGCTCTGCCCCTGGTCAGAAGCTTCTGATGCAAGTTCAGACTCTCTGGAAGCGTTGTTCGCATTTTGAGAAACTTCAGCAATAGCTACCGTCATTTGGTTAACTGCTGTCGCCACCTGGTCAGTTTCCATTTGCTGAGCTTGTGCACTGGTTAAAATTTCAGCATTAATCGCAGAAAGCTCTTCTGATGACGAAGCAAGTAAGTCACTACATGAAATAACTTCCGAAACCGTCTGGCACAATTGCTTCTCCATGTTGTTCATGGCATGTAGCATACTAGCTAGTTCATCATTGCCTTCAACCTTCTCTGGCGCATTACTCAGTTCACCTCTGCTAAGTCTCTCTGCCATCAATTGGGCTTTGTGTACGTTTTCAGTGACATTTTTAGCAACAAACCAACACAATATACAAACAGCAGGTAAACCAAGAACAAGGGCGAGCACAACATTCATCGTCGATTGCTCAGTCAAGTGCTGAACTTCATCTTTGACCACTTCTTGTTCACTGATCGTGTCTGCTACCATAGTAACTAACTGCTCAGTTAATTTTCTACCAGTAACACCTAACTGCGACCAGATTTCGTTCCTTTCGCTGATAGTATGCTCTACTTGCTCTAAAGAAGTGATCAGTGATTGAACAGACTTTTCTAATTGTTGCTTTTGAACAATAGGTAAATTACGCAATTTATCATTAAATGACTTTAACTCGGAAACAGATTCAGAATAAGCTTCTGATTTATTCGTAATTAAGTAGTTAGCTGTTTGAGCCGTTATCCCTTCAAATTCGAGAAGAAGTGCATACAACTGGTCAGAGATACTTTTTACATCCTCGTACTGCGAAGCGAGATTCCGCAGAGCCGCTTCGATTTGATCATGATTGACTTGCAACTCCTTACCGAACTTTGAGCGTTGTTCCATTACCTTCGCCACATGAGCCAAACCACTTATGTATTGCTTCAAGTCTTCACTTACGATCTTAAAATCGTCACTCTGTTTGCTATTTTCTAGTGCATATAGATGTGCACTTTTTTGTGCTCTATCTAAGAACTGCATTGAACGGTCATAAAAGTATTCTTCTTGTGAAGAACGAAAACTTAAGGAATTGATGCGAGCTCGTAACAAATCAGAACGGATGTCAGTGGCATCGATAGCTCGAGTATTAATTTCTTCAAATGATAAGAAATTAGCGTTTATGTTTTTGGTAGTCAGTACTCCAACTAATGAGACTGCTGACAAAACAACAATGGCAGCACCTAAAACTAAGAAAAATTTGTGTCGTATTTTATTTATTTTGTTTAGCATTACGCTAACTCCGATAGTAGCAGACCGCAAATTTTACAAATTAGCGTTAAAGAGCACAAATCAAAGTCAAACACAGATACGCATATAAGTCATTGTAAATAAACAAATTAAATGCCAAGTAAGATTATTCCCACACTAAATAGAGAGCCGGATTTCAAATCTAGAGTTAGATACTTATCGCTCTCTCCCTATCAAAATAAAAAGCAAAAATAGATGCGAATTTCACTTTTTGAAACTCTCATTTTCCTTCATTTTATACGGATATTTCCTACAATATCATCTCAATCCGACAAGGTTGTATCCGGAAAAACAATATACCCAAATAACCTCACAGCGAGAATGACTTAGCTTACAGGTGAGGCAACGATTTGAAGATCTAGTGGTTCTACATCAAAAACCGTTAACAAAGGCTGTGAGCTAAGGAAACTCACCCTTTGGGAGCGTGTCACTGACACATTTTCAGCGTCAAATAACTTGTAAATAGCTTGTATTCAACTGCGTTATTTTCCTCGAACTTGAACCAGTAACAACGCTCTGAATCCTGCATCTTGAAGTCATTTGTGTATAAACTCTATGTATAAAATGAGGTCCATGTGAAAAACGTTCTTATTATTGATGCACAACCGCTTTACAGTGAAGCACTTGCTGCGCTCGTAAACGATGTGACAGATACTGCTGACGTAAAACAATCAACTAGCAGTTCTGAAATAATGGAGTTAGTTCGTAATCAAAGGATTGATTTGATTATTTTAGATGTTGTAATCGGCGATCGAGATGGTATGCGTTTAGCGAAAAACGTCTTGGCAAGTGGATACCATGGGAAAATCCTTTTTATCTCTTCGAAAGACTACTCTAGCTTGTCTAAAGCAGCATACGAACTTGGTGCAAATGGCTTTTTGCACAAAAA
The DNA here is from genome assembly GCF_905175385.1 of Vibrio sp. B1FLJ16. Lineage (NCBI taxonomy): Bacteria > Pseudomonadati > Pseudomonadota > Gammaproteobacteria > Vibrionales > Vibrionaceae > Vibrio > Vibrio sp. B1FLJ16. The sequence continues at coordinate 1,095,578 of NZ_HG992750.1, forward strand.
TGAGAGTAAGCAAACCATTAAGGACGCGATTATCAGTGTTTCTCGTGGTTACTCTATGTTTAAACTTAAACACACGCAGTTTTCAAGCAACCTTGCGTTGTCAAAACGCGAAGCGATGGTATTCCACTATTTAGCTCAGGGTTATTCAAATAAACGAATCTCAGAGCAATTGTCACTCAGTGCGAAAACCATCAGTACTTATAAAACGAGAATTCTGAAAAAGTATCATGCTACGTCGCTGATCGAGCTACTGAATACCATTCCTGAATCAGAGGGCGTACAAACTAGCTTTTAGTCGTCATATATCTAGCGATTGCGTCAGTTAATATCTGATGCATCGCATCATGGCGATTAATTTGCTTCATTTGTGCCACGACCTTTGGCCAGCCATTCGCGAAATGGGATTCAGGGATCGGTATAAAGCGAAACCCTTCTATCGGAGCCTGAAAGTTATGAAGTATTCCTGCAAACCCAGTTTCTTTTACAAATTTTAGTAAAGCGTTAACATTGTCCAATGTGACGATTCGATTGACAGTTAAACCTTGATCTTCCAATGCTCGTTTAGCAAGTTGCTCGCGCTCTTTCCATCCAATCAATCCAAACATAGCTATAGGTAATACAGCCGCTTGTTCAAGGGTGGTAATACCTGACTCTTCCGTCACCACAACAATCGTAGGCGCATATCCTACAAAACGTTGGTAAATGGATTTTGGTAACTCATCGTTAAAGTAATGTAGTTGAACATCAACTTTGCCGAACAGTATATCTTCAACGGTATGCTCATTGTTAGTGGTGATCGTAATATGCGCTTTGGGAAATGTTTCCATCAGTTCCATCGCTAACAGATGGCCAAATGAATATTGAGCGACTTGAGGCAAAGAGATTGTGATATCCTTCTCGTAGTTTTCTGGTTTAAACTCTGAACTCACTAAGCATCTATCTAACTGCTCAAGTGCATCTTCGATTTTAGGTAACTGCCGTACGAGGAACTGTGTCGGTTCCAGATGATGAGGATGACGTATAAACAGTTCGTCATTAAGCTGGGCGCGTAAACGAGCAAGATACTTACTGATTGACGCTTCACTTTTCCCTAACGCTTTGGCAACAGGCTTTAACTGGCGATGCTTTTCTAACAAAACGAGTATTTTTAACAGATTAAGATCGAGTTCTTTGTTCACAACAAGGCACCATTGACATTTGGCATTTTCAAGAAAAAAATAAGGCAGCCACTGCTGGGAATCAGTGGCTGCCTTATATAAAAGACTAAATTTACCGTATGGTCAAATTTATCAAATCGTTATGTCACAATCCTGACAAGACACGCTCAACCACCCTGCCTGAGTGACTGACTCGATTGAATCAATCTCGTTTTTTCTTCATTTCGTACAGCTCCTCATCTGCCCTGATGATCACATCCTCAAGAGACTCATGTTCTTCTGATGTAGCCAGACCGATGCAGACACTAATTTCTATATCCAGTGTTTTCAGACGATTGTCCTTTACCACGCCCTGAAGTTTATCCGATAAGACTGAGGCTTGGCTGAGGCTACAGCTAGGTAAAATAGCCAAGAACTCATCCCCTCCTGTACGGACTAAATAGTCGCTATTGCGAAAGACTTTCTGCATGGATTCAGCGATGATTGCTATCGCATCATCACCGACATGATGACCGTACTTGTCATTAATTCTTTTAATTCGATTACCGTCAATCGCCATCACAGTGTATGGTGCCTTATTGAGACGCACATTAAATGCGTCATCTTTAAAGAGCCTTCGGTTGTACAAGCCCGTCAGTTCGTCTTTTGTTACGTCCGTTAAAGCATTATCAAGTAAAAGTTTGCCTTCTTGTGCTTCAGAGAACTTTGAGAAATACATCATGCATAGCACGAAGAAAAGCGGCCAAAGAGCAAAATAATCAACGAATACCTTAGACATTGGATACTTATAAACCAAAACATTAAAATTATCGATTACAAAACTCTTAGAAAAATACAATTCAGGAAAAGGATAGCCTGGGTAATAAATCACTATATTGCGGTTGCCATCACTTAAACTTGTTTTTATTGCTTTCCCATGATCATAAAAACGTTCATTATCAATTAGCGCTGCATATTCGCCAACTATCTTATTATCCAGATAAACTGGTGCCATTAGGCTTATAGTGTTCTGGCCAGTAATAACACTATCAAAAGGCTTAGAAACCAAAATGCGGTCACTAAGTTGCCCCTTCCACGCACTTAATATGCAATAACCATACTCTTGGCAGAGTTCTAAACTAAATCCAATGTTCTTGTCATCAATCCCTTCGACATGACGTTCCAGAATAAACTTGTTATCGGTAAATGAACGGAAATAGAAGAAATATAAAGGCTTCTCAAACGTATGAAATAAATAAACTTCAGCGTCGTGAAGCACCTTACGTGCAACTGCTTCGACAAAGTCTAATTTGGCACCGGGCTCTTCAGAGATAATCATATCATCAAAACTCAGCTCTGTTGCTGACTCTACCTCTTCCGCACTTAACAGCCGATGGTTTTCTAGTTCTGACTCAGTCAACATACTAAACAGAATAATACGTTGCCTTATATTTTTCAGCGTCTCAACGTAACTGCTAAACTGCTTCTCCCTATAGCTAGTTACACTCATCGTAATGCCCACCAAGGTAGTGACGAACAGCAATGTAGCGGTTATAAGTGCTAATGTAATATTCTTATATTTTAATGTCATACTGCGTCCTTGATATCTCCCGCGACTCTTGTTAATTCCACGATATTGCTAACATTAAATTTGTCTAACACACGGCGTTTATACGTGCTTACTGTTTTGTCGCTGATAGATAATACTTCGGCGATATCTCGGTTTGATTTACCTTGCAGTAAGTATTTCATCACCGCGCTTTCTCGGCTTGATAGCTGTGGTGCTTCTTTTACTTCGACCGTCGCCTGCTTGAATTTAAAGAACGAGTAGCCTTTTGATACTGCCTCAATCGCGTCTTTAAGAATCTCGTGATTCTCTGACTTACAAACGTAGCCGTCTGCACCAGATCGGAACGCCATCTGGCTGTACATTTGGCTGGTTTCTGCAGAGAAAAAGATCACTTTCCCTTCGTAACCGTGAGATTTGATACGCTTATAGAAATCAAAACCATCACAGTCAGACAGGTTAACATCCAGGATTAACAACTCAATGTCATTCTCTTTTATCATTGATAGTGCAGACTTGGACGAGGTTGCTGTAGACACTTGGTTTGCAACACCTAAGTCTTCTAACAAGTATTTAATCGCAACACAGACAAGCGGGTGATCATCAAAGATCAAACAATTTAAAGTATTCATTTTTAGTTCAGTACGGTTATTGCTTCTAAGGGCATTGGTTTGTTGATGTAAAAACCTTGGCAAAGGTCAATTCCATATTCGCGCATGACTTTCATGGTTGCTTCATCTTCAACACCTTCAGCCACTACAGGAATATTTAAGCTTTTTGCGAGCGCACGTATCGCCGCAACGATATTGCGCTTTTTAGGGTCACTTTCGATCCCATAAACAAAAGCGCGATCAATTTTCAGCTCGTTAAACGGCAATTGAGCTAACTTCTCAAACGTCGATGAGCCGGTACCAAAATCATCGATTGAAACAGTCACCCCGTTCATTCGTAATTTCAGCAGGTTTTTATAGAGTGACGCACTGGCCTGAAACGTGTCGCGCTCAGTGATCTCTATAGTTAATTGCTCTGGATTAATGTCATGTTCATGACATTGTTGCAGAACGTAGCTTGCAAAGTTACGGTCTTCTAAATTCGCCTGTTCAGCATTTATAGAGACTTTTTTTGTGATGCCATGACTTTTGATATCACAGATAACGTTGCTCAATACCGCTTCAAAAAGTTCTTTCGATAAGTCACATCGTTCTACGATAGACAAAAAGTGATACGGAGACAGAACACCATAGATCGGGTGGTACCATCTCGCCAGTGCCTCATAACCCAGCACTTCGCCGGTTTTCGTATCGATCAGCGGTTGGTAATAATTTTTTACCAGCCCTTCACCCAGTGAGAAAAGAAACTCCTGATCTTCTACCATTATTGAAGACGAGTCCGCCGCTTTCTGTTGGTGCTCTTTCTGCATATTCTGAATGATGTCTGCAACTTCAGTTTGGTCATAAGGCTTTTGTAGCTTACCTACTACCTCAAAACTAAAATCGGCACACATCGCCTGCAATGCAGAGATCATAGTCAGATCCATCGCACTGACTATGACAACTTTACCTTGGTAATTGATGTAATCGAGAAGCTCCATCATGTCGACGCCATCTTTTTCGGGCATCATGATGTCGCAAAAGATCACATCAAACTTTGTGGTTCTGGCACACTGAATCGCCTCTTCCACACAATTAAACGAACTAACGTAAGCATCGTGTTTACGTAATGCATGCGTCAGTAAAGTGGTTTGAAGAGGATGATCATCGATCACCATCGCGTTAAACTGTCTGTTCATTTATCTCTGCCCAGTTCTCTATCTTTTCGATCTCCTTCTCGATACATGTTGCTAATTCCGCTACGTACTTATCCAGTTCAGCAGCAGAGGCTTTCTCAGCCTTAATACACAACTCGACTAACATAGATATACCTATCGCACCCACAGCGCCTTTTATGCCGTGGATTACCTGCTTTTTATCTTTTTCAGTGGAAGCACTGTTTAGCTTTTCGATATCAGTCGCCATAGACTGACTAAACACTTGAGCTATCTCTTTAGCTTCCCTTGGTGGAAACTTCTCTATCCAAGTCGGAGATGAAACCTGTTCGGTTTGACCGATAAACGGAATCAAAACACGTTTCAGTTTATTGAGGTCATAAGGCTTATACAGCACATCATCCATCCCCATCTCTTTTGCTTTCTCGCTCGCAAGACGAGAGTCCTCTGCCGTTACACCAATAACCGGAATTGCTTTATGCTTCTGTGAAGACTTCACATGCTTAACCAGTTCGTAGCCATCCATTTCCGGCATATGGAAATCGGTTAGGAGAACAGCAACGTTCTCATTACGCTGTATGTACTCCCAGGCTTCACAACCGTTATTCACGATCACGGGTTTAATACCAAGCTCGTTCAACTGCATCGTAATGATGCTCTGGTTGATTAAGTTATCTTCTGCGACAACGACAGTGCCATCTATCCAGGACAGGCTTTCAGACACCCGTTCTACTTTGTTTGGCTCTTGCAAGCTTTGATCGAACAACGTCAGCAACATATCCGGATATTGTATTTCGTTACACGACAGACAAACTGGTGCTGCATCTTGTTGACTAAACATAATCCCTTTACAGCGCCCTTCTAGATCAAACTCAGGAACTAAATTTGCCTCGTCAAGTGCTGGTTGAACATCCCATACATCACACCATTGACGAACGTTCAGCGGCAGTTCTTCACTATATGTCCACTTTGAATAGTTCTCACTGGCGTAATCACAATGAGTCACCGGTAATTTAACAACGATTGTTGTGCCCAGTCCGTATTGCGAATCAATCGAAAGCTCACCGCCCATACATTGGATGAGACGGTCAACAATACTCAGCCCTAAACCGGTACCACCAAATTTACGAGTGATGGTGTCATCCGCCTGAACGAACGGGTCCAGAACACCTGCAAGCTGACTTTCTGTCATGCCGATACCAGTATCCGCAACTTTTACCGTCAACATTGCTTTATACACAGTGACACTGATGCCGATTTCACCTTCCGCGGTAAACTTAATCGCATTGGAAAGCAAGTTAGTGACAATCTGAATCAAACGCAGTGAATCAACTTCTACCAAACGCTCCGCAAATGGCTTGATAACGACTTTGTAATCTAAACCTTTATCCAGGGCTTTAGGTTCGAAGCTACGCAGAACATCACAAAGCGTTACAATCAGATCAGTTTTTACTGGTACAACCGTCAACTGTCCTGCTTCCAGTTTTGAGTAATCCAGCACTTCATCGACAAGTACATTCAGGTGATTGAGCGAGCGCATCGCCTGAGTGATTAGCTCTCTGTTCGACGCGTCGTCAACCTGTCGTTCCAACAAATCAAGAATGCTGTGGGCAGCAGCCAAAGGCGTTCTTAATTCATGACTCATCGTTGCTAAGAAATTTTCGCGAGCACGTACCGCCGTTTGTGCCTTTTCCTGCGCATCAATCAGAGCCTGTTCACGCTCTTTTTGCGTTGTAATATCCTGAATCAGCGTCAATACAAGCTTTTTCTTACCGCTAGGAGACGAAATTGTCTTACGTTCACGGTAAACATGGTTTATACCCAAGCCACAACCTGAAGACGCAACCTCTTCTGCTATCCTCTTGCCTTCAAAGACTTTGATTAGCTCACTTTTATTCTCAACAAGGCGCGAATTAGTTGAACAATTTTTCAGGCTACACTCTTTGCACTGACCATGCTGGTATCGTGCGCAGTTACTCATCTCCAGGCTATTGTTCTCATCGTGGATAAATACCAGGCTGTTAATTTCCTGAATAATATCCATGAGCCACTTCTTCTCTTTTTCTTCGTTGTTGGCATTTAATTCTGCCAAATTCACCTTCAGTTTGAGGTGACTGAGAACGAAGTAAACTACAACGAGCAATAGCGCAAATGCGAGAGCAGCAAGCAAGAAAACGCGAGCCATATGTTCGTCATCGTAGCCATACACAAGATTGAAGTTTTGATATGAACGAAGCAGTTTGTCGATTTCGTTCGAATCAATCGTCTCAATGACGCTGTCGAGCATATTTTTTAGTTGTGTGTCATGGTTCGACACCGCAAAAGCAATCGAAAGTTTCAGCGTATCGTGGTGGTTAATAGTAAGGCCGTCTACCTGATCTTGTGCAATCAGACTATGAATAACGTCATCAGGAACGTAAGCAATATCCAACTTGCCTGACTTCAGGTCCGACAATAGCTGTCTCACGTCATCGTATCGGGTAAAGCGATCATGTTGCCATGAGTTTAAATGTACTAATCCTTGCTTTTTAAAACTGATCAATAAGCCCAGTTTCGAACGGTTAGTCGCATCAACTTCGTGCTCCTTGGTACGGATAGAGACGAACTTGTTGTGCATAAAGGGTTTAGTTACTAACCAGTCTGACGCGGGAACTTCATCAACATAAGCCACGGGAACCAGATCCGAGTTAAATGCCGTAAGGCCACTGCTTAAGCTTGCGTTAGGCTTAACAAAGTCAAATTTCAATCCCGTACGTGACTGGATTAACTCCATAAAATCCGGGAGAAAACCATCTAAATGACCAGACTGCTCATTCTTGTATAAAAACGGATACGAATCTTCACTGCTGCTGTAAGTAATCTTGCGGTCATTGCCGACTTTACGACGGTACTCCACCAGTAATTTATCGTTGATGTGGTAAGGATTACTCGAAGCGACAGAGCGAATGTTTTTGCCGCTCTTTTCCCAGTTGAGGATCTTGTTAATTTGATTAACCAGTTCCTGATTACCAAGCCCTGTAATGAAACTTACCTTCTCATCAGGAAGCCAGTCAGGTACATCAATTGCCCCTTTAACAATATTTTGCTCATCAAGGTACTGAGTAATAGCGACATAGGTCGAAATCAGCGCATTTGCACGGCCACTGCGAACGTATTCGAACGCTTCTAAGTTACTTTTAACCGGAACAATATTCGTGAAGCCCTGCTTTTTAAGGCTTTCACAATAGGCTGTGCCCTTTACACAGACCCATTTAATGCGTCTTTGATCGCGCTCTTTTTGCTTGGTGTCTTCGTACCACACCGCAATCGTGCTTGAGAAGAATGGCTGTGAAAATAGAAATCGAGCTTCTCTATCTGGAGTTTTACTAAAGCCTACTGCACCATCAATAACGCCGCTTTCAACATCAGCTAGCAAAGGCAGGATTTCATTGTATGGACGAAGCTTTACTCTAAGGTTGAGCACTTTCGCAATATTAGATAAGTAATCGAGGTTGATACCGTAAAACGGCCCAATGCTATCAACAATAGAATCCGCAGACTCACGCTGGGTGATCACTCCAACTGTGACAGTGTCTCTTTGTTCTTCGTTTGCAGATACAGCAGATGCATGAAAAGAAACCAATACGCTGATAAACGTAACGGTTAACAAGAATGCTTTTCTAAGAATGCTGAACATAAAGACTTCCTCTAATTGGGAAGTCAGACTAATCTGATGGGCTTAAAAGTCAAATTGCGGCCCTTTACAATACAACACCTATCATATTGATATTAAATAATTAAATCGCTTCATGTAGGTAACTCCTTACAGCATCTTCAACCTTGGACTACACGTTATTTGCGCTCAGCGTCCCAGAAAGCGCTCAAAAACGCGTTTCATCTTACATAGTGATTTGTAATAGCTCGGTCAATACGAGCAGTCCAAAGTAAGAATGTCAGAAGTCGTTGATTACAAGCTGTACCATACATCTTACAAGTGATGACGTGCCACGTCGTTAGTTTTTAAATAAACAAGAAACCGAGTCACAAGATATTCTTTCAGATATTAATTCAAACAGTGATAATCATACTGAAACTCGTTTAGAAGCAGCTTAGTCCACGCTTAATGGTACAAAGAGGAGCCCACTGGAAGAACCATTTAAGGACTCCAAGCAAAAAATGTTTACCTATGATTGACGAAACATAACTTAACTCGCGACCCAAAAACAGATGGTACTAAAACCTTTTGGACCGCTCTTATCTAAATATTTCAATAAGATAACGAGTTAAACTCTTCAGACAAAAAACTTCCAAGACGCACCAATAACAACACTATGTTAAACGCCACCAACTCCTTGAGAGTTTAATTCTGTTATCACTGATGCTAAAGCGGCATCCTCTTTTTCAAGTCGAGCAATTTCTTCAGCATATTCGTTATATTGCTCAGAATCTTTAACAAGCATATCAAGCATTAATTTCCGGTCCTGTAAAACAAGTTCAGAATTCTTTTTATTCATTTGAGCTTTAGCTAAGTCAGTTTCAAGAGCTTCTTTATTACCCTTATTTGCTTTAATACTCGCCTTTAGTTCTGCATTTAACTGAGCATATTCGTAATTTACTTTTCTAGCTTCAGCCAGCAGCGCTTCTTTTTTATCATTATCTAAAGTTACGTCTCTTAAATTAGAAATTTGTACCATAGCTATATATTGAGCTATCTGCTGAGCAGCAATAGTTCCTCCGATACCTGCAGCTAGTTGTAATGCTAATGGCCAATCTTCTCCATATTTGTTTATCAATATAGCAGAAACCGCTACTCCACCAATAGTACCAGCGACCGTCGCCTGCTTCATTATTTGCTGCTCACTCTCAGACCTAATTACATTTTCATTTGTTGTGCTTGATGTAATCGGTTGGATGCCCGTCGTCATACAGCCAACTTGAGGTAATAAACATACAATAGACAACGCTGTATAACCAATTTTGTTAAACATATTCCCCTCCGCATAAGAAGTTTTCTATAAAATACATTGCAAAATTTTTGGCAGCGTCATTTAATTCTATTTAAAAAGAACTACAGCTATAACCCCCCCAACTTAAGCACATTACCAGTAGTGCATTGATAAACTGCTCTACATTGTCGACAAATATAGTAGGTAATTTTAAAAACTATAAACCTCAATCAATTCTTTTTTCTTCTCAATATCTTTTTCAAGCGTGTTTTTTTTCTCTTGCAGTATGATTAATTGTTTTTTCTGATCTTGTTGGGTTTCTTTCATACTACCTGACGAAGTATTGCTAGATACTTCTTCAATCTTTGCTATTTCATATTCTAAGTCAGAAAGCTCAGCGTTCAGTGACGCGAGCTGCGCTTCTAAAGCAATACGCTCTTTCTCACTGTCACGTGTTTTATCTTGCTCTACACCTAGATTTGCGCTGAGTATTTGTTGCCTTTGCTCTTGTGCTTTCATCGCATTGTGGTAAGCACAACCAGAAACCAAAGCGAATACAATACATAACAAACTGACTCTATTTAAAATTTTTCTAATCATATTCACTCTCTTATTTCTAACTCAGTAAGAAGGTTTTTATAAAGATAGTCTAACTGCGGGTATTTGCCCTGTTTAACTTCGTTGATATGCCTCTCCAATAAATCCATCCCCTTAATTTGCTCTTGACTTATATTATTATCCTCTAACCAGCCGGTGATTTTTGATTTTATTTCAGGAAATAAGTTATGGTCTGTATTATCAACAATTTGAATTACATATTTTCGGTATTCCTTCAACATACTTTCCGCTTCGCTTTCATTAATCGCCCACGCATCTTGGCTCAGCGCACTACCTGCTTTCTTTTTAATTTCAATCGCTTTTAAATTCCTCCAAGCGGTGAACAGATTATAACCAGCCACACGAACTAAAGCCTCCAGCAGACGTTTTTCTGCAAGCACTATCCGTTTTTCGTTCTTCTCAGTCTCGAATTCAGCTAGCTTACGTCCGCGTATTGCATCATCTAATTCCTGTTGTAAAACACGGTTCCGTTTCTCAATTGACTCTGCTCTTTTCAGCTCATCGTTCTGCTTATTAACCGTTTGATTCAGCCTAAATCGCTCTGCTTGCAAACGCGAGATTTCAGAGTCTTTGGCTTTAATTAAAGTAAGCGTTTTCTGTTCGACGGAACTTTTATCAACAAAGGTCGCTAAATCTTCGTTCTTCGCTTTTTCTGCATCTAGCTCTCTTTGTAAGGCCGCTAGCTCGCTAGCCTTTTTATTTAGAATACTTTTTAAATCAGTGTAATTAGATTGGATAGTTTCATTCTGCTGATTTAAATCTTTAACATCGTGATCTAGTTGATTGATTCTTTCTTTCATGTAACTGATTAGATCGTTTAAAGACTCAAATGACAAATTACTTTGTCCATGCAAAGAAGACCAACCTACACCACCAACACTATTTAGATAATCATCGAAGCCATCAGCTAGTTGATCTTCGCTAAACCCAGCCCCGCTTACGAACGTTCCTAAAGCGAGTCGAAATCCTACTCTTTTATCTCGCTTGCTGTAGGGATCGTAACCTTTATACTCTGCACGTTTAGAAACTTTCAGATCATCAAGTTCATCATCGAAATTTCCTCCACGAATGACTAAACCACCATATCGTGCAAACAGAAAGTCATGACCGAAAATACCGTAAGTAATTTCTGACGCATTACCTAGCATGTCATACAATTTCAAAGGGTTTTGCTTAAGATCGCTTGACCCCGTCTCTTTAAGCTTCCCTCCTGACGATCGCCTATACCATTCATAACCTTCTATTGACATTACTCCCCCTTCCTCATAAGGGTAATGTCGATCAAAAACTTCTGGGGATACCTCGTTGCCACCACGAGCAGCAAACTCCCACTCAACCTCAGTAGGTAAACGAACATAGCCCACAGCGTTACCATACCTTGGTAATTCATTTATTTGATTTTTCGTTAAATAAATATTCAAAGCTTCGATAAATGTCAGTATTTCAGCTGGAGTCTTACCTGTTTGAGGAAGTAATGAGTTGTCTACCGGTTCGATGTCCTCCCCTTTTTCTTTCTGCCACCAACGCATTACAGCGTTCCACTGCCTAACCGAAACTTCTGTTTCACCTAGATAATATAGCCACTCATTTCGACCTTCATTTAGTGCAGTAAACGAACCACCTAGACTTGTAATTGAAAGATGCTCTTCATAGCTATTCACACCCTCACGCGATCCAAGCTTCACTCTTTTTGCGGAAAAAATCTGATTGCCATCAAGTCCTAAAAAAACAGGCCGAAACTTGATAGAGACGTTGTCTGGCAACGGGAACTCTTTTACTAATTCATCAGATTCTGACGCATCCGATGCATAAAGGTTGGTGCTGAAAATCGCACCAACAAACATATAAATCAATGACAATAAGGAAAAATGGTAAGTCATATCTGTACCTTTTCGAGTCAATTTTGCGACCGACACCGACAGTTAACTCAGTTTTAGCCTTTTCTTTAAACATACACTCAGATTGAACACTTATTCCTCAACCTCGCACAGCTCTCTAAAATTGAGTAAATTTATTAATAAGCCTTGTTTACATATTTGTGGAGGTAAGTAAGTCAACTGGTTCTGACTAGCTTCCAACCTCTCCAAAGTGCTCAAGCCAGCTATACTGGGCGGCAAGGTGAACAAGGCATTTCCACTAACAAGTAGTCTTCTTAATGCTTTCAACTGACCTATCTCGGGCGGCAACGCTGTTAACTGATTATCCATGACATCTAATCTTTTCAATGCGCTCAACTGACCTATCTCGGGCGGTAATGAGGTTAACTCGTTATTATTGATGTCTAGCCATTCCAACGATCTCAACTGACCTATTTGTGCCGGTAAGCTAACCAACTGGTTTTCATTAATGTCTAGCCTCTTTAATGTACTCAAAGCACCTATCTCCGAAGGTAACCTCGTTAACTGGTTCTGATTGAGATCCAGCCTTTCCAATGCTCTTAGCTGACCTATTTGAGCTGGTAAGCTAACTAACTGGTTTCCATTAAGAAACAGTTCCCGCAAGGAGATTAATTGTCCTATCGGGGGAGATAAGGTGGTTAAATTATTGTCATAAACATCCAACCACTTTAACGCTCTCAATTGACCAATCTGCGCTGGTAGGTTAGTCAACTTATTATGACTCACGTCCAACCTCTTCAACGTGCTCAACCGACCGATTTCCTTTGGCAAAGAAGTCAGTTGGTTACGACTGACATTCAACTCTTCCAACCCGCTTAACTCACCTATCTCTGATGGCAAGACAGTTAATTGGTTAGCACTAATATTTATATCTTCCAATATAATCAACTGACCGACATTCGCTGGTAAATCAAGTAACTCGTTGCCACTGACGTCTAGCCTCTTGAGTGAGTTCAACTGACCTATCTGAGTTGGTAAATCAATTAACTGATTGTTACTAATAGATAGCCTATCTAATGATAACAATTGACCTATTTTTTCTGGCAAGGTGATCAACTCATTATGATTGACTGACATTTCCTTAAGTGCAGCCAGTTGGCCTATATCTTCAGGTAAGGATATCAATGTGTTATAACTGACTTCTAACCTCTCCAACTCGCTTAGCTGAGATAAAGACGCTGGCAAGTTACTCAGCTTATTATGACTAACATCCAGGCTTTTCAATGAGCTTAACTGACCTACCTCTATCGGTAATTCAGTCAGTTTGTTATGACTAATATTTAATTTCTCCAATGCACTTAATTGAGCAACCTCTGTCGGTAAGCTAGTCATTTGATTCAGGTTCTCGCTCCCACTAATATCTAATCCCTTCAACGTATTTAATTGGAACATTTCTTTCGGCAAGTTGGCCAACGGGTTTTCGCTAATATCCAGTACCTCCAGTGACGTCAATTGAGCTATCTCAGGCGAGATGAGTATCAATTCATTACCACTTACATTCAGCCTCTCTAACCTGCTCAGCTGAAATAATTCCGGAGGCAATTCGGTTAATCCATTTAAACTAACAGTTAGCTCTTTCAACGTGCTTAAGTGACCCAACCCAGATGGCAAGGTAATTAACTGATTATCACTAACGTTAAGCACTTCCAATACCGTCAGCTGACCTATTTCTGAAGGTAACGTTGTTATCTGGTTATTACTTATAGAGAGACTCTTTAATGATCTTAACTTACTCACTTCCAGCGGTAGCGTGGTCAACTTATTTCCACTTAGCTCCATTTCCTTCAATGAGACCAAGTAACCTACCTCTGGTGGCAATGCCCCTATCAAATTATTACTCAAATCTAGCACTTCAAGCTTTGGGAAAGATATCGCTATTAATGCTAATTGCTCCGAATCTAGTTTGTTATTTGATAATTTTAAGTGTTTGAGATTTTTTAGTGACAGCGCCTTAACAGGCAATTCAACAAGACCAAAACCTCTTAGATCTAAACTATCTTGACCTCGCGCCAGTGCGTTAGAAATAATTGCATCAGGTGTTATATCTGGACCTGAGAAATTATTGAACGCCTCTTGCGAGAAGCTTTGCCTTATTAAATAGATTTTTGCTTTATCTTCTGTTGTAAGTGCAGCGTAAGTTTCCTCTTTTCCGATTTCTATGTAGCAATTTGCTTGTTCAAATTGTTCAATATGATTCAAGACCATCATCGAATTAACACGGCAGTGTTTAATTTCACTATGTAAGAATACGATTGGCGTATCCTTTCGAGTATCGTCATCGGCTTCATAGATGTACCTAAAATCCACTCCAGCTAATCGAGAGAGGGAAAAAACAACTCCGCTCATACGACTACCGCGAAATGTCGCTTTATTTAACTGCGCTCGAATAAATTGTGCATTTGTTAGGTTTGCACTGGTAAATCGGGTTTGTGCCCCCTCGGCTATGATACCGACGAAAGAAGTATTCTCAGCGGATATATCTGTCATATTGACACCGCTTAAATTCGACAGAGTAATATTCGCATAATCGAGGTTTGCTCTTGAGAGATTAGTGCCGGGTAGAAAAAGGGTGTTTTCGATTGCAGAGTAAGAAAGATTGGCTCCAGTCAAATCACCATCGATAAGTGCACGGTTAAGAACAGAGCCCCGCAAGTCAGCGTTAGAGAAATCTACACCACAATAATCGTTATCAGATAACCGGGCTAGCCTCAGATTTCGACCTTCGAGTCGAATCTTAGGTAGCTGGTTATCTGTCTGACAATTTTCTCTATTTCTGAATGTTGTCTCTACATTTTGTTCTGTTGCAGCTTGAGCGTTAACATCGTGCGTGATTTTATCTTTTTCAGAAAATAGAGAATTACCATCTTCTGTAGTTCGACTGTTCAAGACTTGAATCTGAGAAGTGACGTCGATATGTGGAATCAGCCAAGAAGTATTTTGGCTATCAACCAGAGGTTTTAGCGTTTGCGGGACCATGTCTGCGGCAATAAGTCCCCCTACACGAAGAGCAATAGCACCTATCGCCAAAGTTAAATAATACTTTTCATACTTGCTAGCCTTAAATCGAGACTTACAGGTTTCAAACTCAGACCTTAAGCTCTTAAAGAACTGGATAACCTTTTGTTTGACAGTGGCGTCAGTACCCTTTTCTAGTTTGCTCTCTACTTGGTGTGTGAATTTCTGCGGGTACTGGATGGGAAGCCAGAGGACTAAGTGCAAATAAACAGACAAAAGTATGCAAGCCCCATGGAAGGCGGTTGTTCCATAACTTTGATAATTTGCATATTTCCAACCGATTAATACAAGCAACGCTAAAGGAAGAATTGATATCATTCCCACAATGATGGCATTGATTAAATAATAGTTTCTTGAACGACGTTGCTGAGTTTTATCTCCTTTTTCAGGTGTTATAGGGAACACGTCGTATTTGGCTCGGGTGTTGAACATAAACGCATGCAACAGATCGAGGTTAGATATTTGATTGTTATCCTTGTGACCTAACCAAGCTTGTAATGTTCGAACGTGCTCGTGGAGGTTGATATACAGGTTGTATTGTAAAGCAATCAAAATCCCTGGGGCTAAATGTACAAAGTCTCTAATCGAAACGGGAATTCCGACTAAAGGTAAACTCAGAGTACTATCTAATAGTAGTAACTGTAGATCAGTAGTACTCACAACAGTAACGAGTAGATAAAGTTGCAAAAGAAAAAAAGCGAGCACTACGTTTCGATTTTTTTTTACTGCTATCATCGAGTGCACTTTTCAGAGCAGACATTTCAGTCGTAAGCTGTGGTTTATTACGAAATCTCAATGAATTCATCCCAAACTGGTTTTTAAGCACAAACTTGCATAAGTATAGGACGATCATTCTAAATATCTAACCTTTAGCTAACACAAATATCATTCAATGAACAAATAACATCCCACATAAGGAATTTTTATCTTATTTATCTAACTATTAGGAGAGTTCAGCATTAGAAGTTATTTATTGGATATCGCATTTTATAGAGTAATCATGAAGGGCAGCGTATTATTGAGGCACAATAAATATACCAATACCCAACTCAATAAGGGGTTGTTGAGTAATTCAATTTAACTTAATCAAAAACCTAAAAGCTGGTTGGCTATACCCACTATGTTATGTCGCTTCATGCCACGACTTCGTTACAAAACAACTTATCGGAAACAGTACAACAAAGTTCTAGTCAACATCGGCTCTCTTACTTTTTAAGGTCATGGAGAAATCATAAGCGAGTGAAAACAAAGAAAGCAGGATAAGTGAAAGAGGTCCCACCGATTCAGCGACCTAGCCATCAAAACAGCACTTGTCTATCAACGCATACGCGCTTAACTATATATTCAAATTTTAAATAACAATTAACAATCAAGTGCTAATAACCTTAATTTAAATGGTTATCCGTACTGAAAAATGAAGTTTTAACATATAACCATTTAATATACACTTGTCCTTAAACGTCTAAACATTATCTTATAAAATCTTTAAATTTTTAATACAGACTTTAATGAACACCAGTCTACAAAATCATTCCATTTAAACATTACGAAGTACTATTTAATACAGTCTGGAGTACTATTTAATAGTAAATTTAATCAAAACAAAAATAGAACCTTTATTTTACCCAGAATTACCAAGTGACTTTAATATCTTGATAAAAATTATACACTTCAGAGTTAATCATCATTAATTAATCATAAAAACACACTATACCTTAAGTTACTTAAAACTATCCATCGCACTATTTAAGTGCAGAAATGACTCTTTTTGGGGCCATTTAAAATTGTATAATTACACTCAATGAATCAGAATTAATTATAGAATTATGGAACAACGTTCTGGTTATGAATAACGACAAAAAACAAACTAACAAACCAAAAATGAATTTCAATAACTGATTATTATAATTGACAATTTACTGAGATACCTATTGAACCCTTTATCTAAAATAGTATTCACATATTTAGATAAAACTTAATCCATCCCGTAATATTTAATAATTATATCGTATTGGATACTATACAAATACATGCCAATAGTCACACTCAAACTGTCAAAAATTTTTACACTTTTAAACGTTAACAGCCCTACAAAATAAAATAACCCCACCCGACAGAGCGTTATAAATTGGCACACTCTGTGCCTTCTGAATTATTTTAACAATTTTTAAATTATTTTTAAATTTCACCTAACAAACTAGGTGAATATAACTGGATTCGTCAGGTTGCTAATCCAGCTGTTTTGATGAATCCGCGTAGTAACGTAGTAACTTAGGTGCCAAGTACTTAGCAGTAGGTACCAAAAATGGAGATGATGACTATGCGTAGGCTTATTAGTTGTTCAGCATTAGTTATAGCTTGTTTGACATTATCTGGTTGTTGGCTAGAAGATGATGACCCAGAAGGAAACAACGCTGACCAAATTGTTGATACCCCTCAATCAGATGACACTACTGGTAACGATGACAATGCCGATTCAGGTGAGAACAGCGACACCGATGATAATACGGGATCGGATAACACAGCGGATGACGATTCAACTGGATCCGATGACACTACTGGTGACGATGATTCAACGGACTCCGGTGATCCAGTTTATGTCGGAACACCAACAGATTCAGATGACACGAATGATACGGGTGACTCAGGCGATTCGGATGACAACGGTGATACCAATGACAACACAAGATCGGGTGGCACTGTTGATACTGACGATACAACCGACTCCGATGACACTGCAGATACTGATGACTCAACCGATTCCGATGACACCGCAGATACCGACGATTCGACCGATTCCGATGACACCGCAGATACAGGCAATTCAACCGATTCCGATGACACCGCAGATACAGGCGATTCAACCGATTCCGATGACACCGCAGATACAGGCGATTCAACCGATTCCGATGATACTGACGACAGCACGGATAATGATGGTACAACGGTGATCACTAAGTACCAATGGCGTAGCCCTGTATTACTCTATGACGCTGACACCCCTCCAAACATCAGCTCCCATGATGACCAAGTTATCACCACCTGGTATCAAGATCTCGAAATCTGGGCGAGCGTTGGGACGGACGATGACATGGAAAATGCGCAGATTTTCAATGTTTCCAAATCTGGTAAAGTCCTTTACTTCTATGCCAATCCAACTTCTAATACTGTTTTATACGAACAAATCCGCCCTACTGTATCAAACAGCAAAGGAGAAACTTGTACGGTATGGGCAGAGAAAGACCCTTACCTCGTCCGAGCAGCTTGTTACTCCTCAACATCAGGATCATGGTCAGAGCCATTGACGTTGAATGAAGAAGAATTTGGCTTTTTCGGTTTTAGAGGGTTCAAAATGGTCGCGCTATCTGATGACCGTTTCGCGATCGTTTTTAACTACAATATAGCGTCATCAAAAACCGATAAAATTCTACTGGCGATATTTACCCCAAGTGAAGTGCAACAACGTAGCATAGTAGAATCTGATTTAGCTTCCAGCCAGATCACTGTTACACCCAATGACAGTGCAGGTTTCAATCTCTTATACACTTCTGTCCATCCAACCAATGGAACTTATAACAGATTATTGTTAAGCAAAATCGATGCTGAACTCAACCTGACCACCACCGTGCTAGATGAGCGCTACACGACAAAAAGCCACTTATTGCTTACCTCAGGCGACAATCCAGCGCTTTCATATGTAAGCTCCGGTAATGTAAAGGAAATGTACATTCTAGATAGTTCATTAACCGAAATCGATATCGGCGATGCTCGGCTCACTCCGTATCGATATCATTCACTGGTTTCGACCTCCGATGGCGCTTTACATTTTTCGTGGCAAACCCAAGGTCTAGGTGGTGTTATCAGACACATCATTGTGAAAGATAAAGAGGTAACAACGACAGATACTACACGCATAAACGAACAACAACTACGTAGTGTAGTTCCACAATTAATCGCCGACGGTGACAAAATTTACATGTATTGGTTAGTGCAAGTCACCTCGGGAAGCTCTGGTAAATATGCGATTACTTTTAGTCATTACATTGATGAAGCATGGACTGAACCAAGCACATTCACTTGTGGTGAAGGTCAAGAATGCTTTAACTATATGGACAGTTTTCATTACGCCATTACCGATGACATCATTGCCATTGCCTATAGAGATGAGGAGGGTGGTAAGATAGTCACCACAGCAAAAGAGGCCGCAGTTGAAGAAGAGTAAATTGAACCTTGCACTTTAGTCAGTATCGCTGGCTAAAGTGCAAAATTTGTTACTACTTACTAGTAATTGGCTTTTTTTTAAAGCTTAGTTCTCATACAACCTCAAACCTGCATGATTTAGCACCTGAACTAAAGTAATAGTCCACGGGTCCGAGCTGTTCAAAATCCAAAAGCCCCCATCGTTCTTGAGGGCTTCATGTAATTAATACGATATTTAACCAGCCACAACCGACAAATTGGATACCAATCCCTTTCTCACGTACAATAGTCCCATTCCAACTTTACCAACGACTATCAAGATCTTTTCGTACTATGTGTTGTCATGCATTTTGTACCCCACTAAGGTTTAGATAAATTTTAAGGCAGTAATTTCAAATGGTTAACAACTCAATCCAGTGGTTTCCTGGCCACATGCACAAAGCACGTAAAGAGATCGAAGAAGCTATCCCTCAGGTGGATGTGATCATCGAAGTACTGGATGCACGTATTCCTTTTAGTAGCGAAAACCCTTTGATTTCTCAGATTCGTGGCGACAAGCCCGTCGTTAAAGTATTGAACAAGCGTGATCTGGCTGACCCTGAACTCACTCAACTCTGGATTGATCATCTTGAGCAAGAGCAGAATGTGAAAGCCATGGCGATCACGACCTCTGAGCCTCAGGAAGTCCATAAAATCATGGAGTTGTGCCGTAAACTTGCTCCTCACCGTGAAGAGATTGGCAAAAATATTCGCACTATGATCATGGGCATTCCGAACGTAGGTAAATCCACCATCATCAATACACTAGCGGGCCGTACCATTGCAGTAACTGGCAACCAACCTGCGGTCACCCGTCGTCAGCAGCGTATCAATCTTCAAAACGGCATCGTTTTATCTGATACACCGGGGATTTTGTGGCCAAAAGTAGAAAACCCGCACAGCGGTTTTCGCCTCGCAGCAACTGGCGCAGTGAAAGACACTGCCATGGAATATGATGAAGTGGCGTTTTACACGATTGAATACTTAGCAGCTCATTATGCTGAAAAGCTTAAACAGCGCTACCAGATCGAAGAGATGCCAGAATCAGATATCGAGATCATGGAAGAGATTGGCCGTCGTCGCGGTGCTCTGAGAGCTGGCGGGCGTGTAGATTTACACAAAGTGTCTGAAATCCTGCTTCACGAATTACGTCAGGGAACATTAGGGCAAATTACGTTAGAGCGCCCTGAAATGATTACTCAGGAACTTATCGAAGTAGAGATAGAAACTGCACGTAAAGAAGAAGAGAAAGCAAAACGTAAAGAAGAACGACGTAAGCGTTACTTGCGTAACAAGCGTTAAGTTACTTTAGTCACAAACACAAAAGCTCAGTACAATACTGAGCTTTTTCGTGTCTAGATTACTACTTTTTAAGCAAGCGGCTCTTTAGCATTGTTAAGAATAAACTACGTGTGATTCTATGCCATTAACTAAAGATTGTGCATTCGACCAACGGAACACTTTTTCCATCACTTCTGTGCCGCCTGGCGCTTGCCAAGTACGCTCCTGGCATTCTTGTCCGCCGATATGACGGTAAAACTCTATTGCTGAAGTGTTTTGTGAAACAACTTCGAGATACAAACCACTGTCTTTAAAGTACTGCTGCTGCCATTCAGCGACTTCTAATAGTAACTGCTTACCGATACCTCGGCTGCGATAACCCTCATCAACGTGTAACGCATCTATATAACTACCACGCTCAAAGTCATGATTACCAAATATGCACGCAAAGCCGAGTAAAAGACCACCTTCTTCAGCGAGCACAATATGTTGATTGAAGGGAGGATTGGTCAGACGGATCTGCCATATCAGTAGCTTATCATCAAGTACTTCTTTATCCAGATAGCTATTACTTAGAATGCCTCGGTAATGACGCTTCCAATTCTCAGCATGCAAATGTGCGATGCGTTCGTAATCCTTATATTCCGCTAATCGTAAATCCATTACGTCTTCCTATTTACTTACATATTTTGCTTCTCTGAAGATCTTTGGCATTTTCCACCGTTATAAAGCTAATTTAGTGGTTAAATTTCCATAACTAAAGCCAAAGGTCATTGTTTAATACTACCTATTATTTAATTAAAAGCAAAATCTGCCAGCGATATTATGAGGTAGACCCGACAAGAATCATCACATTGTTCTAACTTTAATTTGACTTACACGTGTTCGCTGATATTCTGGCGTACAGTTGTTAGCCCAAACTTAGGACCATATCGTGAACCAAAACAAACCACCCGTTATCTGGCTGAATTTACTTATTTTTTCTTCCAGTTTTGCACTAGCGTTTATCGTTACTCCTTGGTATGCATACCACTTTGGATTCGGCTGGGAGCATTTAGTTTGGGGGATCATTGCGTTCAGTTTTACTAATCTATCCATTACTGCTGGCTATCACCGCCTGTGGAGCCATAAAACGTATGAGGCTCACTGGATATTGCGTTCTATATTTGCACTTGGCGGTGCATTTTCTCTGCAAAATAGCGTATTACACTGGTCTTCTGATCACCGCGTACACCACAAGCACGTGGATAATAATGATAAAGACCCCTACTCGGCAAAACGCGGATTCTGGTATTCCCATATCGGCTGGATGTTACGCGATTACAACAATTCAAAAGAAAACGAATATACAAACTGCCGCGACTTAAAACGCGACAAAATCGTAATGTGGCAACACAAATACTATGTTCCGCTTGCACTGGTTACGAACATTGGTTTTCCAGTCCTGCTGGGTATAATTTATGGCGATATCTGGGGAATGCTATTGGTAGTTGGTGCAGTACGCCTGTTTATGAGTCACCACACCACCTTTTTTATCAACTCCTTGGCGCATGTTTGGGGAAAGCAGACTTTTACTGATAAGAATACAGCCCGCGATAACGGAATTTTGGCCTTTTTCACCTTTGGTGAGGGTTACCATAATTTTCATCACATTTTCGAGAACGATTACCGTAATGGCGTTTACTGGTGGCATTATGACCCGACGAAGTGGCTGATTAAATCATGCTCATGGATGGGGTTAACATCGAAATTGCGTACTACTTCCACATTCAAAATCGAAAGAGCACGAGCGGCACAATTGTTAAAGAAAACAAAGGAAAAGATCGAGTCGAGACCGAATGCGCAGACTATCCTGATTCAACTCCAACAAGAGTTTGATTCTCTCGTTCATCATATGCAGGAATATTATGAAGCGCGTAAAGATCTCGTTGGCCAAAAAACAGCAGATGTAGTGAAAAAGTACGAATATTCAATCTGCAAAACAAAGTATCAGCAGATAAAAGCAGAGTTTAATAATCAGCAGCGCAACTGGAACCTATTGGTTAGCCGGTATGCTTAATCCATTGAATACTTAATCTATTGATAACCTAAGCTATTAAGTAAAAACCAAGCTCCGAGATTTCGGAGCTTTTTTGTACTTCTTTATCCAATCAGTGAAACAGTTACTAAATAAACCTGCCTTAAACCACGCTGTTCCAAGTTTTGAACCAAGCCACAAATAAGAATTCCACAAATTCTCGACCATAATATGAAACGGGATCTTTCTTTTACTCATAACCTTGGAGACACCTATGCTAGAGCTATTAATCGGCTTAGTAGTGACCATTGTCGTAGGCTATTTCATTGTCAAAGGCTACAAGGTAACTGGTGTGCTGTTGACCGCTGGTATCGGTTTACTTCTTATAGCTGGCATATTAGGTCACCAGGTTCTGCCTTCAAGTATCACCTCAACCGGTAACATGGTCACAGACTCACTGGAATACGTGAAGTATATGCTTCAGTCCAGTGGCGGCGGCCTGGGTATGCAGATTATGTTGTTGTGTGGCTTTGCATCCTATATGACACATATCGGCGCGAACAACGTCGTTGTAAAACAGTTCTCCAAACCGCTCTCGGTAATTAAGTCTCCCTATGTACTGCTGGTAGCTGCTTACATCATCGCCTGCTTAATGTCTCTGGCCGTAAGCTCTGCGACTGGGTTGGGCGTGCTGTTAATGGCGACTTTATTTCCGATGATGGTTGCGATGGGTATTTCTCGCCCCGCTGCGGTCGCTGTCTGTGCATCTCCTGCGGCTATCATCCTGTCTCCGACATCCGGAGATGTGGTTATCGCTGCAGAGAAAGCCGGGCTGGCACTTGATGTATTTGCTGTTCAAACTCTTCTTCCTGTATCCATTTGTGCCATCATTGTCATGGCTATAGCCGCTTACTTTTGGAATAAGTTCTTAGATAAGAAAGACAATACCCCAATGAAAAAGATCGATGTGTCAGAAATCGAAGCAGATGCCCCCGCGTTTTATGCCATCCTGCCCTTTGTGCCTATATTAGGCGTATTTCTGTTCAATGGTCGCACTATTCCAGGCCTAAGCTTGGATATCTACACCATAGTGGTCGCTTCTATTTTTCTCGGTGCAGTAATTCACTATATTGTGAATAAGTTTGACGGCAAAAAATCTCTGGAAGGTTTAGAGGCTTGCTACGAAGGTATGGCTGATGCGTTTAAAGGCGTGGTCATGCTATTAGTCGCCGCGGGGACATTTGCCCAGGGCCTGATGTCGGTTGGCGCAATAGACAACTTACTTAACCTTGCAGATCAGGCTGGTGCAGGTGGTGTCGCATTGATGCTTATCCTGTCCGCTTTAACCGTAGCCGCAGCTATTGCGACCGGTTCTGGTAACGCACCTTTCTATGCCTTTGTTGAGCTGGCTCCGGCGCTGGCTGCGAAGATGGGTCTGAATCCGGCGTTCCTGATCATTCCTATGCTTCAATCATCAAATCTGGGCCGTACCATCTCTCCGGTTTCAGGCGTGGTCGTTGCGACTTCTGGTATGGCTAAAATCAGCCCATTTGAAGTCGTTAAACGCACCTCGGTCCCTGTACTCGCTGGATTAATAACCGTCATCCTAGGCACAACGGTTCTTGTACCAATGAGCGGATGAATGTTTCTCTGCCGCTTAATTGTTATTTAACAGGTACCCGACGTAAAGTCGGGTCTGTTATTTCTACTCACGTATCACTTGTCAATTTCTTACATCGCATATGTAACGCCATTTATAGCATCACATAACATCTTTCGCGTATGTAAGGCAGCATCAGCGCCAGACTCTGCCTAAAATATAAGCAACTTATATAAACTGGAACCTCATTATGACTGCACTGATTGTCCTGATCGTTATTATTCTGCTTATCGCAGCCTACGGTATTAGTATCTACAACAAGCTTGTGACCCTGCGCAATCGCTTCAAAAATGCCTTTGCCCAAATCGAAGTTCAGCTCAAGCGCCGCTACGACCTGATCCCAAATTTGGTCAATACAGCAAAAGGCTATATGGAACACGAAAAAGAGACGTTTGAGCGAGTCATTCAGGCTCGAAACCAAGCAATAGCAGGTTTGAAAGCGGCAAGTGAAGCGCCGGACAGTGAAGCCGCCATCAGCCAGCTAAACCAGGCAGAAGGCATGTTGCAAAACGCATTGGGCAAACTGAATGTCGTTGTTGAAGCCTATCCAGAGCTGAAAGCAAATGACACAATGACTCAACTTCAGGAAGAGTTAACCAGTACAGAAAACAAAGTCGCCTTCGCGCGTCAGGCGTTTAATGATGCGGTAACGAGCTACAACACATATAAGCAAACCTTCCCTCCTGTGATTTTTGCCAATATGTTCGGGTTCCAAAACGGTAAACTGCTTGAGTTCGCTGATAGTGAAGCCCTTCAAGAAGCACCAAAGGTTGAGTTCTGATGGATTTTTTCAACCAACAAGACAGAGCACGTAAGCGAACCGGACTGTTGGTATTTCTGTTTACTCTGGCAGTTATAGCAATCACCGGATTGGTCAGCGTGATTTCCATTGGCATCTATTTTTCGGTTTCAGGTGAGCCGTTCAATACACAGAGCATCATCCACTATTGCCTATTAAGTTTTGCAGGAGTCGTGTTGGTTGTTGCTGCCAGTTCACTGATTAGGCTCAGTCAACTTAGTTCAAGTGGCGGACGGGGAGTCGCAGAAAGTATTGGTGGAACACTGATTTCTCCGGATACAACGAATGCTAAACACCGACAGTTACTGAATGTTGTTGAAGAGATGGCCATCGCCTCAGGAATTACGGTTCCACCTGTCTACGTGATGACCGAAGAACGCGGAATTAACGCATTTGCCGCAGGTATGAGCATCGACGATGCCGTCATTGGCGTCACACAAGGTGCACTTGAAAGCTTCAGTCGTGATGAGCTCCAAGGGGTCATTGCTCACGAGTTCAGCCATATTCTAAATGGGGATACACGGCTCAATACACGACTGATTGGGGTGTTGTTCGGCATTACCTGTATCGCCTACTTTGGTCATTTAGTGCTGGACAATTCTCGCTACTCAACTCGTGGTATGGGTCGTAGCAATTCTGACTCAAATAATGGCTTCGCTGTTGTTATGCTGATTGCGCTGGTTTGTATGGTGCTAGGATGGCTGGGCACGCTGTTCGGCTCTATGATAAAAGCCGCAATTTCTCGACAACGTGAATTCTTAGCTGACGCAAGCGCAGTGCAGTTCACTCGTAACGATCAAGGGATTGCTGGTGCACTGAAAAAAATTGCCGAACATTCTTTTGGTTCCAAGCTGGATGCCACAGCAAGCGAAGATATGAGCCACATGATGTTTGGGCAAAGCAAACTCTCCGGCTTTTCAGGATTGTTTGCCACTCATCCTCCTCTTGATGAAAGAATCCGCCGGATAGACCCCGGTTGGGATGGCAGTTATATCAGGCAAGATGAAAACAGAACTTCGGCTTTTACTGGTGAGCAAGTCAGTGGATTTGCAGGTGAAACCAGCAACGTAGCTATTGAAGAAGCAGCCTCAGAGCCTATCTCTGCCGCAACGCAACTAAGTGACACTGGTCAACAACTAATAAGACAACTGCCACCACAATTAGTTGCTCTTGCGCGAGAGCCTTATAGTGCGCGTTTCATTCCTCTCTTCATTATCTTTGATGGCAGTGATATTCAGCGAGAGATGATCAAAAGTCATGTTCCGCCATCGTCTCAGGCGGAGCTACTTCCGTGGCTGGATTACTCGATCCCCCTTCACCTTCGCTTCCCTCTACTCGAACTGGCTATACCCGCGTTGAAATCGCTCAGTGAAGGACAAAAAAATAGGCTTTGTGAGGTTCTGAGCGAGCTATCTCAAACGGATAATCACTACACTCTCGCCGAATGGTGCGTTATTAATTTGGTGGAAAAGGAGTTAGTCGTTTCTTTCGGGCGCACAAGACAGCAAAAATCATTGGGGCAACTGAAAGAAAGTGTACTTTGGTTACTCAGAGAGCTCGCATGGGTTAGCCACCCAGAACCGATAAGAGCACAGCACGCGTTTAACTCTGCGGTTGTTTATCTGGGTCTGCCAGAACAGGTATTGCAAGAAGCAAATCAAAACTGGAGTTTGAGTCGTGCTGCGTTAGAACTGCTTGTACAACTCAAACCAAAAGATCGGGAGAAATTTGTCAGAGCATGTCGACTCGCTATCGAATCTGACGGGAAAATAACGGTCGCTGAGGGTGAACTCTATCGCGTTATTGCCTGCTTCCTGGAAGTGCCAGAGCCACCACTAACAGTGACTGTTTAGGTTAACTCGAACTCATAAAGCAAAAACGCCAGCGGTAAGTCGCTGGCGTTTATACATTCGGGACAAGTAACTATTACGCTGCTTTCAAACGTACTGGAACCTGCGTGATACTGTCGCGGTAACTGAACCACAGATATGTCACTACGAGAGAGAAGAAGAAATAAGACAACGCGAACACAATTGGCGAAGTAATAATATCCGCTGACATCCCCCAAACCACACCTGCAACGGTGATCGCTAGCTTAGACAACATGCCGCAAATTAGAAGAAATAACGCAAGTTGCGGGAATCTGGAACTACGAAAAGCGAAAAAGTAGCAACTGCCTACCGCCAAAGAAGCGACTGACAGGCCTAACATAAATGAATGGAAATGCTCTGCCGATGCCACACCTGCAAATACAGAAGCGAGAAGCATTAGGAACAATTTCATAAGTTACCTCACAATAAGTCGAAAAAAGCATCCCTTCATAAATGAAAACTCATTTTTCAGCCTATTTTGCTCATCTCACGCACAAATACAAGCACATTTTTTGTTCATTTTTTGTCAAAAAAACTAATCAATTAACATTATTACAAAAGGTTAACAACTTAAGTTTAATAAATCGTTAGTATCCAATACTTAGCCTTAAAGTGGCTCATTTATCCTATTTTTATCACAAAGCATTAACACAAAAATGCGCCGCAATTTTTATTTAAAATTGTGAGTTCAGTGCGGGTGTCCATCGACTTTTATCAACTAACAGAGAAACTTCTCGTGAAACTAATAGAACATTCCATTTTTAACACTTCATTTACACCTGTAATCGCTGATGTACAAATGATTTAATACATTCAAATTATTTTTAACGCCAAAGGTAAAAAGAGATTCCAATCACATATTTATTGGTTATAATCCGCGCTCATTGCGTCACTTGTTGAAAAACGCAAACTAATTTTGAAAAAACGCATCTTTAAACTACCCCTCTTTAAAGTCGGGCTATCGACCTACCCATACTGGTAACAGCTAAAAGGTCACAGGCTTCAGCCAAGAGGAATAACCGAGAGAAAAAATGAGCAAGATTGATAAAGCTATGCGCATCCTGCTAGCAGGTTTCTGTATCAACCTTTGTCTTGGCATCCTGTATGCCTGGAGTGTTTTTAACAAGGCATTGGTAACTGAATCAGGCTGGACTGCTGCTGAAGCTTCCGCACCTTACGCAACTGCAACCATCACTTTCTCTATCTGTCTTCTTGTTGCGGGCATCCTGCAGGACCGTATGGGTCCGCGTCTGATCCTTATTCTGGGTACGGTACTAACCGGCCTTGGTATGATCGCGTCAGGTTTTGTTAACTCACCACTCATGCTAAATATCACTTTTGGTGTGATTACTGGTGCCGGTATCGGTTTTGGTTACGCATGTCTGTCACCTTCTGCAATGAAGTGGTTCCATGCATCGAAGAAAGGCATGGTGAACGGTATCATCGCAGCAGGTTTCGGTCTGGCGGCTATTTACCTAGCTCCTGTTACCTCAGCGTTGATCGAAAACATGGGTATCCAGACTAGCTTTTTAGTTCTGGGTATTGGTGTTCTTGTAATTGCAGTGCCACTAGCAGCGACTATTAACAACCCACCAGCCGATTACACGCCAGCTGAGCCTAAAGTAAAAGAAGGCCAGGCACCTAAGGCAGTGAAGAAATCTGACGATCTAAGCTGGAAAGCGATGCTGAAAACGCCACAGTTCTACTCCCTATGGATTATGTACGCTTTTGCCGCTTCTGTTGGCCTGATGATCATTGGTAACATCACAACAATTGCGAGTGTTCAGGCTAACCTTCCTAACGCGGTTTACCTGGCTTCTATTCTGGCGGTATTTAACTCTGGCGGCCGTGTTGCGGCTGGTATGCTTGCGGATAAAATTGGCGGCGTTCGTACTCTGCTTCTTGCGTTCGTTCTGCAAGGCATCAACATGGTGCTGTTTGCAACATTCAACTCAGAATTTACGCTGATCATTGGTACTGCAATCGCAGCTGTTGGTTACGGTACACTTCTCGCGGTATTCCCAACTCTGACGGCAGAGTTCTACGGTCTGAAAAACTACGGTACTAACTATGGCGTGCTATACACAGCATGGGGTATCGGTGGTGCGATCGGTGCTGCTGTAGTTGGTTACTCAATGACGAACGGCGAAGGTTACACTCTGGCTTACACCATTTCGGCAGTAATGATGGCGGTATGTATCGTATTAGCCTTCATCACTAAACCACTGTCTGAAGCAAAAGTCGCTGAGCTAAGAAGCGCTTAATTGTGAATTGATTTGATAGCAAAAAGGCTTAACCTATGGGTTAAGCCTTTTTTGTTATTGGTTACTTATCAACATATGCAAAGCCCTGTCGAACTCGCACCAGATTACTATTTAGATAATTTCTTTAAGCTGACCCAACACGCTACTAAATGGTATGGCGATTTACTGTCAGATGAAGAGCATCAGTGGCTATCGGCATTTGAGCAATTGAGTAAACACGCTCAATGCCTTTTGGTACGTTTATATAGCCGCAAAGGCTGTTGGTTTCGTAGTGATAAACTTAGCTACGCAGAAATACCGTCCATTGACGAGTCTCTGATAGAACTCAATCAATCCAAGCTTGTTGAACTTTCTCCTAACCTGTCACATCAAGAGCTAACTGCGAACTTACTAACAAAACCAGAAATTCTCGCACTCTACCCGAACTTACCTAAATCATTAAAAAAAGATGCACTGGTCGAGCAACTAAGTAGTAAC
Organism: Vibrio sp. B1FLJ16; assembly: GCF_905175385.1. NCBI lineage: Bacteria > Pseudomonadati > Pseudomonadota > Gammaproteobacteria > Vibrionales > Vibrionaceae > Vibrio > Vibrio sp. B1FLJ16. The sequence goes on from NZ_HG992750.1 coordinate 1,125,110, forward strand.
GAATTCATTTCGTTCTCAGCCCTCGATTTTACAGTCATCAGGCTGAACTCAGCCCACATGATTGATGTTTTACTCACCTTGTTCTTCGCTAATACACACCAAGACTTAAGTCAGTTTGTACTAGACGACCTTGGATTACATAAGTTCGAGCACTATCAATTAAGCAAAGAACGTCGCTTCTTCGAGTCTCGATTGCAAATTGACCGATTGATTGAGCTGAGCGAACTAGCCAACATTTACTGGCAGTGCGATCGGAAGGACAAAGCAAACCTCGACCTTCTAATTAAGGCAATGCCAGAGACTGTTCAACATAGCTACGTGGACAGAAAGCGGGAGCACATGCTCAACGACATCGCTCGTGACTACGAACGTATTAGTGAACTGGAAACAGCATTAGCGCTTTTTAAACAAACCAACCTCCCACCGAGCAGAGAACGTCGTGCACGAATATTCGATAAGCTGAACCGTGACAAACAATTTAGTGACATTGTCACTGAAATGTTAGCATCACCTACCGATGTATCTGAATGGGAAGTGGCCCAAAAGCTGGAGCAACGAGTAAAACGAAAGTTTGGGCAAAAGGTACCAAGAGCAGCCAAACCCTACTGTCATGAGCATCATATCGAACTGGATTTATCCCAACAACGTGTGGAACTTGCTACCAAAGAGCACTTTGAGCGCTTAGGCTGGAAAGTATTCTACGCAGAAAACACTCTGCTCAACGCTCTGTTAGGACTCACCTTTTGGGATGCGATCTTTGCCCCTATTGAGGGTGCTTTTATCAATGCCTACCAACATCGACCACTCGATTTGTATCACGCTGATTTTGTATCCAGACGCGAAGAATTAATCAGCTTGGCATTCGCTCAACTCGCGTCTGGCAATAGCAAATCTATACTTGATAGATATGACGCTAAATTTGGCATCAGCAACCCTTTTGTTTCTTGGGGCGTAGTAAGTAAAGAGCTACTCGAACATGCACTCAGTACCATTCCTACTGCTATGCTAATTGAGCTGTTCAAAGTACAACTTAGCGATCTCAAACTGTATCGCAATGGAATGCCAGATTTAATCGCGTTTAAGGATGGACAATTTGAATGGATTGAAGTGAAAGGCCCAGGCGACAAACTACAGGATAACCAGTGGCGATGGATTAAAGAGTTTAATCGCCTTGAGGTGCCGTTTTCTGTTTGCTATGTGACAGCTACAAAAGATTGATAAAGACTGACAGGACTTAGGTACTTGCCCCGATACATGGACAATCTTCAGGCAATACTAAACGGATACTTTTAGGCAAAACGTCAAAGCGTACCTTGCGCGAGCGATAAGGTTCGCCGTCTAGATTCAGAGGTAACGGATTTGGGAAATCAATTTCGAGCCAGCTTGTACGGGTATGCTTAACAAAATCACCGGTAATTCTAGGATTATTGATCTCTTCTATCACTTTCGGCAGTTCATGTGGCAGGAACGGGCAAACCAGCGTTAAATCCATAAGGCCATCATCAATCATCGCATTAGGAGCTAATGACTGACCACCACCAGCCAAACGGCCGTTACAAAACGCACCAAGTAAGATTCCCCCCTTAAAGCTGCCATCATCTACTTTTATCGTTCCATCGTAAGGCTTGAAACCCAGAGCTTTAACAACGCCCGTTAACGTATATGCTCCGCCACCTAAAAAGTTTTTCAACTCCGCAGGAGTTTCAGCAGTAATCTGAGCTCCAAACCCCGCTGCCGCAACATTGAAAAAATAACGATCATTCGCTTTCACACAATCAACCAAATATGACTTCCCTTTTAACGCCAGGAACAGAGCATCACGGATAGAGCCAGGAATACAGTTGGCAGTGGCAAAATCATTAGCGGTTCCAAGTGGAATTATTGCCAGTTCAGGCCTTTTCTCTTCATCAATTTGTACAATTGCAGAAACTGCTTCATTAACTGTCCCATCACCACCTGCGACTGCAATACGAGTAATGCCTTCATTTACGGCCTCATTGACTAAACGCGCCATATCTTGAGATTCCCATGTCACACGGACTTGTACATCGAAGCCCTTATCTCTCAGCGCCATGATTGCGTTTCTCAGTTCGGGTATCCCAGCTTTTTTGCCGTTTAGTATCGCTCGTATTGTTTTTGTTTTCATTTTACTCTTTCCCAGTTTCGCCGCTTCGGTTTAACTTATCCAACTGAGGTAAGGCTTTAGGTATACGAAGTTTAAACGCTTTTCTCTTAATCTGAATTTTACGCCACATCGACTTAATAAGGCTTGCACTGCGCTCTCCGCTTTGCAGTCTTGCTGAACTTTTCTGCCATGAGAGACTTGCGTCTACTTTGCTCATCTCTAGTTCAGAGGTATTAACACGTAGCTGCTTATAGAGCACCGCCCTTGCCTCTCCCCAACGCTTATCTTTCAGTAAACGGTGTAAAGTTAGCCATGGAGGTGTTGGTCTGTTTCGGTAATAGCGCTTAATCGCGAAAAACAAAACGACACTAAGCAAAGCTGCCACAAGCGAACCAATAATCCACGCGAGATAAGCTTTAACGAACGATTTCAATGTGTGTTTTGCCTGAAAAGACTGCCCCTCAACCACCACACTTTCAAGTTGCTGTGTTTTACTGTTCCACCATTGGAACTTATAGTCAGGTAATGTCAGCTCTCCGCCTTGCTGAATGACGTAAACACTCTCTTCTACTCGACTAGATTGATAGTCACCACGTGTTTGCGTGTCCGAGAGTCGATGGGGTTGCGGGTAAGCCTGATAGCGTGTGGTCGACTCGCCTTTAAGCAGATCGGGCAGTAACACCGACAAGCTGTCCTGTGCCGTGATCGTTATTCTGCGCGTGATTGCATCACCAACTTTTAGCGATTCACCTGAAGTTTCCCACTCTTGCGTCACTTCTGCATCCGTCGCGACAAACCAAGGCACATTGTTACTCAACAGCCCCGACGGCAGCGATGCTTTGAACTTAATTGGCTGAGTATAAAGCGTACCTGAGACGTTTTCCCCGTCAGGTGCAGACACCTGAACCCCAACCGCAACAGGCGGGATCACAAATTCTCCCGATGCTTGCGGGTACATTGTCACTTCCCACCGTTGGCGAGACCAGGTTTGTCCGCCTTTACGCTCAGTAAAATTGGTCGCCAGTTGATTGCGCTGTTTCGCAATCACATTGGGAACATCCACAGTACCGATTCGAGTCCCGCCAGTAAACCAGCGAGGAGTTGCTACCTCAATGGTCAAAACTACCTGTTCATTAACACTGAAACTTGGAGGAGTTCGACTTTCTCCATCAGTCGCATCCTTTCCCACCCAGGCTTTTATCTCGACGTCGTGGCTGCGTTGTAAGTCTTGAATATCTTGAGCAAAGATTAAGCTACTCGTAAATAAACTCACCAATACCACTAACAGGCGTGACAAACGAGAAGAGTTGAAGCAATGAAAATGCATCATCATTGTCGGCTCTCCTCGTTGCTGTTTATGTCGCGACTACTAGATGCATTAGTCGATACTGGTGACCGCAACTGGATCTGAAACTTAGCTCGCAGAAAGTCTTTAGGATCAGACTCAACACGTTTTAGCCATTTATCCGCCATCTCTTGATTACCGAGAATCTCATCGGCAGTTAACTTCTCTTTAACCATCTTGTCTGCGGTTGTCTGTTCGTCTGCGCCCTCTGCCGTTTGTGGGTTATCCCCAAGTTCAGTCGAAGAATCTGGTTCTGTTCCTGCCTGGCTTTCACTCATCTGATTGATTTCCTCAACAAGAGCGCTGATCACTTTTAGATTATGTTCAACATCAGGTCTCAGTGCATTGCTTAATGTCGGCTTACTCGCCAAAGCCTTAAGCAGATCTCTCGCTGCCAGGTACTCGCGCTGGCGTGCTAGCGCACTCGCAGCATTGTATAAGCCAAAATCTCTTACCTCTTCTAATGGGTCATTCTGCATTTCTAAGAATGCACTATGAGCGAGTTTAAACTCGCTGGCGTAATAATATGCCGTTCCTTTGCGCAGAGGGTCAGAGAAGTGCTTTGCTGCCTCCAGGTACTCTAATTTATTAAACAGCCGTTGACCTTGTTGATCAGGCGTCAGCCATAAATCCCACCACCACTGAGTAACCTTATCGAGTGCAGATACCGTCTCTACGACCTGAGGCTGTTCAGCTTTCACGGAAATATTCTCCGCCAACACTTTATTGGGCATAATGAGACTGCCAGAGACCATCGCAATCACACACCATTGGACTAACCACCCTTTTCTGAACCACAATAGCATGATAAGTGCGATTGGAAACAGCAGGCTATAGCCCATGTCTTTCCATGGCATAGAAGATTCACCGTTAAGTTGCATGTTACGCTCTACATAACGGTTTAACTGTTCTATATCACTGTTATCAACGCTCACTTCAACTAATCGCCCGTTGGTTTTGCTGGCGAGTGTTTGTAGTGAGGCCAAATCCATCGGGTTATTACTGACCACATCAGAATTACCCGCTGCAAGTATTAATAATTGGTATGGTTTATTCGCAAAATAGTCCTCATATTGCTTAGCTGTGGCTGGGTTAACACCGTCTGACACCAATAACACCGTCGAGCCAGTTACCCCTTGCAACTGTAGGTCAATCAGTGGCAATGCCTGCTCTGGGAGTTTACCTTTAACCGGCATAATCTCCGGCGTGATTGCAGCGAGAAATGGATCAAATACTCTACTGTCTTGTGTCACTGGCATAGCAACATGCGCGCTACCAGAAAAAACCACTAAGCCCGTTTTACCACCTTGCCTTGCCGCTAATAGGTCACGTATTTTTTGTTTAGAACGCTCTAACCGACTTGGTGGCAGATCCTTTTGCAACATAGAGTCACTGTTATCCAGAATAACCAACATAGACGCTTTGTCTTCACCAAACGGGGAAGCCTCGCGCTGCCAACTTGGACCGGCACAGATAATAATGGCAAGAAATACATTGACCATGAGTAGTTTGAGAGGCAACTGTTTACGCCAGCCGTGTTCACCAATCGTCAATGCCTCTCGCAGGTGCTCCGGCAGAATATCTTTCCAGCCTGGCTTACTCTCTTCACGCCAGCGTAGCCAGATCAGAAACAGCATCGGGATTAGCGCCAGTAACCACAATGGGCGAATAAAATGAAACTGGGTGAAAAATTGCGTGAAGCTAAGAGAATCAAACATCGCGTTCTCCCAACGGCACTTTACCTAATGATACATTCCCTGCTGATAAGCGCACTTTAGCTCTTCTTTTCAGTGTCGCTACACCAAACGCAAGCAAGTGTACAACCACCAGCAATACCATTAGATAATGGTGTAAACTTTGTTTAGGACGATAGGTCGTGCTTTCGTAAAGCTGCGGCTCCAGCTTGCTGATGTCTTCATAAGCGCCAGACAATTCATCTCGATTAAGCGCTTCAAAAGCTTGGCCACCTGATTCGGAAGCAATTCTGTTGATCACATCCATATCAAGTGCCGTTTCACCGATAGTCTGAGGGTCACCCATTGCGATAACATGCACACGAACGCCTTTTGCTTTCGCTACCTTTGCCGCATCTATCGGTTCAACAAAACTGCCGGTATCATTCCCATCCGTGAGTACAATTGTTACTTTTTCACGCTTTTGGCTGTGATCTAATTCACTGCGACTCTTGTCACTCTGATCAAAGACTTTAATCGCTAAACCAATCGCATCGCCCAAGTTTGTGCTCTGTCCTGCCATGGCAACATCCGTTTGATTGAGCAGTTCGAGCCACACCTTCTGGTCGGCCGTAAATGGGGTTTGAACAAATGCTGCATCACCAAACAAAATCAAGCCGAGCCGATCACCTTTTCGGGACTGGACAAACTCAGCCATCACCTCTTTGGCTGCATCGAGACGAGAGATTTTTTCACCAGTGCGAGAAGTAAAATCAGGTTCCGCCATGGAGCCAGACAAATCGACGACCACCATCACATCTCGCCCAAGACTTTCACGCACTTGAGGGGCTCCTAAGATAGTTGGCTTTGCCATTGCGATAACAACACATATCCACGACAGGAGTAGCGTCGCACGCTGCCACCAACTTGGAGTTAGCTGACTTGCTCCTTCAGACGGAGTTTCACCAATGGCTTCAACTAACTGGCTAAAAAAAGGCACTTTAATGGCCATTTGTTTGGTGCGGTAAGCGGGTACCAGATAGTAGATCACTAACGGTAACGGCAAAACAACCAGCCAAAACGGATGACCGAACTCAAAGCCAGGCAAGCCCATTACAGAAAGAAGATCATTCATGATGACCTCCTTGGAAATCTTTTGACGCTGATGAAGTTTTACCTAATTCAGTCACTTGTGAATGTTCTTTAACCCAGCATCGAGCCTTCTCGATGAGAGAAGTACGCTGATCGCCTGTGAGCTTTATATTTGGATTAATAAGACTTCCGAGCCATAACTTTGAGACTTCATCAGTAAAAGCATGTTTTTGGGGATTAAGCTCATCGAGTTTGCGAAGAAAAGCGCTATCAAACAGCTTCGCGTTACGGCTATCAAGATGAATCAGCACTATCTTCAAAATGGAAAACAGAGTTTTAGGCATTTCACTATCATTTACATCCAGTTGGGAAATCGCTTCCAACGCTTCTTTCCGATAGCGGTTAACCCACCACTTACGTACCAAGCGGTAAGCGATATAAAGAAAAACAAGAAAAACCCCGACTGCAAGAATTTTCCAGCCAATGGTCTGTGGATACCAACTCACACTTGGTGGTACCGTCACATCATGCAGTTTACTCAGAATATACGTACCAGGTGGCTTAGGCAGTTCGCTCACTTAACGCCCTCCTACCCGTTTCTGAAATTCTTTAATGTGTTTACCTGTCGTATTAAGTTCAATATGAGGCAGGTGCTTTATCGCCATCAGCTGAGCTAATGATTGACGCTGAAAATCAGCTTTGGCTTCCAATGTGGCACTTGCAGCTTCTACTTTCGCATTACTATCTAAATTAAGCTGAAACTGGCCATCACCTATCACCCACTTTGATTTTGCCAAGTCATCAGGCAATGCTTGTTCCAGGGGATCACTGACCATTACCGCAAGAATATCGTTGTGTTGCTGAAGCTGTTTTAAGTGATCAAGGTGATGCTCTTCGCAGTCACTCCAATCACTAATAAAAATCAGGGTAGACTGTTTGAGCTTCATTCGTTTTATCAGCTCAATCCATTTGCTAAAGGTCACTTTGTCTGAATCCATCGATTCGACACTGAGCGATTGGTTGGCCCGCGATAAGTGTTTAAGCTGAGAAAGAAGAACGTTTTGTGAGCGCTGCGGTTTAGCGTGAAACAACGCTTGATGGGAAGCAATCACGAAACCCACTCTGTCACCGTCTTTTAAAATTCTCCAGCCACACATTGCCGCGATTTCGGCTGCGACAACAGACTTCATTACCTTGGTGGAAGCAAAAAACATCGCACTGCGCTGGTCAACGCAGACGATCACATTGCGATCTTTCTCTTCGGTATAGCTACGCACATGAGGTTTACCCGTTCGCATCGTCACTTTCCAGTCGAGGTTACGGATATCATCACCCAATTGGTAATGGCGTAACTCTTCGAAATTCAGTCCGCGCCCACGAAAAAGTGAATTATGTCGCCCGGAAAGCGCACTGCCAGCTCTTAGGTGAGGGAGTAAACTGAACGACTCGGCTTGTGCCTGCAAACGCACGAGCCTTGCATAATCGCAATGCAAACGGGGATCGGTCCCCTCAGATTTAGGCGCAAGAGTCGGCTTTGCCATAATGCCTCCGCTTACCCGATTGCGACTGAGTCTAGCAGTTCCTGAACCACTCGCTGATGATCAACACCATCTGCCAGAGCATCGTAAGTCAATGAGAAACGATGCCCTAATACGGACGGAACCATTGCACGTACATCATCCGGTGTGACATGGTCGCGACCTTGTAACCATGCATAAGCTCGTGCGCATTTGTCCAAAGAAATGGAAGCACGCGGGCTTGAGCCAATTTCAATCCATTTGGATAATTTAGAGTCAGCGTAGCGTTCCGGCTTACGAGTCGCCATCACTAAGGCAACGATGTAATCTTCAACCAGTTCAGACACGGCAACATCAGGTTGTTGGCGGCGTGCCTCTAACACTAACTCAGGCTCAATGTGCTCTGGCGTCACAATCTCAGAGCTGGTTTCTGCACCTAGCTCTTCACTGCGCACTAAGCGGATGATTTCTCTTTCAGCTTGATCTTCAGGATAGTCCACCGTGACCTTCATGATAAAGCGGTCCATCTGCGCTTCTGGCAGAGGATATGTACCCTCCTGCTCAATCGGGTTTTGTGTCGCCAGTACCATAAACAGTTCGGGCAGCACATGCGTTTTATCGCCAACAGTAATCGTGCCTTCAGCCATGGCTTCCAACAAAGCAGCCTGCACTTTTGCTGGTGCGCGGTTCACTTCATCCGCCAGAACAATGCTGTTGAAAATAGGGCCAGGCTGGAAATGAAGCTGCGGTTTGCCGTCTAGCTCCTGATAAACCTCTGTACCGGTCACGTCAGAAGGCAGTAAATCTGGGGTGAACTGAATTCTGCCAAAGCTGGTATTAAGCAGATTTGCTAACGATTTTACAGACCGTGTTTTCGCTGTTCCCGGTAAACCTTCCAGCAGAACATGTCCGTTGGTCAGTAAACCAATAACTAAAGCCTGCACGACGTGGCTTTGGCCGATAACACTTTTCTCAGTCTCTTCAATCAGTTTATTTATCGCTTGCTGCGCATTGTTCATCGTGATCCCTACTTAGAGTTTTGTTGTTGCAGTAACTGCGATAAACCGACCAACATAGGTAAAGTGTCATCAAAGAATCGACGAATACCTGAGCATAGGTAATTAAGCCCTTCCTCACCATCCGGCGTTTTTATCAGGCGGTTTTTCGGGCACTCGCCCCAACAGTATTTTAGATAAGGACACTTCTTACAGTAGTCTGGCAACGAGTCCCGCTTTGCCATACCGAAACTAAACTGACGAGTTGAGAACGCCATTTCATTCAACGAGTGTTCGTGAATATTTGAGAGCTTGTATTCCGGATATACATAATGGTCACAGCTGTACACATCACCGTTATGCTCTATTGCTAATCCTTTTCCGCAAAATTCAGAAGTAATACAAAGCTGAGCTGGCTTGCCCATAACCTGTGCTACCGCGGTTTCAAACAGGTTGACGAGAACACGACCCAAATCGTTATTCACCCACTCTACAAACATATCGCTCAGGAATTTACCCCAATCGTCAGGATCAACTGACCAGTCAGTTACCACAGACATAGGATGCCCCGGTTTAGCCAATTCACTTCCCATTACGGGAATCATCTGTTCGTTCCAGAATTGTGGGGCTGTGGTGTGAAAGTCGTTTGCTTCAACCACTGGCGCGAGCTGAATGTAAGTAACGCCCAACTCTCGGGTTAGAAAGCGGTAAATCTCCAGAGGATACTTCACGTTGTGGCGATTGACTGTTACCAGCGCATTAAATCGAACGCCATGATGCTGTAGTTTCTCAACGGCTTTCATCACTAAATGAAAGGTTGGTTTGCCGCTGCGGGTTTTACGATACTTATCGTGCAGTTCTTCCGGACCATCAATCGACAAACCGACAAGAAAGTTGTTTGCAACTAAAAACTCACACCACTCATCGTTGAGTAAAATACCGTTAGTCTGTAAATCGTTCTCTATCCGAGTGCCATTAGGCTGGTATTTCTTTTGTAGCTCTACGACTTTGCGGAAATAATCTAAGCCGAGCAGCGTAGGTTCACCGCCCTGCCAAGAAAACACGATTTCATCGCTATCTTGACTCTCAATATAACTCTTAACAAACGCTTCTAAGGTTTCCTCATCCATCTTTGGTTGCTTTGGCTGATGAAGCAGATTTTCTTTGTGTAAGTAAAAGCAATATTGACAGTCAATGTTACATTTCGCACCGCCTGGTTTAGCCATGACATGAAAGCGGCGTTCGTTTTCCTGATCAGATTTGAATGCAGTTTTCATTGGGACAATTGGCATAACCGTAGAATGACGTGGTGAAGTTTTGCTCATATAGTCTCTCTTTTGAAGTTGGCTTTTTTAGCGTTAGCTCTTTTAAATATGGCGCTCCTGAGAGCGCCATTTATTATATTAATACAATTGAATGCTTATTCTGGAACGAATGAACCAGATTCCATACGAGGAGGGAACTCTTTGAAGGTTTCCATCATTTCTGCCACTTTCGCTGAAGCTGGTGCCATCAGGAATGAACGCTCATACATCCACTGACCGTAACCGATACCAGTATCACCACGCTCAAATGGATCGATGCTTAAATCGTACATCTGAGGTACACGCAGTTTAGTCAACGGTTTCTGCCAAATCGCTAAACCAGTTTCATTCTCTTGGATGTTAAAGTGGAATTTCATTTTGCCCTGGCGCAGAGCAAACAAATCACCGTCATCACTCCAGTAGAAGAACTCATTACGAGCAGACTCCTCTGCCTTACCAGTCAAGTAAGGTAATTGGTTGTAGCCATCTAAGTGAACTTTATAAGATTTACCGTCAGCTTGTTTACCTTTTAACAGTTCTTCTTTCACTTTATCATTACCTGCAGCCGCAAGAAGTGTCGGGAAGAAGTCTTCCAGAGACATGATACCGTTAAAGGTCTTACCGGCTTCGATTTGCCCCGGCCACTTAATAATCATAGGAACACGGAAACCGCCTTCCCAACCGGTATTTTTCTCACTGCGGAACGGGCTCATACCCGCTTCAGGCCATAGGTTGATCATAGGACCATTATCAGTGGTGTAAACAATGATAGTGTTGTCATCAACGCCCAGATCTTTAATCTTCTGCAGCAATTGACCGATTTGGTCATCGTGTTGTTTTACACCATCAGCATAGAAGCCTGCGCCCGTTACACCTTTGTACTCTTCCGGAAGGTGAGTAAAGTTGTGCATACGTGTGGTGTTGAACCAGGTAAAGAATGGTTTATCAGCTTTAACTTGTTTCTCGATAAAGGTTTCGGCTGCTTCCAGGAACTCACCATCAACGTTTTCCATACGCTTACGAGTCAAAGCACCGGTATCTTCGATTTTGCCATCCGCGTACGAGTGGATAACACCACGCGGACCGAATTTTTTCTTAAACTCTGGATCTTTAGGGTAATCTACGTTCTCAGGCTCTTCTTCCGCATTTAAGTGGTATAGATTACCGAAGAACTCATCAAAACCATGGTTAGTTGGTAAATGCTCATCTCGGTCACCCAAGTGGTTTTTACCAAACTGACCTGTTGCGTAACCCAAATCTTTAAGCATGGTTGCAATGGTAGGATCTTGTTCATTAATACCTTGTGGAGCACCTGGCATGCCAACTTTTGTTAAGCCTGTACGTTTTGGCATTTGACCGGTGATAAACGCACTACGACCCGCTGTAGAACTCTGTTGCGCGTAGAAGTTCGTAAACTTAGCGCCATCTTTTGCAATACTATCGATATTGGGTGTGGTGTAACCTAGCATACCTTGATTGTATGTGCTTAAGTTCCAGTAACCGATATCATCACCGAAAATTACTAGAATGTTCGGTTTGTCAGCTGCGTATGCGGTTGCAGAAGCAGCACCTAGCGCTAAAGTACATGCGTTAAGTACGAGTTTTTTACTGCTCGTTTTGGTCGCATTTTTCATAATTTCTCCAAAAGTTCGCTGATGCATTAAAATGGCATTCGCTTTCCAATACCATTGTTGATATAAGATAAAGCACTAATCTCAAACGATAAATGCAGTTGCAGTTAGTTAACCTATAAATTCAATTTATGAGTACCGTTATGGACTTAAACCTTATCCAAACTTTTCTGGTCGTCGCCGAGTTTCAATCCTATACAAAAGCTGCAGAACAACTCGGGCTAACGCAACCCGCGGTAAGCGCGGCAATAAAACGTCTGGAGCTAGTCGTAGATAAGCAGCTATTCGTAAAAAAAGGCCGGGGCATTGCCCTGACTTCTACCGCGCATCAATTACTTCCTCAGTTTCAGCAAGCGGTGAATATCATTGACAGTGCGATTTCCGATAAAAACCATTTTGAAGTCTGCTGCTCGGAAATTTTTTTACATAGCATGCCTCCGATTCAAAATGTGGTGTTTCATGAGTCCCCACCTGAAAAATACCTGCTGTTTGAATACTTAAGACAACAAAAAGTCGACCTCGCGATTGATACAGTCGTAACTAAAGATTCTGCATTCGTCATAGAAGACGCCTACTCCGAAGAAGCAGTAGTCATCTGCCGTGAGAACCATCCCAGAATTCAAGGTTCTATCTCCAAACAACAGTTCTATGAAGAAAGCCACTGTTTGTTTTCCGGGAAATGGGAAAACGTGACCGGATTTGAGCAGCTTGCCAAAGAAAAGATACAAGAACGAAAAATCGATATAGTCACATCATCATTAGCAGGTATGGCTTTGTATGTCGCTGATCGTGATTGCCTGGGAGTGGTCTCTCAATCCTTCGCTAAAAAATGGAGTAATATGTTGAAATTACAAGTACTCCCTTGTCCAATCTCTGTCCACACAATTCCGTACAAGTTTGTCTATCACAAACGTGAGATGAGGAACCCTGCTCACCTAGCGTTGCGCCAAAAAATTAAAGAGCTACTCATTGCTGCACATGGCGAGCCTATATCGAAGTAAAAGCCACACCTTTAAACAACTTTGCTGAACTTTCTGCTTTGCGGATACATACAAAATCCACATAAAGACGAAAGTTCGGCAATCAACGTCATGTTTAGCAAACCTATAAATCAAACTAAGTTAATTAAATCTCAGTACAACAAAATTTATAGTAGATAAATTAAGTGTATGCAAAAAAGTATAGTTGCCCTAACTATCAGGGTATGTTGATTTTTTGAGACGGTTTTTACGGTATTTTTCGGGGGCTTTTTCCCTAAAACATAACGTTTCATTCTTTGCTCTTTCATCAATTCTTTTGCTTTAATTAATCTAAATAGAATCCACGCTAAGCAAGCCAATGAATTTGCGCTTAATTTTAGTCCTTGTAATAGCCAGTTTATTTGCTGGTTGCGCTACCTACGCAGGTTTCAACTACGATGCTCTTTTTGGTCCGCAATTGGTAAGAGATCGCACAGCCAGCGTCGAGTCCGAGCACGCTAACGTTTTTCTGAACAACGTTAAACCCATCATAGATAACCGCTGTGTGGTTTGCCATGCATGCTACGACGCACCCTGTCAGCTGAAACTCTCCTCTGTGGAAGGGATAGACAGAGGCGCGACCAAGGCACTGGTTTATGAAGGTACACGACTTACCGCTGCGGCGCCAACTCGCCTGTTTGAAGATGCAGAAACCACTCAGGAGTGGCGTGATGCTGGCTTTCACCCTGTTTTAAATGAGCGGGAACAAAGCATATCTGCAAATATTAATGCGGGATTAATTGCGCGGTTATTGACACAAAAGGAACGCCATCCTTTACCTTCTCAAGTACAGTTAGAAGGGTTCGATTTTTCAATAAACCGTGAACAAACATGCCCAACCATTGAAGAGTATGATCAATACGAAAAGGACAACCCGACATGGGGTATGCCATTTGGGATGCCTAACTTGACCGATTCTGAATATCTTACTTTAATGAACTGGCTGGAAAATGGCGCGATAATGAATGTTCACACACCAATTACTGACCATGAACAGGCACGAATCGACAGGTATGAGGCTTTTCTTAATGACGATAACCTCAAGAATCAGCTCATGGCCCGCTACATTTATGAGCATCTTTTTTTATCTCATTTGTACTTTGCAGATCTAAACCAAAAGCTCAAACCGCGCTTTTTTTCACTGGTTCGTTCTTCTACTCCACCAGGGCAACCTGTGAGACGAATTTCAACCCGTCGGCCATACGACGATCCCAGTACAGATCGCGTTTATTACCGCCTCATACCTGAGCAAGGCACTATTGTTGACAAAACCCACATGCCTTATGCATTAAATCAGCAGCGTTTCGATAATTGGAAGCAATGGTTCATTCACCCAGCATACTCAGTTACAGAGCTTCCCAGTTACAAGCCCGAAGTTGCTGCAAACCCGATGACCTCATTTACTGACCTCCCTGTGAAGTCTCGATTTAAATTCATGCTGGATAATGCTCAAAATACGATAATGGCTTTCATAAAAGGTCCGGTCTGCCGTGGCCAATTAGCACTTAACGTCATTAATGATCACTTCTGGGTATTCTTCCTCGATCCAGACAAAACGGACATTCCGGCATTAAATGAATTTTACCGTTCGCAAGCTGAGAACCTAAAGCTACCGAGCGAATTAGAAAGCAACACATTACCCGTTACAAACTGGGTAATGTACGCACGCCAACAAGCCCGCTACCTTGAAGCTAAATCGGATTTTGCTAATAAACGCGATAAATATGTTGAGTATGTATCTACCGATGTAATCTGGGATGGTTATGGTGTCAATCCGAATGCGGCGTTAACCGTGTTTCGTCATTTCGACAGTGCTTCTGTCGTTCAAGGTTTAGTCGGCGATCAACCAAAAACAGCTTGGGTAATGGATTATTCCTTGCTTGAACGTATCCATTATCTGCTTGTCGCTGGATTTGATGTTTACGGTAACTTCGGCCACCAGCTTATTACCCGAATGTTTATGGACTTTCTTCGTATGGAAGGCGAAAGTAACTTTATCTCGTTATTACCAGCCGATATGCGACACCAATTGCAATCTAGCTGGTATCAAGACCAAAGTCCTCAATTAACAGATTTCTTACTTCGCAACGTTAAACCGTTCAACCAGCCAACCAATGTCGTTTACACTACCGATGACCCTAAGCATGAACTGCTAAACATATTACAGAAACAATTGTCCCTTGCTCTTCTGTCACGCTATGAAATCACTGAAACCGCACTTTCAGCCAAAAGTGAGCAGCAAATTAAACGTATCGGCCGGGTAAAAGGAGAGGGACTGAAAACGGTGCCTCAAATCACCATGCTGATGGTGCGCAGCCAGTCGGGAGAAGATGAATTATTTACCCTACTTCACAATAATGCCCATACGAATATCTCCAGTTTGTTTGATGAAGAAAGCAACCGTGACTACGCTGAAGATTACATGACCATCGTGCATGGCGTACTCGGAAGTTATCCAGCAGCATTTTTCTCACTACAAGAAGATCAGATAAGAGATTTTGTCGACCAATTCAGTTCGATTCAAAATGAAGAAGACTACGTTAACTTATTGGATCGCTTTGCAATTCGTCGTAGCTCAGACGAGTTCTGGCCATTTAGTGATCGGCTTCATCATTGGTATCGTACAAATCAGCCGATCGAATTTGGATTACTTGACTATAATCGTTTTGAGAATCGATGATGATTTAGGGGGGTTCTCATGGGTATCCGAGATAACATTGCCGCTCTTGAGCAGCAGATATATGTTGCCTGTTCAGAGGGAGACTACGATACGGTCAATATGCTTGAGCATCAACTCGAATACTTGCGTGGCAGAGTAGAACATCCATTAGATGATGACCCGTATGCTCTTGACACTCGGTTTGAGTGGGAAGATGACATGACCGAATAGAAAAACCTCCGGTATTTCCCGGAGGTTTTTGTTTTGGCTGATAGGCGACCTAACCATCTGTCAGCTTATCCAGTGCGTTTATCGACGCAGTCACTTGCTCTGCGAGGTGCTGCTGCTTTTGTCTGTAAGCATCAATTGGTTCACCAGCAATTTCAATGTCCTGTAATGTATTTATAAGCACCGTTAAACCTAAACTTCCAGCGCTCCCTTTAAGCTTGTGTGCTAAAGACTTTACCTTACCTGCGTCGTTTTCATTTGCAGAATTTTCCATCTGCGCGAGAATCTCGCTGCTCGTATTACGAAATAAGTCAATTAGGCGCAGCACCGTATCTCTGCCCAGAATTTTCATATCGGACAAAACCACTTCTGGGTTAATGAGGGTCGTTTCGTTCACTGCGGTCTGTGTAACTAGTTCACTCGACGCTTGTTCGTTTTGCACGGCATATTCCTGGCTTTGAGGCAACAACATCGGCTTCCCGTCCAACTGTTTTTGTATCATTTCCCCAAGTTCTTCTTTAACCAGTGGCTTTGGCAGGTAACCATCAAAGCCGGCGGCCAAGTAGCGTTCAACATCTTCTTCGAACACATGAGCGGACACCGCAATCATCGGCGTAGTCGATAACACCTGGCCTGCAGGTTTACCTCTTTCAGTTCGTTTTAATCGCTGCATCAAATCTGCACCGTTGCAATCGGGTAAATTAATATCGACCAAAGCGATATCAAAGTCCTGCTTCTCGATAATTTGCTCTGCCTGATGACCATTTTCGGCTATCACTACCTCGTGCCCCATACTTTGCAGATAACCTTGCGCAACAACTTGGTTTACTTCGTTATCTTCGACCAGTAGTACTTTAGCTTTCACGTTGCAGTGGGTGATTGATACGGGGCTCGTGTCAGTATAATTTCCCGTTTCAAGTGGGACAGAAAACCAGAAACGACTTCCCTGCCCTTTTTCTGATTCGAAAGCAAGCTTGCCCCCCATCGCTTCTACGATGCGCCTGCTGATCGCTAAACCAAGCCCTGTGCCACCTGCACTGCTTATACCATCCTCAGCTTGGGTAAAGGCATCAAAAAGTGAAGTTTTATCCTTATCGGCAATGCCAGACCCGGTATCGCTTACCTCGAACAGAACTTGTGTTTCATCTTCTGGATTCAGGCTTACATAGATATCAATTTCGCCTTTGTCGGTGAACTTAATCGCGTTTCCTACCAGATTATTCAGCACCTGGCTTAAGCGTGTTACGTCCCCTTTCCAGTATTTCTGTACATCACTCTCTATATGGTAAGAGAACAGCAATTGCTTCTCTTTTGCGCGGCTTTCCATGAGCTGAAAGTTCTCTTCCACCATCTGATGCAAATCGAAGTTCAAACTACGAATTTCAAGGTGACCAGCTTCAATTTTGGAGTAATCCAGAACGTCATTGATGATAGCAAGCAGAGTCTTACCGCTGCGGTTGATAATATCCGTATAGCGTTGTTGTAATGGGCTCAGTCCTGAGTCTAGGAGCAACCGAGCAGTACCCAGAACACCATTTAAAGGGGTTCGTATTTCATGGCTCATTGTGGAAAGAAATGCCGACTTTGCACGGTTTGCCTGCTCCGCTTGCTTACGTGCCTTGGCATGATTTAACACCTCTTCATTTAAACGGTGGTTTGCGTTTTTTAACTGAGATGTACGCTGTTCTATCAACTCTTCGAGGTGATCTTTATGCTCTTCCAGGGCTTTCTTGGCTCGAGCTTCACCTTCTGCCACGACTTTTAACGCCTGTGCGGTATCTCTGGCATTGAGAATGGCTCGCCCCATGTAAGCAAGTTCATCTTCACCTGTTACTTGCAGATCGACGTCTAATTTACCTTGCGCTACTGAGAGTAACGCAGTCGAATATTCATCAAGCCGCTTAACCACGGAAACATAAACAACGCGCCATACTATCCAAACAACCACAGCGAGGCCGACAATTGAAATCACCGCCAACGACCACTGAGCAAAATTCAATGAACTGGTCATATCATCAATCGCAACTGTTGTGGCTTGGTTTGACTCATCGACCAGCTTGTTCACAGTACTATTTAGTTCAGCGAACAACTCCAATGTGTTTTGCCGGAGCTGTTGAGACTGTTCGTGCTTTTCATACTTATGCATCAAAATGGTGAACAATTCTGTACGCTCACCCAGCTGAGTCAGTAATTGTGCCATTCGGCTGGAAATCGTCGGGTCTTCTACTGCCTGCACACGGCGCTTCATGATTCCGAGATTCTCAGAATAGTCCGTTTGTACTTCTTGTATTCGGTCAATATTGGTGAGTGTGCGGGCTTCTTCAATCTGATTGAGTACCTGAAACGCCAATAGATGAAACTCATGCAGTCGCTCAGCCAAATCTAAGTCGACTTCAACTAACGTATCTAATGCCTGATAAGCCTGTTCTTTCTTGTGAGACTCCAAAAGACCGTAAATATGGGTCACGTTTGCTACAGCGACGGTGCTGGTGTTTTGTACTTGAGTGCGCGTAAGCTGTTCCAGTTCTTCACTGAGCAAACGCATTTCTTTAACCCGCGCATCAATCTCATTAGCGAGCTGCAGCTTTCTTTCTACTGATATGCCTAAATCGGCAAGGTTATTGATGACTTTCTGCACGTGACTTTCCAGTCTGTCCAGTAACTCAGCATCAAATGACTCCCTCCCGAGCTCTTTGATATGAGACAGTAACATATCCAGCTGATCAAACAGCACACGGCCTGATTCTTTTCTCTCTTGCTCATTCTGCGCATTTGACAACATCTGGACAGAGGAAATAATACGTGAACTGAGTTCAGAGACCTGCCTTGCCTCAATCATCGCGGGAATCGCGGAATCAACTACATTCCTTTCTGTTTTGGATACCATTGAAAAGCCGGACATACCGATCAGTGCGGACAGCATGACCAACAGAACCATCGCGATAAAAGATAAGAAGAGCTTGCGACCGATGCTTGCAGTGCCTAGCAGCATATTTTCATAACCTTTATGTTTGTATTCGGCGAAATATACCAGGTGATTTGGGTATAATACGTTATATTTCCCCAACTTTACTTAATCTAAGCCAACTACTTAATCCATGCTTATAAATCAACGCTCACTTCGATCAATAATTAAACACTCTGTACTATTCGGTACACTGTTGGCGTCACTTCCCTCGCTTGCAGAAGAAAAAATATGCGCGATTTACCCTCACTTGAAAGATTCGTACTGGCTTTCTGTCAACTATGGGATGGTTACTGAGGCAGAAAAGCAAGGTGTGAATCTTCGCGTGCTCGAAGCTGGCGGTTATCCCGACCAAAACCGACAAGCTCAGCAGCTTGAGCTATGTACACAGTGGGGAGCAGACGCCATCATTCTGGGCACCGTCGCCCCTGAAGCGTATGAACACAATTTAGGCTCCCTTGTGGGTGATACTCCGGTGTTTGCTACCGTGAATCAGCTGGTGCTGGATAAAGCGCAAAGTCAGCTGTTAAAAGGCGAGGTTGGCGTAGACTGGTACTGGATGGGTTACGAGGCTGGTAAGTACTTAGCAGAGCGTCACCCAAAAGGCTCAGGCAATACCAATGTCGCGCTCCTGCTTGGTCCTCGTATTAGTGGAGGCACCAAGCCGGTTACCGCCGGGCTTTATGACGCAATAAAAGAGAGCGACGTCCAGGTTATCAGTTCGTTATGGGCAGACAACGACAAAGAATTACAACGTAATCTAGTGCAGCGTGTAATTGATATGGAGCGTATCAACTACATCATCGGTAGCGCGGTTGCGATTGAGGCAGCCATAAGTGAACTTCGCAATACAGAGAAAGAGTCCGAGATCGGTTTAATTTCTGTCTACTTAAGTCATGGTGTGTACCGGGGCTTACTGCGCAATAAGGTACTCTTTGCAGCGACGGACAAAATGGTCGAGCAAGGCCGCCTTTCCGTGATTCAGGCGACACGTTATTTACGCCAGCAACCGTATGAAAAACATGCCTCACCTGGTATCACGCCATTAACGCCGTCAACACTGCATGATGAGACAATTCAAGAATCGTTATCTCCGTCCGAATATCGGCCAACATTCAACGTAAAGGCTGTTGATTGATCGACTAAAAAAGTGTTTTATTAACAGATATACCCAAATGACTTCAAGAAGCAGGATTCAGTGCTTTGTCATAGGCATAAGTTATCTGAAACTAAAATAGATTCAGTTTCACGCTCTTACAGAGCGAGGTTATTTGGGTATATACATTCATAATCTCAAACCGGAAATAACTTGATGCAAAAAACAACTCGTACCATGCCTGCTCATAAACACGTGGCGTTAGTTGCCCACGATAACTGCAAGCCTGAGCTGCTTCGCTGGGTACAAGAAAACAAAGAAAAACTTCAGCGCCACTTCCTTTACGCGACTGGCACGACAGGCCACATGCTAAGCAAAGAGACGGGCCTCGCGATAAAAAACATGATCAGCGGTCCAATGGGCGGAGATCAACAGATTGGTGCTCTTATCTCTGAAGGAAAAATCGACGTATTAGTCTTCTTCTGGGATCCACTAAATGCTGTACCACATGACCCAGACGTAAAAGCACTGCTTCGTATTGCCAGTGTTTGGAACATTCCTGTCGCTACTAACCGTGCAACGGCAAAGTTTCTGTTCAATTCTCCCCTTATCGCACAAGAAGTTGAGATTGAAGTACCAGATTATGAAGCTTATTTGAGTGAGCGTACTTAGTTTAACGCACTTCAAAACATTAGATAGAACAAAGGCGATACACAGTATCGCCTTTATTTTGTAACCCTTTCCTAGCGGGAGGTGACAATTGGGTAATCCCCTTCCACAAGCTCCTTTATAAATGCAGAACCAGCTCCGGTATGAGTTATCCAGACTTTCTCTTTTGCCCGGGTTATAGCGACATAGAAGAGCCTTCTCTCCTCCGCGTGAGGAAACTTATCGTTAGATTCCGTTAGCGCCCCATCAATATGAACTTGCTTTTTCTTCGTCGGGAACTGTCCTTCATCGACCGAAAGGATAATCACAAAATCCGATTCTCGTCCCTTACTCGCATGACAGGTCATAAAGCGAATATCAAGATTCGGGAATCGTTTTAGCCAGTCATCGTATAAATCTGGTTTATGGTAATGGTTCCGACCAAGTAACAGTACAGACTTAGTTTGCTTCGCTTGCTGGTTTAGCTGATCAAGAATTTTCTCAACCTGGTTACTCGGAGCAGTATGTACACTCTTCTGCTTACGTTGTTTATGGCTGTTCAGTGTTTTTGGCAACTGTGCTGGGTTTTGCTGCACAAAGGCATT
Source organism: Vibrio sp. B1FLJ16 (assembly GCF_905175385.1). Classification (NCBI taxonomy): domain Bacteria; kingdom Pseudomonadati; phylum Pseudomonadota; class Gammaproteobacteria; order Vibrionales; family Vibrionaceae; genus Vibrio; species Vibrio sp. B1FLJ16. Next base: position 1,146,012 of record NZ_HG992750.1, read on the forward strand.
CGCCACTTCACCAATCTGGTTATTAAAACGATAAGTCGTATCAAGGTGATGAACCGTAGAGTGCGCAAACCGTTCTTTGAACCCCGTTATCAAATCAACGTCCGCACCAGCAAACTGATAAATAGATTGCCAGTCGTCTCCTACCGCATACAGGGTTGCACCCAACTGTTTATCCGTAGACTCACATAATGCTTCAATCAACGCTAAGCGATCAGGAGAAATATCCTGATATTCATCAACCATGACAAAGCGCCATGGAGAAACAAACTTCCCTTTTTTCACATAATCCGTTGCCCGGCTGATCATCATCGGGAAATCAACCTGATTCGTCTCTTTAAGCATTTTTTGCCAGGCGGTAAAGCATGGCCAGCAAAGGGCGAGTTCACTGTTCAGGCGAGTATATTCCTGGTGATCGACCAGTTTTTCCTGAACCTGCTTTTTAGTTAAACCTGCAGCTGCTAAATGTGACAATTGCGTATCCAACCACGCAATCAGTTTAGGGTTTTCTGAGTGGCTGCCTAATTCATCGTCACCTTTCAGATACGCGATTGGCCACTTATCAAGGTGCTTTTGCCAGCGCTTAAAATTGGTTGGTGTCATCCAGTGCTTTTTAAGCCAGTCGATACACCAGGCAATACGTTGATTGTCTTCCAGCGCTAACGGGCTGATTTCAACAGGCTGTGATTCAACTTGATTTAAAATGTACAAACCCAATTGGTGAAAGGTATTGACTCTGGCACCTTCTGCCGCCATCCCCACTTTATCCACCAAGCGTTCTTTCATTTCTTTTGCAGCATCCCGCCCGAAAGCGAGCATAAGCAGATCTTCAGCCTGAGCCTGATGGCTTTGCAGCAAATAAGCAACCCGAGCGGTAAGCACACTGGTTTTACCCGATCCTGCTCCGGCAAGAACCAAGTTATGATCGTCGTTAAGTAACACCGCATATTGCTGGGACAAATTCAATGGTGAAGATTCGATACGATTAAACAGAACCTCCCAGTTAGGGCGCTCGCACTCCAGCCAGTCGAGATTTCTCTCTGCCAAAGTGTAAGAGGTATTAGTAAGCCAGGGTTCGAGCTCAGACATACGATTCGGCATGCGTAGTTGAGCTTCTTCGAGGCTGGTCTTCATTTCCTCAAGATCATGGTTTAATCGTTCAACCCATAACTGAACCTGAGAATGTGAAAGATATGCAGGAAGATGTTTAAGCTTATAGAGTTCCTCTTCCCACTCAGGAAGATATTCAGCCAGTTTTCTGCACTGATTGTTGTGCCAATGTTGATATTGATGAACGGCATCTAAGGCAAACTTTCTGCATTGAGGCCAAGGTAACCCCTGCACCAACCAGCTCTGCTGCTTACCGCCTTGCTCATGAGAAAAGAACTGTAATGAGCTCCACAACAGCCCTCGTTTGACGTTCACTTTACCGTTCCATACCGTAAACGGAATGTGCTCTTCGCTGCCGATAGAACTTAATAAAACACTATTTTCTTTTATTTCGACATGATAATACTCATTTTGAATAAAAAACTGTGCTTTGCTAGTGGCAGTAAGCTGCATGAAAAGTGCGCCTTTTTGATGATCGGTTGTCGGTTTATATCATTTTAAAGCATTAAATTGTAGCGGTGTGCACCACCGAAATAAGCATCCACTTTACATTCTTAAATAAATTTCACATTACTGCTGCTTTTGTGAGCACCTCTCTGCCCATCAATCAAATCCATATAGAGCTCTGAATAAAAACAGCAAGCAAATAAACGTAGTAGAGGGGCTGTTCTGCTCATTTCCCGACCAAGCAGTATTATTTCTTAAATTAAATCATAAAAGCGCTATAGTGAAGTTGGTATCATAACAACATTCTTTAAGATACTGAGCTAAAGATATTTGGGTATCACTACCCGTTTTATCAACTGCCCGTTTATAGGAAAGCAAAGGCGCATCGTGCAAACAGCTTCTAAATTTCGCCTCTACTGGGCAAACCAAACCGTTAATTACTGTATTCTTATCCTCATCACCTTGTTGGGTGTTGTCATACCAGCATGGTACTTTGGTCAAAACACTTTGATTACGCCGCTCATTCTGGGGATCATTGCAGCTGCGCTTGCTGAAAGTGATGATAGTTTTACCGGGCGAATCCTCGCTTTAATCCTGACATTTATCTGTTTTGCTATCGCGGCGTTCTCAATTGAACTCCTGTTCAATACTCCCTGGTTGTTTGCTATAGGTCTGTTCACATCAACGTTTGGTTTCATCATGCTTGGGGCAATTGGCCCTAAGTACGCCAGTATAGCTTTTGGTTCACTACTCATTGCTATCTACACCATGCTGGGCGCCCATGAGAGTCCCAATCTTTGGTTTCAGCCTCTGCTACTTTTGACGGGTGCGGCATGGTATTACTTCATGTCAATGATATGGCAGATTTTCTGGCCGCTGCAGCCGGTTCAGCAAAACTTAGCCAATGTGTTTTTCCAGATGGCGAACTATCTCGATGCTAAAGCCAAACTTTTCCATCCTGTTATTAACCTTGAGCCACAACCAATGCGTATTGAGGCTGCGCGTCTCAATGCTCTCACTGTTACTGCGTTAAATGCCTGTAAGGCCACTTTGTTAAACCGCTCGAAACGCGGACATATCGTTGGTCCGAGTGACCGCTTTTTAAAGATCTACTTTATCGCTCAGGACATTCATGAAAGAGTAAGCTCGAGCCACTACCGGTACCAGGATCTGGCAACCGAGTTCGAACGCTCTGACGTTCTGTTTCGGTTTAAGTACTTACTAGAATCGCAAGCAAGGGCGTGCCGCGATATCGGTCAGGCTATCCAGTTAGGTAACGAATATTCTCATAGCAATGAATCTATCCTGGCTTTAGCTGAGGTGCAGAACTCCCTTGCATATCTCGAAGAGCAAAAGCAAGGCCACTGGAAACGTTTGTTGGGTCAGTTAACTTACCTGCTCAACAACCTGGCGACGGTTGAGAAACAACTTAACAATATAAACAACCCTGATGCTGAAGGTCTGGAAGAAGATGTCCTCGATGACACTAATCCACACACATTAACCGCTATGTGGCAAAGAATTTCGGCAAATCTGCACAAAGACTCAATGTTGTTCCGCCACGCCTTACGCATGTCGATTGCATTAACTATCGGCTATGGAATTATTCAGGCATTTGATTTTGATCGCGGTTACTGGATCCTTTTAACCACGCTGTTTGTCTGTCAGCCAAACTACAGTGCAACTCGTCAGAAACTCACTGCCAGGGTGATTGGTACATTGGCGGGATTGCTAATTGGCGTCCTGTTACTTACCGTCTTCCCTTCACAGGAAAGCCAGTTGGTTTTTGTTGTTATCTCCGGCGTGATGTTCTTTGCATTCAGGATGAACAATTATGGCTATGCAACCGGCTTTATTACATTGCTCGTACTGTTCCTGTTTAATCAGTTGGGTGAAGGCTACGCCGTTGTCCTGCCCCGACTTGCAGATACGTTAATTGGCTGTGCACTAGCAGTAGCTGCAGTAATGTTCATTCTTCCTGATTGGCAGTCACGACGACTTCATAAGGTGATGTCAGATGCGATTGATTCAAATAAACAGTATCTCGGTCAGATTATTGGTCAGTACCGTGTGGGTAAAAAAGACAGTTTAAGCTATCGAGTTGCTCGCCGTCAGGCACATGACAGCGACGCCACCCTTTCATCAGCCATCAGTACCATGCTGGCTGAGCCAGGAAAATACAGAGCAGCGGTAGATGAGAGCTTTCGTTTTCTGACCCTTAACCACGCGATGCTCAACTATATTTCTGCACTTGGTGCACACCGAACCCGGATAGACGATAAATCAATTCACAAACTGGTGCTGGATGCGCACCGTTGTATCCATCAACATTTAGAAGTACTCCACCAGCAGCTTCATCAACACTGTGAAGAGTGCGATCTGTCAGCTATCGAAGATGCGGGTCTGGAACAGCGTCTGAATGAGTGGCGAGATGAAGACGATAGCTCAGCGCGAATGGTATTACAGCAACTTCACCTTATTTACCGTATGTTGCCGGAGTTACATTCACTCGCCAGCAAGTTTGCAGTCAGAGTGAACTAACCTGAGAGCAGAATAAGAAAGTGTGCAAACTTCTGAACAATACTCATTTGATTGCAAATGTAGCGTTACGACCGTTTTTTGATGATTTACTAGCCAGGGCCAAACGATATTCTTTGGCCTATTATGCTGACTTCAAAAAGTTTGCAGTCCAAAAGAGTGGGGGTAAGTGGAATTATTTGCCCAAAAATCGGATGTAAGAGCCTTCCTACACAAAAAGTAATTACACTTACATTTTGACCTCTCACTTAACACACCCTGACAATATTCGGACAAAAATAAAGCGTTCAAACTCTAATCTATACCAAGCAAAGTAAGTTTGTTGTATGGCCACGAAGGCCGAAAGATGGGTATCAGGGAGAGACCTATGTACAACGAGGATTTAGAGATGACGACACAGCAATTTAATGAACTTAAGCGTAAGCTAACCGATCTGACAGACAGCCAATTAAAGTCTCTTCAGGGCGAAATCAGCCTGACGTTAAACCAGAAGCGAGAGACACTTCTTTCTACTGAAGAACGTGAGATGCTGTCACAACTATTTTCGTAAACAAGCTGGCGATTTTCACTTTTTCAATGCCAGCTTTTCGCACCTTCTATAACTACCATGCGAACGTAGTACTTCCCGCCGCAACCAACAAGGGCAACAAGCCAAACACAGCACTGTAGTAACTTGAGTTCTTGGACAGTTTGATCAGTATTGGTGACAAGTAGAATGTCACGATAAGGTATGGCACAACATAGACAGGTTGCAGAAAACATGCGAACAAAACGTGTGATAGAACATGCAGCTCTGCACTCCAAAAGCTGGGCTTGGTTCTGCGGATCAAAGCAAGAGAGAGTATAAGGCTAGCAACAAGATTAATCATAGCAATTCAATTGAAAATAATTATCATTTAAAATAGTAAATGACCATCAATGATTATTCAAATATGTTTTAACTATTGGTCCCATAGTCAAAACTAACCACCCAAATATCCGAATCAGATGTCTAGGCGAAAAGTATCCCACTTCTCATGATGGGTTAAGGCAATGTTGTATGACATGCGCATCAGAGGAGCATGTTTTAAATGCTGAAAAACCTCATAACCACTCATTCCAGCATCGAAGCATCGAGCGAAATAAGCAATGCTTCAGCTCTTCTAACCGTTAGTTTGTGACTCAAAGAATGGACCGACTATTTAATTTAATGGTTTTTTCATTTCGAAGTGAGTTGATAAAGTAATATTTTTCTTACTAAACGTTTGCGTAATCGCTAACCTTCACTCCCCCCAAAATTAGGGCTTTCATCACGTTTTGTACATTGCTATAGTACGCCCACTTAATGACCATTCGAGGCACGGAGCTTCCTCATTAATCTCAAGAAGAGAAGAATTGGTACCGACAAATTCGGCAGATTTATAGAGGGTCAAAAAATGGAAATGAATATGGTTGAGATTCTAGGCTACGCAGCTTCAATCATGGTTGCTATCTCACTAACTATGAAAGATATCGTTAAACTTCGCGTTCTTAACTTTATCGGTTGTGGTCTGTTCACTGCTTACGGTCTTATGATTGATTCATGGCCGGTTGTACTAACTAACGGCTTCATTGCATGTGTTAACGTATATTTCCTAGCAAAAATGCAGCAGGAAAAGAAAGCACTAGAACCTGAAAAAGCATAATAGAAACATCGTTTTCTAAAAGCCCGCTAACATAATTAGCGGGCTTTTTTGCGTTTTATGGTTCTGCATATAGAAGTCATTTGGGTATATAATCGCAGAGAACGTCATCTTGAATGCAGGGGTAATTATGAATATTGGAGTTGTTTCGAAGCTGACAGGCCTATCTTCAAAGTCTATCCGACTATACGAAGACAAAGGGATCATATCGCCACCAGCGCGTAGTGACTCAGGCTACAGAGAATATTCTGAAAACCATATTCAAGAACTCAACCTGGTGTCGCGTGCTAAAAACGCAGGTTTTTCTTTGCAAGAGTGCAAAGAGTTTGTTCAGCTTGCACAAAACCCCAACCGAAAAAGCAGCGATGTGAAAGCTCGAACAATGGATAAACTGAAGGAAGTAGAAGAAAAAATCGCTCACCTGTTCGAGATTAAACAACAGTTGGAAAGTTGGGTATCTTCCTGCCCGGGAGATGCGAAGAGTCGCTGCCCGATCATAGACGAACTTACCAAATAGTTTTTGTAATCATTAGTTTATTCACTTAAGACCTTGACACTCTTTCGTTCAATTAACGTAGGTTCTAGCTGTACTACTCCAGCCTCATCTGATTTCTCGTCCAATCTTCGAACTAAGGTCTCTACTGCGGCCTGACCTAATCTGTATTTAGGTTGGTGAATGGTGGTCAGAGAAGGAGACATATACTTAGCGATGTGAATGTCATCGTAGCCAATAATAGAAATGTCGTCTGGTACCTTAACATCAAGCTCGTTTGCAGCATTAATAACGCCCATTGCCATCATGTCGTTAGACACAAAAATTGAGCTGGGTAACACTCCCCTTTCGTGCATATTCATAAAGGCCTGATAGCCACCTTCACATTCAAAATCAGACTCGATAATCCAGTTGGAATTAAATTCCAAGCCCGCTTCGTTCATCGCGCGCTTGTAGCCTTCATAACGCATCTGGGCCTGATGCTTAATCAGAGGGCCGGTAATACAACCAATCTCCTTGTGACCGCAATCTATAAGATGCTTGGTTGCTAAATAACCGCCCAGAAGAGAGTTATCCTGAATCTTATCGCTGGTAAACAGCATTGGTCCCCAGTCCATCACAACGACAGGAATATCAGGGTAGCGCTCGAACACATCAATACGCTCACCTCCCACTGAATCGCACATCAGTATTAACCCATCAACCCGCTTTTGCAGTAGCGTATTAATGGAATGACGCATACGTTCATTATCACCCTCAGTGTTACATAAAATGAGGCTGTAACCTTTGTGGTAACAACTGCGTTCTACACCTTTAACCACCTCACCAAAGAATGGGTTAGTCGACGTTGTCACTAACATGCCAATTGTTTTGGTTCGGTTGATTTTAAGGCTGCGGGCAAGTGCGGACGGCGCGTAATAATTGAGTTCTTTTGCTGCGTTGTTAACACGTTCAGAAATTTCCTCGCTGACAAAGCGAGTTTTGTTAATAACATGGCTCACTGTTGAAGTGGAAACCCCTGCCAGTTTTGCGATGTCTTTCATCGTTGCCATGTTACTAATTCCTTTTTATTAGGGTCTGTTGACCCTAGCTTTCAGCCAAAAAAGCATCCACCTCATCACGAGTTGGAATAGAAGTCTGAGCACCGAAGCGAGTAACTGAAATCGCGGCCGCCGCGTGCGCAAACTTAATTGCTGATTCTAAAGACAAACCTTCCAATAAACCAGTGACGAATGCCCCATTAAATGTATCACCCGCAGCGGTGGTGTCTGTCGCCTCTACACGGAAACCTGAAATGATTTCACCGTGACCATTTTGGCTCAGCCAAACACCTTTAGCACCCAGTGTGATCATAACGATTTCGATGCCCTTCGCATGTAGAACATTCGCTGCTTCTTGCGCGCTATCGTTATCCGTTACCGTAACACCCGTTAGCACTTCTGCTTCGGTTTCATTTGGTGTAATAACGTCAATACAAGCTAGCAATTGATCTGACAACTCTCTGGCTGGAGCCGGGTTTAGAATCACATTTGTTTTTGCATCTTTAGCAATAAGGGCCGCTTTTTCAATACCACATAGCGGTGTTTCTAGTTGCATCAGCAGATACTCAGCCTGACGGATGCGCTCCAGATCAGGCTCAATGGCCTCTGCTGTAAGCTTAGCGTTAGCTTCTGCCGAAATGCAGATGCTGTTTTCACCACTGTCTGATACCTGGATCATCGCGATACCTGTCGGGCAGTTTGGCTGCATCTTAACTGCGCTGATATCAATGCCATCTACTTTAAAATTCTCACGAATATTAATACCGAATGCGTCATCGCCGACACAAGCAATAAAACCGATATCAGCCTTCAGGCGCGCCGCAGCAACGGCTTGGTTCGCACCTTTTCCGCCAGGAATAACTTGGTAGTTGCGGCCATGAAGCGTCTCGCCAGGGCGAGGAAAAGAAGGCACTTGAAGAACATGGTCAGCGTTTACACTACCTAACACTACTAACTTATTCATACGGTTATCCTCGGTTCTGAATGAACCCTTTTTGAAAAACAGTTTGTTGAAAAACGATAGATGACTTTAACTTCTCTTTTCGGACGAATGAGCCGCATTAAAAAGTCATAGGCATCTATTCTTGCTCTCTCCTCCTGACAACAGATAAAAACGGAGGAGAGAGCGAAGAAATCAGGGCAATTTATCCAGTATCAGGCTTATTTGGTTACCACTTTTAAAGGAACCGGGATGTAAGCTTCTACTTGTTCGCCTTTTAAGACTTTGTCTGCCGTCTCCACACCAAGAGCACCAATCAGATCGGGTTGCTGAGCAATAGTCGCCGCTAACTTACCGCGGTTAACTGCTGCGATACCATCATCAGTACCATCAAAACCTACGATTACGATGTCTTTACCTGATGCCTGAACTGCGCGCAGAGCCCCTAGGGCCATTTCATCGTTTTGCGCAAATACCGCTTGTACATCTGGGTTAGCTGCCAGTAGGTTTTCCATAACGTTCAGACCCTTAGTACGGTCGAAGTCCGCTGGTTGGCTTGCAAGAAGTTCCATGCTGCTACTCTTAACAGAAGTCATGAAGCCCTCACCACGCTCACGCGCTGCAGACGTACCTGCAATACCTTCTAGCTGAATCACTTTCGCTTTCTCGCCAACTCTCTCCATGATGTAATGACCTGCCATCTCGCCACCCACTACGTTATCTGAAGCAATATGACTAACCACGTCACCACGGCTTGCACCACGGTCTAGTGTAAGTACAGGGATCTTAGAACGGTTCGCCATACGAATCGCGTTAGATACTGCATCTGAATCCGTTGGATTAATCAAAATTGCTTTAACGCCACGAATGCTCAAATCTTCGATGTTCGACAGTTCTTTACTCGGATCGTTTTGCGAGTCCAGTACAATCAGGTTGTAACCAAGTTCTTTCGCTTTCGCTTCAGCGCCGTCTTTCATCGTTACGAAGAACGGGTTGTTCAGGGTTGAAACCACAATCGCCATCGTATCCTGAGCTTGTGCAGCTACTGATACCGTTGAAGAAAGAAGTGCAGCAGAGATAAGAGTTGCGAGTTTTTTCATCGTTCTAGTCCTTTGTGTAGGGGGAGCCAGTACACGTCTACCAGCTCGGTTTTATTCACATTGTTTTAGATTGTTATGAATTACTTGTTTTTGTTGTCTACCAGTACCGCTAGCAAGATAACCACTGCTTTCGCAATCATTTGGTAGTAAGAGGAAACGTCTAGTAAGTTCAGCGCGTTGTTCAGGAAGCCGATGATAAGCGCACCGATTAACGTACCCATGATTCGGCCTTTACCACCCATCAGGCTGGTGCCACCCAGAACAACTGCTGCAATTGCATCAAGCTCGTAACCCATACCTGCTGTTGGCTGTGCAGAAGAAAGACGAGATGTTACGATGATGCCGGCAAGCGCCGCTAACATACCGCAGATGGCGTACACACCAATCTTCACGCGGTCAACATTGATACCGGATAAGCGAGTCGCTGATTCATTGCCGCCAAGTGCGTAAACGTAGCGACCAAAGCGAGTGTGGTTTAGTAAGTACCACGCTGCGGCAAACACGATCACCATCAGCCAGACAGGAACCGGAATACCAAGCGCATAACCTGTACCAAACCATGCAAACGCATCTGCAGTATCAGTGAAGCCAGTTGAGATTGGACGACCATCGGTATATACCATGGTTACACCACGTAATAACGTCATAGTAACCAGTGTGGCGATAAAGGCCTGAACTTTACCCTTAGCGATAATGATGCCGCTAATCGCACCCAACGCGGCACCAGCAAGAAGTGCGGTTGGTACGGCAACCAAGACAGGAACTTCCATCGCAATCAGGCTTGCAGCAAATGCACCACAGAGTGCAAGCACAGAACCCACACTTAGATCGATACCCGCGGTCAGGATAACCAGTGTCATACCCACTGCGATGATCGCATTTACTGAAGTTTGACGCAGAATATTAAGAATGTTGTCTACCGTAAAAAAGTTCGGATTTAAAAACGACACAACAACAATCAGAAAAATAAGTGCAATCAGTGATTTTTGTTCAATCAACCACTCTTTATTGAACAGCTTTTTGCTGGTTTCAGCTGGTTTGTTCATGGTGTTAGTACTCATGCTGCTTCCTCATTGATCTTTTTGCCTACGGCACAGGCGAGTAATTTTTCTTGATCGGCGTCTTTCGCATCAAATTCGCCAGTAATACGACCTTCATGCATAACAAGAATACGGTCACTCATACCGAGCACTTCCGGCATCTCAGAAGAAACTAAGATGATGCTCATGCCGTCGGCTTTGAATTTGTTGATTAGCTGGTAAATTTCTTTCTTGGCACCAACATCCACACCGCGCGTTGGTTCATCCAGAATCAGAACTTTCGGTTTGGTCATCAGCCCTTTAGCAATAGCCACCTTCTGTTGGTTACCGCCAGAAAGGTTGCCGATAATCTGGTCACGTGTTGGCGTTTTTATGTTGAAGAGCTTGATAAAGTCTTCCACTGCCAGCACCTCTTCACCATGTTGGATTTGGACACCCTTGGTCAGCTTGTCCAACGAACATAGAGACATGTTCTCTTTGACTGACAAGCCAAGCACCAAACCATCACCTTTACGGTCTTCGGAAATGTAGGCAATACCATTTGCTAAACCATCTTGAGGGCTAACGGGATTGATGGTTTTGTTGTCCAAGTTGATAACACCACGCTCACTAGGTAAAGCGCCGTAAATCACCTTCATCAGCTCTGTACGACCTGCGCCCATCAAACCCGAAATACCGAGGATCTCACCACGTTTAAGTGAGAAGCTGACATCGTGAACACCGGAACCGGTTAAACCAACGACTTCAAGACAGGTTTCTCCATGTTTCACATCAATGCGCGGGTACTGCTCTTCAAGCTTACGGCCAACCATCATTTCGATAAGACCATCTTCATTGGTATCCACCACCTGACATTCGCCAATAAATTTGCCATCACGAAGTACGGTAATGTCGTCACAGATTTCAAAGATTTCTTTTAAACGGTGCGAGATATAAACGATGCCGCAACCTTCAGCACGAAGCTCATTGATCACTTTAAATAGAGACTCGGTTTCCGTATCAGTCAGTGCATCCGTAGGTTCGTCCATGATGATAACTTTGGATTCAAAAGAGAGCGCTTTTGCAATTTCGACCATTTGTTGCTCACCAAGACTTAGATCACCAAGCAGTGTCTTGGAACTGTGCTTTACGTTTAGACGCTGAAGTAGCTTATCGGCTTCCTGATACATTTTGCTCCACTGAATACGCCCCATCGTGCCGGTGAATTCACGTCCAATGAAGATATTCTCAGCAATCGTCAGCTCAGGAATCAAATTCAGTTCCTGATGGATAATACTGATTCCTGCTTCCTGGGAGTCTCGTGGACCTTTAAATGCCGCAGGTTGACTCTGATACTTAATGCTCCCGGAGTCCATTTGATAGATACCGGTCAGCACTTTCATCAATGTTGATTTGCCTGCCCCATTTTCACCCATGAGCGCCATCACTCGCCCTGGGTAAACGTTCAGGCTCGCTTTATCTAACGCCTTAACGCCCGGAAACGCTTTTTCAATATCGCTCAGTTGTAGAATGGCTTGAGTCATAATCTTTCCTCAAATTCTCTGGCTTAAAAAGCCATGCCAGCTTAAAAAACTACGCCAGCTTGGAAGATAACGTTCGCATATGGCGTACATTCACCAGTACGAATCACGGCTCGGCTTTGTTCTGTGCGAGCTTTAAACGCTTCGTGCGAAACATAGTTAACTTCGATGTTTCTTTCTGTTCTTTCGCTTTCTTTGTTGAGCTCTTCAATCAGCGCCTTATGAAGCTCAGGGCTAACATCGGTAAACTCTTCTGCAATAATGACGCCTTCGATTTGAGATTCAGAAAGAATCACTCGGACGGTATCAAGAAAACTTGGTACCCCATGAGTCAACGCCAAATCGATTCGTTGTACGTGTTCAGGAATTGGCAGTCCGGCATCACAAATGGTGATTTCGTCGGTATGACCTAAGGTAGCCACCAAGTAAGAAATATCTGAGTTTATAAGGGCAGTTTTTTTCATCTCATAGACCTTTCGGTTACACGTTCATACAACGATAAGTGACTGTATTAAGATATTTTGGTTATTTACAGAAAACTCATCGAAACGTTTCGACGCCATAATAATTCGATGCTGAATTTTGAAAAGAGGTCATTCAGGAAGGTGTGAGAATGATCTGCAAACCAATCATCGAAATACACAAAAATAAAACATAAATCACACATTATTCATCGAAACGTTTCGATGGACATTCTAAACCCGAGCGGGGAAAGTTTGTATGACGTCGCTTTCTCAATTGACGATTCGCGGACAAACTGAGTGACAACGTGATTAATTGGCCAAAAAGCAATCTTCAGATCACAGTTCCAGAATAGCTAGCAGTTTTTTGCGAGCAATACCCATATAAACAACTAATGAAATCAGTTACATTTCATATAGATATTTCATTCGTTCACTACCAAGCAGGTATGAAACGTTTGTAGGGAAACAAACGGAATTAAAAAAATAATGAAATTGAGCAGTAGAGTCATTTTGCTTGTCACGCCAGTTATCTTGCTAAGCGCATTGGTATCGAGTTACATCATACATAGTGTGCAAAAACAAACACTCATCAAGCGCGAAGAGAGTTATATTCAACTACAAATGGAGAAACTCGCGGGACAGTTTCGGCATGCAAGTGCTTTTCTTAACGGCCTTAACTACACTCTGCGTAAGAGTGATATTCTTCAAGACTACCTGATTAATCACGATAATCCCTATAGGGAGAGCATATTATTCAACCAACTTGATGAAACCGCTAACGTGTTAAGCCACGGATATAATGGTGCTGTTAATATGGCAATCCTCAATGGCTATCAAACACCACTCTATTTCGCGGAAAGCGAGCCTTTTGACTCTACAGACTCCATTGATCCCAATGTCTTACATTACATCTCAAATAGCTTTGAACAACACGGCAACGGTAGCCACACCGGCTTTATTTATGACTCCAGCGGTCAGAATGTTCTCCTTCAATACGGATTAGTCGATAAACGGACAGGAGAGCAGCCACTGAGCTTCGATCCTAGAAACGCGTTTTTTATTGTAGTGACCGTTTCACTTGATGCATTCAGCGATATCAAACATGAAATTGAGTTCGACACACACAGTGTGATCACTTTTTCTGACCAACCAGTTTCTCTTGATATACCGCTTGCACAAACCATCGAACTACTGCCCCACTTGTTTGCAGTCCTGTCTCCTGCGGAATACTTAATGTGGAACAAAATCGATAAAGTATGGCTAGAGCTGGCCTTGTCATTCGGTATCGCTGCATTTTGTACCATTGCATTAATTGTTTTTGTCCTGTACCGCAATGTATTGCGCCCCGTCGCTCAACTGGATGAACAACTTAAAGAACTTGAATCGAATCAGCGAAGTAATATAGAGAAGCTGGAAACCAATGATGAGATAGGCCGCCTGTCGGCACATTTCTTTGATATGTACGAAGAATTAAACGCCGCTTATCATAAAACCAAACGTTTTGCCGAAACCGATCACCTCACGCAACTCGCTAATCGCCACCGATTCCAGGAACTTGCAACGCGGGAGCTCTCCTCTCCACCTCCATATCTGTGGGTTATCTATGTCGATTTAGATAACTTTAAATACGTTAACGACAAATATGGCCATAAGGTGGGGGACGAATTATTAAAAGTTTTTTCTTCCCACATGAAGAACGCTTGCCAAAAGATTTCCCAGCAATATGACGCCCCCTGTTTTGGTGCGCGCCTATCCGGTGATGAGTTCGCTATTCTGCTAAGCTCTGACCATTATTTGCCTGACACCCCAGATTTGCTTGCAACAGAGTTACTGAAACCTATCAGTAGCCTAAGCCATTCCAGGTCTAATAATTTACCCGTTACCGCCAGTGTTGGCATTGCCTGCTACCCAGAGGATGGAACAGATATAGCGAAACTCCTCTCCAGCGCTGACGCTGCTATGTATCAGGCAAAAAACGCAGGGAAAAACCAATACGCGTACTACTCTGCCGAGCTAAACATAGAAACTAATAGACGAAGCCAAATAGAACAAGCACTCCGGAGAGCGGATGTAGAGCAAGAGTTCCATCTGGTTTTTCAGCCTTATATGAACTGCTCAGATTATTCAGTTGAAGGGTTAGAAGTACTATTACGCTGGGAAGCGAAAGGATTAGGATCAGTACCTCCTTCTGAGTTTATCCCCATTGCTGAGCAATCAGGTTTATTTGACAAAATAGACCGCTGGGTGTTTTCCAACGCAATCGCCAGATACCATGAGCTGAGAGGTATCTTTGACAAAGACATTATTCTGTCGATTAACTTATCATCAGCTGAGTTAAACTCCGTCAAGATGGCCGAGTACATTCACACGCATTGCAAAAATAACAATGTCGAATCGAAGTTCATCGAGTTTGAGATAACCGAAACTTTTACATCAGATCACCGCGGAACAGCCCTTATTGATATGCTTTCTAGATTAGGTTATCGACTCGCACTCGATGACTTTGGTTCAGGTTATACTTCTCTGACTCAACTCGTTCAGTATCCTGTTCAAAAGATAAAACTTGACCGGGAGTTCTTAATGACATTGATGAATACCGATAATAGGCATGTCATTAAACCAATTATTGAGCTTTGCCACGCTCAGAATAAAACGGTAACCGCGGAAGGCATAGAAACAGAGACAGTGCATCAATGGCTGTCTGGAAACCGTTGTGACTACGTACAAGGTTACCTGTTCGGTAAACCAGTAAATATCGGGCAACTCCGTGAGTGGTGGAGGTCTGCTAGCCGTAATCATTCCGAACAATCAAAACTGGCGGAGCTGTCAATTGCAGATAAGCGTTAAGAGTTAACCAAATAGCGTTCCGTAAGTATTCAAGATAAGTGAAATTAGAACTTAACGGTGTTTTTCTTCGGTCATAACCGGCACCCGACTTTTCGCAGGTACAGTCGACATAAAAAAATCACAAGCCAGACGGGTCGCGGTTGTGGGCTGCCCCCAAGCACCACATAAATCTTTACTGCTCGCTTTATCTCTCATGAAATGTCGGCACTGCCCGCATTTCTTATCCATATAATTACCTTTTAAATCAAAGCCTAATTTTTAATATTACTGAAGCCTGCTTAGCCAACACTTAAACTCTCATATAAAAGTGAAACAGAGAATTTAACAATCAGTAAAACTAACACAAGACATTTAATAAAAAGTTGATATTTAACAATATCCAGCCTGAATATAACTGGATACCAAATAGATAACTCTAAAAATACACAAGTTAAAACCTTTGACTTAAGTAATTCTTAAAAACTATTACCTTAATAATTAGGTAATTACATTTTTTAACCTCTGTAATTCTTTTAATGCAACTCGGTCAACTTCAGTCCCAACTGGTGAATCAACCGGGGAATACCAATCTACACACTCTGCTTCATGGCACTCTATTTTTCCTTCCCAGTCAGAAACCACATAATAATGAATTAACTGCAGCTCAGTCGTTGGATGGTAGAGCGAACATAGGTACACAAATGATTGTGGAATGACATTTAACTCTTCTTCAAGTTCACGAAACAGAGCCTGCTGTTGGGTTTCCCCTTGCTCCATATGCCCGCCAGGGATTGCTATTGCTCCCGGATCAGTTGCCTTATCTTTTGCTCTCGTTTCTAGCAGAACTTCCTCGTCTTTCAGTAACATGAAAGACACACATTCAAATACCTTCATTTCAACCTCATCCCTGTTATTGAACTTTGTATGTGACTCCACGTAAGTGCTTAAACTCTATCTTTCACTCATAAATGTTACGACCACGGTCACAAATCTTAATTTCCAAATCATATCTAACCATGAAAAATAAACATATTGAAATGATAAGATTTTTTCTACTTCCTTTATAATGAAACGTTGTTTTTTACCTTTTTAGAGAATTATCTGACGCTATAACTGGTTTTATTAACTACTCAAATACGCTATTATTCACTCTCAAGCTTTTCGGTTATATCGAAAAGCTTTTTATTTTCAAATTGTTAGCAATGATGCTGACATTAGATATTTAACCTCATACATAGATGTTTTGTCTTATGAAATGTAGGGTTAATCATATGGAAGTGCATGTAGTATTACTGAACACAGCATGTTCAGTGAGTTTGTAACACATTAATTTTTAATAATTCAAAATGAAAAAGTCATTATTATTGTTAATATGGACCTTTTTTTCCGTATTCACTTTCGCGTCTGAAACAAGTTCAGATGTTAAAAATCAAGTTGAAGAAGAGAAATACATTCAACTGCAAATATTACACAGTCTTTCTCAAGAACATGTTGTAGAAGCGTATCTTGAAGCCAAATTAGAAGGCGTTATTGATTTTAAGCTTTTTAATGACGCTTACCATGCGTACGAAAAGACAACAAAGCGCAAAAAATCAATTCTTACGATCATTGATTACAGCAAACCGTCCACTGAAAAACGATTTTATGTCGTTGACTTAGATAAGAAAAAACTTATCTATAAGACCTACGTATCTCACGGGGTTAACAGTGGCAAGAAGCAAGCAACAAAGTTCTCGAACGTTGTGAATTCACGTAAAACATCATTAGGTACGTTTTTGACTGACACTACTTATTATGGCTCTAACGGGTATTCTCTGCGCCTAGACGGGCTGAGTTCCGGAATAAACGACAAAGCTCGCGAACGTTACATTGTTGTGCACGGTGCCAAATACGCTAACCCATCTTTCATTGAAAAGAACGGTTACTTAGGGCGCAGTTGGGGTTGTCCTGCTCTTCCTGAAAACCTAACACGCGATATCATTGATACGATCAAAGGCGGCAGCGTCATTTACGCTAGCGCTTAAAAACACAGGCAATACTTAACTTAAAAAGGGAGCTGTCACTTGACGCTCCCTTTCTATTTATGTATCAGAAATACTTGAAAACCCGACAAAGTCGGCACTATTGTTCCCCGTAGGGATAGTTTTCAAACATTTTCGCAATTTCTTCTGCAATTAAATTTTCTCTGCTTTCAGTGTCCATGGATTCCGTTAGCTTACGACTGGACACTCCTTTCCACACCACTTGATTCGCTTTAGCATCCACCAGCTGGACAACCAAATTACCGTATTTTCTCTCTCTGTACCGATCAGGACCAGAACTAATCACACCAAAGCTATTCCATCCGTACCCAAAACTAAGGGTTGAACCAGAAGAAACAAACTCAGAGCTTGTAACAATATCATGGTGAACATAAATATCCCCACCACTTTCTACTTTACTCAGCCCTTGTCCCTCAAGTTGAACAGCAATGCCCTGTTCTATACGTCGTGTATCAATACTCGCAGGTGTATCTCCCAGCTCTCCAAAATCAAACGTCCTATATGATGAAAAATCGGCCTGTTTATCGACATCAGTCGTTACTGTGCCACAAGCTGTTATCAGCAAGGTAATAAAACCGATTATGAATCCTTTCCACATTTACCTTCTCCTCTGTTATACCGACAACAACTGTGATCGCGGCCTTAACGATTACTCGTATAGCTGGAAATAAATAATTGTTGATACTGATAGAGTTTTGACCATGAAAGCCAAGTGTTCAATGTACAGGCACTCTCTTAGGCTAGCATGATGCTTTGAAGTGGTAGTGTGGTCGTAATGAACGCTCTTTATCCCTTGTTAACCGGACTTTTATGACATCTTGATTAATTTTCACCCAACCAACAAACAATTGAAGAGAAAAGACTTTTCTTTTCGATTCAATGTGGCATAGTGACTACGTCCTTTCGATGCGCGGGCATCGTATAATGGCTATTACCTCAGCCTTCCAAGCTGATGATGCGGGTTCGATTCCCGCTGCCCGCTCCAAGTCTCAAATCAATCTCTAAAATA
Organism: Vibrio sp. B1FLJ16; assembly: GCF_905175385.1. Lineage (NCBI taxonomy): Bacteria > Pseudomonadati > Pseudomonadota > Gammaproteobacteria > Vibrionales > Vibrionaceae > Vibrio > Vibrio sp. B1FLJ16. Next base: position 1,164,239 of record NZ_HG992750.1, read on the forward strand.
ATCCCATCAATACTCTTTTATTGAATTTCGTTTTACTAACATCAAATCCATAAGCTTAACAACATCCAATTTATTCCTGCTTCCTACTACCTCATCTCGCAACAACCTTTACTCCAAAAACTGCGAATTACTTGCCTATTACCAACACATCTATGTAAGAACGGCATCTACTTAAGCTCGTTTTGATGAAAACCTCACCATTCGTGTTATGAAAAAATTAACGATGTTATAAAACGTGATCAGATTCTTAGACTTTAATTTACGTTACCGGTAACTTTCCACATGTTCCCGGTAACATTCGGGCGTAGTAGGAATACAAATAGAGATCCGAAATTAAATTAAAGGACCAATCAATGAACATCTTACAAAAATCCCTTACCTCCGCTATCTCGCTAGCTTTGTTGTCAACTTCAGCGTTCGCTGCTGACTTTAACTTTAAGTTTCAATCCAGTGACCCATCTGGTGACAAGAACTTTCAAGTTCAAAAAGAATGGACGGAACGCGTAGAAAAAATGTCTGGTGGCCGTATTGAAATCGACTTGCTACCAGTTGGTGCTGTGGTTAAACACACAGAGACCTTAGGTGCAATCAAAATGGGCATCATTGACGGTCACATCACAGCAACAGGTTACTTCACAGGTCAAGATCCAGCGTTTGGTCTGATCGGTAACATGGTTGGTGCATGGTCAGATACCCGTCAACTGCTTCAATACATCAACTACGGTGGTGGTTATGAATTGATGACTGAGCTTTATGCCCCTTACGGAGTTAAATACATTGGTGGTTCAACAACAGGTGTTGAATCTTTTGTATCTAAGGTACCGCTAAACGGTGTTGCTGACCTAAAAGGTCTTAAGTTGCGTGCTCCAGAAGGTCTGGTTCAACAAGTGTTTGCTGCGGCAGGTGCAACACCAGTCAACCTACCAGGTTCAGAAGTCTTTACTGGATTGAGCAAAGGCGTTATTGATGCAGCTGACTACACCGTTTTCTCTACCAACCATCAAGCTGGAATGAATGATGTTGCAACCCACCCTGTTCAACCGGGCTTCCACTCACTGCCAACCATCGATATTTCAATGAGTCAGAAAAAATGGGACAAACTACCCGCTGATCTTCAAGAAATCATGACGGTATCTGTTCGTGACTTCGCGGAAGATATTACGACTCAACTGCGCATCGCTGATGAGAAAGCGGTTAAAGAAGCAGAAGCAAACCCGAACATTACGATTCACAACTGGCCTGAAGAAGAGCGTAAAAAATTCCGTCAGATTGCGATGGGTGAATGGGAAAAATACGCTGAGCTCTCTCCTAATGCGAAAAAAGTTTACGATTCTATTACGACTTACCTAAAAGACTCAGGTCTTCTATAAGTTGTTAAATACAGGGAGGTTTACTCCTCCCTATTTCATTTGGAAGTTTACATATGAAAGAATCAGACACAAATATCGTGGCTGAAATGCCTCAGAATTTTCTCGACAAAGCGATAACGAAAATCAGTGAGCTGTTTAGTTTATTATTTGTCGCCACCGTCATCATTTCTTTTTATGAAGTAGCAAGTCGTTATTTATTTAACTCACCAACAATGTGGGTTCATGAAACTGCCTCTTTCATTGGTGGTTCACTTTTTGTCATTGGTGGTGCTTACGCTCTGGCAACCGACAAGCATGTACGCGTTGTATTGCTCTACGATTCTGTCTCGCAAAAAACGAAACGCTACTTAAATATTTTTCACCACTTAGCGGGACTGCTGTTTAGCGGGCTTCTAATTTACGCCGCATGGCAAACCGTTGAGAACTCATGGTTTGCTCCATGGGGAGGATTAAGACTGGAAACTTCTGGTTCAGCATGGAATCCACCGTTTCCAGCCCTTCTTAAAGGCATCATTCTATTTACCGTTTGCTTAATGTTCATTCAATTCATATTGCATTTAGTTAAAGAAGTTAAACAACTAAGGGGCGACGACAATGAGTAATTTATCCTCTACAAAGCCCAACGTGGGGAACTATAAGCCTTGGTTCCTTGTTATCGGCCTTGTCACTTTAGCCGCCGTTTTAGGTTGGGTTGGGTATCAAACCTTTACATCTAACTTGTCTTCGATTGGTATCGAATATGGCAGCTTGTTAATGCTTGCTTTGATGATTGGCCTTTTGTTAACTGGCATGCAATTAGCCTTCGTTACTGGCCTCGTCGCGCTGGTATTTACGTTAGGCTGGTTTGGCGTCGACGCACTACCGCTTATCACAAGTCGTATTTTCAGCTTCGTAAGCGGGTATGTGTTCCTGGCAGTACCAATGTTTGTCCTTATGGCAGCGTTACTCGATCGTTCAGGGATAGCCCGAGACTTGTTCGATGCAATGAAAAGCGTTGGCCGTAAAGTTCGTGGCGGTGTTGCCGTTCAGACATTACTTGTTGCTGTAGTCCTTGCATCCATGTCGGGCGTTATTGGCGGCGAAACCGTGCTACTCGGTATTCTTGCCCTGCCACAGATGTTAAGACTGGGCTATGACCGTAAACTGGCGATCGGTACAACATGTGCTGGCGGAGCACTAGGTACGATGCTGCCACCAAGTATCGTACTCATTATTTATGGTTTGTCAGCATCAGTATCCATTGGCGACTTGTTTAAAGCGTCATTCGTACCAGCATTGATTCTGGCTATGTTCTACATGGCTTACGTATTGATTCGCTGTAAGCTGAATCCAGCCCTTGCTCCACTGCCTTCAGAAGAAGATCTGGCGAAAGATGCACAAGAACACCCAAGTTACTTTAAAGCACTGTTCTTCCCTCTGCTATCGGTTGCTACGGTTTTAGGCAGTATTTACACCGGTGTTGCATCGGTCACTGAAGCCTCTGCTTTGGGTGTGGTTGGTATTGCTATCAGCGCAGCCATCCGTAAAGAGCTCAACTGGACCATGATTAAAGAGTCCTCCATCGCAACCATGCGTACATGCGGCATGATCATGTGGATCGGTATCGGTGCCTCAGCTCTGGTTGGTGTTTACAACCTGATGGGCGGTATCGACTTTGTTGAGGAAACCATACTCGCACTGAGTGGCGGTAATGCAATGTCTACTCTACTTATCATGATGGTCATTCTTTTTGTTTTAGGAATGTTCTTAGATTGGGTCGGTGTAGCACTCCTTACCATGCCTATTTTCGTTCCGATTATTACCGGGCTTGGAATGGATCCAATCTGGTTTGGTGTGGTGTTCTGTCTAAACATGCAAGTAGCATTTTTGTCACCACCGTTTGGCCCGGCAGCATTTTATCTAAAATCCGTTGCACCTAAAGACATAAGCCTTGGTGAAATCTTCACTGCACTACTTCCGTTTATAGCACTTCAAGTGAGTGTTCTGGCTCTTGTGATTGTGTTCCCAGAGCTTGCACTTTGGTGGCGATAAGTTTGCCCATTGAGCCTGATAAAGAGTTAATAATATGAATAAAAAATACGTTGTTATGGGTGTTTCTGGGTGTGGTAAGTCGTCGATCGGAGACTCATTAGCTAAATCTCTAAACATTCCTTTTTTTGATGGTGATGATTACCATCCGGTAGAAAACGTCGAAAAAATGAGGAATGGAATTCCTCTTACCGACGAAGACAGAAAAGAGTGGTTGTTAACGCTAAATGCCCTAATCCAAGAGCAAGAAAACTTAGTTCTGGCCTGTTCCGCGCTCAAACCCGAGTACAGAGATGCGTTAAGAAAGGGCTGCGATGATCTAACATTCTGCTATTTGAAAGGAGATTTTGATACGATCTGGTCACGACTTAAGGCAAGAGAAGATCATTACTTTCAGGGTTCAGCAATGTTAGAAAGTCAGTTTAAAACCCTTATAGAGCCTACTGAACAAGAAGCAATATACATCGATATCGACCAGTCCCCGGACAAAGTGGTAAGCGATATTCTGTCAAAAGTCAGATAAAACCAGAAGGGCTGCACTCGCAGCCCTTCTGTCCGTTGTTACCATTTTGCATAATGGTCTTCTGTCAGTCCCACAACATCATTCAACTCATGTTTTTTGCCATGCCTGTCAGTAACAGAACCACTAAAATAACCGATATATTGGCGGAAGTTGGTTTTGAGAAGCCAAAAATTCTTCTTCTCTGAGCGGCAGTTTAAAGGAGTAAAAGTCAGATCAATGCTCCCGTCATGGGAGGTAATCCTCCACTGATCTTCAGGATTACTACGTGAGAAATGAAACTGTACAGGAGCCATCAAATGACGCTCTCCATTTATCCACGCCACATTTTCACAATAACCGGTTTCGTTCACCCCAACAGCAAGGTTCAATCCCAAGCATTGCTTATCACTAATATGATTAATACTTGCCCATCGCCAACTGGTTTCTCTTCGCATATAACCTGCGGAAAAATCATAACCAGCTGAGACATGATTTAAGTCTTGCTCCTGTCCCAAAATAAACAGATTTCCCGTCACAGCTAACCCATTATGTTTCTGCGTATAAGTCCAGCCTGAATAGCCTGTAGGAGTGCACAACATTAGCGGCTCACTATCAGGCTCTGGTTTTAAACGCAAAACCGCATTTACAGAGTCTGTGACAAAGTGAACATGCCAAACCCCTTCTTGAATAGAGAACTGAATGGCGTTGTCTGCAAGATTAGCCACGCTTGACCAGCTCGAAGGCTCCGTCTGATAGCCGACGTTGAAAGGCTTGAGCCATTGTTGCTCAATGAGTTCGTTGTTCTTAATATCAAACAAATAACAAAATCCAGTCGCTAAATAACGAATGTCCGCAATCGCAATACCGACAAGATAGTCAGGGGTCACTAAAGAAACAAACTGGAACTGCTTAAAATCGAAATACTTGCGTATCTTCGTTACTGGTTTATCCATTTCATTTCTATATTGGAAGTTTTCAAGCTCTAAATATCGCGGAATCGCCTCTAGATGACCAAAAGTCGGCATTCCATCAGCCTGAATAAATGACTCCAGTGGATTTCTGATCATGACTCAATCTTGTTTCGTTAACACATGTAAAGGATAACATTACTTTAACAAGTTGCGGTTGCACCACTCCACAGCAATGTAAAACAAATAAAAGATGGGATTAATAAATTCAATACTGCGTGATATGCATTGAGAAGATAGCTAAAGCGAGCGACATGACGTCTCGCTCGCTTGGGTAATAGTGCCTGATGACCTTTTATATCTACTTAATTGAAAACGTCCATTAAACGATCAAACCAGGTGATCTCACCGTGTGCGACCAAGTCGTAAATAGTAAAAAAGATCATACAAATGATAGCTAACTTGACTAAGCGGTAAATAATAAACATCGTAAACTCCGTTCGTTTTTCTTCAGTTTAATACCGGAGCCGGTATTTATAAACTCGATAAGTCTTACCTCTCAATAAATTGACACACAAACAACCGCAAGATGCATGGTGTAGCGAGGATAAACTAGGGCGGTAATGACCTGACGATTTGGTGTTTCCAGCAAGTAACTTTTGTATGCAAACCACTGAATATGCATAATCCAAGCTTTTGATTGAATATTTATATCAAGAGCAAAGCAAAAGCAGTCTGATAGCATTAAACTAAAATAATGCCAGTTTGCTTTGAAAAAATCAGATATGAATCAAAAAATTCAATAACCAAATATCATAAACTTTCATCAAATCTATAGCTGTAACAAATTTTTAATGAAAGCGCTTCATCTAACCAACTCAAACCTTCGATATAAAACCGCTTTATACTTTTCTCTTGGTTTGCTGGGAATGGTGATAAGTTTCCTGCTCATAAGCCGGTATTTTTTTCTGTACAGCTTAGACGAGCTAGAAAATATGGAAATAGACCATGCCAACAAGCAGGCACTAGCCGTGGTTGATATGATGGTGACTCAACAAGAAGAGGCGTCTTACGACTGGGCTTATTGGGATGAAACCCATGACCTTTTTATCGAGCATGATATAAAGGGCTACACCGAGCGAAACCTTTATGTTGAGACCCTCGACTCCCTAAGCCTGGACTTAATGTCTTTTCTGACGCTTGATGGGAAAGAATTCTTGTCCCTGACTCGTGAAAACTCCCCTGAAATCTCTGCTCAGTTATCTGGTAAATTGGCCACTCACCCTCTCATTCAGCAATATCTGATATCAATGAGTAATCTCCCCGATTCCCATAAAACATCACTTTCCGGGCTGCTGAGAATAGATAACACCATTTGGGGACTTAGCCTGACGCCAGTCAGAAACAGTGATAGCAGCAGTATTTCGAACGGGTGGATGCTTTGGGGAAGAAACCTCTCCGTCCGTTTTCCGGGCGACTACAGTACTGTGCTTTCAACACAAAACTCACTCGATCTATTAGACTCAACGAAGCATAACCTCGCCCGAAACATAGAAAAAACTTCGAACACAATTGTAACCGCTTCCAAGTTAAATGATCTGAGTGGAACACCGATTGCGTGGCTGACAACAGAGATGAAACGCGAATATTTTAAGAAAGGGAGTGCGCTTTTCATCTACTTATTTGCTTCGGTAGGCTTAGCCGCAGCGATTATTGCAATAGTTACTTTTATCATCTTTAGAATTAAAGTCGCGACACGATTTGCACATTTTGCAGAAGACATTCATCAAATAGCCTCGGAATATCAACTGGATGGTGTGCAGTCCGTAACTAAAGATGAGCTTGAACTAGCAACAAAGTTAGTCCGAAAGCTATCTGAAAGTACCTCATTAACACAATTGCAGTTAAAAGATTCAATAGAGAATTTTGGCGCGCTATACAATAGCACCTCTCTTGGAATGATCTTCGTTATCGAACGTGAAATTGTCGATGCTAACCTACGTGCAATGGAGATACTCAGATACCAAAAATCTGATTTCATTAACCGCCCTCTTGAATCACTCTGCTCGCCTGAAGAAGACGAGTCAAAACTGGAAGGGATGTTGATTGAACTTGAAAATGGCAGAACGCAATTCGAAGCTCAAATACTCGACGGTAAAGGAGAGATCATTGATTGCCAGTTAGAAGCAGCTCTGATTCAGTGTAAAGGGCAAAGTGCGATAATGTTGTTACTTCAAGATATACGTGAGACCAAACAGCAAGCTCAAATGATTCAGAAACTAACCGAGTTCGACCCCATCTCTGGTTTTTGTAACCGCCCAGTGATCCTCGCTTCCCTTGAGAACCTTGTCAAAACGCGACCTAACCGCTTTTCGTTTATTTACATCTGCAGTAAGCAATTGAAACAAGTGACGGAAGTATACGGGCACTACGTCTTTGATGAAGCGCTTCAACACGTTTCAAAATTACTCAGGGAACACCTTGGTACTAATCAGATAGGCCGTATCAGCGAACATGAATTTATCGTCCTAATTCCAGAGACCTCAAAGCACCAAGAATTGATTGAAGCCACTAACCGCCTTCTCAACCAGCTATCTTATAAGGCCGTATTTTCAGACATTACGGTGTCATTAGATACAAAAGCGGTGATGATGGACACCAAAATCACTCACCAGCCTGTAGAGCACCTGCTTCTTGCCGCTCGTCATTCTGCGCAATCTATTCGGGGGCGAAAAATTCGTGAAGTATTCGTTACGGACGAAGAACTCTCAGCGCAAGCAGAAATGTTGATGGTCATTAACCGTGACTTAGAATCTGCTATTCAACGAGAAGAAATCATCCCGTATTTTCAGCCGATTGTTGACGCAAAGACTGAGGAAGTTATTGGCTTTGAAGCACTTGCGCGCTGGAACCACCCCTCTCTCGGTATGGTATCACCTGCTGTTTTTATACCTATGGCTGAGCAAGGAAAACTGATTATTGAGCTTGGAGAGTCCATCCTCAAACAATCGTGTGCATTTATCGGTTCACTTAACAAAGTGCGACAAGCTAAAGGATTACCTCAATTTTCTGTTCACATTAACTTGAGTGCGCGTCATTTCTACCACTCAAAATTAATCAGCTATCTAAAAAATGTAATTGAAGAGCATCAGGTGTCTGCGGGTAACCTTGTTCTGGAGATTACCGAAAGTATGCTAATGGGTGGAGAAGCTGAGTCAATTAACTGTATTAATGAGATTAAACGTTTAGGCGTGCAGCTCGCACTGGATGACTTTGGTACTGGTTACTCATCATTTAGTAGTATCTGTAACTTCCCTCTCGACATCGTAAAACTCGATAAATCCTATATCGACGAAATTGAACACAATGATCGAGCAAAAACATTGGTGCGCAACATTGCCAGTATGTCTAATGAACTGGGGTTAACTATCGTTGCTGAAGGTGTCGAGACAGCCAGCCAGGTGCGTAAACTTAAAGTCTGGAACATCAAAGATCTACAAGGATTCTATTTCTACAAGCCGATGCCAATGCATGAAGTACTAGAGACCTTCTCAGGCTATCGGGTCGCTTAGCCTTAGATATAACAGGCAAAGTAATTTTTAGCACTTTGCCTGTTAACCTGTTATTCCACGTTAAAACTACAACTCGTCAGCTCGCTCCCATCCACCAGCCAAGCTAATACATATTCACTGACCCCACCCGAATTACTTAGGTATATACTTAAATTAGCTTTCAATAAGTCCTGTCACTTTACGAGGAGGACTGTATGAAACGAATACGGCTATGCCTCTTATCACTCATCATATTTGCCAGTCAGGCGCTGGCAAATACAGTATGGGTTGTGCCAGTCAAAGGCGCTATAGGCCCCGCCACCAGCGATTACCTCGTGCGAGAAATCGAACAAGCTCAAAGTGAAGACGTCAGTTTAGTCATCTTGAAGATGGACACGCCAGGCGGCCTAGATAGTGCAATGCGCGATATCATTCACGCAATAACGACTTCCTCAACACCTATCGCAACCTGGGTCGGTCCATCAGGCTCCAGAGCAGCCAGCGCTGGTACTTATATTCTCCTTGCCAGTCATGTCGCAGCGATGGCAGAAGCCACGAACCTGGGTGCCGCGACCCCTGTAGCATTAGGTGGCGGCGCACCAAAAGCCCCAACTTCAGGTGACGAACAAGATTCAAAATCGGAAGACAAACCAAAAGATCAAAACGAGAACTCCGACAAAGTGCCCGCTAAAACAGCGATGGAGAAGAAAGTCATTAATGATGCAAAAGCCTATATTAAAGGCTTGGCGAAGTTGCACGGCAGGAATGCTGAATGGGCAGAAACAGCTGTAAGCGAAGCCGCCAGCTTAGACGCCGCCGAAGCACTGGAACTTAACGTCATTGATTACATTGCTAACTCACCAGAAGATCTGGTTAAGGCCATTAACGGAAAAGCCGTTAAGATAAACAATCAATCCGTGACATTGTCACTAGACAATCCTGTCTGGGTAGAGAGAGTGCCAGATTGGCGGGCAGAAATGTTAGCCGTTATTACCAATCCGAATGTGGCCTATATTCTGATCCTCATCGGTATTTATGGTCTGCTTTTAGAGTTCTATAACCCCGGGATTGGTTTGCCGGGTGTTTTAGGCGGCATTTGCTTATTGCTGGCTATGTACGCCCTGCAGATGATGCCCGTCAATTATGCCGGTTTAGGACTATTACTACTGGGTATCGCATTAATGATTGCAGAGGCATTTAGCCCGAGTTTTGGCGTGTTAGGCTTAGGTGGTGTGGTTGCGTTTGTTTTGGGCTCAATATTCCTGATGGACAGCGACTTGCCGGGATTTCAGGTAGCACTGCCTCTCATTATTGGCCTTTCAATTTTCTCTGTCGCCCTGATCGTCCTGACGGTTGGTATGTTAGTAAAAATTCGCCGCAGAAAAGTGGTTACCGGCTTAGAAACGTATCCAGGTAAATCTGCCGTAGTCAGTGATGACTTTATTGGCGGTGAAGGACGCGTGCAAATGGACGGCGCATTTTGGCAAGCCAAAACAGAAGCCGAAACCATAGATAATCAAGGACTAAAACAAGGTGATCACGTTACCGTTGTGGATGTTAAAGGACTAACCTTAACCGTAAAGGCCAGTGACCATCCCTTTAACAGTGACCGCCCTGAGAAATAGGAGGCGAATATGATGCTCTACACTACTGGTGTGATCCTAGTACTGTTGTTCGCACTAGCGACACAAATCTTCAAAGTGCTACGCGAATACGAACGAGGCGTGGTGTACTTCTTGGGTCGCTTTCAAGAAGTCAAAGGACCAGGCCTGATCATCTTAATCCCCTTTATCCAACAATGGTGCGTGTAGACTTACGTACCATTGTATTGGATGTGCCCACTCAAGATCTGATCACCAAGGACAACGTATCTGTGCAAGTAAACGCGGTGGTTTATTTCAGAGTTGTGGATCCACAGATGGCGATTAATAATATTGAGAGTTACAGCGAAGCGACCAGTCAATTATCTCAGACCACGCTGCGTTCCGTATTAGGCCAGCATGAGCTGGATGAACTGCTCTCTGAACGTGAACGACTTAACAAAGATTTGCAGTCGATTCTCGATCAACAGACCGATGACTGGGGCATCAAGATTGCTACTGTAGAAGTGAAGCACGTTGACCTGAATGAAAGTATGGTCCGAGCACTTGCTCGACAAGCCGAAGCAGAACGTAATCGTCGTGCAAAAGTCATTCATGCTGCCGGTGAATTAGAGGCCTCTAAAAAGCTAAAAGAGGCGGCGAAAATGCTAAACGAAGCCCCAAATGCCTTGCAATTACGCTATATGCAGACACTAACCGAAATCACGACCGATAAGACATCGACCATTGTTTTTCCAATGCCGATGAATTTAGTCGAGACCGTGCAGGATATCGCAAAGGCGGTTAACCAGAACACAGAAGAAAATGAACAGAAATCATAGACATTTCTTTGCGTAGTAAAAAGAGCCGCAAGTAACTGCGGCTCTTTTAGTCTTCATTTCAACAAGCCTGGCTTTATCAAGCCACTCGTTTAGATCTGAACTTACCCAGTAATGCGTCGTACAACTCGTTGTCGCTCAGGACACCAACCAACTTGTCATCTTCTACCAGCAACAGAGGCTGGTTACTGCGCTGCTTAAGCTCTATCGCTTCGCGCATACTGATGTTCGGGCTAACCTGAACCAGAGAGTTGGATTCGACATCATCGAGGTTCGATGATTCGCTCACCCACTGAATCAGCGACTGTTCAGAGTCCGACAAACTCAGGCCTTTCGAATCTTGCGTCACCCAAATTTCTTTATCAGGACAAATAAGCACACGCTCTTCTTCACGTACCAGAGCATCACTCGACTTCATTAGAGAACGTCCTTTAAGCACATTCAGAGGATTCGTGTGGGCAACGAAGTCCGCCACATAATCGGTTTCTGGTGCCAGAATGATCTGCTCTGGCTTACCATGCTGAATCAGTTTACCCGACTCCATAATGGCAATATTGTTACCAATTTTAAGCGCTTCATCTAAATCATGACTCACGAACAAAATCGTTTTGTTCAGCTTTTCTTGCAGCAGAATCAGTTCGTCTTGCAGCTGCGCTCGGATCAGTGGGTCAAGTGCTGAAAACGGTTCATCCATGAGGAGAATGTCTGTGTCCATCGCAAAAGCACGAGCCAAGCCCACACGCTGCTGCATACCGCCAGAAAGCTCATGCGGGAACTTACTCTCCCATTCTGACAAGCCAACCATTTCTAACTGTTCACGTGCTTTTGCACGGCGCTCTGCTTTACCTATACCTTGCATTTCCAGACCAAAGGCAACGTTATCTAGTACCGTTAGCCAAGGCATCAAAGCAAACTTCTGGAACACCATAGATACTCGGTGTGTACGTAGATGGCGTAGCGTCTGCTCATCACAGTTAGCGAGCTCCACCATATCATCGCCATCCTGGATTTTCAGAGAGCCACGAGAAATATCGTTGAGTCCGTTTACTGTACGAAGCAAGCTGGATTTGCCAGAACCAGACAAACCCATCAATACACAGATTTCACCACGTTTGACCGTTAGAGAAACATTATCAACACCGACGACCTGACCGGTTTCGTCGATGATCTCCTGGCGAGACTTACCCTGGTCCAGCAAAGTCAAAGCTTGTGATTGCTGCTGACCAAACACCACATCAAGATTTTCAATAGTAATTGCGTCCATGATTAAGCCTCCTTCTGGTTTGGTGCTTTACATAAGCGATCAAGAATGATTGCAACAAGAACAATCGCTAAACCAGCTTCAAAACCTTGCGATATATTTACCGTATTCAGTGCACGTACGACAGGCTTACCTAAACCATCTGCACCTACTAGTGCGGCAATGACCACCATCGAAAGAGATAGCATAATACATTGGGTAACTCCTGCCATGATGCTAGGTAATGCCGCTGGTAACTCCACCTTAAACAGCAATTTCATACGGCTTGCACCAAATGCTTTACCCGCTTCCAGCAGCTCTTCTGGCACTTTGATGATGCCCAAATAAGTCAATCGAATTGGTGCTGCAATAGCAAAAATGATGGTTGAAATCAGTCCCGGTACAATGCCTAAACCAAACAAAACTAATGTCGGAATCAAGTACACAAATGTCGGTACGGTTTGCATCAAATCCAGAATAGGTCTGAGTAACGTGTACAACCAAGGACGATGCGCTGCCATGATCCCCAGTGGAACGCCAATTAATACGGAAATCGTTGTCGCTGCAAACACAAGAACAAAGGTTTCCAGCATTTCTTGCCAGTAGCCAAGGTTAAGAATCGCCAACAGTGCCAATACGATAAATATAACCAGTGGGAGGCTACGATGTAAAAACCAAGCCAGTGCCGCTGTAATAATAATCGGCGCAGCTGGCGGCATCCATTTAAAGATATCCACCACAAACATAATAATGGTTTCAAGAGTAATAGAGATTGCATCAAAAAAACCTGATGCATTGATGGTTAACCAATCGACGCCAGTTTCCATCCATTGGCCCAACGGTAGTTTGTTGTCCGTAATAAAATTCACAATAAAACCTTTTCGTTAATGAAGTGGGCATTGCTGCCCACCGATATACCTCAATAGCAACTCACATCGAGTTTATAAAACGAATTAAGCGTTTGTTTTCAAATACGCTGAGATCGCAGTCTTTGCATCCTGGCCATCGACAGTTTTCACATCCTTCAGCCAAGCTTCGATTTTATCTGCGTTCGCGTTTAACCATGCCTGTGCCGCTTTAGATGGCTTTTGCTTCTGGTTAAGAATCGCTTCCATCAGCTCGTTTTCCATTTCTAGGCTGAACTCTAGGTTTTTCACGAGTTGACCCACATTCGGACACTCAGCAAGGTAGTTTTGACGTACGTTTGTATAAACGTTTGCACCACCGTAGTTTGGACCGAAGAAATCATCGCCACCCGATAGGTATTCCATTTCAACATTACTGTTCATTGGGTGCGGCGCCCAACCCAAGTAAACGATCCACTGATTGCGACGTACCGCACGTGATACTTGTGACACCATGCCCGCTTCACTTGATTCAACCAGGCTGAAGTCTTTTAAACCAAACGCATTGCTGTCGATCATGGATTGAATCAGGCGGTTACCATCGTTACCTGGTTCGATGCCGTAAATGCGGTCTTTAAATTTGTCGGCATGTTTTTCCAGGTCAGCAAAACTCTTCACACCTGCGTCATAAACGTATTTTGGTACTGCCAGAGTGTATTTCGCGCCGACAAGATTCGCTTTTACTGTTTCGACAGTGCCAGCATCTCGGTACTTAGCAATGTCACCTTCCATCGTTGGCATCCAGTTACCAAGGAAGATATCAATGTCGCCGTTCGCCATAGAAGAATAAGTTACTGGTACAGAAAGCAGATCCGTCTTGGTTTTGTAACCCAAGCCTTTCAGTAGCTCTGTGGTTACAGCCGTGGTTGCGGTAATGTCTGTCCAGCCTACATCGGCAAATCGAACGGTTTCACATTGGTTTGCGTAAGCGCCGGTAGCGACAGAAGTTAATGCGATAGTTGATAGTATTTTCGTCATCTTAGACATATTGAATTCCTTTTGATATTTAGTGATTTTTATAATTTCTGACTTTTAGCTTTATAAATAATTAAGAGATCGAATCTAAGTCTCTTTTCGGTGGATGCATTCGCTGCATCTCTTGCCAGTTCGGTGCAATCCAAACCGGAGTGTTATTTGATTTTTCTAGTGCGTTACCCAAGATCATGTCCGCAGCCCGTTCTGCAACCATGATGGTTGGCGCGTTCAAGTTACCATTGGAATGGTTGGGAAAATTGACGAGTCCACAACACGCAAACCCTGGATGCCGCGTACCTGACACTGCTCATCGAGTACTGCTAATGGATCATCGTCTGCACCCATTTTGCAGCTACATGAAGGATGATAAGCACTCTCAACATTTTGCTTAACCCACTCATCAATTTGCTCGTCGGTAGTAATATTGAGACCTGGCTGGATCTCATCGCCACGGAACTCATCCATCGCAGGTTGATTGAGAATTTCGCGCGTCAGACGAATACAGTCACGCCAGTCCTGTTTATCTTGCTCGGTCGAGATGTAGTTAAACTCAATCTTTGGCTTATCATTCGGGTTTGAAGAGACCACCTCCACCGAGCCACGGCTCTCTGGTTTATTAGGGCCGACGTGAACCTGGAAACCATGGCCATCAAAGGCAGCCTGACCGTCATAACGCATAGCTGCAGGTAGGAAGTGATATTGAATATTTGGCCACTTTAATCCTTCACGCGAACGAATAAACGCACACGATTCAAAATGGTTAGTTGCGCCAAGACCTTTTCGAGTCAGAATCCACTCGGTACCGATTAGCCCTTTGCTCACCAAGCCTAGTTTACTGTTCAGTGTGATTGACTGCTTACAGTGGTATTGGAAGTACACTTCCAGATGGTCTTGCAGGTTTTTACCTACCCCTTCCAACTGGTGTTTCAACTCAATGCCCGCTTTTTCCAGTACATCTTTAGGACCAATACCGGAAAGTTGAAGTAGCTGTACCGAGCCGATTGAGCCTGCACTAGAAATGACTTCATTTTTCGCGAAACACTGCTGAATTGAACCTGCTTTCTCAAATTCAACGCCGACCGCTTTCTTGCCTTGTAGCCCTGTCTCTTCAAGTAACACACGACGCACAGTCACTCGCTTCATGAGCGTGAAGTTCTTGCGCTTTTTAGCACGGCTTAAGTATGCATTAGAGGTTGAAGCACGTACGCCTTTATCAACGGTCATGTGCATCGGACCGAAGCCTTCCTGCTGGAAACCGTTGTAATCGTCAGTTTCTGGATAGCCAGCCTCTTTACCAGCCTCAATAAAGGCTTCATACAACGGGTTCAGCTTCATGTCATTGCCGCTACATGTGCCTAGCGGACCACTGTCACCTCGGTACTCATCAGCACCACCGACCCAAGATTCAGCTTTGCGGAAGTACGGTAAGCACGCTTGGTAATTCCAACCTTTAGCTCCCTCTTCTTCCCACTGGTCGAAGTCGCAAGCATGGCCACGTACGTAAACCATACCGTTGATAGAAGAGCTACCACCGAGAACTTTACCGCGAGGACAGTGCAACTGGCGTCCATCAAGACCATCTTCTTGTACGGTCTCAAACTGCCAAGCGTATTTTTCAGTATTCATCGGGTACGAAAGTGCTGTTGGCATTTGGATGAAAATACTCTTATCCGTACCACCCGCTTCCAGTAATAATACTGAGTGCTGACCACTCTCACTCAAGCGATCCGCTAACACACAGCCGGCCGAACCCGCACCGACGATAATATAATCGTAGTGTTGTTTCATTTTGTGTCTCCTAGGTGTGTTTAGGCGTAAGGGCTTTCGAAGTCGCTAAGCTGAACCAGTACGCTCTTAGTTTGCGTGTAGTGCTTCAGTGTTTCGACGCCGTTCTCACGGCCAATACCGGATTGCTTATAGCCACCAACTGGCATTTCTGCCGGAGAGTCACCCCATGCATTAACCCAGCAGATACCTGCCTGAATCTTATGAATTACGCGATGAGCGCGAGAGAGGTTCTGAGTGAAGACACCAGCAGCCAAGCCATAGTCCGTATCGTTAGCTCGCTCGATAACTTCAGCTTCTTCGCTAAATTTAAGCACGGACATTACAGGACCAAAGATCTCTTGCTGTACGTGGCTCATGCTGTCGTCACAGTCGATAAATACGGTTGGAGCAACGAAGTTACCATTTTGCAGACCATTATCTGTTACTTTGTAACCGCCGGTCAGCAGAGTGGCACCGCTCGCTTTTGCGCTCTCAATCGCTGACAGCACTTTGCTTTCATGTTCTTTTGAAATTAAGGCACCGATTTGTGTATTTTCATCAAGTGGGTCGCCAACAACCAATTTCTCACTACGAGTTTTAAGCTGTGCAACAAAGTCGTCGTAGATAGATTCATGAACAAATACCCGGGTACCGTTGGTACATACCTCACCCTGAGTGTAGAAGTTAGCGACCATCGCTGCTGATACCGCATCGTCCAGTTTCGCATCGTCGAATACGATCAGGGGAGACTTACCGCCGAGTTCCATCGTCACTTGCTTAAGCGTTTTTGCACTGTCACCCATAACAACTTTGCCAGTACCTGACTCTCCTGTGAACGATACTTTAGCAATATCCGGATGCGCCGTTAGCATCTGCCCTACTCGATAGTCACCCTGCACGACGTTAAACACACCATCAGGAAGACCCGCTTCAGAATAAATTTCCGCAAGCTTTAGCGCTGTAAGCGGTGTTTCTTCCGACGGCTTAAAGATCATTGCATTACCGGCAGCCAGTGCTGGTGCTGATTTCCACATTGCGATTTGAATCGGGTAGTTCCAGGCGCCAATACCTGCGCAAATTCCCAGAGGTTCACGGCGCGTATAGAAAAACTGGCTTTCATTGAGTGGTTGTTGCTCACCCTGCAAACTTGGGGCAAGACCAGCGTAATATTCGATAACATCTGCGCCTGTCGTAATATCAACAGCGATAGCTTCTTGAATTGGCTTGCCCGTGTCCGCCACTTCTAAAGCGGCTAACTCGTCATTGCGTTCACGCAGAATCGCTACCGCTTTGTTAAGAATCCGGCTACGTTCAATGGCCGTCATTGCAGACCAAACCTCAAAACCGCGCTTTGCAGATTCAATAGCGGCTTCCATATCGCTCTGGTTTGCTTGTTTAATATTGGCCAATGGCTCACCATTTGCCGGATTGTAAGTGGTGAAATGCTCTTCAGAACATCCGATATACATTGCACCATCGATGTAGTGTGTTTTCATTTCCATAGTGAAGACCTGTGACTTTTATATTTTATGAGAGTAAAACGTTAGCTGCTTTTCGAGATAATCGTTGATAATGATCCTCGCTTTATCAGCATCGATGCCTTGCGGGTTGAGCGTGCCGCGTAGCCATATACCGTCAATCAGTGATGCTATCCCGTGAGCAACCAACTCTGCTTGCTCCGCACTTAATAGTGCTTTTAGTTCTCTTCTTAGATGGGACAACAGACGTCGTTCATTCACTCGTTGCAAACGCTTAAGTTGCTCGTCATGCATTGAGTAAGACCAGAAAGCCAGCCACGTTTTAGCGACTTTATTTTCTGCCTGATAACCTACGAAGTTGCCGTCAATAATGGCGTTGATACGTTGGTGATGAGCATCTTCAGGCTGCTCACGAAGCTTTTTCGTGATCGTCGATGAAAGTTGGCGAAGGATCTCGCGCATCGTTTCTTCCAACAATCCGTGTTTACCACCAAAGTAATGATTGATGATCCCCGTAGATACACCAGCCTCTTTGCTGATCAACGAGATACTAGCTGCATGTAAACCAACTCTGTCGATCACTGACATCGTCGCATTCACCAGCTGTGGTTTCCTGATTTCAGGCATTCCCACCTTCGGCATTTCATCCCCTTTCATTTTTAATTGAACGGTTAGTTAAATATAAATTACCTAAAATTTAGTTCGAACTCAAATTAATTTTCGAGAAAAATGTTAATAGAAGACGTCAAAAGATTTACAAATCGAAGAAGATCAGGACTGGAAATTTGGCAGATTAGCTACATAAGACACTTGAAAAGTAACTTTATTTCAAATAATTACTAAATACTATGCTTTAAGAATGGTTATTTTTGTTAACACCACAACCAAACAACATAAACCCCTCAAAAAAATTTGCAACGTACACTAATCATTTAGATGTAATGATTTTAAGGGTGGGCAAATTATCACCAAACGTGCTCTAGAAGTTCTCTATTTGCTTCATTAGAGTAAAGCGATGAATTGAAGTGCCATCAGACGCACAAAGACAGGTATAAATCTTAGCCAATAAAGCTATGGTTGAGGGGGTAGATTGAATAAGGACTGGCTAACTTTATCCGAGAATATCGTTAGCCAGGTTGTTGGGGGGGTGCTGCTCCTAACTTTACATTCGCATACCGCCATCGACTTCTAATACTCTCCCTGTAACGAATTCGTTGGTTAGTACATATTTCACGGTAGCTGAGATTTCATCAGCCAGGCCTAGTCGACCAACAGGAATCATGCGGATTAAACGTTCCATCGCTTCTGGTTTAATTTGGTCCGTCATTGCAGTTTTAATCACGCCTGGGGCAATCGCAACCGAACGAATACCAAACCGCCCCAACTCTTTTGCCCATACGGTCGCCATGGTCGCGACCGCTGCTTTGGATGCGGAATAGTTCGTTTGGCCGATATTACCAGCACGAGCGACACTCGATATGTTGATCAAAACCCCTTTGCTGTCAGTATGAAGCATCACTTTGCTCGCTTCACGGCCGCACAGAAAGGTACCAGTAACGTTAACATCCATAACCGACTGAAACTGCTCCAGCGACATTGGAGTGATCTGACCATCTTTGACTTTAATGAACATGCCATCGCGCATAATACCAGCGTTATTAATCACGCCATTAAGCTGTTTAAAGTCCGTTTCTATTTGTGCAAATGTCTCGCAAACCTGTTGTTCGTTTGTCACGTTGGTTACATAACTGCGAGCCGTCACCCCAAGCGATTGACACTCTGATTGAGTTTCACCAAGTTGCTCTGGGTTAAGATCGATCAGTGCGAGATTCACTCCGCTCTCTGCCAGCGATAACGCCATCTGTTTACCCAACCCCTGCCCTGCACCAGTGATCGCAATAACCTTATTTGCTAACTCCATAAGCACTCCTTAGGCTTGGTTTTGCTTTTGGTAAAACTCAAACAAGCTAGAGAAATCTTTTTGTCCGTTGCCCTGACTATTGTGCAAAGCGAAAAGACTGCGGGCGAGACCACCCATAGGCGTCGAAGTTTGGCTGGCAACCGCGGCTTCCATGGCAAGACCAAGATCTTTGGCCATTAGCTGGCTCATGAACCCGCCCTGATAACCATTACTTGCTGGCGCATTTTCCATCACGCCCGGACATGGGTTGTAAAGTTCTAATGCCCAGTTACGTCCCGAGCTTTGCAACATAATGTCAGACAACACTTTAGGATCTAGGCCATTCTCAACCCCCAAATTAATGGCCTCGCAAGTACCACTCATTAAAATGCCTAACATCATGTTGTTACAGATTTTTGCTACCTGACCAGCGCCAACCTCGCCCGCATGGAAGATGTTTTTGCCCATATGGCTAAGCATAGTCTTCGCTCGTACAAAGTTCTCTTGCGAGCCACCGACAATAAAGGTCAATGTGCCTGCGGCCGCACCTGCAACGCCACCAGACACCGGGGCATCAACAAAGCTGATGCCAAGTTGCTCTGCTTTCTCGCCAACCAGACGTGCGGTCTCAGGATCGATGGTAGATGAATCAATCAGCAAGGTTCCCGATTCAGCGCTTTCTAAAATGCCATCCTCTCCAAGGTAAACACCTTTTACATGCTGACTCGCTGGTAGCATTGTAACGACCACACTCGCTCCCTGTACGGCTTGTCTAGCCGACTCTGCACTCGAAGCGCCAAGCCCAACTAGTTCAGCGACGGTACTCGGATTCAAATCAAAAACTTCAACGTTCAAGCCTGCTTTAACTAGGTTCTTAGCCATAGGACCGCCCATGTTGCCAAGACCAATAAATGCTATTTTATCCATGTTCTGTCTCTTCCTTGTCTTGTCGCTATTCTGCGTTACTCAGTTGCGATAGTTCAGCCGAAGCTAACTGTAGTGAAGTCAGTGGGTACTCCGCTGAATCTATCGGAGAAAAAAAAACGTTCTAAGTCTTCTGGCTTAACATCAGAAACACAGTTGTGAATCCAGTTTGGTTGATTGGTCTTATCAATCAGCAGCGCTCTGACGCCTTCCCTGAAGTCTCCCTCTAGTCCACAGCGCAAGGTGAGGTTAAACTCCATATCAAAACAAGCGTCCAGTGAGAGGCCTTGGTATTGAGTCAGTTGCTGATAGGTAATGTTTATTGAGAGTGGGCTGCCATAGCTCAGCGCTTTTTGCGCATTGATGAACCATTTATCGCTGACATCAGCGCTGATTATCGCTTCGACAATCGTTGATAAGTCGCCGCAACAAAGCTCTTCTATCAATCTAGCATGAGGCAACATCAACCCTTCATCAGGCTCTTTAACTTCTACACTTCGAAGTAGTGTGGCGATCTTCTCATCGATGTCGGTTTCATTATTCCAATCGATAGACGCAAGCTGTGCAAAGAAATGTTCCTTACTGCCTGCCGAAGCAATCCATTGGCTCAACCCTAATGCTTTCATATCTGTGGCATTAACCTGACACGCCGTTAAACCAAGAAAGAGCGCAAAATGTTTCGGCAACTGATTCAAGAAATAGGTCGCGCCTACATCAGGGTAAAGGCCTATTTTGATTTCCGGCATTGCAAATCGCGTAGTCGTTTCTACCACCCGATGGCTTGCACCCATAAACACACCAACGCCTCCACCCATTAGGTAACCGTGCCCCCATGCAATGATGGGTTTCGGATAGGTGTGAATTAGATGATCGCAGCGATACTCTAAATCGAAGAAGGTTTCCATTGCAGAAAACGCCGAGTCAAAATCTTGCTCTTTGTTCTCTAACACTCGATAGACCGCCTGAATGTCACCACCTGCGCAAAATGCTTTTTCACCCTGTGCATGCAAAACGACGGCAACAATGCTGTCATCCTGTTGCCATTCATGGAGCTGGTTATATAACTGCTCAATCATTACGTAATTAAGCGCGTTAAGTGCGGCAGGGTTATCTAACTCCAACACACCAATAGCAGAACCGTCGGCACACCCTACCTTTGACACATTTACTTTGCTCGTAGTACTTCCTTTATTGTTAGTAGATGGTTTGTTAGCCATGACGCCCCCGTTAGCTATTAGTCCAATTCGGCTTACGTTTTTGCAAGAAAGCGTTCACGCCCTCTTTCTGGTCTTGAGTATTGAAAAGCTGTAAGAACAGTTCACGCTCCAATACCAACCCAGCAGCATGAGTTTGGCTACGTCTGTTTTGAATTAGCGTTTTACATGCAGACACAGATTTCGGCGACTGACCAGCTACTCGTTGCGCCAAAGCCATCGCTGCATCGAGCGCTTGCCCTTTTGCAACCACCTCTTCAACCAAACCGATTTTTTCCGCTCGCTCCGCTGTCACACGTTCGCCACACAGGATCATCCGTTTCGCCCATCCTTCACCAACTAAAGCCGTAAGGTTTTGTGTTCCGCCCGCGCAAGGCAGTAAGCCGACAGAAGCTTCTGGCAGCGCCATCTGCACCTGCTCTTCAGCGATACGAATGTCACACGCCATCGCCACTTCCAGGCCGCCACCCATCGCATAACCATTAATAGCCGCGATAGAGACCCCATCAAATGCTGACAACGCTTCAAAGGCTTCACCAAATGCAAACGCCATATCTGCCGCTTGCGATTTATCACCCGATGCAAAGTTGTTCAGATCTGCGCCAGCAGAGAAGAACTTCTCTCCTTCACCTGTCAGAACCAAAGCATACACAGAACGGTCATTGCTGAGTTCAACCGCCAACTCTTTTAACTCATTAAGAGATTCAATCGTCCAAGTATTGGCAGGCGGATTACTAATCGTAAGCTTAGCGATGTGAGCTTCGCGTTCTAGTTTGATTTGTGCTGTCATAATCTTTAAGTCCTTCTATTCCTTAGGTAAGGGTAAGACTGTGTCTTTATTAGCTAAAGCAACTCAACGCCTTCCGTGAGTAAACGTCTTGAAATGATCAGACGCATGATTTCGTTAGTGCCTTCAAGGATTTGGTGAACACGAACGTCTCTGAAATGACGCTCGACTGGGTATTCTTTGATATAGCCATAACCACCGTGGATTTGCAGCGCCTGGTCACAGACTTTAAAGCCCACATCGGTTGCAAAGCGCTTGGCCATTGCGCAGTATGCGCTCTTTTCTGCATGTTCAGCATCGAGTTTTGCGGCAGCCAGTCGTACCATTTGACGCGCAGCAACAAGCTCTGTCGCCATGTCTGCCAACTTGAACTGCAATGCCTGAAACTGTGCCAGTGAACGTCCGAACTGCTTGCGTTCAGTCATGTACTGCTTTGCTTCGTTAAGTGCTTGCTGTGCCGTACCGACAGAACAAGTGGCGATATTAATTCGGCCACCATCTAGACCGAGCATAGCGAACTTAAAGCCTTCGCCCTCTTCACCTAGAAGATAATCAGCCGGAATACGGACATTTTCGAAGCTGATCATTCGAGTTGGTTGGCAGTTCCAGCCCATTTTGGCTTCTTTCTTACCGTAGCTGATACCCTCGCAATCTGCTGGAACGATAAAGGCAGAAACACCTCCAGCCCCTTCGCCGCAAGAACGCGCCATCACGACCAGTACGTCAGTATCTCCCGCACCAGAAATAAATACTTTCGCGCCGTTCAAAACAAACTCTTTACCATCGCGCACTGCACTTGTCGTCAGAGAAGCCGCATCAGATCCCGCATTTGGCTCAGTTAAACAGTAAGAAGCCAACTTTTCTCCTGAGATCAAGTCAGCGCTAAATCGCTGAGCGACTTCTGGTTTAGCAAAACTGGTGATCATCCAAGTCGCCATATTGTGGATAGTCATAAACGCCGTGGTTGCTGTACACCCCATCGCCAACTGCTCAAAAATAATCGCAGCATCCAACCGGGAAAGTCCTAAACCACCGTGCTCGGGAGGCGTATAGATACTCAGAAAACCAAGCTCACCAGCCTGACGAAGTACATCTTTAGGAAAATGCTGTTTTTCGTCCCACTCTGCGGCGTGTGGTGCGAGCATCTGTTCTGCGAACTGTTTCGCAACGTCTGCGAATGCGATTTGATCTTCGTTTAATTCAAAATCCATCTTGAAGTCCTAAGGTCTGATTCATTGCATTTGAATAAGCCAAGCCCATTCAAGACTTGGCTAGATATATGACTAACCTGAGTGATTAGCTCAATTGAATGGTCATATTCGGACCACTAGGGATGTCATCTTCAAACCAACGTGCAGTGACAGTTTTCGTCTCGGTATAAAAGCGAACCGCTTGTTTACCATAAGCATGCAGATCGCCGTAGAAGCTCCCTTTCCATCCCGTAAACGAAAAGAACGGCAATGGCACAGGAATCGGCACGTTAATCCCTACATTACCCACTTCAATATTGTGCTGGTACTTTCTCGCCGCTGCGCCACTGGCAGTAAAAATAGAAGTGCCATTACCAAAGCGGTTCGCGTTGATCAGCTCAATCGCTTCATCTAAATCATCCACTTCCATGGTGAGCAGCACTGGACCGAAAATCTCTTCCTGATAAATCGACATGTCGGTAGTCACGTTGGTAAACAGTGTAGGACCCACCCAGTTACCGTCAGGGAAACCTGCTACTTGGCAATCAGTACCGTCGAGAACACAGTTCGCGCCAGACGCTTTACCTTCGTTAATCAAATTCACCACTCGTTGCTTCGCCTGCGGGCTAATAAGCGGGCCATAACCTGCGGTTTCGTCATCCCACGCGCCAGGTTGGACTTGAGATAACGCCTCTTTAAGCTCTGGAATCCACTCTTTGGTTTCACCAACAAAAACCGCTACCGAAATCGCCATACAACGCTGACCTGCTGCACCAACTGATGCGCCGACAAGGTTATTAATCACTTGCTGTTTATTTGCGTCAGGCATAATAACCATATGGTTCTTCGCACCGGCAAATGACTGAACGCGCTTTAGGTTGTCAGTACCGGTTTTATAGATGTACTCACCCACTGGCACAGAACCTACGAAAGAGATCGCGCGTACAACTGGGTCGGTGAGGATACGGTCGACTTGTTCTTTAGTGCCGTGAACAATTTGCAATACGCCTTTTGGTGCGCCCGCCTGTTCAAAAAGCTCTGCCAGCTTCATCGCCGTCAGTGGAACTTGCTCCGAGGGTTTCAAAATAAAGGTGTTACCACAAGCAATTGCCATTGGGAACATCCATAGTGGAATCATTGCTGGGAAGTTGAAAGGTGTGATGCCAGCACAAACACCAAGTGGTTGAATGTAAGAATAACCATCGATACTTGTTGCTACGTTTTCAACCGTTTCGCCCATCATTGAGCTGCAAATATTCGCTGCTTGTTCTACAACTTCAATCCCGCGCCAGATGTCACCTTTTGCATCCGCTAAGGTTTTACCCGTCTCGCTTGAAAGCAGTATTGCCAACTCGTCGTGCTGTTCTTTTAGTAAATGTTGATAGCGCAACATCAATCTCGCACGCTCCGGTGCAGCCACTTCTTTCCAGCGCTTAAATGTCTCTGTTGCACTAGCGATCGCGGCATTCATCTCCGATTCGGTGGCACAAGGTACTTGCGCAATCACTTCATTGGTTGCTGGGTTAGTGACATCGAGCCATTGTTTTGAGTCGGAGATGGCGAATTCACCGCCGATATACTGCTTAACTTGTTCTGTCATGATGACGTCCTTGTATTTTTCAGCTTCTGCTGAAGAGGAGTTATATTGAAAATGAATTAGCAGATTTCAATCGCGATTGCGGTTGCTTCACCACCACCAATACAAAGCGAAGCAACACCACGTTTACCACCAGTCTGTTTAAGTGCATGAATCAAAGTCACCAAAATTCGGTTACCACTCGCGCCGATTGGATGCCCCAACGCACAAGCACCACCGCGTGGGTTGACTTTGCTCTCATCAAGTTCGAGCACTTTCACCGCGTATTGAGTCACAACGGCAAAAGCTTCATTTATTTCCCAAAGGTCAACGTCCGATTTATCCCAACCTGTTTTTTCCAGTAGTGCTTCAATGGCAAATACTGGTGCGGTAGTGAACTCTTCCGGCGCTCTTGCATGCGTGCTATAGGCGACGATTTTGGCAAGTGGTTGCAGATTTTTCCGCTGAGCAAAGTCACTGTCTACCAGTACCATTGCCGATGCACCGTCAGAAATAGAGCTCGAATTTGCGGCTGTGACGCTACCATCTTTAGCAAACGCAGGACGTAAGGTTGGAATTTTTTCAACATCGAGTTTGCTCGGTTGTTCATCATCAACTACCAAGGTCTCACCGCGTCTGTTTTTCACACTTACAGACACGGTCTCTTCTTTGAATAAGCCCTGTTCAACCGCATGCTGAGCGCGTTTCACCGATTGCTGCGCCCATGCATCCATACTTTCACGGTTAAACTGATACTTTTGCGCCGTTTGTTCAGCAAAGACACCCATTAGCTCGCCTTGATAGGCATCCTGCAAACCATCATAAAACATGTGATCGAGCACTTGTTCGTGACCTAAACGAAAACCTTCTCGTGCTTTCTTCAATAGATAAGGAGATGAAGACATATTTTCCATTCCCCCAGCGATAACAGCTCGCGCGTTTCCTGACTGAATAAGATCATGAGCCAACATCACGGTCTTCATACCAGAACCACAAACTTTATTTATTGTCGTGCAACCAACCGATTGTGGTAGTTCTGCTTTTAAGCTTGCCTGGCGTGCAGGCGCTTGGCCCACCCCAGCAGGTAGTACACATCCCATCAGTACTTCATCTATTTGTTCTGCATCCAGCTGACTTTCTGCTAATGCGCCCTGAATGGCTGTCGCTCCGAGCTCAGTGACGTCTGTTGAAGCCAGAGCCCCCTGAAAAGCTCCGATCGGCGTTCGTTTAGCGGCAACAATCCATGTTTCATTTTTCATTTTATTAACCTTTTGTTGACGTTTACGTAATAACTATACTAACATTTACGTTAACGTCAAGTTTGAGGTTGTTGTTTGTTCGAGTGAATTGTAAGTTTCAGGTAAACATCAGTAATATCAAGGCTCAAGAGTTATCACTGGTTATTTACTTTAACGTTAACGAATTGTATATTCGGATGAATGTTATACGAAAGTCGTAAGGTTAAAGCATGAATACATTTAAGATCAGTGAGCTCGCGAAGGAGTTCGATATTACAACCCGAAGTATTCGCTTTTACGAAGATTTAGGTCTCCTAACTCCGGAACGTAAAGGCAACACACGAATCTACAATGGTCGCGATCGAATTCGGCTAAAACTGATTTTGCGAGGTAAGCGATTGGGCTTTTCTCTTGCAGATATAAAAGAGTTATTTGAACTCTACGATACCGATCAAAGCACAGAGCAGTTGAACTATATGATTCGGTTAATCGAAGAGAAGAAGGCTGCATTGCAACAGCAGGCGAATGACATTCAAGCGGTAATGATGGAGTTAAACGCAGCTCAGTTGCGATGTGCAAACACACTTAGATCCATGAAAGGCGAAAAAGTCACCTGATAGCAATCCGCTCTACCAGAATCAATCTGCTATATCGGGATGTAGGTGACGTAAAGGCAAGGACACGCAATGAAATCTACCTACTCTTCCCTGAACTTTGTTTATGACGAAAATACCGACTTGCTTCGCGAGCAAATCAACAGCTTTGCTGCAAGAGAAATTGCGCCTTTAGCGCAATCCATAGACCAATCTAACGACTTTCCTAACCATCTATGGTCCAAATTAGGTGACATGGGTCTGTTAGGCGTGACCACCAGCGAAGAGTTTGGTGGTGCAAACATGGGCTACCTCGCCCACGTTATAGCTATGGAAGAGATCAGCCGTGCATCTGCCTCAGTTGCGTTAAGTTACGGCGCACACTCTAACCTTTGTGTTAACCAGATCCACCGCAACGGAACACAGGCACAAAAAGAGAAATACCTACCCAAACTAATCTCCGGTGAACACGTCGGTGCCCTTGCCATGAGTGAGCCAGGCGCGGGTTCCGACGTGGTATCTATGCAGCTCAAAGCCGAACGTAAAGGCGATATATTTCTGCTAAACGGCAACAAAATGTGGATCACCAACGGCCCGGATGCGCACACCTACGTTGTCTACGCTAAAACTGAGCCTAGCCTGAATTCCAAAGGCATCACGGCCTTTATTGTCGAACGCGGTTACCCTGGATTTACTCAGGCGCAAAAACTCGACAAGTTAGGTATGCGTGGCTCCAACACTTGTGAACTGGTGTTCCAGAACTGCGAAGTTCCTGCGGAAAACATTCTCGGTGAAGAAAATCAAGGCGTGAAAGTATTGATGAGCGGTTTGGACTACGAACGAGTTGTCCTTGCCGGTGGCCCGCTTGGAATTATGCAGGCGTGTATGGATATCGTTGTGCCGTATATCCACGACCGTAAGCAGTTCGGCAAATCCATTGGCGAATTCCAGCTTGTGCAAGCGAAAATCGCAGACATGTACACACAAATGAATGCCGCTAAAGCCTATGTTTACGCTGTTGCTGCCGCTTGTGATCGCGGTGAAACCACACGTAAAGACTCCGCTGGTGCGATTCTCTACAGCGCTGAGCTGGCAACCAAAATGGCTTTGGATGCGATTCAGCTACTCGGCGGTAATGGCTATATCAACGAATTTGATACCGGTCGTTTACTTCGTGATGCGAAGCTGTACGAAATCGGCGCAGGCACATCAGAAATTCGCCGCATGCTAATTGGTCGCGAATTATTTAATGAAAGCGCCTAGTCAATTCACTCAGGCGTTCTGACTCTAAATAACTTCCTTATTCAACCTAAATGATGACGGGTGATACCACCCGTCTACCGAATGGAGCTCGGCTATTTATGGCTTGTTTGACGACTAATATTAATACCCAATCAGAGCAGTATCAGGAAAACTACCGCTCTATGACGTCGCTTGTAGATCAACTTTATACAGTAACCGCCCAAATAGAAGATGGTGGTGGCGAGAAAACGCGAGAGCATCAGAAGAAGAAAGGAAAGCTTCCTGTTCGTGAGCGTATTCTTGCCCTGCTCGACCCTGGCTCATCTTTTCTGGAAATTGGTCAGTTTGCTGGCTGGGATGTGTATCCGGATTACGTACCCTGCGCCGGAGTGGTTGCGGGTGTCGGTGTGATAGACGGCACCGAGTGTATGATCGTAGCAAACGATGTGACGGTAAAAGGCGGAAGTTATTACCCGTTGACCGTTAAAAAGCATCTGCGTGCACAGGAAATTGCAGACAAATGCCAACTGCCCTGTGTTTATCTGGTCGACTCTGGTGGTGCTAACCTGCCCCGCCAGGATGAAGTATTCCCGGACAAGGATCACTTCGGTCGTATTTTCTATAACCAGGCTCGTATGTCGGCAAAAGGCATCCCACAAATTGCGGTAGTAATGGGGTTGTGTACCGCTGGCGGTGCTTATGTACCCGCCATGTGCGACGTATCTATTATCGTAAAAGAACAAGGGACTATCTTCTTAGCAGGCCCTCCTCTGGTAAAAGCGGCGACCGGAGAGGAAGTCAGCGCCGAAGATCTTGGCGGTGCAGACGTTCACTGCCGTACTTCGGGAGTGGCCGATTATTATGCAGAAAACGATCACCACGCATTAGAACTGGCAAGACAAGCCGTATCTCAAATCAACCACTTAAAACCGGTTCAACTCAAACAAAAAGAGCCCCAAGAACCACGCTTTACTGCGCAGGAGCTTTACGGAATCGTCGGTACTGATCTCAAAAAGCCGTTTGATGTAAAAGAGGTCATTGCCCGACTCGTGGATGATTCACAATTTGATGAATTTAAAGCGTTATTTGGTGAAACCTTAGTCTGTGGCTTTGCTCATATCCACGGTATGCCGATTGGTATCGTTGCCAACAACGGGATTCTGTTTTCAGAATCGGCGCAAAAAGGCGCGCATTTTATTGAGCTGTGCGCGCAACGCAAAATTCCACTGCTGTTTTTGCAAAACATCACTGGCTTTATGGTCGGTCAGAAGTACGAGGCTGAAGGCATCGCCAAACATGGCGCAAAAATGGTGACGGCTGTTGCGTGTGCTGACGTGCCGAAGTTTACCGTCGTAATTGGCGGCTCCTATGGTGCAGGTAACTACGGCATGTGTGGTCGCGCTTATGACCCGACCATGATGTGGATGTGGCCAAATGCCCGCATCTCCGTAATGGGTGGTGAGCAAGCAGCCGGGGTTATGGCACAGGTTACGCGCGATATCAAAACGCGCAAAGGAGAAAATTGGAGCGCAGAGGAAGAAGAAGCGTTCAAACGCCCCATCGCAGATCAATACCAGACTCAAAGCCATGCCTACTACGCCAGTGCGCGCCTGTGGGACGATGGAATTATCGACCCGGCGAAAACCCGTGATGTCGTTGGGATTGCTCTATCTGCTGCGCTTAATGCACCTATACCAGACAGTAAATTTGGCATCTTCCGTATGTAGCCAGAAGCAATGAAAACCTTAACTACCCGCTATTCACCAAAGTACTTTCACGTGATGGTTAGCGAGTACTGGATTATCAGATTTACATGTCAGACAAAGGAAGTCACATGACCGGACTACTGCTTAAAAAAGACGGCAATAACGTTGCTTGGCTGAGCTTAAATCGACCTAAGAAACATAACGCGTTTAATGACGAGTTGATCGCCTCACTTATCGAAACGCTAGAACAGCTTGAAAAGGACGATTCTCTGCGTGCCTTGGTGTTAACCGCACAGGGGAAGCACTTCTCTGCGGGCGCAGATCTGGGCTGGATGCAGTCAATGGCCACGAAGACCGAATGGGAAAATCTGCAAGATGCCCAACAATTAGCAAAACTTCTGCATACGCTGGATGCTTTTAGCAAACCGACCATTGCGATGGTACATGGCGCAGCATTTGGTGGTGCACTCGGGCTGATCTGCTGCTGCGATATTGCCATCGGCACACCTGAAAGTCGCTTCTGTTTGAGTGAAGTGAAACTCGGTTTGCTACCTGCCACCATCGGCCCATACGTTATTCGATCGATTGGGCAACGACAAAGCCGACGTTACTTTTTAACCGCAGAGCTGATTGATTCGCAGACCGCACTGTCGATGAACATTCTTCATCAGATAGACAGTCAACCTCGGGACGCCGTTAATCGTATCATCGGTAATCTACTTCTTAATGGCCCAAATGCCATGCAGGCAGCAAAAGCACTCTGTTTACGCTGTGACAACCAGCCTATCGATCATTCATTAATCGAATATACCAGCCGGGCTATTGCAAGTGCCCGAGTGTCCGCTGAAGGACAAGAAGGTCTGACTGCTTTTTTTGAAAAGCGCGCTGCCAACTGGAGGAATCATGTTTAAAAGAATACTTATCGCAAACCGCGGTGAAATTGCATGCAGAATCATTAAAACCGCGAAAAGCATGGCTATCGAAACCATTGCCGTCTATTCCGACGCAGATCGCAGTAGCTTACATGTAAAACAGGCCGATTTCGCCGAGTTTATTGGCCCTGCACCGGCGAGTGAGTCTTATCTGGATATCGATGCAATTATCCGTGCTGCAAAGAAATGGCAAGCCGATGCAATCCACCCCGGCTACGGGTTTCTTTCTGAGAACCCGAGACTGGCTAAAGCGTGCAGTGAGAATGACATTATATTTATTGGTCCTTCCACCAGCGCAATTGAAGCCATGGGTTCCAAATCGCAAGCTAAAGCCATCATGACTGCAGCTAACGTGCCTCTCGTTCCCGGTTATCACGGTACCAACAACAGCGTTGAGCATCTATTAGCTGAAGCGGAAAAAATTGGTTACCCGGTCATGCTAAAAGCAACCCTGGGAGGCGGCGGTAAAGGCATGCGAGTAGTTAACAGCGTCGCCGAAATGCCTTTAGCGGTTGAGGGCGCACAACGCGAGGCGCTTTCAAGTTTTGGCGATAAACAACTTCTGATTGAAAAATGTATTGTGCAACCCCGTCATGTTGAAGTTCAGGTATTTGCTGACCAACATGGTCATTGTGTCTATCTTTCTGATCGCGATTGCTCTATTCAACGTCGTCATCAGAAAGTTGTCGAAGAAGCACCAGCACCCAGCCTTAGTGATGAGCTGCGTAAGCAAATGGGTGAAGCCGCGGTGCAGGCTGCTCAAGCAATAGACTACGTTGGCGCCGGTACAGTTGAGTTCTTGCTCGATAGCCGGGGGCAGTTCTACTTCATGGAAATGAACACCCGTCTGCAAGTAGAGCACCCTGTCACTGAACTGATCACTGGCGTTGATTTAGTTGAATGGCAGTTCAGAGTCGCAGCTGGCGAGCGTTTACCGATCTCGCAATCCGAAATCAAGCATAACGGGCACGCAATCGAGCTAAGAATTTACGCAGAAGATGCAGCTAACGACTTTATGCCATCGACTGGTCGCATTGATTACTTAAAAGAACCTGTTTCAGACAGTAATGTCCGTCTAGCGTTAGTACGCGTTGATAGCGGTGTTACCCAAGGCGATACCATCAGCGAATACTACGATCCAATGATCAGCAAACTGATTGTCTGGGGGCAAAACCGTGACATTGCATTAAAGCAGCTTAAACAAGCGTTAACTCAGTATCATGTACGTGGTGTTACGACAAACATTGGTTACCTTCACAGCATTATTTCGCAGCCAGCCTTTGCAAACATTGAGCTCGATACAGGGTTCCTCGTCAAACACCAACAAAGTATTAGCGAACAACAAAATGTGTCGGATTCCGTCTGGCTAACTTTAGCTGCCATTGCTCGCTGGAGCGATCTCACCTCGAAATCTGGCGATTCAGCGCTCCCCACTCCCACTAAACAAGGTTTTAGGCTATCGGCTGACGACGTCTATCGATTTAACTTTACGGATGCAAATACCAACCATCAAATACGTTTGTACCAATCACCTCAGGAAACGGGAGCTCATCTTCACCACTTCACTGCGCAATGTGGCGAAGAACGGCATCAGGTAAACCTGCTGGAAAAAGATAACCAGTTCATCGTTAATATTGATGACGTGCGCTACGCCTTTAATGCACTCAACAACGAGCAAAAAACAACGCTGTTTTACCTCGGTCAGCAACGCACATTTGCTCATCAACCAAACTTTGAGTCAGTTAACAACAAAGACGATGAGCTTAGCCCGACCGCGCCGCTAAACGGTGTGATATCAGCAGTCATGGTAGCTAAGGGCGATGAAGTAGCGGCGGGCGATCCATTGTTAGTGCTCGAAGCCATGAAGATGGAATACACCATCACGGCTCCGCTAGCAGCATGCGTAGATGACGTGTTTTACCAGCATGGAGATCAAGTTCAACACGGCTCCATACTGCTTCATTTAACTTCAACGTCGGATAACGTCTGTAAGGATAAGGAGCGAGCATATGCTGCCAGCGAAGGTTAACATCGTCGAAGTCGGTGCACGTGACGGACTGCAAAATGAGGCGGCGGTGACACTAGACGATAAAATCCGTTTGATTAATCAACTAAGCAACAGCGGCTTAAAGCACATTGAAGCTGGCTCTTTCGTCTCGCCGAAATGGGTGCCTCAAATGGCCGACTCTGAACAGGTATTTGCAGGTATCACGCAACATCCAGATGTCATTTATAGCGCTCTCACACCAAACATCGCTGGGTTTGAACGTGCTCTGGAAAGTGGTGTAAAGCAAATCGCTGTATTTGGCTCTGCTTCAGAAGCGTTCAGCAAGAAAAACATAAACTGCAGCATTTCACAAAGTCTCGCGCGGTTTGAACCTGTGATCGCATTGGCGAAGCAGCACAATGTTCCTGTACGCGGTTACTTGTCCTGCACCATGGTTTGCCCATATGAGGGAATAATCAAGCCAGAGCAAACCACTGCGGTCGCAAATACGCTGTTTGATATGGGATGTTATGAGGTTTCTCTCGGCGACACTGTCGGTAAAGCGACGCCTAATCGCGTTATCGCCATGCTGGATTCGCTCTTAACACAACTACCCAAAGACGCTCTAGCGGTTCACTTCCATGACACTTACGGGCAGGCGTTGGCTAATATTTATCAGGCTTTGCTGATGGGTATCAACACCATTGACAGCGCTGTGGCAGGTTTAGGCGGATGCCCTTATGCAAAAGGAGCGAGTGGCAACGTAGCAACAGAAAACGTGCTCTATCTGTGTGAACAGCTCGGTATTGAAACCGGTGTTGATCTCAACCTCATCAATGAGGCCGGCTGGCAAATTTGTAAAGTACTCGGCAAGCCGCCCACATCAAAAGTCGCCCTAGCGCTCGGCGATCCACAAACTCTGCAATAAACTCATGCAGTAACTCATTAATTAACTGACTGTAAAAGTCTGCTTTAGTGAGTTACTGCATTACTGCCAGTTAAGTTTCCACCCAGTAAATCACTCTTTCTGACGTTTCCATAGCGACGCGGTTTACTCAACAGCTGTGGATAACTCCAATTTAGACCGATATCTATTGTGTTAAAAACATTTCGTTATTATTTACAAATGATTAGGGAAACATAAACCCAGTTTACGTTGCTTATAAAACCTATAAAACCCCAAAGAACAATGTCAGCTATTCTTACAATAATAAAAATCCAGAAAAACCTTAATTTGTATTTAGCTGTTTTATAATGAATATTATCATTTGGCATATAGCTTGCTGTTAAATCTATCGCAAAGTTAATTCTTTTTACTTTTACTTTTTTACTTTGCCCCTGTTAATAAAATTAATATTTACAGAAATAAGGATAGATATTATGAGAAAGATAATAGCTACTTTGACGTTGGCTTTATCGACTTCAGCAAATGCATCTTTGGTAGTGACAAGTACTAACGATGGAGTCGTTTTAGCCAATACTATTCTGGGAACCGGGATAACCGTCACCAACATTAATGTTTTAGGCTCCAGCACTCAATCCGGAACTTTTGTAGGTGGCACGTCGTCAGGTTTGGGCATTAATGAAGGCATAATCTTAACATCTGGTACAGCTACAGATGCGGAAGGACCAAATAGCTCAGATGGCACCACTACGGACCAAGGTGGTTCCGGTGACTCTGATTTAGATAGTTTAATACCTCAAAGTACAAGTGATGCTAATGTCTTGGAGTTCGATTTTACTACAGAGACTGGCGACCTATTTTTTAATTACGTCTTTGCATCAGAAGAGTATAACGAGTACGCGAACAGCCCTTTCAATGATACCTTTGCATTATTTGTCGATGGTGTTAACTATGCGATGGCTCCGGATGGTCAGGTCGTATCGATTAATAATGTTAATTGTGGTAACCCATACATCGGTGTAGGACCAAATTGTAATTCGTTTAATAATAACGACCTTGATGATGGTGGACCTTTTTTTGACATAGAATACGATGGTTTCACCGATACATTCCTAGCCGCTATAACCGGTTTGGATTCTGGAACTCACACAATGAAATTTGCAATAGCAGATGCAGGCGATAGCATTTTAGACAGTGCTATTTTTATCAAGGCCGGCTCATTTTCCGGGTCAGTCCCAACACCCGGCCCTGCAAATCCAATACCTGAACCAACATCTCTGGCATTATTCAGCTTGGGCTTATTGGGTTTAACATTTAGGGCTAAAAGAAAGTTATCTAAATAATTTATTAGGCACCAATTAATAATATATAAAGAACTAAAATAATCTTTGCTTCCTATATTTACCTAGGAAGCGAAGATTTTTATACACTTAGATATGATTTAGTATATTAACACTATTTCAGCACGTCATTCACTCAGATAAATATCTTGAAAAGTAAGTATATAGTTAAAATCCGATGAACAGAAACCATTTAAAATATGATAAATAATGGTTTAGGGAAACCTCCCTTAGATAAATAACATAGCTTAAAAAGTCAGTGCGAATCACCTCACTAAAGTCCCCAAAGCGGCTTAGTTTGCTCAAGCTCTTCAGCCGTGCTCAGAGCTTGAGCGCAAAGTTGCGGTGTACGATTTTGTTCTTGTTCGACATAGCGGTGTAAGACTGCCAACGTATCCTGTGGAGAATGACTTAACGCCCGCTGTAAACGTCGGTACCAAACCTGATGACGTGCCTGATGATAGCCCTCAGGTGATTCAACCGCTTCTCTACGCAAGCTTTCTATACACTGCCCCAACATTAAGAGACCTAGCCCAGCCCGACCATGTTGCGGCCAGTCCAAACTGGTTTTTCGGGTCATACTCGTTAGCCTGGCAACTCTGTGTTTCATCCTCGCTTGCCAGAAAGGGAAAGAGGTAGTGTTAGAAGCAAGTGACGACATAGAGCGCCACATCGCATGCATGAGGACTTGGTGCCGACGAAGTAAATTGGTGGGAAATATCAGCTTAAATGCCAGTAGCGCTAGTGTTGGCCCCGCAATTATTGCAATACCCTTGAGCGCCATGAGCCCTGCGTCGGGTGTATAAGGCAATACCGGAGTGGAGAGCAACAAAAAGATCATCACGTAATCCATTGAGCCTGACATCACTTTGGGATGAGCGAATGGAATTGCGATCAGCAAAATAAACGGAACCATCATCAGTAACATTTGCCACTCACTGCTCGCTAACGGCCAGAAAAGTAACTGACAGATTGCGGTAGCGCCTACCGCCACTACTTGCCATAAAGCGATGTGCTTCATAATGAGTGCCGGACTTTCGAAAGTAGAAAACAACGTTACCATCACAGACGTTCCCAACAAGACAT